>NZ_QWUA01000163.1 GCF_003576525.1 Rummeliibacillus sp. POC4 | reverse complement strand
AATTTAAAATATTTATAATGGTCGGGAAGACAGGATTCGAACCTGCGACCCCTTGGTCCCAAACCAAGTGCTCTACCAAGCTGAGCTACTTCCCGAATATGGTGCGCCCAGCAGAAGTCGAATCCACAACCTTCTGATCCGTAGTCAGACGCTCTATCCAGTTGAGCTATGGGCGCATTTTATAAAATTTGTTTTAAAAAGAAATGGTGCCGAGGACCGGAATCGAACCGGTACGGTAGTCACCTACCGCAGGATTTTAAGTCCTGTGCGTCTGCCAGTTCCGCCACCCCGGCATATTTGGAGCGGAAGACGGGGTTCGAACCCGCGACCCCCACCTTGGCAAGGTGATGTTCTACCACTGAACTACTTCCGCATATGCATGTGTTATTTAATCTGGCAATTATTAAGTTTCATAATAAATGGTGCGGGTGAAGGGAGTCGAACCCCCACGCCTTGCGGCGCTAGATCCTAAGTCTAGTGCGTCTGCCAATTCCGCCACACCCGCAATATTTAATTAAAATGGTGAGTCATGCAGGATTCGAACCAGCGACCCTCTGATTAAAAGTCAGATGCTCTACCAACTGAGCTAATGACTCA
>NZ_QWUA01000162.1 GCF_003576525.1 Rummeliibacillus sp. POC4 | reverse complement strand
TATACGCGTCATGAAAAGTATTAGAACCTTCATTGAAAAGAAACTACGATTGAAAGTAAATGAAAAGAAATCCATAGTAGACCGTCCTTGGAATTGTAAATTCCTTGGATTTAGTTTTACTAACAATAAAGAACCTAAAATTCGAATAGCAAAACAGAGTATCAAACGAATGAAGGAGAAAATTCGTGAGATAACATCAAGAAGTAAACCTTTTCCTATGGAACTTCGAATTCAAAAGTTAAATCGATACTTAATTGGGTGGTGTGGATACTTTGCTTTAGCAGATACTAAATCTATTTTCGAACAACTGGATGGGTGGATTAAAAGAAGGCTTCGAATGTGCTTATGGAAGAATTGGAAGAAACCAAGTACAAAAGTGAGAAATCTAGTACAACTAGGTGTTCCAAAATGGAAGGCACATGAATGGGGAAATACTCGCAAGAGTTACTGGAGAATATCAAAAAGTCCGATATTACACAGAACCCTAGGTAACTCCTATTGGAGTCACCTAGGGCTCAAAAGTCTAAAAGTTCGTTATGAAATTCTGCGTCAATCATCTTAATTGAACCGCCGTATACGGAACCGTACGTACGGTGGTGTGAGAGGTCGGGAGTTAATCACTCCCTCCTACTCG
>NZ_QWUA01000161.1 GCF_003576525.1 Rummeliibacillus sp. POC4 | reverse complement strand
CATACGCGTCATGAAAAGTATTAGAACCTTCATTGAAAAGAAACTACGATTGAAAGTAAATGAAAAGAAATCCACAGTAGACCGTCCTTGGAATTGTAAATTCCTTGGATTTAGTTTTACTAACAATAAAGAACCTAAAATTCGAATAGCAAAACAGAGTATCAAACGAATGAAGGGGAAAATTCGAGAGATAACCTCAAGAAGTAAACCTTTTCCAATGGAACTTCGCATTCAAAAGTTAAATCGATACTTAATTGGGTGGTGTGGATACTTCGCCTTAGCAGATACTAAATCTATTTTCGAACAACTGGATGGGTGGATTAAAAGAAGGCTACGAATGTGCTTATGGAAGAATTGGAAGAAACCAAGTACAAAAGTGAGAAATCTAGTACAACTAGGTGTTCCAAAATGGAAGGCACATGAATGGGGAAATACTCGCAAGAGTTACTGGAGAATATCAAAAAGTCCAATATTACACAGAACCCTAGGTAACTCCTACTGGAGTCACCTAGGGCTCAAAAGTCTAAAAGCTCGGTATGAAATTCTGCGTCAATCATCTTAATTGAACCGCCGTATACGGAGCCGTACGTACGGTGGTGTGAGAGGTCGGGAGTTAATCACTCCCTCCTACTCGATT
>NZ_QWUA01000160.1 GCF_003576525.1 Rummeliibacillus sp. POC4 | reverse complement strand
GCCTGAATAACCCCATCTTACAAATGGTCAATCTTCTTTACAGTGACTTTAACAGTTAATGTGTGATCTCCTCCAGTGTATACACCTTCAACTGGACTAACATCGGTATAGTCTCTTCCGGCACATAAAATAATGTGATTCTCAAGTGCTTCAACATCATTTGTAGGATCTAGGCCTAACCATCCAACTCCAGGTACCATTATTTCTACCCAAGCATGTGTTGCTGAATTTCCGATTAAATCATCTTCTTTACCAACATATAAATAACCGCTCATATAACGGGCAGGAATGCCATTAGCACGTAAAACACCAATCATTATATGTGCGTAATCTTGGCAAACGCCGGCTTTTAAGTTATAAGCTTCTTGTGCGGTAGTTTTTACATTTGTGGCAGTTGTATCATATCGAATATTTGTGTGTAAATAAGTCATAAGTGCAAGAGAAAATTCTATTGGATTATTACGATAGCCAATAATATTATTTATATGATGTATTTGTTCTTCTGTTAAATAGGTATATTTCGTTGCTTGTAAGTAGTGTAAATAATGATCCTTAAATAGTTGTGATTGGAAAATATCTTTCATTTTGTTCGAAAAGCTTAACTGATCCATGAGGGGAGCCTTCTGTATACTCACTATAGATGTTGTTTGAATTTCAAGTCTATTATGTTTTTGTGGAATATAAAAATCGGCAGCTGCATTATGCCAAATATCTATATACTCGCGGGTAACTGAGTTTGGCCAAATTTCAATATCATAAAACAGTAACCTTTGGCACTCATTTGTGCGCGGTTTTAGATGTATAGTATTTAAACTTTGCTCAACAGGACTATCATAATCAAAGGTATTTAAATGAGTTATTTTATATTTCATTGAGAATTCTC
>NZ_QWUA01000159.1 GCF_003576525.1 Rummeliibacillus sp. POC4 | reverse complement strand
GCATAGCGGACGAATTTATGGCCACGTTTCTCTAATTCTTTATCGAATTCATCTAGAACTATATTAGAAAGTAACGGACTAAGTGGTCCACCTTGTGGTGTCCCTTGATTGGTATCCATTACAACTCCATTTATCATAACTCCGGATTGTAAGTATTTTCGAATAAGCTTTAATAAGGGTTTATCATGAATTCTTTTCGCTAATGTACCCATTAGTCGGTCATGATTTACTTTATCGAAGAATTTCTCTAAGTCCATATCTACAACCCAACGGTATCCCTCTCTAATGAAGCCCTTGGCTTCTCTAATGGCATCATGGGCACTTCGATTTGGTCGAAATCCATAGCTATGATTAGAGAATGTCGGGTCATATATTCGGGATAATACTTGGGCTACTGCTTGTTGAATGAGTCGGTCTGTTACGGTTGGAATACCTAATAATCGCACTCCGCCGTCAGGTTTCGGGATTTCGACTCTGCGAACTGGTTGCGGTTTGTAGGTACCCATTAGAATTTGCTCCTTGATTGTTAACCAATTTTCGACTATATGCTGACGTAGGTTTTGTACGGGCATCATATCTACTCCATGACTACCTTTATTCTTTTCGACTCTTTTGAGCGCTTGAAGCATATTCTCTCGTGACAGAATTTGACTCATTAACATCTCGTTTGACTCCTCCGTGAATAGCTTATCTTCTTATGCCAGTCTCTATTACACCCTCTTGATGTCCCTCATGGAATTCACCATTACCTCCATCAAGTAAGTCCATTTGGATTTTCTGTGTTTATCATAGAGTACTGAATGCCAAGGGCTATTCTCTCTTAATTGTTCAGTCCTTCCCATTTGTTCTAGAATCAAATGGTACTATGACGTCTGCTGACTCCT
>NZ_QWUA01000158.1 GCF_003576525.1 Rummeliibacillus sp. POC4 | reverse complement strand
ATGATAGATTGTCAAATTAACTGCACCACCTGATATTCAAATGCTTCCTGCGTGGTGTTCCAGTTGAGGCACTTTCTTGGTCGATTGTTGATCAATGAAAGTGCTTTTTCTATTTTTGATGGTGTTAGTTGTCCCAAATCCATTCGTTTTGGGAAAAATTCGCGTAAAAGACCATTACTATTTTCATTCGTGCCACGTTGCCATGGCGCGTACGGATCAGCGAAGTAAATTGGGATGCCGTACTGTTTTTCGATGTCGGCGTAACAGCTAAATTCTTTTCCTCGATCCGTCGTAAACGTTTGAAAACATTGTCTTGGATAACGCGAAATGAGCTGTTCAATCGCCCACTTCATCGATTGCGCCGAGCGATTCGGTATTTGAATGCCGACATAGAAACGTGTTTTTCGCTCGGCGAATGTCGCGATACATCCTTTCGTACCGCGTGCTGAAACGACGGTATCTAATTCCCAATGGCCAAACGTTTCACGCGTTTTGACTTCTTTTGGGCGATGCTGAATAGAAGTTCCAACGTTGAAACGCCCACGTGTTTCGCGTGGTGCCTGACGCTTTCCTTTTTGGCGAAGCACTTGAAGCGTCACGTGAAGTTTCCCTGAATAAAGCCAGCGATAAATTGTTTTGAAAGATAATTTGCCTTGAAACAAGGAACCGACAATCTGTTCAGGAGACCATGTCGCTTTTAGTTTTTCTTCGATAACTTTACGCAGTTTGTCTGTAAACTTTGAACGCGCACCACATTTTTTCTTCTGCGCAGCCGCGTGCCATTGCGCCTTTTCAGCTGACCATTCATTCAATCGCTTTAATTCACGAGAAATCGTTGTATGAGAACGGTTGAGATGACGCGCAATGGCACGACAAGAGTACCCTAATCCTTTTAAAACCTCTATTTTCGAACGTTCAGATATGGTAAGATGATAATAGCTCATTCAATATGGCCCCCTGTTGATTTTGGTGTAGGAACTTTAATTATACAGGTTCATATTGAATGGGTCTTTTTTATTTATTTTGAGTGGTGCACTTAATATTACAATTCGTCA
>NZ_QWUA01000157.1 GCF_003576525.1 Rummeliibacillus sp. POC4 | reverse complement strand
CTAAAGGACCTTTAGCTCAGTTGGTTAGAGCAGACGGCTCATAACCGTCCGGTCGCAGGTTCGAGTCCTGCAAGGTCCACCATTTTTATATTTATGAAAGTTTTGGAGGAATACCCAAGTCTGGCTGAAGGGATCGGTCTTGAAAACCGACAGGCGGGTCAAACCGCGCGGGGGTTCGAATCCCTCTTCCTCCTCCATTTTATAAATATAGTAAAGAAGTATTTCATAACATTATCGCACGGTGGAGCAAATCGCAAAACGAAGATTGCGATTAACGTCGACGCAAGCGTAGCGTGGAAGACGTCCATTAACCAAGTGCATAGTAAAAAGTAGTTCATATTGTTATCGCGGGGTGGAGCAGTTCGGTAGCTCGTCGGGCTCATAACCCGAAGGTCGCAGGTTCAAATCCTGCCCCCGCAACCAAAATGGTTCGGTAGTTCAGCTGGTTAGAATGCCTGCCTGTCACGCAGGAGGTCGCGGGTTCGAGTCCCGTCCGAACCGCCATTTTCTTTGAAAGATATTATTCTAATATGGGTCGGTAGCTCAGTTGGTAGAGCATTAGATTGAAGCTCTAAGTGTCGGCAGTTCGATTCTGTCCCGACCCACCATTATGCGGGTGTAGTTTAGTGGTAAAACCACAGCCTTCCAAGCTGTTGTCGGGAGTTCGATTCTCCTCACCCGCTCCATTATGGGCCTATAGCTCAGCTGGTTAGAGCGCACGCCTGATAAGCGTGAGGTCGATGGTTCGAGTCCATTTAGGCCCACCATAAAATTATTCCGAAGTAGCTCAGTTGGTAGTAGCATCTGACTGTTAATCAGAGGGTCGTAGGTTCGAGTCCTACCTTCGGAGCCATATGGAGAAGTACTCAAGTGGCTGAAGAGGCGCCCCTGCTAAGGGTGTAGATCGGGTAACCGGTGCGAGGGTTCAAATCCCTCCTTCTCCGCCATTATATTGGCCCCTTGGTCAAGTGGTTAAGACACCTCCCTTTCACGGAGGTAACATGGGTTCGAATCCCGTAGGGGTCATATTAAATCCTTTAGAACGTTAAGTTCTAAAGGATTTTTTTAGTGCGCCCAGCATGAAAGTAATCTA
>NZ_QWUA01000156.1 GCF_003576525.1 Rummeliibacillus sp. POC4 | reverse complement strand
GATACAGTGATGAAGGCATCTATTGTTCTTGTACTAAATGCATATATGGAAATGGAACGAGATGAATATTTACAAGCTTCTGCTTATGAACGTTCAGATGATCGTCGTGATTATCGAAACGGTTATTACGATCGTGAATTATTGACCAGTATCGGTCGTATACAACTACGTGTTCCTCGAACACGTGAAGGAGAATTTTCTACATCCGTTTTCCAAAAGTATGCACGTTGTGATCAAGCTTTTGTGCTCTCTATGCTAGAAATGGTCATAAATGGAGTATCAACACGTAAAGTCACAAAGGTTGTTGAAGAACTCTGTGGAGAAAATGTATCTAAGTCGTTCGTCTCTTCTCTTACAGAAAGACTTGATCCAATAGTAAATGAATGGGCAAAGAGACCACTGAATGTTCAATACTATCCATATATATTTGTCGATGCAATGTATATTAAAGTCCGTGAACATAACCGGGTAGTTTCTAAAGCGGTTTATATTGCTACAGGACTATGTGAAACAGGGCAAAGAGACGTAATTGGATTAAAAATTGATCATATTGAGAGTTTTGAGGCTTGGCAAGGTTTCTTTCAAGACTTAAAATCACGTGGATTACAGTCACCCAAACTTGTTATATCAGACGCCCATGAAGGATTAAAAAAAGCTATTCAAAGGGAATTTATTGGTACCTCCTGGCAACGTTGCTCTGTTCATTTTAAAAGAAACATTATCGATAAAATCCCCAAAAAAGAGATGCCTCAAGTAGTTGTTGATTTGAAACGAATTTTTAACGTTGTGAAATTTGAGGACGCTAAATCATTTAAGGATGAATTCATGAAACTTTATGAAAATAATCCCAAGCTTGATAAAGCTCTGAAAACATTAGACGAAGGCTTCGAAGATGCCATCCAATATTTAAACGAACCAATTAAATTTCATACATTTATTCATAGTACGAATTCGTTAGAACGTTTGAATCAAGAAATTCGCCGTAGAGAAAGAGTAATTCGTATCTTTCCAAATACTCAATCTGCTTTTAGGCTAATAGGGGCCATTCTTATGGATTATGCAGAAGAACAAGCAAAGAAAAAATTTGTCATTAAATGAATAATGCCAGCGCAGCGCGCGAAATTTTTTTCTATGAAGGGGGTACCCCCTTCATAGAAAAAAATAAAATAAGCTTCGAAAATACAAATCTAGGATATCGATGAAACTGTAACCTTGGATTTTAATTTACACAATTCTTCGGACTTGACT
>NZ_QWUA01000155.1 GCF_003576525.1 Rummeliibacillus sp. POC4 | reverse complement strand
GAGTTTATATATGAAAATTTCAATGGATGATTATATAAGTATATTAATTCATCAAACAGACTTAACTTTAACAAGCTATATTAAAGCAAAATTAGCACACTTAAATATTGCACCTGAACAAAACTTAATTTTGATACTTTTATGGGAAAAAGATGGATTAAGCCAAAACGAAATAGCTAAAAGGCTTAATAAAGATAAAACGAATATCGCTCGAATGATTTGTAGTTTAGAAAAAAAAGAATTAATCAGTCGAAAAGTAAATGAAAAAGATTGTCGATCATTCAATGTGTATCTTACTGAAAAGGGCATTAGTTTAGGTGAGAAGGTTTATCCAATTACTGAGGAATTTAATCGTATAGTCTGTTCAGGAATCACTAATGAGGAACTACAAATGGTAAATAATATACTGTTAAAAATGCAACGAAATGTAGATTCAAATAAGAATAAGTAAAAAAACTTGCAATGATCGGGACTTTCTATTAAAATGAAGAACGTTGTTTTAGTTGCTATAGCAACTAAATAAAAATTTGGGGGTTTTTATAATGGAAGCTATCGGTCTATTAATAATACGAGTAATCGTTGGACTATATTTTGCAGCTCATGGTACACAGAAAGCATTTGGATGGTTTGGAGGTGGCGGACCAGCTGGAACAGGTGCATTTTTTGAACAAATAGGTATTAAACCAGGAAAACCAATGGCATTATTAGCTGGCTTTGGTGAATTAGTTGGTGGAATACTTTTCTTGTTGGGATTCCTTACACCTTTGGCCGCACTTTTTATCATTGTACCGATGATTATTGCCATTGTAACTGTGCATGGGAAAAATGGACTTTTCTCTGACAAGGGTGGAATTGAGTATAATGTGGTATTAATTGCTGTTGCACTAGGAATTGCTTTAGCAGGTGCTGGTTCTATTTCTTTAGATGCACTTTATGACATTAAGTTTTGGTAGTTGGGATTATATTATGTTTTACAAAAAATCAACAGTTCAAATGTAAACTGTTGATTTTTTTGTATATATAGATTGTGTAATTGAGTATGCTTTTAGAAAAAGTGATTGATAAAGTTAATTTAAGTTTATAGAAGTTTGTTGTTAGCTTGCCTAAAAAAGCGTTGGGAAATTAAATATATTCACCCTATTATATTTTTAGGTGGAGAATCAGAAATGATTTTATAAAAATTTTTATTATTTACATAAATATACAATTATCTTATAATATTCTTATATGGAAAAATATACTTTTTCTTAGAATTCATGGGAGT
>NZ_QWUA01000154.1 GCF_003576525.1 Rummeliibacillus sp. POC4 | reverse complement strand
AAAAAAACCTTCCTCTTATTAAGTAAGAAGAAGGTTATATCTTATATTTGATGAGTCATGCAGGATTCGAACCAGCGACCCTCTGATTAAAAGTCAGATGCTCTACCAACTGAGCTAATGACTCATAATATAAAAATGGCTGGGGTACCTGGATTCGAACCAGGGCATGACGGAATCAAAATCCGTTGCCTTACCGCTTGGCTATACCCCAAAAGATGGTGGAGGGGGGCAGATTCGAACTGCCGAACCCGAAGGAGCGGATTTACAGTCCGCCGCGTTTAGCCTCTTCGCTACCCCTCCGAAACAATGGTGGAGGATGACGGGATCGAACCGCCGACCCTCTGCTTGTAAGGCAGATGCTCTCCCAGCTGAGCTAATCCTCCAATATGTATAAAGTTTAAATGGTGACCCCTACGAGATTCGAACTCGTGTTACCGCCGTGAAAGGGCGGTGTCTTAACCGCTTGACCAAGGGGCCATATTTTTAATGTCTCTAACAGGACAAGAATTATATTATCATATATCTATAAATTGCGCAATACTTTTTTAAAAATATTTTTTATTTATTTTCAATAGTGTTAGAACACCTACTAAAAATAGGATAAAAGCTTCCAACCGGGCTCGAACCGGTGACCTCTTCCTTACCATGGAAGCACTCTACCTGCTGAGCTATGGAAGCACAGACAAAAAAATGGCTCCGAAGGTAGGACTCGAACCTACGACCCTCTGATTAACAGTCAGATGCTGCTACCAACTGAGCTACTTCGGAACAATATTATTGTAGAACTTGAATATATACTTATTATAACAGGATATTATCATCTTGCAACTACTTTTCTAAAAATACTAATTATTTATTTTAATTTAATTTGTGAATAAAGCTAATTCCATTTTATTCATAGAAAATGGAATTATATTTTATACTTCATAAATATATTTACTAATAATGACGATTTTATTATTTTGATATAAATGATCTTTGGATAGTCGAATCTTCATTATTCAATCTAATGTATTTTGACAACGAAAGAATATATAGCATCTCAATTACCCATATTACATATGACACATGGCACTGGAGGCATGAGTTTCAAGTTGAGGGCAGCTATATCAAAGAATTGATTTGCCGATGAAGTTTATCATGCCGCCATTCCATATAAAGTCAAAACGTGAAGCTTGATGTTTAAAGTAGAGAACTTAGTTACTTAATCTTTACTATAAAATATAAAAAGCACAACTGATAAACAGTTGTGCTTTTAGCGTGCCTAGCAACGTCCTACTCTCGCAGGGGGACAGCCCCCAACTACCATTGGCGCTAAAGAGCTTAACTTCTGTGTTCGA
>NZ_QWUA01000153.1 GCF_003576525.1 Rummeliibacillus sp. POC4 | reverse complement strand
GGTTCTATACTAATTGTTGGGGTTATCAAACAATTTAGGGTAAAAAAATACACGTAAGCTCCAAATATCTTATACTAAAGTTACCCAAACAAAAGTTAAGATAGGAGTTACGTGTTACATGAATTCTAACATAATATTACCAGGATTTGAAGATGTAATAATTTTAAAAGCTCAAGCAATAGAAGATCAATATATCATTCACTTTGAAATGCCTATCAGACCGCATAAATGTCCCCAATGCGGTACATTCACAACACATATACATGATTACCGTATGACGAAAATTAAACATCTGAAATTCTCAGAAAGAAAAACCATTTTATTTTATAGAAAGCGCAGATATAGATGCACATGTGGAAAACGTTTTGCAGAACAGAATCCAATCGTAGAGCGCTATCAGCGATTTTCTAAGGAATGGAATCAAATGGCACAAGTCCGTGCAGTAAAAGGGAAAACGTTTAAAGAAACAGCCACACAATATGGCACATCTGTCAGTACAATTATTAATCGCTTTGATCGAGTGATTCCAAAATCAATCAAAGAAATGAAAGAATTACCGCCGGTAATTGCGATTGATGAGTTTAAAGGGAATGCCGATAAAGAAAAGTTTCAACTGATTATCGCTAACGCAGTAACAAGGGAACCGATAGATATTCTCCCAAATCGGAAAAAGGAAACGATTGAAGCTTATTTACACCAGTATGGAGAGAATGTACAAACAGTGGTAATGGATATGAGTCATAGCTTTAAAGCCGCTGTTACTAAATCATTAGGAAAGCCAATTATTATTGCAGATCGTTTTCATTTTGTACGCTATATCAACTGGGCAATAGAAAGAGTAAGAATCCGAGTTCAATCGGAATGGAATGATTATGATCGAAAAAAGATAAAGAGGAAACGCTTTGTTTTTCTAAAAAAATCACAAAATTTAACGGATTATGATCAATGGTATTTAGCCCGTTATTGTACTCTTTCAGATGAATTGAAATTAGCTTATGAGTTAAAATCACATTTTTATCGCTGGTTCGAGGCTGCAAAAGTGAATGGAAAAGAAAAAATGAAACAAACGAAAAAGGGATTAAAGAGATTTTATAAAAAGGTTGAAAGATCAAGAATTCCAGAGTTTATTCGTACGATTCAAACCTTTAAAAACTGGGAGACAGAAATCTTAAATTCTTTTTCTTTTGGCTATTCAAATGGCTTTGTCGAAGGATTAAACAATTTAACAAAAGTATTAAAACGAAATGCATTTGGCTTTCGACGGTTTGATCGATTAAGAGCCAAAATATTATTAACGCATCAATATAAAGATATAGGTAACACAATAGGATAAGGGTGGAGAATTGTGTCCCCACCCCAACTATTTACAAAGA
>NZ_QWUA01000152.1 GCF_003576525.1 Rummeliibacillus sp. POC4 | reverse complement strand
GGGTTCTATACTAATTGTTGGGGTTGTCAAACAATTTAGGGTAAAAAAATACACGTAAGCTCCAAATATCTTATACTAAAGTTACCCAAACAAAAGTTAAGATAGGAGTTACGTGTTACATGAATTCTAACATAATATTACCGGGATTTGAAGAAGTAACAATTTTAAAAGCTCAAGAAATAGAAGGTCAATATATCATTCACTTTGAAATGCCTATTAAACCGCATAAATGCCCTGAATGTGGAAAATTGACTTCACATATACATGATTACCGTTTAACGAAAATTAAACATCTAAAATTCTCAGAAAGAAAAACAATTTTATTTTATAGAAAACGAAGATATAGATGCACATGTGGGAAACGCTTTGCAGAACAAAATCCTATTGTAGAGCGCTATCAAAGGTTTTCTAAAGAATGGAATCAAATGGCGCAAGTCCGTGCAGTAAAAGGGAAAACATTTAAAGAAACCGCCATACAATACGGAACATCTGTAAGTACAATTATTAAGCGATTCGATCGAGTGATTCCAAAATCTATCAAAGAAATGAAAGAATTACCGCCGGTAATTGCGATGGATGAGTTTAAAGGGAATGCCAATAAAGAAAAGTTTCAACTTATCATCGCTAACGCAGTAACAAGGGAACCGATAGATATTCTCCCAAATCGGAAAAAAGAAACGATTGAAGCTTATTTACACCAGTATGGAGAGAATGTACAAACAGTGGTAATGGATATGAGTCATAGCTTTAAAGCCGCTGTTACTAAATCATTAGGAAAGCCAATTATTATTGCAGATCGCTTTCATTTCGTACGCTATATCAACTGGGCAATAGAAAGAGTAAGAATCCGGGTTCAATCGGAATGGAATGATTATGATCGAAAAAAGATAAAGAGGAAACGCTTTGTTTTTCTAAAAAAATCACAAAATTTAACGGATTATGATCAATGGTATTTGGACCGTTATTGTACTTTTTCAGATGAATTGAAATTGGCTTATGAGTTAAAAGAACATTTTTATCGCTGGTTCGAGGCTGCAAAAGTGAATGGAAAAGAAAAAATGAAACAAACGAAAAAGGGATTACAGAGGTTTTATAAAAAGGTTGAAAGATCAAGGATTCCAGAGTTTATTCGTACGATTCAAACCTTCAAAAACTGGGAGACAGAAATCTTAAATTCTTTTTCTTTTGGCTATTCAAATGGTTTTGTTGAAGGATTAAATAATTTAACAAAAGTATTAAAACGAAATGCATTTGGCTTTCGACGGTTTGATCGATTACGAGCCAAAATATTATTAACACATCAATATAAAGATATAGGTAACACAATAGGATAAGGGCGGAGAATTGTGTCCCCACCCCAACTATTTACAAAGAGCC
>NZ_QWUA01000151.1 GCF_003576525.1 Rummeliibacillus sp. POC4 | reverse complement strand
GTTCTTTGTCAAATGTGGTGGTGTTTAAATTCCACAAATACTCTACTCTTTTGAAGTGAGTGTGATTTTAAACACTCACTTCTCTTACAACTTGACGCCATAATATTTTCTTTCGCAGTCTTGAGAAGTTTTTAATTCCGTAAGATGTTCGTTTAATTACCTTTGTTGTATTGTTTACCCCTTCAATATATCCATTACTATACGGATAGACAAATGAGTTTAATATCTCTGTTTTCCATCGTTTATATGTTCCAACAACCGACTGAAATGCCTCTATATTCGAATTCGCTACTAATTCACACCATTCTTCCAAACCTGCTTTCGCAGTGCAACAATTGCTTGTTTTAAACCATTCATCCAATTTATTTTTCAATACATAAGCTTCTTGTAATTTGGGTTTATCTTTTAATAACTCGTCGACTCGATTTTTTTGATCCTCCTTCAATTTAAACGGTGATTTCCACAAAAGTTCTTTACTTCTTTTACACAAAATACGGTCTTCTTTTCGAAGTTTATTTTGTATTTCTCTTCGTACCTTATCGAACCCCCAGTATGCTTGTCTCATATAGTGGAATCGATCCGCCACAATTAAAGGATTTCCAAGAGCTTTTCGAACGGCTTCTTTAAAGCGTTTCGATAAATCCATGACAACCACTTTTACATTACTCGTATCACATTGACGAAAATAATTTTCGATTGTTTTACTTAGTCGGTCCGGCAAAACATCCATAATTTTTTTATTTTGCACATCGACAATAATCGTTTGAAATTTTTCTTTATCAGCATCTCCTTTAAACTCATCAATCGCTATGACTGCTGGAAGTACACAATTTACCTGAATCTGACGCCGATCAAATAGACGAATTACTTGATTGGTGCTTAATCCCGTCATTTTCCCTGCAGCCTTAAAAGAGTGATCCCCAACATAGGTTAATACTTGTTGTTCAAGGGATCTTGTATGACGTTGATAACGTTGGATAAATGATAATTTTTCAAAGAATGTCTTCTTACAAGCTGTACATAAATAACGTCTTTTTCGTAGATGGATTCTTACTGGGCGATCTTCTATCAAACGCCCTTTAATTGGTTGAATACGATAACTGTGTACTCGTTTCGTTTTTGCACCACAATTCGGGCAAGTTTGTGTTCTTTGTTTCGTTTGTAGCCAGAAATGAAACTCATGATTTTCCTCTTTCATTTCCCATAATTCCACGTGTTTATCTTTAATTCCTAGTAGTTCCATGATAAAATGTTCTTGCATCCATACTCACTCCAATCCTTTTTTGCGCCACATTAAAGGTATCAAAAAGAGTGAGTAGGATGTTATTTTTTTGTGCATTTTTAGAAAGTTGTCAAAGTCTTGATTCTATTGACCACACCACCACATTTAGTATAGAGCC
>NZ_QWUA01000150.1 GCF_003576525.1 Rummeliibacillus sp. POC4 | reverse complement strand
GGATCTACGTCAAGTTTTTGGACACACAAAAGTTTATTTTTTTGTTCTGCGCAACCTCCATTTTTGAGTGTTCCACATCCCAAGTAGCCCGTCAAAGTGAAAAGAGCCTTTGACCGCCTACTTGGGATGTGAAGCGAATAATTCATGGAAGTTGCACCCCAAAAATATGGGGAGGGGTTAATCGGTTGCCTTTGTTCTTACGCTGAAAGTCGGCATATCTTCTCGAATTCATCTGGAGTGAGGTAACCAATTCCACTATGAATTCGTTTTCGATTATACCAACCTTCAATATATTGAAATAATGCGATTCTTGCATTTTCAAAGGTTGAATATCGTTTTCTATAAACCTCTTCTTTTTTGAGTGTTGCGTGAAAAGATTCAATACAAGCATTGTCATATGGGCATCCTTTACGACTGAATGAAGGAATCATTTCATATTTTTTTAACTGTTCTTGAAAGGCTTCACTTGTATATTGTGTGCCTAAATCGGTGTGTACAATCACTCCAGGTCCAGGATTTTGCGCTTGTACTGCGTTTTCCATTGCTTCTAATACGATGTCAACGGTCATTTTACGTGCGAACTTATAGCCAATAATTTTCTTTGTGTGAAGATCCAGTACCGATGCTAAATAACACCAACCATCACGAAGTGTGTTGATATACGTGATATCAGCTACCCATTTTTCGTTGATTGTAGTGGTTGAAAAGTCTTGCTTCATGATGTTTTCACGTGCTTTTACTGGCTGATGTGTCGGTGTTGGTCGATACTTTTTTACGATGTAAGAACGAATACCTGCCTCTTTCATAATTCGTTGGATACGATTTATACTTCCTTGATAGTCCTCTTTTTTTAGGACTTCGAAGATTTTAGGTGCGCCATAACACCCATCACTTTCTTGATGGATCGAACGAATACGCTTCAGTAGTTCTTTGTTTTTGACATGATAGCTATTCGGTTTCTTATGAAAAGATTGGTAATACGTACTTTTAGGCATCTTTAAAACACGACACATCAACTGTACTGGCTGATGTTCGCTTTCAGCTTTTATGTGGTCAATCAGAACTTGGTCGTCTATTTTCGAGCGAATATGGTCATAGCCTTTTTTAGGATTTCAACCTCCTGTTTTAAGCGAAGATTTTCCTTTTGGATTTCAGAAACTTCCGCTGCCGTTAAATCTTCTTTTCCTTCAATGGGAGAATAAAGTTTAATCCATTTATAAATAGTGACTTCAGAAACACCATATTCACTCGCTAAATTATTCACCGCTTGACCAGAGCGATAAAGTTCGACTACTGTTTGTTTAAATTCGTGGTTGTATCGTTTTTGTTTCATATTCGGACACGTCCTCTCGTTTGTTCTATCATATTAATTTAACTAGAGTGTGTCCATACATCTATACTACATTC
>NZ_QWUA01000149.1 GCF_003576525.1 Rummeliibacillus sp. POC4 | reverse complement strand
GAGAGTATAAAATATTTTGTGTAAATAGAAATTTTAATAGAAAAAGGAAGACCTTTTCTTGATAGAATAAAGTCACCACAACTCATCCAAAGAAAAGAGGTCTTCCCTATGAATCAGTTTACAACAGAAATCATCGATGCACTAGTAAAAAAACAAGATATTACCGAGGTTTTTCGTTCACATTTGGAAATGGCGATCAATTCGTTACTGGCGACAGAATTAACAGAGTTTTTAAATTATGAAAAATACGATCGTATAGGCTTTAACTCCGGCAATTCACGCAATGGAGTTTATTCACGCACACTTCATACAGAGTATGGTGACCTAACCATTCAAATTCCTCGTGATCGCAATGGGGAATTTAAACAACAGACAGTCCCACCATACAAACGCTCTAACGATACGCTAGAAGCAACGGTTATTCACCTATTTCAAAAAGGGATTACCATGTCTGAAATAGCAAATTTGATTGAAAAAATGTATGGTCATCACTATACACCCCAAACGATTTCAAACATGACAAAAACCGTATCAGAAACAGTTGAGGCTTTCAATAAACGTCCGTTACACCATCGCTATGTTTGCGTATATTTAGATGCCACATATATTCCAGTTCGTCGTGATACAGTATCGAAGGAAGCTGTCTACATCGCAGTGGGGATTCGTGAAGATGGCTCAAAAGAAATATTAGCGTACACGATTGCCCCAACAGAATCAGCTTATAACTGGCATGAGCTATTAGAAGAGCTCAAAGAGCGCGGTGTAGAGGACGTTTTGTTATTCGTCTCAGATGGCTTAAAAGGCATGGCCGACACTGTGTTCAATGTGTTTCCAAAAGCAAAATATCAAGTGTGCCTTGTGCATGTTGGACGTAATATTTCTCACAAAGTACGTGTAGAGGACCGCCAAGCAATTTGTGAGGATTTTAAAACCCTTCACCAATCAGTGGATGCAGAGGCAGCTGAGCAGGCGCTCCATGCTTTTTGTGCTAAATGGGGCAAAATGTATAAAAAGGTCACACAATCATTGCTTGAAAACCCTTATTTGCTTACATTTTATCAGTTGCCTAAGGATATTTGGCCAAGTATTTACTCGACCAATTTAATCGAATCTCTTAATAAACAAATTAAGAAATACACAAAACGAAAAGAACAATTTCCGAATGAAGAATCGCTGGAACGCTTCTTAGTTACGCAATTTGAAGACTATAATCAACGATTCGCCACACGTTGCCACCGAGGCTTTAATAAAGCACGTGCAGCACTGGAAGAAATGTTTGAAAGCTTAAAAACGGAATAATTCGCAAGAGCGGAGCGCGGCGCACAATTTTGGTTTGTAGGAAAGGGCTAGCCCTTTCCTACAAACCAAAATCAAACCTTCGAACAAGTCTAATTGAATACCAAAGTGACGATCTACTTGAAAAGGTTGAAAAGTCATTTACACAAAATTATTGAC
>NZ_QWUA01000148.1 GCF_003576525.1 Rummeliibacillus sp. POC4 | reverse complement strand
TAGTGACCCCTTAAAGTTAGAGTTTTTGTTATGCAGCTAATTGGCTGGTATGAATTCGGTATTTTACCGGGCTCATACCGGCCAGTTTTTGTTTAATTCGCTCGTTATTATAATAATCTATATATTGAACAATTTTCTTTTTTAATGCTTCGTAAGCAATCAATTCTTCCCCATAATACATTTCCTGTTTAAGTAAGCCGAAGAAGTTCTCCATTGCGGCATTGTCTGCACACGTTGCTTTTCGAGACATGCTTTGGAAAATCTTGTTCTGCTTTAATGTTTTGACCCATGTTTTATGTTGATAATGCCAGCCTTGATCTGAGTGAATGGTTGTCCGATATTTTGCATGATCTTGTATAACAGGAAGTACTTGTTTAAGTGAATCTATCACAAAATCTAGTGTTGGACGTTTTGACATACTAAACCCAATGATTTCACCGTTATATAAATCCATGATTGGACTTAAGTAAAGTTTTTCACCATCTGTACATTTGAATTCCGTTACGTCTGTTACAAGCTTTTGAAGGGGATTCGGTGTGCTGAAACGGCGGTTTAAACGATTCTTTGCCACCTTTCCTATCGTCCCTTTATAAGATTTATAGCGTGATTTGCGTACAAATTTCTCACATTTCAAGTTTAATTTCTGCATGATACGCTGTACCTTCTTATGATTAATTGTGTATCCTTGTGCTTTCAATTCCGCATGAATACGGCGATAACCATATCGACCTTCATGTTTCTCAAAAGTCTCTAATATCAAGGTATTCCAGGTTTCATCCGGATCCTCTTGATGCATTTGCTTGATGTGATAATGGTACGTTGCCTCAGGAATATCCACTTGTTTTATAACATCTTTTAATCGGAATCCCTCTTCTTTAAGTTCGAACGCAATGATTGCTTGTGCTTTTCGAGGAAGGCATCCGGATTCTCTCGAAAAGCCTTCAACTTTTTTAAATACGCCACCTCTAAACGAAGTAGTTCATTTTCACGTTCTAACTGATCTTCACGTGACATTATTTTTTCTTGTTTCTTCGATGTTAATTTTGGTTTCTTAGACATAGACGGACGCCCCTTTGCTTTTTCTTGCAGGCCCTCTATCCCTTCTTTTAGAAATTTACTGTTCCAATTTGCGATTAAACTTAAATTATTCATCTTAAATTGAATTGCCGTATCTTGATAAGAAGCACCTGTTTGTTTCATAAAGTTTAATACATCTAATTTAAATTGAACAGAATAAAACTGCTTCTTTTTCTTTACAGATAAGCCATTTCGACCAAATTCTTTATATGAACGTACCCACCTCTTTAATTGAGAAGTAACTATACCATGTTTCTTGGCTGTCAAAGTGTAACCTAATGGACCACTTAAATAATCTTGTACTACTTTAAATTTAAATTTTTCGCTATATTTAGCCATAGAAAAACACCCCAAAAATTAGATTTTTTACTCTAACTTTTGGGGTGCAGCACC
>NZ_QWUA01000147.1 GCF_003576525.1 Rummeliibacillus sp. POC4 | reverse complement strand
TTGAATCAATTTCATAACTCGATTTTTTCTAGAGGTTAGACTAGTCCAATTTCTTGATTTTCATTTTTTTAAATTATGCAGCTGTGTTTTGCTCATTTAATTTTGCATTCAAACGATCGACTGCTAATTTACAGGCATTATAAATAAATGTCACCATATTGAAGTGCAACTTGGCTTTTCTGCCTGTTCGGTGACGGACATTATTTAATTGAAAATATTCTTTTAAGTAGGCATTTACTCGTTCAACAGCTGTACGTTCTTTGTAAAGTTTTTTCCATAATACAGAGCCTCTTGCTGGATACGTGTACTTTCGAATATCCGTTTCACACTTGATTTTAAAGACTTTTTGACATAGTGAATCTTCACGTAATGGACACGTTGCACATTCTTTCGGGCGCGTAAATTTTAAGCTTTGATATTTCTCGTCAAAGCTGTCGTAACAGTAGCTATGTTCCCGTACACACGTTGGACGGAAATTTGCATCGAAGCCCAAGATTTCAGATTCACGACGTTTGACATAAGGAATGACAGCTTTCATGTCTTGATTTAAGATTTGTCGGTAAATCGCTTCGTAGTCATATCCTGCATCGAATATAGCGGTTGTAAATTGATTTGGCATGACTTCCACTACC
This sequence comes from Rummeliibacillus sp. POC4, assembly GCF_003576525.1. Lineage (GTDB taxonomy): Bacteria > Bacillota > Bacilli > Bacillales_A > Planococcaceae > Rummeliibacillus. The sequence goes on along the minus strand of NZ_QWUA01000147.1, from coordinate 918 downwards.
TTTTTTAATAGGGGAATCGCCGCTTTACTATCACTTAAACTCCCCGACGACATCAAGCATGCCACAATGTACTGGCTTTTGGTCGAGACCGCTAAATGCCCTTTGAAGCCGAACCAGAACGTGTTTTTCCCGTCACTATTCTTCTTCACGCCCCACTTCGGTTCAATCGGAATGTCTTGCCAAAGTGTGGCTGTCGGGATCGTTAATTGATCTTCTAATTTCTTTTCGTAGGTTGTGAGATTGGCCTCGATTTCGGCTTGTTCCGCAAGCCAAGCAGCACGTTCTTCTTTCGATTTACGCCCACGTTTTTTCGGTACTTTTTCTTTTTTCTCAGATGGTTTGGACGCATCACGCGCTTCAAAATGTGTCGCGTCATAACTAACATGTTCATCAGCTAAAAACCCTTCTGTAAAGGCTGCTCGAATCAGGTCATCATTCATTCCAACAAAGACATCTGATTGGCTAATCACGTCGACCATGCGTGAATAAGAAGCTTCAGAAGGCACTGAATCTGATAATAGAAAGCCACAATCTAAGCGGAAAATAAGATCATATTTTAGCCGCTTCACTAAATCTTTTACGGTTGGAATGCGTTCCACAATACGAATAACTAATGATTGAATCATCGCACCGTAGTTTAACTCTCGCGGAGCACCGTACATGGTTGTTTTACGGAACAGTTGGAAAATCGGTTGTAGATTGAAAGTAGACAAAATCGCATCAAAACGACGAGAACTTTCCATATCCATTAATTCTTGGATGTCAAAAAGACGCATTTGTTTTACAATAGTCATAGGGCATTCACCTCAGGGATAATTTTGGTTTGGTCACTTAAATTATACCAAATTGGGGAGGTGCCCTATTTTTATTGTTTTGAACCCCTTGGGAGACAAGGGATTGGAATTATGAAATTAACTC
>NZ_QWUA01000146.1 GCF_003576525.1 Rummeliibacillus sp. POC4 | reverse complement strand
CCTGAATTATTCATAGAATTTTATAAATAAGCTCCTAACGCTGATTTATCAGCGTTAGGAGCTTATTATTTATGCATGAAATAAATGAAAAAAGAATCCGTTTCTGTTAAGGTTAAAACAACGACGAAATAACCAAAAGAAAGGATTCTTATAATGGCTACTTTACCTCAAATGACATTAAATTTCAATCATCAAATTAAACTATCAAATGATGGAGGCGCTCTTTCTTCGGATACAGGTGAATTTGTCTTTAGAGAATTTGATGAGAAAATTAATTTCTCCAAGACCCTTGCGAAACATCTCCATTTAAAAGATGAAAGACTGTTCTTTATTCATTCCAATATCAATTTACTTCGTCAAAAAATTTACCAAACCATCGCCGGATATGAACAAGATGATGCTGCGGATCAATTGATAAATGATCCGGTATTTACACGAGTAATTGGCACGAATCATTTAGCCTCTCAACCTAGTTTATCTCGATTTTATAAACGTTTCGATGCCCAATCGATTGAACAATGTCTTCAAGCCAATCAAGAATTGCTCGATAAGGTCCATACTTTTAGAGGATCAGAAGCACTTATCTGTGACTTAGATTCGACGCATTCAGATACCTATGGTCACCAAGAATCTGCGGCATATAACTCGCATTATGGAACAGTTGGCTTCCATCCACTCGTAGCTTTTGATGGGGTGACAGGAGACTTTCTAAAGGCTCAATTACGCCCTGGAAATGTGTATACTTCCAATGGGGTTGTAGAGTTTATCCAACCAATGATTGAACATTACAATGCAAAATTCCCTTCAACCACCTTATTTGTACGGGGAGATAGTGGTTTTGCCGTCCCTGGTTTATATGAATTATGTGAAAAAGAATCGGTTTATTATATTATCCGCTTAAAATCAAACGCAATTCTCCAACAACTTGCGGAAGAATATCACCCTTCCACTTCTCCTTCAGATATTACTAAAACAGAAGTCTATTATGAAGAAACCATTTATCAAGCAAAATCATGGGATCAACCAAGAAAAGTAATCATTTATTCGGTTCGCCCGGCTGGTGAACTTTTCTTTACGCATTCCTTTTTTGTGACGAATTTGAAAGAAGCTTTTTCTCCAAAAGCCATTGTCCTTAGTTATCAAAAAAGAGGAACGATGGAAAACTATATTAAAGAAGCCAAGAATGGCTTCAAATTAGATCAAATGAATAGCCACTCTTTCCAAGTAAATGAAGCAAAAATGATGGTAAGTCTTCTTGCTTATAACTTGACCAATTGGATGAGAACGCTCACCTTTCCAAATGCGCAAAGGAATATGCAAATTGAGACGATTCGCTCGCGGATTATTAAAGTCGCAAGTAAATTAGTCAAATCAGGGCGATCTCTTTATTTTAAGATGGCCTCTAGTTTTGTGTACCAGAAATTCTTTTGGCAGGTACTCAGTAACATTCAAAATCTACAAATAGAATAATGAAGTCAATTTCTCTTGCTCCATCTTAAAAAACGTATTCTAATTCAGGGGAGTAGTCTGCCCCAAAATAGCACTTTTTCACTCTAAAAATTGGAAAAT
>NZ_QWUA01000145.1 GCF_003576525.1 Rummeliibacillus sp. POC4 | reverse complement strand
AAAAAAGTCCTTAAGAATCACAAGATTCTTAAGGACTTCTAGTTATGACCCCTACGGGATTCGAACCCATGTTACCTCCGTGAAAGGGAGGTGTCTTAACCACTTGACCAAGGGGCCATGGCTCCGAAGGTAGGACTCGAACCTACGACCCTCTGATTAACAGTCAGATGCTACTACCAACTGAGCTACTTCGGAATAATATTATGGTGGGCCTAAATGGACTCGAACCATCGACCTCACGCTTATCAGGCGTGCGCTCTAACCAGCTGAGCTATAGGCCCATAAAATGGTGGAGGGGGGCAGATTCGAACTGCCGAACCCGAAGGAGCGGATTTACAGTCCGCCGCGTTTAGCCTCTTCGCTACCCCTCCGAAAGACGATGCCGGCGAAAGGAGTCGAACCCTCGACCTACTGATTACAAGTCAGTTGCTCTACCAACTGAGCTACACCGGCATTATTATGGTGGGTCGGGACAGAATCGAACTGCCGACACTTAGAGCTTCAATCTAATGCTCTACCAACTGAGCTACCGACCCATAATAATTTTAGTATAAATTTAAAAGGAAAATGGCGGTTCGGACGGGACTCGAACCCGCGACCTCCTGCGTGACAGGCAGGCATTCTAACCAGCTGAACTACCGAACCATTAAATTTTTAAAAATGGAGGAGGAAGAGGGATTCGAACCCCCGCGCGGTTTGACCCGCCTGTCGGTTTTCAAGACCGATCCCTTCAGCCAGACTTGGGTATTCCTCCAATATTGGTGGAGCCTAGCGGGATCGAACCGCTGACCTCCTGCGTGCAAGGCAGGCGCTCTCCCAGCTGAGCTAAGGCCCCAATATGTAATATTTAAAATGGTCGGGAAGACAGGATTCGAACCTGCGACCCCTTGGTCCCAAACCAAGTGCTCTACCAAGCTGAGCTACTTCCCGAATATGGTGCGCCCAGCAGAAGTCGAATCCACAACCTTCTGATCCGTAGTCAGACGCTCTATCCAGTTGAGCTATGGGCGCAAATCATTATTAAACTAAATTATTATAGATTTTTCAAAAATGGAGCGGAAGACGGGGTTCGAACCCGCGACCCCCACCTTGGCAAGGTGATGTTCTACCACTGAACTACTTCCGCAAAGTAGAAAAAATGCGGGTGAAGGGAGTCGAACCCCCACGCCTTGCGGCGCTAGATCCTAAGTCTAGTGCGTCTGCCAATTCCGCCACACCCGCGAATTATTAATATAAATGATGAGTCATGCAGGATTCGAACCAGCGACCCTCTGATTAAAAGTCAGATGCTCTACCAACTGAGCTAATGACTCATTTAAACTAAAATGGTGGAGGATGACGGGATCGAACCGCCGACCCTCTGCTTGTAAGGCAGATGCTCTCCCAGCTGAGCTAATCCTCCATATATAAGCCTAGCAACGTCCTACTCTCGCAGGGGGACAGCCCCCAACTACCATTGGCGCTAAAGAGCTTAACTTCTGTGTTCGACATGGGAACAGGTGTGACCTCTTTGCCATCATTACTAGACTTTCTCGGCTTCCAATACACGTCGCATTACTGCTTGTCTATCGAAACCCTTATTGAAAGAG
>NZ_QWUA01000144.1 GCF_003576525.1 Rummeliibacillus sp. POC4 | reverse complement strand
CCTGAACTATTCATAGTCATTAAAGAATCAACCTTATATTCTAGTTTTCTAGGCTTTCTTGGCCGATTTGATTTTTCACTAAATAAATGCAAAAAAGAATCCATTTCTGTTAAAGTTTAAGTAACGACTCAAAAACCAATAGAAAGGATTCTTTATATGGTTACTTTAACGAAAAAAACACTGGATTTCAACAGAAAAATTAAATTATCAAATGATGGAGGTTCTCTTTCCTCCGATACCGGTGAATTTCTTTTTAGGGAATTCGATGAAAAAATCAATTTTTCAAAGGTTTTGGAAAAACACTTAAAACTGAATGATTCAAGAGCTTATTATCTTCATTCAAATGAAAACTTGTTACGCCAAAAAATTTATCAATTGATTGCTGGGTATCCTGAAGATGACGCAGCCGACCAATTAACAGATGATCCAGTTTTTACACAAATAATAGGAACGCCAGCGCTCGCATCTCAACCAACTTTATCTCGCTTTTACACTCGTTTTGATGAAGTATCACTAGATCAGATGAATCTTGCCAACCAAGAATTACTGGACAAAATTCATATTTTTCGAAAATCACGGGCGTTATTTATAGACCTAGATTCTACCCATTCCGACACATATGGCGAACAAGAATCTTCCTCTTATAATTCCCATTATGGAACCATGGGTTTTCATCCTCTAGTTGCCTTTGACGGCGCCACAGGGGATTTTTTGAAGGCGAAACTTCGCCCCGGAAATGTCTATACTTCCACTGGCGTTGTTGAATTTATTCAACCTTTGATCGAACATTACAATCAAACTTTTCCGGAAACGAGTTTGTTTCTACGAGGTGACAGTGGATTTGCGGTTCCTGCACTCTATGATTTGTGCGAAAAGGAATCCGTTTATTTCATTATTCGGCTCAAATCAAATCCTCAACTACAAAGTTTAGCCAAAGAATATCACCCATCCAATGTACCTTCAGATGTTTCCAAAGCTGAATACTATTTTGAAGAAACGATTTACCAAGCAAAATCATGGTCTAAACCTAGAAGAGTCATTATCCAGTCCGTACGACCTGCAGGGGAGTTGTTCTTTACACATTCCTTTTTTGTAACTAATTTTAAATTAGGTTTTCCAAAAGAGATTGTCCGTGCTTATCAAAAAAGAGGGACGATGGAAAACTACATCAAAGAAGCTAAAAATGGTTTCTATTTCGATCAAATGAATAGTCATTCTTACCTTGTGAACGAAGTGAAAATGATGTTGACTCTACTAGCTTATAACTTAACCAATTGGTTACGCACTCTTTGTTTTCCAGAAGGACAAAAGACAATGCAAATGGACACCATACGTACTCGAATCATCAAAGTAGCCAGTAGACTTGTGAAATCAGGAAGATCTTTGTGTTTTAAATTATCATCGAGTTTTGTGTACCAAAAGTTCTTTTGGAACGTATTGGACCAAATTCAAAGACTCCAAATTTAATCATTTGAAACATATCCTTTGGCTAACTCAAAAAAACAGTTTTTCTGCCCAAGGGAGAAGTCTGGCTAAAATTTGACTATTTGCCTCAAAAAATTCAGTTAATTTAGTTTGAAAGAATAAAATTTAAAAGGATCAGTTAAATTTCATAATCCTGCAGCTTTACCTGTGTGATTTTCGTGGGTTATGAATATTTCAGG
>NZ_QWUA01000143.1 GCF_003576525.1 Rummeliibacillus sp. POC4 | reverse complement strand
AAGGAGCATTCCTGTTAGAAGTATTTTCGGGGACTTGAAAACAAAAAAGCCCTCTTGTATGATGCTTGAGTGGTCAACCGGAAAATTGACTCGCACATCTACAGAGAGGACTTCCAACAATGAATTTTAATACGAATGAAAAGATTAATCAAGTTTCTGAAAATACACTAGTCATCGGGATCGATATTGCAAAGCATAAACATTTCGCTTGTGCCATCGACGACCGAGGTCGGGTACTCCAAAAATCATTTCCAATCGTGCAATCGCATCTAGGATTTGAATACTTTTACGAACGCCTTATGGCGCTTAGAACGGCTCATAAAAAACAAGAAATCCTCGTTGGTTTCGAGCCAACAGGTCACTATTGGATGAACTTAGCGTCATTTTTAACAAGCTATGGGATTCCATTCGTGATGGTCAATCCAATGCACGTCAATCGCTCAAAGGAGCTTGATGATAATCTCCAAACGAAAAATGACCAAAAAGATGCACTTGTCATTGCCCGTTTAATGCGAGATGGACGCTTCAGCTATCCTCGAATTCTTGAAGGCGTGGAAGCTGAATTGCGAAATGGAGCTACTTTACGTTCCAAGATTCAAGAAGATTTAAATGCCCTTCAAAATCGTGTGATTCGTTGGTTAGATCGCTTTTTCCCAGAGTTTACACAGGTATTTAAAAACTTCGGGAAAATGGCCTATGCGGTGCTCGAAATGACACCTTTGCCATCGGATATTAAGGGGAAATCACCAGAAGATCTACTCTTCTTATATCGTCAAGTAGAAGGGATGAAAATTCCGCAATTACCAAAGGCAAAACAATTGGTTGAAGTTGCCCAAAACTCAATTGGACTGACAGAAGGCTTAGTGATGGCCAAATTCGAAATCGCCACACTTCTTTCACAGCACAAATTGATGCAAGCTCAACTAGATGAATTAACGTCTAAGCTCGTAGAGCTAGCCAAACAAATGACGGATTATGAGTATTTAGCATCTGTTCCAGGAATCGGAGATGTTACTATTGTCGACTTACTATCAGAGGTTGGTTCTCTCACTCAATATGCACATCCACGCCAATTAATTAAACTAGCGGGACTCACATTGCGTGAAAACTCTTCTGGCCAGCTAAAGGGACAAAAACGTATATCCAAACGAGGGAGACGTAAACTACGTTCCCTTCTATTTCGAGTAATGATGCCTTTAATCCAACATAATTCAGCATTTAAGCAGTTACACGAATATTACACTACACGCCCAGTCAATCCGCTTCGAAAGAAGCAATCTATCGTTGTCCTATGTGGCAAGTTACTGAAAGTTTTACATGCCTTGTGTAAAAAGAAAACAATGTTTAATGAACATCAAATGATGAACGATTTTGCCAGTCTTCAAACGGCTGCATAAGCATACCTACCGTTAGAATACTCAAGAGGATGACACGGAGAAGCCGGCATTATTTATTCCATTCGACCGTTAATGTCAATTATAAACGAGTCCCTTAAGGAGCATCGCCAGCCTCTGCCTTATGAATAGACCGAACGAAGGAATGTACGCGCAAACAGACGCCTAGAGACATGGGAGGGTCCGTCATCATAAGCTACGCAGAGATCCATAAGTGCATCAATATACAGCAATGGATCAGGAGAATCATTACCAGTTAATGGTTTATCCTTTAGCGAAGCGTTCGGACAGATTGTAAGAAAAATCAATAATTACAAAATAATTATAGATGTACGTATTGAAAAAATATTTTTCGTCACTTAAAAATGGCGTGAGCCATTGATACATCAACATTTATAGAGGGAGG
>NZ_QWUA01000142.1 GCF_003576525.1 Rummeliibacillus sp. POC4 | reverse complement strand
AACATATCAAATTCGATTTCTTTTGCTTCACGGAAGTTTGCGTAGATATGAGCACCAAGAGCTTCTTGGATTACTTTATCTTCTGCAAGTGCAGCAAGTGCGTCATTTAAGTTAGCTGGTAAGTTACCGATACCTGCTTCTACGCGTTCTTCAGCATTCATAACATAGATGTTACGGTCTACTGCTGGTGGTGGTGTAAGTTGTTGTTCGATACCATTTAAACCTGCTTCAAGGATAACAGCCATAGCTAAGTATGGGTTAGCAGCTGGGTCAACTGAGCGTACTTCGATACGAGTAGATAGACCACGAGAAGCTGGGATACGGATTAATGGTGAACGGTTTTGAGCTGACCATGCAACGTAGCAAGGAGCTTCATAACCTGGTACTAAACGTTTGTAAGAGTTTACTGTTGGGTTTGTTACAGCAGTGAAACCTTTTACGTGTTTTAATACGCCAGCCATGAATTGGAAAGCAGTTTCACTTAGTTGTAAATCTGCAGATTCATCATAGAATGCATTTTCTTTACCTTTGAATAGTGAAACGTTACAGTGCATACCTGAACCATTTACACCAAATAAAGGTTTTGGCATGAATGTCGCATGTAAACCATGTTTACGAGCGATTGTTTTAACAACCAATTTGAATGTTTGGATATTATCACATGCTTCAACAGCATTTGCATATTTGAAGTCGATTTCGTGTTGACCAGGAGCAACTTCATGGTGAGAAGCTTCGATTTCAAAGCCCATTTCTTCAAGTTCTAATACGATATCACGTCGGCAGTTTTCACCAAGGTCTGTTGGAGCTAAATCGAAGTAACCACCGTGGTCATTTAGTTCAAGAGTTGGTTCGCCTGCTTCATCTAATTTGAATAGGAAGAATTCTGGTTCAGGTCCTAAGTTAAAGCTTGTGAAGCCCATATCTTGCATACGTTTAAGAACTCGACGTAAGTTGTTACGTGGGTCACCTTCAAAAGGAGTGCCATCTGGACGGTATACATCACAAATGAATCGACATACTGCACCTTTATCTACAGTCCATGGGAAAACGATAAAAGTATCTAAGTCAGGATATAAGTACATATCTGATTCTTCAATTCGTACGAAACCTTCGATAGAAGAACCATCGAACATCATTTTATTATCAAGTGTTTTTTCCAATTGGCTAACTGGAACTTCAACGTTTTTGATAGTACCTAAGATATCAGTGAATTGTAATCGAATAAATTTTACGTCTTTTTCTTCTACAAGTTTACGAATATCATCTTTTGTGTATTTACCCACACTAATCACTCTCCTATTTATATATGAAAATTTTATATGACTCGATTCATTTATAAGAAGAATCGAGATAAATCACCTTGTCTAATAGAACTTTTTTGCATTCTTTGTGCTTGTTGCATTTCTTCTCTTAGAATACGTCTTAAATCATCATCTGTTATATCTGTTTTTGGGTTTGCCACTACTGGCTCATTCTTCATTGCGAAGACTTTTTTAATACCTGCCATGTTAATGCCTTGATCAAGTAAATCTTTAATCTCTAATAAAACATCAACATCGTTTAATGAAAACATTCGGCGATTGCCTTCTGTTCTAGCAGGTGTGATAAGCTCATGTTCTTCGTAATAACGAATTTGTCGAGCAGTTAAATCAGTTAGTTGCATCACTATACTGATTGGTAGCAAAGGCATGGTCTTACGTATTTCTTTACTCATTTCCTTCACCTTACCTTTCACAAGATTTATGATACACGATGTTAGTATTCTTGTCAACGCCATGTGAGAATTAGTTACATACATTTTAAACTATTAAAAAAAGCCCGTCAACAATGAGTTT
>NZ_QWUA01000141.1 GCF_003576525.1 Rummeliibacillus sp. POC4 | reverse complement strand
TCTCACACCACCGTACGTACGGTTCCGTATACGGCGGTTCAATCTTTTAAGTATCTGTGCTCATAGAGTGAGGTGATGTCTTTTAATCCCCACTTTGTGAGCTTTTCTTTTGTTATTGCTCGATGGATGGTTTCACTACAAGATATTCGCCAATATCCCTTTCGGGAATTAGCTAGTTTCATCGCTTCATTGTGGTCGATTCCATATTTTCGAAGCATCTTGTATCTTGTATGTGGTTTCTTCCACCTCTTCCAAATTAATTGTCGGAGTCTATGATTTAACCATTCTTGAGTATTTCTTATGAATGTTTTCATGTAAGAGATACCGTAATAGTTAATCCATCCCGTTGTCATTTGATTAATCTTTTTAACGATATCCACGAATGTTCCGGGTTGTTTTCGGTTTGTTAATTTCTTCAATTTCCCTTTAAATCGTTGTTTTGCCGACTTGCTTGGTCGGCAACCAACTTTCCCATGTGATTTTGTATGTTGAACCCAAGGAAAGTAGCGGATGTTGCACCACCGATTTTACTTTTCTTCTGATTAATTACCAGACGTAAATCTTTTTCTATATATTTGGTGACACTCTCCATAACTCTTTCACCGGCTCGCTTGCTTTTCACATAAATAACAAAATCATCTGCGTATCTTATGAAACGATGTCCTCGTTTTTCTAATTCTCTGTCTAGCTTATTTAAGTAGACATTTGCTAGAATTGGAGATAGAGGACCCCCTTGGGGTGCTCCTTCTGATGTTTCAATATAGATATCTTTATCCAATATGCCTGAGCGCAAGAATTTCCAGATTAGTTTTAGAACAATTTTGTCTGTTATGAATTCTTCTAAATATGCTCTTAGTCTTTGGTGATGGATAGTATCAAAGTAGCTTTTCAAATCACAGTCAACTACTACTCGATAACCTTCTTCATAGTAACGTTCTGCTTGTTTGATTGCTTGATGTGCACTTCTTCCTTTTCGGAAACCAAAACTTTTCTCCGAGAAGTAAGGGTCAATGATTGGTTCAATGACTTGAAGAATTGCTTGTTGCACTACTCTATCTAGTACACAAGGGATTCCTAAATACCTTTTAGACCCATCGGGTTTGGGAATGGCAACTCTTTTGACTGGTTGAGGTTGATAAGAGCCATCTTTTAGTTTTTCTTTGAGTGGTTTGTAGTATTTCTTCATATGTGACTTTAAGTGCGTCACTGTAATACCATCAACTCCAGGTGCACCATTGTTATGTTTCACTTTCTTATATGCACTCCAAAGATTATTGTTTGTGATGACTTTATCAATCAAGTTGATACCATCTTGTTCTTTCATATCTATGTCGATATCCCTGTGCGCTCCTATTTACTCTTCAGTTTCCAACTTATCCATCCATAGGTAGCCATCTTTTGGTCTTTACCACGATGTTGGCTGCAGTTAATCGGGATATCTACACCTCCTTGTTTTCCAAGATTTAAAATTGTTCGGCCCTTCATTCTAAGAACTACTATGACCTCTGCTGACTTCTCATGATTCATCAAATTATCGCTAATTCAATTGTTATTTATATAACCCTCATGAGACCTCCCCGGGTAAGAGTGGTTACCTTCTTCTCATGTAACTGCTATATTTACTGTATGGAGTTCGGACAGTATTGGACTTTGTTTTGTTAAGCAAACTCGTCCATTCCAATTCAGCCTTGTATATAGTTTCTGTTCGTCAGTTCGAGAATTTGCGTCCGGCTTCCTTCAGATTCCACGTCACCATGGACACCCTTGCCCTTCGCTAACAGTTCCTACTGCCAAGCCTGTAGTGGACTTTCACCACCAAGTAATCACCCATGCCGGGCGCACTTAAAAAA
>NZ_QWUA01000140.1 GCF_003576525.1 Rummeliibacillus sp. POC4 | reverse complement strand
AGGGCACTGAAAAAGTCCTTTCTGATTTTTATTGCGAGTATGAGAACAATCAATTCGTTCTCATACTCGCTTTTTTCATTTGAAGCCGTGGATTTCCGTTCCAGGCAGACGCTTTCCGCGGGCACGGCTTCAGCCTTCTCCCTCGCTACGCTCAGTCCGGGTGCTTCAGCTCGTGCTGTTCCCGCTGGAGTCGCTGCCTTCCACTCCAATCCACTATTTTTTCTTCTCTAAAAGATTATTACTCTCAAAAAAGCAACTTCTTTCCTGTATAATTAAATGAAGTAAATGTAGGTGGTGTACCCAATGATTTCAAACCAAGAATCTCTCAATCTTAGCCCATTCATGGCAATATACGATATGGTGGTACCTAAGGAAAATATGCTTCGAAAAATCAATGAACTTGTAGATTTTACTTTTATCCTCGAGGAACTAAAAACAAAATATTGTCTTGATAATGGTCGCAATGCAGTGTCCCCCATTCGGATGTTCAAATATTTAATGCTTAAATCCATTTTTGATTTATCAGATGTAGATGTAGTAGAACGTTCTAAATATGATATGTCGTTTAAATATTTCCTCGATATGGCTCCAGAAGATTCTGTGATTGACCCAAGTTCTCTAACAAAATTCCGTAAACTCCGTCTTCCAGACGAGGGTTTATTAGATATGCTAATTGGGAAAACAGTCGAGATTGCATTGGAAAAAGAAATCATTAAAAGTAAATCAATCATCGTGGATGCCACACATACGAAAGCACGTTATAATCAAAAATCACCGAAAGAATTTTTACAGGAAAAATCCAAAACTGTTCGAAAAGCTGTCTATCAAATCGATGAATCGATGAAAACAAAATTCCCACCGAAAACTACTTCTAACGAAGTGAAGGATGAGTTAGATTATTGCCGTCAAGTTATTACTGTGATTGAAACAGAACCACACATTGCTGAGATTCCTGCCGTTAAGGAAAAATTAAATGTGCTAAAGGAAGTAGTAGAAGATTACACAGAACAACTTAGCTATTCCAATGATCCAGATGCACGTGTTGGGCACAAAACTTCTGACTCTTCTTTCTTTGGCTACAAGACACATATCGCGATGAGTGATGAACGAATTATTACAGCTGCCATTGTGACGACAGGAGAAAAAAGTGATGGAAAATACCTACAAAAGTTAATTGAAAAAAGCCAAGAAACAGGGATGAAAGTCGAGACAGTCATTGGAGACACAGCTTATTCTGAAAAAGATAATATCCGCTATGCAAAAGAACATCATCTTGAATTAGTATCAAAATTAAACCCGCTAATTACACAAGGTATGCGAACGAAAGAAGAAGAATTTGAGTTTAACAAAGATGCAGGAATGTATGTTTGTAAAGCTGGTCATATGGCAATTAGGAAAGCACGAACAAATAAGAAAAACGTAGGAAAAAATCAAAAACAAACTTATTATTTTGATATTGAAAAATGCAAAGTCTGTCCTACCCGTGAAGGTTGTTATAAAGAAGGAGCGAAAAGTAAGACTTATTCTACGACAATCAAATCTACAGAACACAAAGACCAGGAAGCATTCCAAGAAACCGATGAATTTAAAAGAAAAGCAAAATCCCGGTATAAAATTGAAGCGAAGAATAGTGAACTCAAACATAGACATGGGTATGATACAGCATCATCATCAGGTCTGTTTGGCATGGAGATTCAAGGAGCTACAGCGATATTTGTAGTTAACCTCAAGCGAATATTAAAGTTTCTGAGCGAAAAAGAGTAAAAAAGAGACGAAGAAAAAGCCAATTGCCGTCCAAATAAGACGGCAATTGGCTTTTTTTGTATTGAATTTCATTTACACAACTAAAAAACGCAAGTTTTTCAGTGCCCT
>NZ_QWUA01000139.1 GCF_003576525.1 Rummeliibacillus sp. POC4 | reverse complement strand
TTAACTAAAGAAAAGTGAGTAACATTTCGTTATTCTCTCCTTTCTTCTTTAGGGATGTACAGCTGTTTCGTGCGTAGTAGCGAATGCACGAGCCGTACAAGTTTTCTAGCGGTTAAGACGAGAGCGCGTTTGTGTTGATGCTTTGGTACTTCATGGTATTTCTTTTGATAAAAGGTTTTATATTCGGTGTCATGCTTTCGTATGGCGTCTGATGCCTGTACAAGATAATAGCGTAAATACTTATTTCCGGTTCGCATGCGACTGGTATTCTCGGCTTCAAACTCGCCTGACTGATACTGTGTCCATACTAAACCTGCATATTTCGCTAAAGCATGATGATCATCAAAACGATGAATATCCCCAATTTCAGCGATTAAGCCCGCTGCGTACACGGGACCGATACCTTTTATCGAAGTTAATGTTTGTGGAATGCCTTTCATCATGCGTTCGATTTCCTTATCTAATCGCTTTACTTGGCTTTCCATATGTTGAATCGTACTCAAAATCACAGATAACGAAAGATTGACCGGATCAGCCATCATTTTATCTAAACGGTACGAATTACGTGCGAGCTGTTTGAGATATTTCGCAATCTCTTCTGGCTCTACAAAACGGTTCTTGCCTTTCTCTTGTAGAAACTCTACGAGTTCTTCTAAAGGCATATCGGCAATCTTGCCGGGATCTAGCTCTTCGATGACAGCGATACTTGTCGTACCAAATGTATCAGAGAACGGATTATCTTGGCGTAAACCACTAAATTTTAAGTACAGTTGATTTAACATGTAAGTTTTATTACGCGCAATTTCATGAACTAAATGAAATCGTGTGCGTGTTAAACGACGTAATGCGTCGTAAATTAAGGTTTCTTGCATTTCATGTGGCAATCGTCCAAAGCGTAGATGATCCGCAATAACCCAGGCATCCATTTTGTCGTTTTTCGGTAATGTATCATAGCCCTTTTTAAAACGAGCTACTTTACGTGCGTTGAGCATATAAATCGCTGTTTGAAGATGAGGTAATACTTTTTTACATTGTGCTTTTAAGTAGTGGGCAAGGTGCCAACTATATTGATCCGTGGCTTCCATCCCAATTTTTAATTGATTTGTTTGATTTTTTTCCGCTGTTCGTACAATTTTTTGAATCAAGGTGTCCGCACCTTCTACATCATTTCGAACAGAAAAATCAGCGAGTGTGTGTCCCTCTCCATGCATGAAATGGACATGATGGGAGCGCAAACTCACGTCAATACCGACTAGCATTTGTGACATGCTAATCACCTCCTAATGGGGTAATTAATCAAGATACACTCAGACCTGGGTGCCCATTCGAATCATCGATGTCTGCCTCGTGATAAGCAATCACAATGGGAAAACCATAAATGAGCGCTACACTCTTTTCTCACATTGCGTCGCAGCCAGTGGTTAGACCTTCAATAATGAACGATGGGTAGCAGGCTTATTAAGCAGTACACAAGTGTGTCTGCAAGGAGAGAAAGCTATTTCCTGCGAATACCTTGTCTGTTCCATTGTCGCATGGGTACTGGTCTGGAGTGAACTATTTTTTGTATAAAAAAGGACGAAGTACTGAAATGGAGCCTCCTCCATCCTTCGCCCTTACAATATGAAATTGATTGTTAAAAATAGGTAAATCAAATAAACAGGTAAGCACCTGCCAGCGTTATTTTTATGAAATGAAGTGAAACTAAAATTTAGGTTATTGCCTTTTGACTTCCTCGGTAAAACCAGGGTCAAACAGGTAAAACATAAAAAGAGTGAGGGAGCCAAAAGGCGACACTTCCTATAGGAAATCCAATTGAATCACCAGTTGTCCGGATCAACTGGAAATTCTATCGGAAAGAGCTCTTACTACTAATATACGAG
>NZ_QWUA01000138.1 GCF_003576525.1 Rummeliibacillus sp. POC4 | reverse complement strand
TTAAAAGCACAACTGTTTATTCAGTTGTGCTTTTTCTTTTGGCTATTCAAATGGTTTTGTCGAAGGATTAAAGAAATGCATTTGGCTTTCGACGGTTTGAACGATTAAGAGCCTTACAAAGAGCTTTTTATTATTGAGTATATAGAGAATGAAGTCTAATCTCAATTCCTGTAGGTATAGCGCATAAGGACTTCGGGATATATGGACAAATATCCAAATGTTTCATTGCATCTTATTGGCCATGCTTTTTGTAATATTCACTTTTGAGTTTATAAAAAGTAGAAAATAGTAAAAATTCAACCTCAAATAACTTTTATGTTATTTGAGGTTTTTCTTAGTGCGGCATTAACAAATAACTATTCAGCTTTAGATGCATCAGCCAAAGAAAAGGATACTATTTCTGTTGAAAGTATGGAAACTCAAACTATTAAAGATGAACAAATGTTAAAGCAGCTAGCAATAATCAAACAAGTGAAGTACAACAAGTAGAGAAAAATGTTGATTCAATCGAAAACAAAACAGAAGAAAATAAAGTTATGTCTGAAAAAAATACTAACAAACTTACAAAAAAACCAATTTCTGATGATAAGATTATTCAAGGTTCAGGAGACGTAAAGAAATATATTAAAAAAGGTATAATAATAATGTTGATGAAAATACGTTAGGTATCGCTCAAAACTTCCGCATATTTGAAAATAAATCAGAAATTGCATCTAATACAAATGGGAATGTTGCTGTTAAAGAGCTGACTGGAATGAATGCCGACTTTGGTACCAACCAACATGGTGATTTGAATAGCGCAGATAATTAAAAAACAGACATTACATATATTCAATCTATTAAAGACAGAGTAAACTTTACTAGTTCATCAGGTGTTCAGGATCGCGAAATTAGTAGTAGGTAAAGATGTTAATCTAAGTGTCGTAAACAACGGAAATGATGTAGCCATTAATGGAACGAAATTAAATCATATCAAACAAGTTTATCAAGATACTGATACAACATATATCAATTTTGAAGAAGAATTTTCCCAGTTGGCTGCAACTTCAAAATCCTTGGCAAATAAAACAAAGGATGACAAAACAGTTGTTCTTGATAAATTAGGATCAAGCTATACTTTAGATTTATCTATGTTTGAAGTTAAAGATAATACGATAATATTAAATATTGACCCAGAAGATTTAATAGACTCATCAGGCAACCTAATTATTAAAGGGCTAAAAAAGGAACAAATGTTATACTCAATGTTGATTTAAAAGCCAAAAAAGAATTGAATGTACAAAAGAAAATTAATTTGAGTTATGTAAATCCTGATGGTATAACATCGAATCGAAATAACTATGAAGCAGTTGATTTCAGCGATGCTAATCTTTTGTGGAACTTTAATGATTCTACTTCAGCGAATGGATTTACAGGATTGATTAATCTTCAAAAAGCATGGCAAGGAACAATTCTAGCAACAGGAGCTACATTAAAAGATACCTCTAATATTGATGGTTCTATAATTGTTAATGAGTTTTTAGGTGCTGGAGAAACACACTGTTGGGATTACCAAGAAACAACTGATCCAGGAAACGATGAAGAAACACCTCAGAAATCAAATGGTAGCACAACAGATTCAGGGACTAGTAACAATAAATCATCAAATAATTATGATTCAAAATCAAAAATGGATAAAGTAATTTTTAAGTTGGATGCTGGTAGCACTCAAAATGCTTTACCTCAAACTGGGGAAGACAACTCATCATCAGTTACTTTAGCTGTATAGGAACTTTACTTGCGGCAGTGGTGGCATTCTTAACTGCAATTCGCAAAAGAAAAACGGCAAAGTAGAACTTAAAAAATTGCAAAACCATAATGTAATAAATAAAATGACGCTGTGACAAAAGAGTTTTAGCTAATGAAAAATCCGAACAATAGTGAAATTACCTTTAAATCCTCACTTTTGTTGGATTTTCTTTTTTATTATCTC
>NZ_QWUA01000137.1 GCF_003576525.1 Rummeliibacillus sp. POC4 | reverse complement strand
ATTTTTCTTCTAAATACTTAATAATTTCCGAGAATACGAAATACCCCATTCATTTTCGAATAACGTAGTTTTATAATTCACAAAATAGAAAACAATGTTACAGCAATTAAAATAACCATTTAATAAATCCCACAATATGACGTGGCAAGAAGAATATTATATCAAATAACAAATTAAAACGATTATTTCTCTTATAGTTAATATTATAATTAGAATTACTAATGATTAATCTCTCCTCTTATTTTATCTTTTAATTTTGTTCAATGAATTTTGCTTGATTATTTTATTTTCCTAATTCTCCTACCGTCAGTTTTCGAAGAATATTTTCATACTTAGAATAATGTAATAGCGATCTAGCGAACTACTTGTTTTTGTACTTCTACTCATATCAATAACACCTATCCTCTAATTTAAATAATAGTTTTGTTGTTCCCAATTCCAAAATGCCACAATAGAATAAGCTTTTTCTTCAACGTCTGAATCCTCATCATCCACTCGTACCAAATCGCCATCTTCAACGTCATCTAAATTGAACCGCTTATGTACTTCTTTCAACAAACCACCGTATGCAATCATTCGCTTACGGTATAAACCTTCTTCCAAGTCTTTTACAACCTCTAAATCATTTTCTAGATTACCAGTCAGATAGTCAGCATCTTTCACCGAATATTTGGCGGTTTCTTGCACCGCTGCTTGAATCGCAGTGACCTCTTTTTTCTTGTTACGTTTTTTATTTTTTACAGCTTCAATGTGAACAACTGGTACATAATCTAACTTCATGGCTTTTTGCCAAAGGCTTGTCCAATCTTCTTGTGCTAAATAATTTTCACTATCTCTAAAATATTTCGATTCAACACATAACAAGACATGCATGTGTTGATTGTATGAACCATCTTCTTTATTGACGGTGACTTCTGTTGATCGCATGAAGCCAATCATATTCTGAGCCACTTTTTTATATTTCATCAAACGGTTAAAACCTTGTGTCATTGCTTTTAAACTCTTATCCAACTTTTTACCATCAAACACATTCTTTACTGTCAGCG
>NZ_QWUA01000136.1 GCF_003576525.1 Rummeliibacillus sp. POC4 | reverse complement strand
TCTAAATCCATGTTATTATGGGTACACATATGTTAATAAAAATCTCCCTTCTGTTCGCCATAAGGGAGTAAAAAAATCCCTAATGGTTTGGTTATTTCTCGACAATCTAATCTTACCATACTGGGATTTTTTTGTATATTTTTCTTTCAACACTTAAAACCACTTCAAACCCTTTCACACCAAGGGTTCATGGCAATTTCGAAAAATCTTGTTATTTCTATATGTATCGAGATAAGAAAAAACTCATTTTCGCTTCGCAAAAATTTCGTTAAAAACCATAAAAAACCTCCTGCTCAACGCAGGAGGTTTTTTATCTTTCCATTCCCCGATTTCGATTCCTCTGTTGTCTTTCATGTCGTTCCATTTTTCGATTCCATTCATTCACCTTATCTTCACTGACGTCAGAAGGCGCATACAATCCTTCTTAGGGAGTTTACTTGTTCTTCCTCTTCTTTACCTCCTAGAATCCTTTTAACGCTCTTGTGAGGGCTTGTATGGCTTTTTATATGCTTTTATGTGCTTCAAGTCATTTGAAAGCTTTAAACGGCTCTCAAACGTCTTAGAAAGGCTCTCAAGTCCTTTTGATTTCTTTTTGAGCTCTGTATTCCATTTCAATCCCAACCCGTACACCCCCGAGGAAGATACTCTTTTTT
>NZ_QWUA01000135.1 GCF_003576525.1 Rummeliibacillus sp. POC4 | reverse complement strand
TGAAGCGTGGAAGACGTCCATTAACTAAGAGCATAGTAAAAATTATTTCATAATATTATCGCGGGGTGGAGCAGTTCGGTAGCTCGTCGGGCTCATAACCCGAAGGTCGCAGGTTCAAATCCTGCCCCCGCAACCAAAATGGTTCGGTAGTTCAGCTGGTTAGAATGCCTGCCTGTCACGCAGGAGGTCGCGGGTTCGAGTCCCGTCCGAACCGCCATTTCTTTAAAAGTTATTATTCTAATATGGGCCGGTAGCTCAGTTGGTAGAGCATTAGATTGAAGCTCTAAGTGTCGGCAGTTCGATTCTGTCCCGACCCACCATTATGCGGGTGTAGTTTAGTGGTAAAACCACAGCCTTCCAAGCTGTTGTCGGGAGTTCGATTCTCCTCACCCGCTCCATTATGGGCCTATAGCTCAGCTGGTTAGAGCGCACGCCTGATAAGCGTGAGGTCGATGGTTCGAGTCCATTTAGGCCCATCATAAAATTATTCCGAAGTAGCTCAGTTGGTAGCAGCATCTGACTGTTAATCAGAGGGTCGCAGGTTCGAGTCCTGCCTTCGGAGCCATATACTGGCCCCTTGGTCAAGTGGTTAAGACACCTCCCTTTCACGGAGGTAACATGGGTTCGAATCCCGTAGGGGTCATATTAAATCCTTTAGAACATTAGATTCTAAAGGGTTTTTTTATGTCTCTTTGTAAATAGAAATCTATATATCTCTATACTAAATGTGGTAGTGGGGGCAATATAATTCTTTGACAACCTTCCAAAAAAACACAATACTCAAACTTTTTGATCGTTTAATGTGCACAATAAAGGATTGGAATGAGTATGGATGTAAGAACATTTTGTCATGGAACTACTAGGAACTAAGGATAAACATGTTGAATTATGGAAAATGGAAATCATGAATGTCCTTAATGAAAATCGTCTATTAAGAAAACATCTACGAAAAAGATGTTGTTTACGTACAAGTTGTAAGAAGACATACTTTTAAAATTATCATTTATTCAACTTTATCAACTGTTCTTTAACGAGTAGAATGAAATGACGTAAGTCTGTGCAGTGAAAGGAAAAACGTTAAAGAAACAGCCACACAATATGGAACATCTGTCAGTACAATTTTTAATTATTTTGATCGAGTGATTTCAAAATCAATCAAGGGGATGAAAGTTGTTACCAGTAATCGTGATAGATGCTCAAGTAACATCAGGGATTTAAAGTGAAAATCTATCTGTGAAAGTTAAGTTATTAATACACTATATAAATATATAGGTAGCACAATAGAATAAGGGTTGAAGATTGTGTTTCCACCCCAACTATTTAAAAAGAGTCGAGGCTTAAAAGAGGCTGCTGCACTTACTGCTTTTCGTAAAGTTGCTAATACAATTTCTGCGCATATCTTTTTGAAGAAGATAAACAATACCTCTTTTTCTTCAATTAACTTTTGATATCACCTATGGTATCTTTCTTTTTTCGTTGCACTCAAGATCCTAATCCTTATAGTATAATATATTGTTAAACTGAGCTTGCAATTCGTTCATTTGCTATTCACTCTAGATATTTGATTGTATTATATACATTTCTTTCACCCGTGCTATATCATTCATTATTCCTTTGAGAGATTATAGGTCACCGTGTTGGTGAATAAAAGATTATAACGCTTTTATATCAAGCATTAGCAATTATTAAAGTAAACTTACATGATGATAATGCTGCATACTATCGTTGCAAAGAATTCGAAAACTAATTGATTTTGAAAGCATGAATAAAGAATAACCTTGTTTAGATTATATGGTATGTATACAGATTTTGTTGTGAGACGATGATATACTTGTTTAATAAATAGATACGGGGGAAGGGGGCTTTAATTTCGCCAACTATTAGCATACGTATGATTAGAGGATAAAGAAAAAATTTATATAAAAATACTTGTTGACAAAAAACTTTATATTTCATATAATATTAGAGTCGCTGAAAGAACAGCGGTAGAATATAAATAAAATAATATTATAAACAATATTAAATTATTTAAAATTCGTTATTGACATAGTTAATTTATTTTAGTATAATGATTAAGTTGTCGCAAGATGACAGAAT
>NZ_QWUA01000134.1 GCF_003576525.1 Rummeliibacillus sp. POC4 | reverse complement strand
GAGATATGAAATGAGACGCTCTAAAATATTGTTATTGTTGTTGTTAAGTGTTTTTATCACTAGTATTGCACCACAAAATAGTGATGCTTTTTCTAACCAAGTCATTACAAAAGGAGCTTTTGGAGATGATGTAATTGAACTTCAATCTAGGCTCCAGTATATAGGGTATTATAACGGAACAATAGACGGTAGATTTGGTTACGAAACCTATTGGGCTTTAAGAGATTTTCAAGAACAATACGGATTACCTGTGGATGGTATAGCTGGCTCCACAACAAAACAAAAACTGAATTCTGTTTCTCAGTATAATAAGGCTTATGTTATGGATCAGATAAATAAAGGAAATAAATTCACCCATTATGGAAATCAAGATCTAGACAATCAAAGCTCAAAAGGTGCTGGTACAAGTACGAATATGCAAGTACCAAGTAATTTTACAGAAGAAGATTTGAAACTAATGGCGAATGCAGTTTTTGGTGAAGCACGAGGAGAGCCATATGAAGGCCAAGTAGCTGTAGCAGCAGTTATCCTTAATCGCCTAGATAGCCCAGATTTTCCGAATACAATATCTGGAATTATTTTTCAACCTAGAGCATTTACCGCTGTTGCAGATGGACAAATTTGGTTGGAACCAAATGAACAAGCAAAAGAGGCGGTTTTAGACGCGATGAATGGTTGGGATCCTTCTGAAAATGCTTTATATTATTTTAATCCTAAAACCGCAACGAGCGAATGGATTTGGTCAAGACAGCAAATTAAAGAAATCGGCGAGCATATTTTCTGTATTTAAAATGAGGTGGATATAGATGAAAAAAACAATATTCTTATTAAGTTATGCAGTTGCTGCTTGCCTAATATTTAGTGTTGCTTCTCACCGTGAAAACCAAGAGTTAAAGTATTTGTTGCAAGGACAATATACAGGTAAGATGGCAGATGCTTCAACCCAGCTAAATGAATTACAGCAGGCAGTTCAACAATCTCTTTTATTTAGTGACCCTACTGCTTTCCATGATTCTCTACAAAATGTTTGGAGATTATCTTCAGATATTCGCTATTCAATTGCTGATCTACCTTTAGATCGTGAATTCACTACTGAATGGATGAATTACCTAGGTAGATTAGGAAACAGTGCGAGAATGACTATGACTTCACAAGAAAGTGCAGAACAATGGCAGAAGAATGTTAGTCAAATTTCAAATAATTTAACTAATTTTTCTTCTGATTGGCAAATAGCAACTGCTCATTACTTAAACGGAGATACGAATTATAAAAATTGGCTTGAGGAACAAACTTCAAATTCGGATACTTCTGGATTTAAAAATCTGTCTAAGTCAGTAAAAACTTATACGGAAAGTGACTTTCCATTAACCGCAAGTGAGGCTGATCATGAGAAAAAGAAAGAGTTAAAGGAACTCAATGATAAAAAAATTACGAAAGATGAAGCAATCTCTCGCTTCTATGAAATGTTCCCAGAACTTGAAAATGCCACATTGTCTGTGAAGCAAAGTAAAAAAGGTGCTCCTTATCCTTTTTATCATATTGCTTTTCATAAAGGTGAACGCACTGGGTACGCTGATATTACCCAAAAAGGTGGACATTTACTTTCTTATTTAATTGAAAGACCTTTTGAGAAAAATTCCTTATCAGTAGAAAAACTTAAAAACTTAGCCGATGAGCGGCTGAAAGAATTAGGTTATAAAGATGTAAAGGAAACAGATGCAAGGGAAAATAGTGAAGTATGGCATTTTACTTATGCTCGTGTAGAAGAAAAAACGAAAGCTAAAGTATATGCAGATGGAGTGCAAGTGAAAATCGCAAAAGATACAGGAGAAATAGTTGGACTAAATGGTGTTGAGTATATTCAAAAAGAAAAACTGAAACCTCAAATGATGAAAAAGATGAATTGGGACGAATTTTTTACAAATAAAGCGACAGTTGTCAATGAAGATTTAGCGTATGTAGAAAATAAAGATTTTGTTGAAAGGTTATGTTATGAATTGACTGTTCGTGTTAACTCTTCAAAAGTTCCACACACATATAAAGTTTTAGTTGATACAGAAACAGGAGAGGTTATTAAAAATGAAAAACTTTCCTGAATCATACGACCTATAATTATATAGATATATAACCTATTCCATGGCATAATATATATAGAACTTAGGATTCATAAA
>NZ_QWUA01000133.1 GCF_003576525.1 Rummeliibacillus sp. POC4 | reverse complement strand
ACTCCCATGAAATAATCTATAAATCAACAAAATTATCTATTTATATACTATCTTTTTTATCGCTTTAGTTCAAATTAATCTTTGAATACATTAATTTTCAAAGAAAAAACCCCTTTGAAAAAGTCAGATTTTAAAATTGACTTTACAAAGGGGCTTACATTTCTTTGTCACCTAGTTTTTTTAAATTAACATTCTTCCGGTGTACCAGCATTCTTCGCTGTTCTAAAAGAACTTCCACAACCGCATGAGGCAATTGCATTCGGATTGTCAATCGTGAAGCCACCGCCCATTAGGGACTGTTTAAAATCTATTTTTGTTCCTTTAAGAATTGGAGCATCTTCTTTTGAAACAATAATTTGTAAACCATGTTCTTCAAATTGCTCATCATTCTCTTTTTTTTCTTGTTCAAAACCCATTGCATATGAAAGACCGCTACAACCGCCACCTTTTACGGCAACACGCAAATAAGCGCCTTCTTCTCCATTATTACGCATCATTTCTGTTATATGAAATGCTGCTGCTTCTGTAATATCAACAACTTGTGTCATCCGAGTCACCTCTTTCCTATATTCATCATATCAAATTTATCAATGCTGAGTAAAATAACAAACGCTCACAAAAATATCGAATTTATCATTAAATTAATATGATATAATTTACCTACAATTATTGTAGTAAATGGAGCTGTTATAATGGAAATTACCCCCTACTATGAAAAGCAACTAGAATGTATTCATTGTAAAAAGAAATTTAAGTCAACAAAAACAAGGGCAAACTTTGTCAAAGTAAAAGAAACTGAAAGTGATTTCCATCCTATTTATGAAAATGATATAAATCCTTTGTTTTATAATGTATTTGTTTGTGAACATTGTGGTTTTTCATTTACAGAAGATTTTTCAAAATACTTTGCTCCAGGATTAAAGGAAATAATAGATGAAAAAATATCTTCACATTGGAAAGCACATAATTTTTCAGGTGAAAGAACTATAGAAGATGCCTTACAAGCTTACCAACTTGGACTTGTATGTGGAAGTTTAAAAAAGGAAAAACATATTACGTTAGCTGGTCTAGCACTCCGCACTGCCTGGTTATATCGCTCCATCAAAAACGAAGTACAAGAAAAGCGATTTATGGAAATTTCACGAGATCAATATATTGAATCATTTTCCACAGAAGATTATACAGGAACTTCAATGACTGAAATTCGAGTAATCTATTTAATCGCTGAATTATCTCGTAGAATTGATGATCGTGATAAAGCAATACGTTACTTCTCAAAAGTAATAGAAATGCAACGAAATTCAAATGAAGTGAAAATTATTGAAATGGCAAAAGATCAGTGGCAACAAATGCGAGAAGAAAATGTTAACCAGTAGACCACTATTAAATAGAAATTTATTAGCTTCATTTTTTTCAATCGCAAAAAAAGGTCGGCCTTAAAATTGCTTATTTAGCAACTATAGGTCAACCCTTTTCTATAGATTAAAAGACTTGTTCTACTTCTACTACTCCAGGTACTTCTTCTAAAAGTGCACGTTCAATACCAGCTTTTAGAGTGATTGTTGAACTTGGGCAGCTACCACATGCACCTAGTAAACGTAGTTTAACAACACCATCTTCAACATCTACTAAATCGCAATCTCCTCCATCACGAAGAAGGAATGGGCGTAATTTATCTAATACTTCTTGTACTTGTTCTTTCATATCTGAAACATGTTCTGTCATAACTATCGACTCCTTTCCTTAAAATCATTATAATGTGTATAAGATAAAAAATCCATTATTGAAATGCGAGGTTAATTGATCATGACCAATAATTCAATTTCAATTGAGATATTTGGAGCTAGTGTACAGTGTGCAAGCTGTGTAAATGCGCCATCTTCAAAAGATACATTCGAGTGGTTAAAAGCTGCAATTGATCGTAAATATCCCAATAACCCTTATAATATTAGTTATATCGATATTGAGCAGCCAATTGAGAATGACCGGCATGCAAAATGGGCACAACGAGTAATGGATGATGAATTCTTTTATCCACTAGTACTTATTAATAACGAAGTAATTGGAGAAGGTTATATTCAACTAAAACCAATTTATCAAGAACTCGAAAAATTAGGCTTCCTACCAGCGTAGACTGGGGAAGCCTTTTTTATTTTTTTAAATAGCGATTTATATTCGTACT
>NZ_QWUA01000132.1 GCF_003576525.1 Rummeliibacillus sp. POC4 | reverse complement strand
GGAGAGCAAGAATGTCACAAAATAAAAAATCCATTTTTAAAATACTCATTGTTTTAATGGCATTATTTTTAGCAGCTTGCCAGGAGGAAAGTTCAGACACTTCGAAGACTTCTGGAAGAAATTTAGAAAAAATTGAGCGCTTTACTGGTCAAGAAAGTAAGGCAATCCCATCAGTATATACAACCCAGAAAGCATTATCACTAACTTTTAATGGTATGGGTGATGGTAAAACAATGGAAAAGCTATTAGATGAATTAGGCAAATATCATATAAAAGCAACGTTTTTCTTGCCAGGTATGAGGGTTGCTGAAGAACCACAGATAGCAAAAGAAATTTTGGCAAGAGGCCATGAAATCGAAAATAATACTTTAAATCAATTGGATATGAGCGACTTTAGCTACGAACAAATTTATAAAGAAATTAATTTATCAAATGACATTATTCAAAAAGAAACAGGCAGTAGTCCACGTTATGTTCGCACAAGAACAGGTGACATGCAAGAAGATGTGCGTCTTGCTGCAGCTCAATTAGGAATGGATGCTGTGGTTAGTTATAATATCAACCCGAAAGATTGGAAAATGAAGGATGCCAAATCTATAGCTTCATATGTTGAAAGATATATTGCTAGAGGAAGCATTATTAACTTAAATACAAACTTTAATCCAGAAGTTATTTCAGCTATTCCATTTATTGCAAAAGTAGTTTCAGATATGGGGTATAAATTGATACCGCTAGAAGATCTAATTGCAAATGGAAAAGAGAGAAAACCATTAGCTCAAATTCCAGGACACAATGCAGCTTCAGTCAACTTAAAAAACAAAAATGCAAAATATAAACTTATTTATAACCTTGATACGACATCCGCAAAAATAGCTTTAACATTTGACGATTGGGGAAGTGAAAAGACCGTCAATCAGATTTTAGCTATTTTAAAAAAGGAATCAGTAAAAGCTACATTCTTTTTACGTGCTAAAGGAGTGGAGGATAACCCAAATTTGGCAAGAGCTATTGTCGAAGAAGGTCATGATGTAGCAAACCATACGTATACTCATCCAGTATTGACTAAAATCACCCCTGAAAAATTACAGAAAGAAGTAGTGACAGCTCACAAGGTAATTACAGAAGCCATTCAACAACAGCCTGTCATGTTTTTTAGACCTCCTACAGGTGAAATTGATGAACAATCAGCTAAGAATGTAGCAGCAACAGGTTACTCCGATATCATCATGTACGATGTAACGGTTTTAGACTGGGATAAAAAGAATAATGCAACGGATATCGTAAACGGACTACTAAAGAAGACACATAACGGGAGTATCATACTTCTTCACATGTTAGATGACATTCATACAATTGAAGCATTACCTTTAGCGATTAAAAAGTTAAAAAACAAAGGCTATAAATTTGTTTTAGTTTCAGATCTTATTAAAAATAAATCATAAATGGAGTTGATCAGTATGGGATTATTTATAGAAGAAAAAATAGATCTTTATGAGGAAATCGTAAACGGACAAGCTTCTATAGCAGTAGTAGGCCTTGGTTATGTGGGATTACCACTTGCTGTTGCTTTTTCCAAAAAAGCAAAGGTCATAGGTTTTGATCTAAGCGAACGAAAAATCACAGAATATCAAAAAGGAATCGATTTGACAGGTGATTTAGGAAATACGGTATTACATGATTGTTCCATTCAATTTACATCAGATAGTAATAATCTAGAGAATGCGAAATTTTTTATCGTAGCCGTGCCAACACCAGTTCAAAGTGGAAATATACCTGATTTAACATACATTCAAAATGCCAGTCAAATAGTTGGGTCAAAGCTTACAAAAGGAGCCATCGTTGTATTTGAGTCGACGGTTTATCCTGGGGTTACAGAAGATGTGTGTATCCCCATCTTAGAAGCAGATAGTTGGTTCTTCATAATACGCCTCTTATATCAATGACACACTAAAAAGATACCAAGCCACATTTCATTAGCACCCAACCAAATATCGACTTCTTTTAGAAATGCAATTAAGAATTATTTAGATTTAAAGAAATAACTTTTGGATCTTTTTTTCGCTTTAAGGTGCTTGTTAAAAGTGTTAGACATTGTTCTGCCTTGTAATCCATTTTAAGAAACTTAAATATCGAAATAATATTTTCAATACTTTTCACATTATCTTCTATATTATTATTTTTAAT
>NZ_QWUA01000131.1 GCF_003576525.1 Rummeliibacillus sp. POC4 | reverse complement strand
GTATTTTGCAAGTAAAAAGTGCAGAGAATTGCAGAGAAAAATGCAGAGTGTTGCCACCCAATATTTTTAAGTTCTCTTTGATAAAGCATGAGCTAATCGGAAGCTCGTCCCTGTGTATGAAATTACGTGGGCATGGTGAATCAATCGATCCACTAATGCAGCTGTTAAGCGTGAATCCGAGAATATCCGATTCCACTGACTAAATTCTAGATTTGATGTGATAATCAAGCTTTTCTGTTCATAACACTCTGAGATAATTTGAAATAGTAGCTCTGCACCTTCTTTTCCAAATGGGAGATAACCCATTTCATCTAATATGATTAAATCTACTTTCTCTAGTTTCTTCCGAAAGTTTGTTAATCTGCCATTAGTAAATGCTGACTCTAGTTCCTCCACTAGATGGGATACACGATAGAATCGAACCTCATATCCCTTTTCACAAGCACTTCTACCTAACGCCGAAGCTAAATGAGTTTTGCCAGTGCCAGGTGCCCCAACCAATATGATGTTTTCATGATGTTTAATAAAGTCTAAACTCATCAGTTCTTCTTTGTTCAAGTGGGGTGGTAAACAGATATCTTTATGCCATTCGTAATTCTCTAAAACTTTGTAATCTAAAAAACGAGCTTTTTTTATATTTCTAGCTACCTTTGCTTTTTCACGTCCATCTCGCTCTTTTAATAAGAGTTGAAGGACAAATTCATCGGGTGTTGTAAACGGGATATCTTCAAATTCCTCTGCGATATACGCTAAACGTAATTGCTTACATAATTGTTCAATCACTTCATTCATGATCCATTTCCCCCGATCCAGTCGGTTGTAACGCATCATACTGTGACCATTCGACATCATAAGGGTGAGACGTATCTTCCTTATCTTTCGATATCAGTTCGTAGAACTGTTCATCAATTTCCTTCATGCTGTGCTGTACTAATAGATTAATTATTCCGTTAATTCTTTGCTTTCTTAGAGCTAATGACGGTACTAATAAATATTCACATATGCGAGATGGCAAATATTCACGATATCGTGAATGGCCAACCACACGTGGCTTATGCATCCATTCTTTTAAAATATCAGACCATGGGATTAATCTACGTTTTCTCATGTAAGGTCTAAAATCGCTTAACAGTATTTCTCCTTCATTGGTAATGACTTTAAATTGATCCCAAAATACCACACAATAGAGCTGTTGATAGTTCTTTGCTTTTGGTACATGGATTAAATGTTGATCTAATTTAAATTCATTATATTTATTAAACTTAATCGCCATTTGTTTAAATACGGGATAATCGTTTTCTGGCAGTTTGAGCAGCTTTTTTTGTTCACTCTCCCAAAGTTCTTCAATTTGTTCTTCTTTTTGATAATGCTTTCTCTTTCGATCATCTACGAACTTCTGATAGAGTTGTTGAGTCAAATCATCAAAATCTTTCATGACAGGTGGTACGCTAAAGAAGTTATATCGAACGTATCCAACCTTTCTTTCTACATTTCCTTTTTCGTGACCACTTCGAGGATTACATACTTGTACTTGGAATCCATAATGGTTTTTAAATGCCATAAATTCATCTGTCAATTGAGCTTCACTTTCAGAACCTCGTACCTTTTTCACCGCAGGTGTTAAGTTATCAATTCGAATACTTAATGGAACGCCTCCTGCTTGTTTAAATAATTGCTTTAGACCACTTAGAAAACACTCTTGATTTTCAGAGGGAAGAGGTACAACGAAACCCGTATTACTTGCTGGAAATGACATGATTAACGCATGTACATCGACAATTTCACCTTCATGAACAGCTTCCATTACACCAAAATCTACTTGGGCTTCTCCTTCTGGATGTTCTAAACGTTCATATCCTTTTGATTTTTCATCTTCTCTTGCCGCTCTACAATCAGCTATAAAGTCGCAGACTGTACGATAAGAGCCTAAGAAACCCATAGTTACTAACGCCTCATACATTTGTTTATTTGTTCGACGTAGCTTTCTCTTTATTTTAGAATCTTCCTCTAACCAATCGATAATAATTTCACCCCATCGTTCTTTATACATCATTCCCTTTTTTATTATCTTCTTTTCTTGAGGAAGTTGATCTTCATCCCCATACTTCTTTGCGGTTCGCCAATTTATTGCTAAGGTATCCGCTATTTTGCTAATAGATAAACCTTTTTCATTTCGTAATGTTTTGATACAATTAATTTCAGACATTGCTAGCATCCTTTCATACCTCCACTGATAAGATTCGACACCTTTACAGTAGAGTGACTTGGGGTGGCTGGCAAGTCTTTTTTTATGGCACTAAAAAAAGTGCGGGACTCTGCACAAATATGCTGCACAAGTCTGCACTTTTATTTTGCAATAAAC
>NZ_QWUA01000130.1 GCF_003576525.1 Rummeliibacillus sp. POC4 | reverse complement strand
AGTTAAAGTTGTTTTATTTTCTACTAGATTATCTAAATTTGCTTTTAGCGTAACTTCTTTTTCATTTGGTGCATATAATGGTATAAATCCATAAGAGATTTCTGATCTTGCAGAATCGCCACCTTCAGATACAGCAATGACTCGGACACTGTAACGTTTAGATGTATTGTTATAAGATTTCCCAGGGTACATTGGCAATTCTGTTCCTGTACCAATCTTTGAGCTATTTTCTAAACTAGCATCATGAAAACCTAATGTACCTGCTTTAATTTCCGCATCAGTTGGGTAGATTTTTTTCCCTTTGGTCGTAACAAAATTTGTATTTCCTACATTGAAAATATCATATTTTTCACCATTCCAAATCAATACTTTATAGCCTGTTGCACCAGCTACTTTATCCCAACTAATATCTAACCAGCCACGATTTTCGTTAGCAGAACCCTGAGGATATTGATGCCCTACTATTTTGGGTTGGTTTGGTGCATCTGTCACTTTTGGTGTTTCTGCAGGGATTTTTATACGAGAATAATCAGATTGAGGACCATCACCGGTAGGGAAAGTCGGCACTACACGATATTTATAATATAGATAATTCGCTGTACCTTTCTTAGCAAAAAAGGCAGATGGATCGTTTGGTAATTCTACTCCTTTTCCTGTTGCTGTGTATGTGGATGTTGTTGTATATGGTGCTTTCGGGAAAATTTTCTTTCCTTTTGAAGTCCAGCTAGTAGCAGTTCCTGTATATACTTGTTTATAGCTAGCTCCATCATACATAAGTAATTTATAACCTGTTGCACCATAAATAGATGGCCATTTAACATTTACATATCCATTGTTTGAGCCATCATTATAAGCAGTTGCTGAAAGGGTTGGCTTTGGTCCAGGCTCGTAGTGATACTTTACAACAATCTTTGCTTTTTTTGTACTTTCAGCAGCAGTGATTTTTTTCCAATATGTTTTCCCGTTACCATTTGTGTGGAACTTAAAACCATAATTTGGTCTTTCTCCTGAAACCCATGCTTGAACCGTATTTGTAACATCTAAATGCGCCCATTCGTCACGCCCAACAGATGTTGAACCGATTTTTGTAGAAGATGGTTTATTGTTCCAAGTCAGTTCGTTTGCTCCCCAAGAACCTTTTACTTCGTCTACCCATAATCCATTCTTAGTACCCGCATAATAAGCGTGTGTCACATAAGCTTGTAAATCAGCACTATCAATTGTAGCACCTTTTAAATCACCTACTACACTAAACTTAATAAAAGGATAGTTAGTTCCAGATGTACTGTCATAATAACCAGTTTGTAAAATATATTCTCCTTGTACAGGATCCCATTGTTTATTAAAATTAGCTGTTGGATATTTACTAGATACATATGTATCACCAAGTGCTTCTATTGTTGTAACAGATGGATCAATATAAATCGGATATACACGCTTTTCTGATTTTAGCCATTCTTCATCTACATCTAAAGTCAAACTATAGCTATTTTTTTCATTTTTCTTTAAAATATAATGCGCTTGATCTGAATAAACCCCTTCACCTTTCGCTTCATTGATGTTTGAATCCATCATCATTGGCTTTGGTAATGTAAATACTGGTTTCGATTTTTCTTCGTCAGTTAGAAACTGAATCGATCCATCTTTTTGTAAAGTTGGTATTAAATCCGTCTTTAAATTATAGTTAAATTGATGAACCCCTGTATATTTCTTTACAATCCAATCCTCTTTAACTTCCTGATTGAATGTAATATGTCGCAAGTCAATATGAGGATAAATTTCGTTGTATTGTACTTTATTTTCCTCGAAAGTTGTCTTACTTAAAAGATTTGGTTTGATATTTTCTCCATTTTGAATAGCATTTGTTAATTCGAATACTACTTCATGATTATCTTTCTTATAAGTAATATTTTGATCATTTTTGATTTTCTCAGGAAAATCTACTTGTAAATCCGTATTTTCTGTTGAAAATGTAGATTCAGCATCTAACGATAATGTATCGTCGATTTCTTCATATGTCTTTCCTTGTTTAGAATGGACCGGCTCTGCATAAATTTCTTTGTAATAATCACCCTCCGTTCCTTTAAATGTTTTTGTGTACTTTGTTCGCTTACTTTTTATCTCTTCTAAGTTCTCTGTTAATACATTAGAAGAATCTTCTGTTTGTTTTACAAGAGCCTCCTTTTTCTGTTCTGAATATGCAAGTGCCACATACTCAGGAATAGAACTAATAATTAAGCTAATTACTAAAAAAAGACTCAAATACTTACGGAAATGCATTGCTACTCCTCTTTCTATGATAAATTATGAAACATTTTTAATACAAATGAAGTTTTTTTGTTAAAAATGTTACATAAATTAAGATATCATATTATTTAATTGCTTTAAATACATTTTTTATTT
>NZ_QWUA01000129.1 GCF_003576525.1 Rummeliibacillus sp. POC4 | reverse complement strand
AAAATATCATAATATATTTATAATAAGAAAGCGAGGAAAAAAATATGA
Organism: Rummeliibacillus sp. POC4; assembly: GCF_003576525.1. GTDB lineage: Bacteria > Bacillota > Bacilli > Bacillales_A > Planococcaceae > Rummeliibacillus. The sequence continues at coordinate 2,567 of NZ_QWUA01000129.1, read as the reverse complement.
AAGATTATAAGTCACCGCTAGATAACTTGAATAAGCAACAGGCGTTATTAAGAGTTAGTTTAAAATCACCATTAGATAACTTTCATAGGCAACAATATGCTTTTCATAAAAGTCTTAATTCACCACTAGCTGATTTTTACAGAAAGCAAGAATTTCTTAAAGATATTTTAAAATCGCCATTAGATGATTTTCATAAGCAACAAGCATCTTTAAAAGCCATGCTTTCACCAATAGATAATTTATACAAGCAGCAGGAATCTATTTGTGCTAATATCAATAATTCATCATTAACTGGCTTTAGAAAACAGCAACAAGCGTTGCGTGATATTTTTAGACCAAGTTTACTTAATTGGGGTAAGCAACAAGTTTTTATCCAACAAAGTTTAAAATCACCATTAGATAATATCCGCAAGCAACAAAATGAGTTACTTAAAATTCTAGGGAAAAATTCTACTAACTTTTTTTATGAGTTAAGTAAAACGGATACAACTGAATTTTTTGAAACAATAGAAGTACTTGATGATTCTATAAAAGCCAAAGCTAGTAACAATAATCTAAAAATCCCTGTTGCTTCTCCAAATACTGTTACTGAATTAACCGAAGAGCAAGTTCGTAAAATAGTTGACGAAGCAATTCAAGAAGCTGAACTTGCGAAAGAAAAAGAAGAAGGCTATCTAAAAACATTTATGAAAAAGATGATTGAAGGAATGGGAGGAGCAATAGGAGAGGAAATTGGACAATTGATTTTTGCTACTATACTACTTCCAATTTTACATTTCCTTTGGGCATACATTCAAGATAACTTTCATCTATCGATAATAGAATCCCTTCAAGATGTTATTGATAATAGTCATATGGTTATAGGTTATATTAGTGCGAAAAAGTATATTCAAAAAAATGGTCTATTTGATTATAAATACCTCAACGAAATAGCAATCATACAAAAAAATGCAGTTTTAAGAATTACTGATTCCCGAAAAAGCAAAATTATCACTTCTGCTAAAGCCAATACAGTGGTTAATATCATGGAAAAGAAAGGTAATTGGTTAAAAGTGCAAATACCTATGGAAGATGAATACTACGAAGGTTGGATAGAAGAATCGAAAGTTAAAAAATTCAAAAAAGTAAGTTAATGCAAACAATTCACATACTTTTAGATTGAAATTTATTCTACTCAATTATCGAGTCCTTTTATGAAATATGGTAAAATTTATCAATTTATTACTAAAGTAACAATTATAGGCACTTAACAAAAAAATGTTGATAGATAGTATTATCAAAAGTTATCCGTTACCACTTTTTCTATTTTCTAAAAACGTTGCTACGAATAAATATAAAGGGTTAGAAATATTAGAAGGTGTGCAAAGGTTAACAGTAATCTTTGATTTTATAGAAAATAGGATACTATGGAATAAGGAAAAGTTTGATTTATCTGTCTTTCCTGCAGCTAACGAGAATTTAAATAAAGTCTTTGAAATTGACCCTGAAATAGAATTACATAAAAATTTAGATGCTAGGACCTCAAGTGAATTCTTAAATTATCAATTAGCAAAGTACAACATTTGAATCACTTAATGAGGAAGAAATGATAGATGTATTTGGAAGAATAAATTCACAAGGAAGACAATTAAGTCTTCAAGAAAAGAGACAAGCAGGTGTAATTAACGAGTTCAGTGAGATTGTAAGAGAAACTGCTGAAATGATAAGAGTAGATGCATCTAGAGATATATTAGCTTTATATGATATGCCTGAAATTAGTTTAGATGATACACGAATAAATTCAGGATACAAAATAACTATTGAGGATATGTTTTGGTATCAGTCAGGAGTATTAGGAAGAAGTAATATAAGAAACAGTGAAGATGAAGAGATAATAGCAGATTTGTTATGCTCTATTATTATAGTTAGACCTTTTGAAGATAGTAGAGAAAATTTAGATTTGTTATACGATGAAACTTCTAAACTTTAAAATTAGTAGGTGGAGGTATTAATTTGAAAAGAGAAATGTATTACCCTTATATTTCACGGGTTTGTATTGAAAACTTCAGGAATTTTCAATCGTTAGATGTACAATTAACTGGCAAGCAGATAATTATTGGAGAAAATAACGCTGGTAAATCTAATTTAATTAGGGCAATTCAATTAATATTAGATCCAAGCTTATCTGAACAAGAAAGATACTTAAAAGAAACTGACTTTTTTGATGGTATACCCAAACCATTTGAAAATGGAATTGAAATCAAAATTGTTATTGAAATTAAAGGTTTTGAGCATAATAAGCAATTAAATGCATTATTATGTGATGCCTTAGTTTCTAAAAATCCTATAGTTGCGAGACTTACATATAAATTTAAAAAAATTGATCCAGTAACAAATGAATATGGATTTGTTATTTATCAAGGTGAAGATGAAACCATAAAATTTGGCTTTAGAGAAAGGAAAATTCTAAATTTTATGGTTATTGATGCTATAAGAGATGTTGAATCAGACTTAAAGAGCGAAAAAAAATCTCCTATAAAAAAATTAATAAATAACTTAGAAATCTCAGAAGAAAAATTAGAAGAAAT
>NZ_QWUA01000128.1 GCF_003576525.1 Rummeliibacillus sp. POC4 | reverse complement strand
TTATTTTTAGAATATATATATTGAACTAAAAGCTAACTTTCTTTTATATATTACAATATAGTATGAAATGTATACACTACTTGTTTTTGTATCGTCTTTTTACTCACTTCAAGCTTTATCGTTTAATTTACTTTAGCGTATCATTATTCAAAGGATCTCCAAACTTTTGAAAAGAAATTCACAGAATAGACACTAAGTATTAAAATTGGTTGTAATAAGTCATCCTATCCAAAGCATTAATTCATATCTATTATTTTATCTGCCTGTTCAATTGGATTTTCCGTTTTTAAATAATGCTCTTCCCCTAGCCAATATCTTCTTTTATACTTATTTAATCTTGTTTGTAAGTTTCCAATATATAAATCTCGATTTAGAACCCTTTCATACCTTATTTCTCTTGGGCAATTCAAAAATATTTTATAATCATAAAAACTTTTCCATTCTTTTCTTTGTAGAAATATCCCATCAATTAGTATGATGGAGTCATATGATATTGTAATTTCTTTCAGTGTAGTCTTATTAGAATTCTTATCATAATAAGGCAAAGAAATTTCTGTATAGTAATTATGTATTTTCTCTAATAAATCATTTTTAATCAAGTCAATATCCCATTGTAAATAGTAATATTCAAACCATTCATCGTACCCGGTATTATATCTTTTAGTATTTTCCACTATATGGTCATCCATATGAATAATAGTGACATTGCATTTCCTTTTTAGCACGTCTTCGAGTTCTTTCACCATTGTCGTTTTACCCGCTCCACTTAATCCATCAATCGCGACAATGAAAGGGCGTTGCTTAAACGAACGTGTATTAAATAGGTGGAACAATTCATTTACAATTTTATGAACACTCATGGTACACCCCTTCTCCTATTACGAATTCTTTATATATTCAAATAACTTATTAAGCACGACTTCAATTTTGAAAAATGTACTCCTCCAATTATTCAATTTAAGAAAAACTTAAGATTTATACCACTATTTTTTAAGAATTTCTTATTATACTAGAAACTATTAATAAAGGAGCGAGCATATTGAAAAAAATAATCATAGCACTAATGATCATCCTATTTTGTTATCAATTCTTCATAAATGATTCCCCTAAATTAAATCAGGAAATTTCATTGCAGGACAAGTCACCTTACAATGGTGATTTAATATTAATCAATAAAGATTTTAAGCTCCAACAAGAGCCAACAAACCTAACAATAATTCCAAAGGACTTAACAGAAAACGTTTTAATCGATTTAGAATATAAAGTCCAACAAAGCTTAATCGAACCATTAAAACAGATGTTTGAAGCGGCACAAGAAGACGATATTCAACATTTCAAAATCAATAGTGCATACCGAAGCGGCAAACTACAGCAACAACTTTACGAACAAAAGGGTGCTGAATATGCATTGCCTTCTGGTTCTAGTGAACATCAAACTGGATTATCGATTGATATTGGTTCTACCCAAGGGACTATGGATAAAACGATGGAAGGCAAATGGCTAGAGGAACACGCTACTGATTACGGTTTTATATTACGCTATCCAGAAAATAAAGTAGACATCACAGGTATTGCATTTGAGCCTTGGCATTTCCGTTATGTTGGATTGCCACATAGTATAATCATGAAACAAAAGGACATGTCTTTAGAAGAATATATAAAATTTTTAGAAGATGAAAAAGACTACACGGCTAAGGTTAATGGTGTAAAATATTATGTTCAGTATGTTGAAAACACCAACCAAGCAAAAATCCCTGATTCGACAAAACATGAAGTGTCTGGTGACAATTTAAATGGATTTATTATTACCTCGATTTTAAAATAAATTAAAGAAATCTCCGGTATTGCTAGATCTACTGGATAACAGCTACTTGCTGATTACTTTTTTACCAACTTATTGATAAATTTACAAATATCGGGATAATCGAATCATATCTCTACACTGTATACCATTTTCGAAGATGTCTTCTGTATAATGCTTAGTGAAAAAATCTATATCAACGCCGGTAATTCTAAATCCACACTTTTGATATAGAGCTAATTGACTGATGCTTGAATTTCCAGTACCTAATTCAATCGTTTTGTAACCTTTTGACTTGGCTACTTCAATCGCATTCATCACTAATTTTTTTCCTATGCCTTTACCCTGGAAAATCTCCTCTACTGCAATATTTACTAATTCCACGGTTTCAGGTCTTGTTTCTAGTAATACATAACACCCGATTACTTGATCATTACTTTCAGCTACAAAACACTGTCCCCTTTGTAAGTATTCCTCAACAATCTTTCTAGAGGGGTCAGCTAACAATAACAAACCCATTGGAGGACGTTCATCAATATTTAGTTTACGTATTAACATATTACTCCGCCTTTATGTATTTTTACTACTTATGTTATGTTATTTTACTTTATTTACTACGGAATCTCCTTCATATTTAAAAAAATAAAAAGCCTACTCACAAAAAAAAGGAACCCTATTAAAAGGATTCCTCTTTTGATACTTCTTCAAAGATTAAAGTTTTACGATGTTTGCAGCTTGAGGTCCGCGTTGACCATCTTCAACGTCAAATTGAACTTTTTGGCCTTCATCTAAAGATTTGAAACCTTCGCCTTGGATTGCTGAGAAGTGAGCGAATACGTCTGCTCCGCCTTCAACTTCGATAAAACCGAAACCTTTTTCTGCGTTAAACCATTTTACTGTACCTTGTGTCATTTAAATGACCTCCATTTAATTAAATTAATATATAAGATTTTCAAAAGAAAAAATTCACATATTACAAAAAGTACCGAAAATACACGATCACTCTTTGTAACACGTGAATTTAACTTTTCCTCTATTGAGGTTCTTATTGATTTTATTATACACTACAGATACCCATTTGTCTAATGAAATTCGAAAATAAAAAAATTTTATAC
>NZ_QWUA01000127.1 GCF_003576525.1 Rummeliibacillus sp. POC4 | reverse complement strand
TTACAAACGTCATAATGGTTAATCAAGTGCCAGAAATGATAATTAGATTATCGTTTCTGGTTTTTTTATATCCAATTACTATCACAACGTCCTTGAAAAATGCTATTATCAAGGACTCGTTTTTTTAGAAGTCAAACATTAATCCTGCAAGTGTTGAAGCCCTAAAAGCATAAATAATAAAAATGATTGGATAAAAGAAACAATAAGTACTATCTAAAATGAGCCTCTACTTTTAAAGAACCGAACTAACAATTGGAGGTGCATTTCAAATGATAGTGCTTTTTTATTTATAAAAAAGTGAATTAAATTTAGAGAATAGATCACATACATATAAAACATAGTTGACAAATAGGAATTATAATAATAATATTATGACTATATTAAAAATTTAGAAAAGTTAAAATTTTATATGAAAGTTGTTTTCAACTAAAGGAGGTAGAAGGATGAAGAAATCCGCTTTGTTCATGTTAATATTCTCATTATTGCTCGTAATAGGTGTGTTACAAGCATGTGGCAATAGTAAAGCATCTGGAAATGATGTATTAAAAACAGTTCGATTAGATTATGCATATTATTCCCCTACAAGTTTAGTTCTGAAGAAATTTGGTTGGTTAGAGGAAGAATTTAAAAAAGATGATGTGAAGGTAGAATGGACATTAAGTCAAGGAAGTAATAAGGCTTTAGAATTTTTAACAAGTAACAGTATCGATTTTGGCTCAGCGGCAGGGGCAGCAAGTTTAATCACAAAATCTAAGGAAGTTCCTATACAGAATGTCTATGTATTATCTCAACCAGAATGGACCGCTTTAGTATCATTAGATAATTCTATTAAGTCTATTAACGATTTAAAAGGAAAAAAAGTAGCTGCTACATATGGAACGGACCCTTATATTTTCTTACTTCGTGCATTAAATGAAGAAGGGTTAAGTGAAAAGGATATTAAATTTGTAAATTTACAACATAATGACGGTTATCAAGCATTAGTTAAAGGTGATGTAGCAGCATGGGCAGGTCTTGATCCGATTATGGCAACAGCAGAGCAAGAAGCAAATGCAAAATTATTCTATCGTAATAGCGAGTTTAATACCTATAATTTTTTGAATGTAAGAGAAGATTTTGAAAAGGCATATCCTGAAGCAGTCGAAAAAGTCATTAAATCCTATGAGAAAGCACGTAAATGGATTATAACTCATCCTGATGAGGCTGCAGAAATCATTTCAAAGGAAGCAAAAATAGATTTGAATACTGCAAAAATTCAACTTGAACGTACAAATTTTGATCAACCAATTCCTGGTGAGCAACAAGTGACGGCTTTAAATGCTGCTGGAGAAGTATTACAGAAAGCAAAAGTTATCAAATCAAATGTAGATGTAGAAAAAACAACAAATAATCTTGTTGAACCATCTTTTGCAAAAAAAATTATTAAGTAAAGAGAGGGTTTGTATGGCGAAGAAAATTGCAGAGTTTCCATCATCCATAGAATATGGGAAAGAGCCGTCTGTAAATAAAATAAAAAGAGCTAAGGCTTCAAAGATAATCCTTAGTTTATTTCTTCCATTGCTTCTTTTAGCTCTATGGATTTTTGTAACAGACACAGGAATATTATCTTCATATCAGCTACCATCTCCATTAGCTGTGATTTATACAATCCAAGGTTTAGCATTAGACGGGACGCTTTGGGGACATTTAGGAATAACAGTCTATCGCGTACTGTTTGGTTCATTAATTGGAACTTTCTTAGCCGTATTATTGGGTTCGATTGTTGGTTTTTACAATAAAGCAGAGCGTATTTTTGATCCAATGATTCAAGCATTTAAATCGATTCCATCACTAGCTTGGGTACCATTGTTTATCCTTTGGATGGGCATTGGTGAACCTTCAAAAATCAGCTTAATAGCTGTTGGGGTGTTCTTTCCAGTGTACTTAAATGTTGTAAGTGGCATTTTAAATGTGGATCGTAAACTAATAGAGGTTGGAAAAGTTGCAGGGTTTAGCCATTTTGAGTTAGTAAGGCGTATTATTTTTCCAGCGAGTTTGCCTTCTTTCTTTACAGGTGTTCGTAGTGGTTTAGGCTTAGGGTGGATGTTTGTTGTGGCCGCTGAGCTTATGGGGGCAAGCCAAGGATTAGGATATCTCTTGGTGATTGGTCAAAATTCATCTTCACCTGATTTAATCATTGGTAGCATAATTCTGTTTGCTTTTGTTGGAAAGTTAACAGATTGGCTTATTAAACTTGTTGAGAATCGTATGTTGAAATGGCGAGACAACAGTATGATAGGAGGTTAACAAATGGTATTGGAAGTAAATCAATTAACCCGTATTTTTGATAACCAAAATGGCTTAAAAAACGTATCCTTTGATGCTCGAGAAGGGGAAACCATTGGATTATTAGGAAAGAGCGGTTCAGGGAAAAGTACAATATTACGTGCAATTGCAGGGTTAGACAATGGCTATACGGGAGAAGTCTTGATTTCAGGTGAAAGTATAGATGGACCACACCCTAAAGTAGGTGTAGTTTTTCAAGAAGCTAGATTATTTCCTTGGTTAACTGTTTTGGAAAATGTAACTTTTACGTTAAAAGGCAATGAAGAAACCAATAATAAGTTTGCAAGAAAACTTTTAAAACAAGTTGGACTTGAAGGTGCAGAAAATTTATATATAAAAGAATTATCTGGAGGGATGGCACAACGTGTATCGATAGCGCGTGCTATTGTAGCAAAACCAGGATTATTATTAATGGACGAACCGTTTAGTGCTCTTGATGCCTTCACAAAAATGCAACTTCAAGATTTAATGCTTGATATATGGCGTGCAGAAAAAGTGACATCTATTATTGTTACTCATGATATTGAGGAGGCATTATATTTATGTAATCGAATCATAGTTTTATCAGGAAAACCTGGTGAAGTAGAACGTGAATTTGTCATTAATGAACCATTTCCGCGCGACCGTGGGAGTGAGCGGTTAGCTCATATGAAAAAAGAAATTCTTCAAAGTCTTCAAATTGAATCAGTA
>NZ_QWUA01000126.1 GCF_003576525.1 Rummeliibacillus sp. POC4 | reverse complement strand
ATATAACATCAGAATGGTATGTAAAATGGATTCGATTCGTTCATAAGTCATGATAAAATATTGATTATTTGAAGGCTCTTCCCCATCAAGCGTTAAGTATATTGGGATAATCGTAAAATTCTCAAATTGATGTTCAATATATTCTAAGTAATCATCCAACTGATTTTCCGATTCAGTCGAATAAAACTTATTTTCAATTAGAAAGACCGTTTTCAACTGTTGGTTGACAATAAGTAAATCGATATATCGATTTTTATCTGTTTTTACCTCACGATATACATGGCTATCTATTAAGGATTGGTTCAGAATTCCCCCGATAGTGTCATATTGTGGATTTTTATTATTTTCATCTATCAAAATTAAGTGTTCCAACATTTTACGTAAAAAATAATCACGTAAACTATGATTTTCTTTCGGATTTAGTAGCCATGATAATATATTCGAATGCCGAATTTCATGACTTTCTAGTTTCAATATTTTTAACGTATTAAACGAATTCACAGCCTGATTCAATTGTTGGAAGGCTGTGTCGTTTTCTAGGTTGAATAGATCTCGAATGTTCATTACTGTCACTCCTGATTTAGATTAGAATTTATAAAACCTTATTAATAACATTATATTGTAATTATTTAACTTTCTTATTTTTCTTACTTTAAGTTGCAATGATAATAATTAAAAATATCTCTATTGTAGTACGATTACGCGATAATAGTTATTACCTCATACATTCGATTATTGACAAATTACTATAATAGCTATATACCAAAATAGTAATATGGAAAAACCAATAGTAATACAGGGAGAGAATTAACTATGACAGATGAAAGAATACTTATTAAAAAAGCTGAAATAAAACGTGCAATTGAAAAATTAACAAAAAAAGAATTATGTAAAGCATTAGGAATAAGCTATACATTCTATCTAAATAGTATTAATGAAAATAATAAACCTTCAAAGAAAATGATTAAAAGAATCAAAGATTACATAGATAAGCCAACAGATGAAGTATACCGGAAAGTTTTTATGAATAGAGAAACAGAATTAACATCATTTCACGAATCTCTTGAAATTCAAAAAAAGGATATTTTAAATTCAGGTGAAGAATTGATGGATAAAAAAGTTATTAACGAGGAAGCATTACTCTTTGCTAAATTTGAGCTTAGGAATATTAATTTATAATTCTCATTATTTCTAACATCAATTATTGACTAAGGCACTAAAATCAATGATTTAGATTTAGTGCCTTTTGGTCCCTTGTTATATTGACTACCAGTTCTATCAAACTTTGTATCTTATTATAATTTAAGCTATTCTTAAATTCTTCATTTTCTCTTTCTCATAAGGAGATAGGTTATACCTACAAGGAATAATACAATAGAATAACCTATTAATAAATTATTAACAGTTCTATCAATAGCAAAATCAATTATAACTGAAATTCCTAACACTATAGAAAAAATTAAAGCTGCAATAGCTATTGATACGAACTTATTCATAAACGTCCTCCTATAATGGCATTAAGCTACCTAAATCCGTTTAGGTATCTGTATTTTATCTAACCCCAGGCTTGTTACTTCAGCTTAACTCAACTGCATATCTCCACTTACCATATTACTATACATCACACTTTTAGCTTTTAATTGGCTAAACAAATTGGCAAGGGCCGTTTCACCTACATTTCTGTATTTGCCAAGTAATACGAGTTCTTTTGGTAGATCAGCTACTTTTGTAAATGCTTGTTCTTGCAAGCTATTCACTAGGCTTGTAAGACCTGGGAAGTTTTCTTTTGTTAGTGGTACTTCTCCCAGAACATCAGTCAAGATAATATAATCAGCTTTGTAGAATAGTAATGTTTCTCCAGCATACATCTCTTGAATTTTTTTTCGTTCAATCTCTTCTTCGACATAGGTTTTTAACTCTTCGAAAAATGTTGCATCATTTGTTTCTTTAAAACGTTTTACATATTCATGTAACCCTTCTAACTGAGATGGTAACTCACTCATAATTCGTGCTTGTTGCTCTCCATTTAAACGAATTAAGAACGTTGTTGATTTTGGAAAACGTTGAGGTAATAAAAAAGCATCACGTAAAAAAAGCGGTATTTCAATTGTTTGATCTTGATAACTTATGGATCGAGCAATTTTCTTCGTTGTTTGGGTTGGTACTAATTGTTGTTGCTGTTGATTTCCCTCCCCATTCATCATTCCTTCGATTAATTCTTTAATTCTTTCAATTAAAGACTCATCATTTTCCTGATCTCTGTATGGTTTTGGTTCTATGTATGGCGGTACTTCTGTATCTGGGCTCGCATACGTTTCAATGTACCAACTGATTACTAAATGGGCATATTCCCAAACAGTTAAAGCTTCTCGGATTAATATTTTGCGTGATCCATCATGTGTCGCGATATTCCCTTGCTTACGTACTAATGTAATGGCTTTATCTGCAGTATCTGTTAGTATACCTTCTTGCTTCAATGCTAGTTGCTGCTCTGCAAAGTTTGACCATTGAAGATGGTGCATTTTCTCAATCTTAGCGACATGCTTTACTAATGTTTCAACAAGAGTTCGCATAGATTGAGTCGCAGCACGAGGCGTTACGAAAATTAACTTTTCAATTTCATCTGTTAACTCTGCTAGTTGTGGGTTTATGTCTTTTAAAACATCGTACATTTGACTTGTCATTGTATTGCTCCTATTTTATAATATTTTATCTTGATTCTTATAGTTGGAAATTCACCGTTTTTGTTACTTAAATAATAATTTTATCTAATAAACAAGTACAGTTTGTGGATTTAATTTTTCTAAATAATTTAGTATTGCTTCCCTTTCATTTTCAAGGGCCTTATCGGTTATATCTAATGCAGGAAAGAAAACGCTCATATTCCCATCAAAATGATTAAATTCATTTAAAAGTGTCTTTTTAGAGGCAAAAAACGCTCTGTGTTTAATGTTTTCTTTTATGCTATTATCAGAAAATGCCTTAAATATAATTTTACTTAACATATCATATTTTTTTGTATTTATTTTGTATAAATCTACCAAGTTCTTTTCTACACTTAGTCTTAAAAACAAGTAATTTAAAGTATGAAAAAGAGACCTTTTTAACAACTTATAATTTGTGTCTTCCTTTAACACTTTAGCATTTTTAACATTATAATTTATAATATCTTGAGAACTAATTTCGATGTTATTTTTGAAGCATT
>NZ_QWUA01000125.1 GCF_003576525.1 Rummeliibacillus sp. POC4 | reverse complement strand
TGGAATACGCAGAAGAATCAAATGAGTGATGTCAAAGGAAAAGAGATGGAACAAGACCGAAAAGGAACGGTGAAAAATCAAGATATTGATTTGAATCGAACACATCAAAATTATGATTTAGTTGAATCGGATTTAACGTTATATCAACGAGTCAAAGAACGAGTGAATTATGCAAAGGAAACAGGATCCAGAGTTCAGAAAAATTCAGTTGTAATGTACTCCAATATTTTGACGGTTCCAGAAGAAATGGCCAAGATCTGGGGCGAGGAAAAAACGAAAGTGTATTTTGAATCGTGCTATGAATTTTTTTCTAAAGAATTCGGCAAAGAAAATGTGGTGAGTGCGAAAGTTCATTTGGATGAAACGAGTCCACATATGCATTTGCATTTTGTTCCCTTCAACAAAGAAACTGGAAAACTGCAAGCAAGAGTGGCAATGAATAAAGCGAAGATCAATCACATTCATGATGAGTTGCCGAAGTTCTTAAGAGAACGAGGATTTGATGTGGAACGTGGAAAAGGCCGAAGCAAAGAACAAAACATCAAGGATATTCATGAATACAAAGAGGTGCAGCGTGAAATTGCGGGGTTGCAACAAGAAAAAGAGAGACTAAGAAATGAACTTGCTGAAGCAAGTAGGCAGCTAAAAGAAACAAAAGAGGAGCTCGAAAAGAAATCAAAAGGACTTGAGAGCCTTTCTAAGACGTTTGAGAGCCGTTTAAAGCTTTCAGATGATTTGAAGTACATAAAAAGCCGTGTAAGTCCTCACAAGAGCGTAAAAAGGCTTTTAGGGGGTAAAGAAGAGGAAGAACAAGTAAAACTCCCTAAGAAGGATTATATGCGTCTTCTGACGCTTGCAAAACGTGGTGTAGGGGCTGAACAATATGTTTCTTTGAAAATGGATGAATTGAAAGAGAAAGAAAAGGGCTTTGTGAAATACAAGGATGCCTATCAAGAAGTTGTGCCAAAGTATAACGAGCTTGCACAAAAATATAACGGTTTGCAAGAACATAGTAATTGGTTGCTAGAAAAAAATAAGGGTTTAGAAACAAAACTCAAAGAAATGATTGTGCAAAAAAAGAAAGATGAGAAGACGATTGATCGATTGAAAGATTTTATTATCAGTGAAGATAAGGCGGAACAATTTAACGAGTGGAATCGAAAAGTGGAACGACATGAAAGACAACAACGGAATCGAAATCGGGGAATGGAAAGATAAAAAAACCTCCTGTGTTGAGCAGGAGGTTTTTTTATGGTTTTTAACGAAATTTTTGCGAAGCAAAAATGGGTCTTTTCTTATCTTGATACATATAGAAATAACAAGATTTTCCGGAATGCGCTTGAGACGTTGATATAACTGGTTTTATTGGGTGTTTTATGCGTGAAAGAAAAATATACAAAAAAATCCCAGATGTGTTATGATTATGGTGTCGAATCAAAATCAAAAACAACATAGGGGATTTTTTTACTCCCTTATGGCGAACAGAAGGGAGATTTTTATTAACATATGTGTACCCATAATAACATGGATTTAGACCAAAAAACAGTACTTTGTGATAAAAAGGCAAATGGAAAAGTTCAACCTTGGAAAGAAAAAAAGATAGC
>NZ_QWUA01000124.1 GCF_003576525.1 Rummeliibacillus sp. POC4 | reverse complement strand
AATTCAAGCAGCAGTGCAAGAAACTGCAAAGTATTCGGTGAAAGATGCTGACTATTTGACTGGTAATCTAGAAAATGATTTAGAAGTTGTAAAAGACTTGGAAGAAGGTTTATACCGTAAGCGAATGATTGCATACGGTGGTTTGTTAAAAAAAATACATAAGCAATTGAATTTAGATGATGTTGAAGAGGGCGACTTAGTTCGAGTAGATGATGAGGATTCAGATATTGAGGAAAAAGCGTATTCGATTGTGGCTCGATGGAACTGGAAAGCACAGAATTATTTCATTCATTAGGAAAATTGATAAAGTTGATGATTGGAGAGGATATTGATGGAGAATAATACACTTTCAGGATTTCATATTAGAAGCAAAAAGGGCGATCCGTTGAAACTATATCCCAAAAAATATACGTGGCATATTCCAAAATATTTACGTGAATTAAACATTCAACCAGGTGATATTGTTGCTGTTGGAAAAGCAAAATCGCCTTTTTTAGTAACGGAAGTTTTTCGAGAAGAATTAGAAGACACAGGGAAACGATATAAAAGAGTCGTATCAGTTTTTGAAAAAGCACCAGTAAAAAATTAAGTGAAAAAGGATTGAGAGTAGCAAAGGCACGAATATTTTTCGTGCCTTTTATTTAGTCGTCAATATAAACTCGGACAGTATCTGATTCTAATTTGCCTTTCATTTTTAAATAGATTTCAGCAAAATCACCATCCACATATTTTTCGACATCAATATTTGAACTGCAAGTTTTTTCTGAAGTTCCAGTTTTCGGTCCTTTGAATTCGATATCTGTCCTGACAGTATCATCAGAACTTATATCTTGTTCATAAATGTTCACTGTAATTGTATTGCCTGCATTGACTCCGGACATACAGACTCTAATATCACCACCACCTGAATTAACAGGTCTTGTAGTTACCCATCTTGATGCATAAATTCCATATTCACTGTTGAGTAAACCATCCCATTCGCCAGCTCCGAGTGGTTCGATTTCATTGTTTTCACTAGCGAAAACCATTGTTGGGATTATAGTGGCTGTAATTGCAAAAGCAATCAATCCTTTACGAAACCTTTTTTTCATGTATAACACCACCTAATTATTTTTATTGTTACATTCTATAAAGATAAATAATTAACCTTTATTTTCTGTTGAAAGTATAAAGTTGTATAGGAGAAAAAATGAGA
>NZ_QWUA01000123.1 GCF_003576525.1 Rummeliibacillus sp. POC4 | reverse complement strand
ACTCCCATAAATAGATTTTTATTCTAAAATTTTTAGTATAGGAAAATAAGAATATTATAAATTTATTTAAAAATCTAAATATACCGTTGACAAGTTATAGAATTTTAGATAAAATTAATTTCAATATTTGTATATAAGAGCAAAGGCTATGATAAGAAGTAGTAACAATTATAGAGACTTTCAGAAAGTTGCCGGTTGATGAGAGGCGCATGTCGATTGGTTGTGAATTCCTCTTGGAGCTGCGTACCGAACAGAAATCTAAGTAGGCTACGACGGTAAGCACCCGTAATCTAGTGCAACAGTATCGTCTATATGACCGTACTTTTTGAGGTAAGTAATGTGAATTACTTGCAAATTAAAGGTGGTAACACGAGTATAATCGTCCTTTTGGTTAATCCAAAAGGACGTTTTTTTATTTCTTTGTTTCTTATTGTAATACAAATGTTAGTAAACTATTTGATAGGAGATGCTAGCGATGATATTAAATTTAGAAGAACAAATGAACGAGTATAAAGCTATAGAGGGGAACGTTTACCAAAAAGAACTAAAATTAAATCATGTGAATGGTCCTCACAAGATTCCTGAGCTATTACTAGAAATAAATTCTGAAAGAGTAATTGATATTATTCCTCAACTTATTCAGCTAGGTATGGTGAACGATACTAGCCAACTGATGCGATTAATAAGACAAGATGCCGTAAAGATCAATAATGAAATGCTTTTTGAGGATGAGTTGGATCGGGTTTTGATGAATGATGAAATATTACAAATAGGTACGAAGAGATTTTTGAGAATTATTAAATAACTGAATCGATTTTTAACACAGTGGTATTCTTTCAATTACCACTGTGTATTAGTTTAAATAATCAGGTATTATGATTGGAAATTCCGTGGGCATTAAGCTTATATTTTAAGCTCTTTTTTGAAAAATAGCTGTAAGTATTCCATCAACTCCAAAAACAAGTTCATCTTCATGTACATTCTTCATTTTTCGAATTTCAATGCAATCGAAGTCATGGAATATTCTTTTCAATTTATCCTCAGTAAACCCTAATCCACCTTGTAGACTTTTAACTCGGTATACCTCCCAATCGGAAATATCAGAACCTCCTAATGGTCCATTTTCAACAAAACAAGTGATGGCAAAGTATCCGCCTGGTTTTAGGGAATCTTTTACTAGATGAATATAATCGGCCCTTCTATGTGGTGCGATATGATGAAAGCACCCCGAATCGTATACTAAATCATAATGAGATTCTTTAATATCTAATTTAAATAGATTTTGATTGATAAAATTGATCTTTAGATTTCTTTTGTTGGCTCTTTCCGCAGCCCATTTAAGCGATTCTTCAGAGAGGTCTACTGCATCAACATGAAAATGATTGTCAGCTAAATAGATGGCATTTCTCCCTGGACCACAGCCCAATTCTAATACATTCCCACCATTCAATAACCCTCTCGCTAAATAACTAACTAAGTTTTCATCTGGTTTGTTTTCAAAGAACGGAATTTTCTTGTCTCGATTACTATAAAAATCATCCCAATGTATTTGTGAATTATTTAAATAATCATCTATCATCTGCATTAAATGATCGTGATTGATGTTACTACTTCGTTTATCTTCATACTCTTCGGACAGAGCCTTTTTAAGAATTGTTAATACTATATCATGGTCTTCAATTACGTATGGAATTTCTGAAGGCTCAACCCAAATTCGAGCAAGTGATTCGTTTTCCCTTAAAAATGGATCACACCTTTTTACATCCATTCTGTAAAATGCCTGATAACCAACGACTGGATATTTTCCATTCATCTTAAAATGCTGGTCATCTTTATGGTCAACTTCTATTGCGCCTATATATGTAATGTCACCTTTGATGTAGGCCTCTTCATAAACTTCCCGATGAATGGCTTCTTCAAGAGATTCTCCTTTTTCAACATGACCACCAGGGTAGTTAAATCCTCTATTTTTTATTTTAGATAATACTATTTTGTTATTTTGAATACAAATAGCATGTACACTAGTAACTACATCTTCATCCTTGATATTATAATCAGGTAGCCAAGTCAATTTTACAGGTTGACCTCCCCACTCTACTATCATAGATTTCATTTTATCCTCCTATATTTTTGAAGTTTCAAACCCTTCTCCTAAATAACGCGTATAAATTGTTTCCTCTTTCACTCTGTCTTCATAAGTTACTCTATAGGCCTGGGCATAGGGTCTTGAACTGATTACTTCTTTAATAGTTTGATCGACATAGTGTATTGCTACACCATCATCTGCTGCAATACCAGATTTTATCCTATTTGTTTGAATAAGATTTTGGTATGAAGGTCTTCTATCCTTTTCTCCGTCATAATGTGGACAATTACTACCTTTTAGAAATCCTAAACAATGTATAGGTTCTAAGGCATCACCAAAAGAATCGGTGACTCCCTCTTCAAACCAACAAATGGCTCCTGCACTAATACCCGCTAAAATAATGCCTTGTTGCCATGCCGTTTTCAAAATCTCATCAATGCCCCACTCTTTCCAAAGTGCCAGGAGATTTTTTGTATTACCTCCTCCCACATAAATAATATCTTTTTCTAAAAGGAATCCTTCTAAATCTCTTGAAGGAGGGTTAAATAATGACAAATGGGAAGGAATACAATTCTGCTCACTAAAGAATTGATAAAATCTCTGAATATAATTTTCTGCATCTCCGCTTGCTGTTGGTAAGAAGCATATTTTAGGTGTCTTATTAGGAGATTGGCTTAATATATATAAATCTAATAATGGATTGTCAGGTTCCATTGAGAAACCTCCTCCACCTAAAGCGATAATTTGTTTCATCTTTTCTCCTCCATAATCATTTATAAATAAAAACTCAGCACGATTAACTCGCCTTTTTCCCCCATTACTCGAACTCCTTCATCAACAAATCCACACTTTTTATAGAGAGATTGTGCAACTATATTTTCTACATTAACCGATAAAACAATTTCATTGATTTCAGGAAACTCACTTTTCACTAATTGTGGCAACAATTGCAAAGTCTTCTTTGCATAACCTTTTCCTTGATGTCGATCATCAGTAGAAAAGCCACGCAATAGAATTGCATAGCTATTATCGCTGTAAGGTACTACGCCTTCATTTCTATGTAAAACGAAGAAAGTTACTAGCTGCTCGTCCTCAATAACCAAAATATTGTACCGATCTTCTTCTTTCGTTGATCGTTCAATACTTTCTTTTGGTGTACATGTAAATCTTAGCTGTTCTTCTGTTAATTTATAATTTTCAGGGAGT
>NZ_QWUA01000122.1 GCF_003576525.1 Rummeliibacillus sp. POC4 | reverse complement strand
ATATATCTTGTTGTTGAAACTAGATGCAATCTTAAAAATACTTTAAATACATACAAATAGGTAAAGCCTTGATGGCATTTATAAAGGATTACATTTACAGGATTTAGATAATAGTTGAGAGGATATTTTCTTCATTTTAGAAATATGAGCAGATTAGTGTAACATTCAAAGAAATAGTTTTCATAAATCGAAGTTTTGGAGGAATTATAGCTTGAGAGGAAATAAAGATACTAAGATTTTTATTCAAACAAAACAATAATTAAAATAAGACAGGGGCTGCCAAATTATTAATGGTCACCCCCTTTTTTGAGAAATATTAACTTGTTTTCCTTCTATAAATACACGATTCTTGATTTTAATCAAGAGGTATCGTTTCAATCTTTCCATTAGAGTTTGGTAACGGATTTGGTCCGAATCCACTTCGAGCATCTTCTCCACTGAACTTTTCTGATTGAACAGTAGATTGTTCTGCAACTTTATACTGTTCCCTCATCGTTATTGCAAATTCTCTTGGTGTCATACTTTTCACACTATCGTAAAACCTTTCCTTATTTTCTTCAGCCACATAATGAGTCACACCTAATTCTTCACTAAGTTGACTAAGTACTTTTAAGTATGGAATCATTTGAATTTCTAATTCATTTAATCGATTGTTAGAGGCCATAGTTAAGGAACTAGATATCCATAGTAACATTATGCTTAATATAACAGTTTTCTTTAACATGCTTTGCTTTTCACCTCTCAAACACAAAACTTTCTTTTTTGTGATACCTTCTTATATATTCTTTCTCTCGTAATTTATACGAAGAATATTCTTTTTTTATAATAATCTTTCTAAAAACTGTCCATGATGAATATGATATGACAACAGAATTTTTACTATATATTCTGAATAGGATGGTATATATCCATGAAATTATTACGATTTATATTTTTTGTAATCTTCGTATTTTGCTTTTGGTACTCTGTCAATATAGAAAAATTTCAATACGTTGAAAAAGCTGCTGTTTTTCAAGAAAAGATTGAACCAATGAGTGAATTCACTGTAGATTCTTCGAAGGAAATACCAGATAGAGAAATTACATTACGAGAAGCAATTTTAATTTCTATAGAAATAGCAAAACAATATGATCCTAATCCAGAACTATTAAATATTAATAGTGTGGCGGATAAAAAAGGAACTGGAAAAGATGGTAAAAAACCAAATTGGAATAGCATGGTTAGCTTACCTCATGCAAATTATCGTATGAGTGTCACCATTGTAAATGGAAAACTTAAAGAATATAAATTTTTAGATCCATCTGATGATAAACCAATTAAGAATATAGATATTAGTATTGACAGTGATACATTTATTCAAAAGGCAATACAAAAATACAATCTCAAACCAATTAAAGCAAAAAATTCCGCCAAAGAAAACTACCATTTTAAGATTCAACGAAACGATGAACAGATGCCAATTTTTAGTATTGAAGGCTATACAAAATCTGGTGAATATATGGAAATTTACTTTAATCCATTGAATGGAAGCTATTTAGGTAAAGGAATTAAACAATTTGAAAATGGGGGAAAAAGTGATTGATGCTATATCTTTATTAAAGACTTGAAGTATGTATTTTTTCTCCCCTTTCCAGATTCACTTTAGCTATATTATTATTTAATGTTCATGTTCTTCACAATTACATGCTTCTGGAATAATGTAACCGTCTAAAATGAGTTCTACCTCATCTTTGGATTGGTCAATACCTATCGTAACATCTTTTAAGTCATCAACCACTGCTTGTTCAATAGCTATCTGGATACCTTCAACAATTTCAATTTTATCACCAGGCTCAGCTGGTTCAAATTCGGCTGTCAATGTTGGATGACAACACCCCGCTAAATTATAAAAACGTATCGTGTCATAGTTATTTTCCTCCATTTCTTTTTTGAAGAATTCAGATGCTTGTTCTGTCATTTTCATTCAAGTCGCCTCCAAATATTTGAAAGTCTTTGCCGCATTATCCTTATTGTTACCACTTGGATTTTGCTTCATACATTATTAAGCAAAACATAATTTTTTCATAAAGATTAAGACATCTCTTTTCGGCGAACTCTTAATTTTTGAGTACTTAGTTTATTTTCTAGGAAGATTTCCATAAATATTAATCAGTTCTAATAATATTTCTTTATATTTTCCTTCCATATCATTTCCATATATTGCTGCGTCAATAACTGTATAGATAATCATAAGAAGACTTTTTGCTTCATTTTCATTTAATTTCACAATATTTTCCCTTACTTCCTCTATTTTCAAAATACGATTCCCACCTTAGCTTTTTTCATTTACAATAATTAATTTTGATCATGATATATTTATAACCAACATTATCTAAATTGAAGAAACTTGCCTTATAAATTACTAAATTTCGATAAAAAGTAGGTTTTACCTTTAATAAATTTCTGCTATTCATAACATTTTTCGAACATTACTAAAGATATTTATAGCATATTCTAAATTAACATTATTTACCTCAACCCCTATTTTTGTTATATTATTTTACAAAGTAATAATTGGGCCAAAGACTTCAGAAAGAAAAGAATGAGGTGATATAATGAGTAAAATTGATTCTCCATTATGGCTAATTGGTGGATTGCTTAATATTGGATATTATATTTTTATAGTTTTTGCTTTAATCTACATAATTATTTTATTAAAACAAATAAAAAATAAACTATAACTCTCTCGCTCTTTCTTATGATAAAAAATGCCCTAACATCATTTCGGATGACAGGGCTTTGACCGTATTATAAGTTATATATTTACTCAACAAATTCTTTATTTACAGTAATAATTAGACCATGAACCAAATTTAGCATAGCAGATGCTCCACTTATTTTAAAAACTCATTGTTTAGAATACTCATTCTTAAACGGTCTACAAATTTACCATTTGTGAAATAATCATGTCTAAAAATAACTTCTTCAACATATCCCATTTTTTTAATTGCCTTTTGGTTATCAACTTCCACTCTTATCCGAGTTTTGTTAAGCTTCAAAATGTTAAATCCTCAAAGAAGCATTTCATTCATTGCTGTATATTGTTAAATACCAAATGTTTGCCTTTTAGCAGATTTAATTGAAAAAACCTAAATATATAATAATACCAACTATTATTACTATAATAAGAATTCCTGTTCCTTTCCATCCTAAATCCCCGATTAAATCGTGAAGTCCTCCACCATGAATACTTCCTGCTGGGTTTCTTTTTAATTCTTCTTGTCTTAATCTTTCTTTTCTTGCTGCGGGAGTTTCTTTAGCTTTGTTCATCAATACACCTCTACTCTTAAATGGAAAGGGAGCACACCTATGAAAGAAAAGCGCACTTTTTTATACAATTTACGTTTTTAATAACTTCTATCTTGTCTTTATGTATGCCATAATTGTTGAAAAAATCAACTTTACTAACTTCTTCAAAATAACGATTCCA
>NZ_QWUA01000121.1 GCF_003576525.1 Rummeliibacillus sp. POC4 | reverse complement strand
TTTCTTAATCGCTCTTTTTCCTGTTGCAACCCCGCAATTTCACGCTGCACCTCTTTGTATTCATGAATATCCTTGATGTTTTGTTCTTTGCTTCGTCCTTTTCCACGTTCCACATCAAATCCTCGTTCTCGCAAGAACTTTGGTAACTCATCATGAATGTGATTGATCTTCGCTTTATTCATCGCCACTCTTGCTTGCAATTTTCCCGTTTCTTTGTTGAAGGGAACAAAGTGCAAATGCATATGCGGACTCGTTTCATCCAAATGAACTTTTGCACTGACCACGTTTTCTTTGCCAAATTCTTTAGAAAAAAATTCATAGCACGATTCAAAATACATTTTCGTTTTTTCCTCGCCCCAGATTTTGGCCATTTCTTCTGGCACCGTCAAAATATTGGAGTACATGACAACAGAATTTTTCTGAACTCTAGATCCTGTTTCCTTTGCATAATCTACTCGTTCTTTGACTCGTTGATATAACGTTAAATCTGATTCGACTAAATCGTAATTGTGATGTGTCCGGTTCAAATCAATATCCAGATTTTTCACCGTACCTTTTCGGTCTTGTTCCATCTCTTTTCCTTTGACATCACCCATCTGATTCTTCTGCGTATTCCA
>NZ_QWUA01000120.1 GCF_003576525.1 Rummeliibacillus sp. POC4 | reverse complement strand
CCTTAAATATTTCTTTCAGGACAATAAAAAAGGGGGACGCCCCCCCTAATTTCACTTACTACTTTTAATTTTTTTAAAAAGTTTTACAAGCATTAAAACAATAAATACTATCAGTACTACTGTAAAAATTGCTGTCGCAATAAAAGCCACGTAATTTCCTTCTTTCTATCTTAAAATTGAACTTTTAGTAATTGTACCTTTTGCATTCGATTCAACATTAACTCTTAAATATTTTTCTTGTAATTTTAAACCATTTCCTTTAATTGTAAAACCTAAAATTGCGCTACCTTCTTGATAAGCTATTCTCCTTGAACTACTAGGCTTTTGTACTGCACTTTTCTTTTCAACTATATCAATAAGAATTCCTGCAACATGATTTGTTTTCATATAGTTTCCAGTTCTTCTGGCAGTCACTTTTTTCCCATCATAAGTAAATTCTGCACCTATATATGCAGTAACTAGTTTTAAGCTTTTTACAGCTGTATCATAAATGCTTCTTGAATGCGAAGCATTTTTTATTTTCTTTGATGTTGCAGCATATGCTTTATCAAAAAACAGATTATCAACAAATGTAAATAAATTAAGGTCGTCAGTATTTTCATCTACTTCTCTTTCTTCTGACTCTTTAAATTCATCTACTATAACCAAATTATCGTCAAACGTTACACTCAGGTTTTTATTGATCTCAAAAGTTTCAGATTCTATATTAGTTTCTAATTCTACTGACTTATGTACATCGTTATTTATGGTTTGTATTTCTTCTTGAATACCCTTATTTAAAGTTTCTTGGGTATTTTTCTTTAATGTTTCCGTGATTATAGTATTAACAGATTCATTGGACGTTTTAGTTTTCTCTTTGATTTCTGAAATAATCTTTTCTCTGTCGTTAGCAATTTTTTTCTTTTCAGAGTTATTGAAGTTTACTTTTAAATCATCATTATTTTGAACTCGTAGTGTATTTTCTTTTAATTCACTAGCTTGTACATTCGATGTTTTAGTTAAAAAAACACTAACGAACAATACGCTTACTAAAAAAACAGTTATTATCTTTTGTATCATTTTAAAAACTCCCTCTTTATTTTTACAGAAATAAGCATATATGAAAAAATAAAGATTTAGTATAGATAAAAAGTATTAGATTAGTCTCTATAGTCTGTTTATCAAATAATTTTCCAATTTCCAATTCCATTGAGCAACAACAGAATAAGCTTTTTCTTCAACCTCTGAATCCTCATCGTCCACTCGTACCAAATCGCCTTCTTCAACATCATCTAAATTCAATTGCTTATGTACTTTTTTCAATAAACCACCGTATGCAATCATTCGCTTCCGGTATAAACCTTCTTCTAAGTCTTTTACAACTTCTAAATCATTTTCTAGATTACCAGTCAAATAGTCGGCATCTTTCACAGAATATTTTGCAGTTTCTTGCACCGCTGCTTGAAT
>NZ_QWUA01000119.1 GCF_003576525.1 Rummeliibacillus sp. POC4 | reverse complement strand
CTTGTCCAATCTTCTTGCGATAAATAATTTACAGTACCCTTAAAATATTTTGATTCAACACATAACAAAACGTGCATGTGTTGATTATACGACCCATCTTTTTTATTGACCGTAACTTCTGTAGATCGCATGAAACCAATCATATTTTGAGCTACTTTTTTATATTTCATCAAACGGTTAAAGCCTTGTGCCATTGCTTTTAAACTTTTATCCAACTCTTTACCGTCAAAAACATTCTTTACCGATAGGGTTAAGAAAAGCCATCTTGCTTTTGGCTTTTGACGAATCACTTCTTCCACAATTTTGGTTGTTTGTATGCTTCGTTTCATCGTTTTCCTCCAATTGCACATCGGACATAACGGTGACTTACAAAACCATGCTTTGGCTAACTTCATGCGCCCTTCATGCGTTATATCAAACTCTAATATTTCACCACATGTTGATACACGTTCTGCTTTTTTGAACTGCAAAATCTCTAACAACTCAAAATAACCAACATTCGCCAACTTCTTTTCTTTCCAAGGTTGAGTTTTTCCATTTGCTTTTTTATCACAAAGTACTGTTTTTTGGTCTAAATCCATGTTATTATGGGTACACATATGTTAATAAAAATCTCCCTTCTGTTCGCCATAAGGGAGTACAAAAATCCCCCTATGTTGTTTTGGTTTAGCTTCGCAACTTAATCATAACACATTTGGGATTTTTTTGTATATTTTTCTTTATACCATCAAAACCATTACAAACCCTGTTATATCAATGGTTCAAGGCATTTCCGAAAAATCTTGTTATTTCTATATGTATCAAGATAAGAAAAGACTCATTTTTGCTTCGCAAAAATTTCGTTAAAAACCATAAAAAACCCCCTGCTCAACGCAGGAGGTTTTTTATCTTTCCATTCCCCGATTTCGATTCCTCTGTTGTCTTTCATGTCGTTCCATTTTTCGATTCCACTCCTCAAATTGTTCCACCTTATCTTCACTAATCATAAAATCAATCAACCGATCAATCGTCTTATCATCTTTCTTTTTCTGCACAATCATTTCTTTAAGTTTTGTTTCCAAACCTTTATTTTTTTCTAACAACCAATTACTATGTTCTCGCAAACCGTTATATTTTTGTGTAAGCTCGTTATACTTTGGCACAACTTCTTGATAGGCATCTTTGTATTTCACAAAGCCCTTTTCTTTCTCTTTCAATTCATCCATTTTCAAAGAAACATATTGTTCAGCCCCTACACCACGTTTTGCAAGCGTCAGAAGACGTATATAATCCTTCTTAGGGAGTTTTACTTGTTCTTCCTCTTCTTTACCTCCTAGAAGACTTTTTACGCTCTTGTGAGGGCTTGTACGGCTTTTTATGTACTTCAAATCATTTGAAAGCTTTAAACGGCTCTCAAACGTCTCAGAAAGGCTCTCAAGTCCTTTTGATTTCTTTTCGAGCTCCTCTTTTGTTTCTTTTAGCTGTCTACTTACTTCAGCAAGTTCA
>NZ_QWUA01000118.1 GCF_003576525.1 Rummeliibacillus sp. POC4 | reverse complement strand
ACTCCCATTGGTGTAAATATAACATTTTCTATGTTGTTTAATCAATCAAACTTGTAAAATTTTTTAATCTATTTAAAGACTCATGTATTAATTCGTTTGAAACTGCAAAATTTAAACGTATATTATTAGGTTCTCCAAAAGCTTCCCCAGGAACAACTGAAAGTAATTGCTCTTCAAGTAAAAGGCTACAAAATACATCAGAGCTTGTTATCTCCACATTTTTATATTTTTTACCTATAAAATTTGAGATATTGGGAAATACATAAAAAGCGCCTTCCGGCATATAGCACCTAATTCCACCAATTTCATTAAGCCCATTTACTAGTAAATCACGTCGTTTTTTGTACTCTTCTACCATTTTGTTATCAAAATTCTGAATTGCTGCAATACCAGCATATTGAGAAATCGTTGCTGGACTACCAGTAGCGTGACTTTGGAAATTAGAGATTGCTACTGCTATATCTAACGGTGCGGCAATATAACCTAAACGCCAACCAGGCATTGAGAATACTTTCGAAAAACCATTCGTAATTATTGTTCGATTTAATAAATCAGGGAAAATAGACGGTAAACTAAAATGTGATCCTTCATATACAAATTTATCGTATATCTCGTCAGAAATAATTAAAATATTGGGATATTCTAATAACACTTCTCCAATCTCTTTAAGCTCTATTTCAGAGTAAACTGAACCTGTTGGATTATTAGGAGAGGTTAGAACAACCGCTTTAGTTTTTTGTGTTATACTTTCTCTTAAAAGCTCCGCAGTCAAGCACTCCTTAATTTTCTTGATTTTTCGTTCATTTTTATCCCTCTATTCTTTATCAAATTGTTATTAATTTCATTATTTTCTCAACGCTTTTGATAACTTTATCAATTTCCTGATAATTTTTCGCTTTAACCATAACCCATCCACTTCTGTCGTAACTTGATTCAATGCTTCCTATTTGATCGCCAACTTCTAAATTTATATTGTAATCCACTACATTGGGATGTTTTTTTAAAGTATCTAATCCCTCTAACGTCTTAACAAACCCTGGTTTGGCATCTAAAAACTTAATTGCACAAACAGAACTTTCATGAACAGAGGGGATGTCATATTCTAGATCAGCTAATTCTGCAAAAATAGGTGTATGCATATCACAATTATTTGCTATTTCCGTAATATTAACGATATTATCCCCACCGTAGCGAGTATGTACCTCTCCTACGATAAATCCATCTGCACTATGAAACCCCTCTAGATGTAATGGACCAAATTGAATATCTAAAGCTCTAACAACATCTTGTAATACCTGTCTATACATGAGTTCATTTTCTTTTTTACGTGCATAAGGTGAGATATGACCTGACTCTACAAATGTTTGTGAATATAAAAGCTTTTTGGTAACCCCCCATAAATATACGTTTCCTTTGTAAATAATTGCTTCTAAAGAAACCTCTTCTCCTTCAATAAATTCTTCAACTAAGATAAAATCCTCTTCATCTTTATAGATAATTGTCTGATTAAATGCCGTCTCAATTTCATGCTCTTCTTCAACTTTGCGAACACCTATACTCCCCTGTTGATTCCGAGGTTTTAAAATAATAGGATGTTTGTTACATTTCCAAAATTCTTTCACTTCATCGATAGTTTTACATAAATTGAATTTCGGGGATAAAAACCCGTGGTCTTTCAAAATTTTTCTTGTTATATACTTATCAAGACATGATTTAACACTACTGATTGAATTACCTTTAAAGTTAAACAATGATTGTATTTTAGAGACGTTATATAGCGCTGCCTCCTTGAAAGTAAAAATAGCATCTAACTTTTCCATTTGATGAATTTTTTCTGTTACCAAAAGTAGTTCATCAAAGTTAGTGAAATCTACTATAATTTTTTTATAAGCATTCTCTATTAATTCCTCATATTTCTCTAAATTAGATTGTTTATCGCCTAATATAACTTCAAAACCTATTTTTTTTGCTCGAGCAATTGCGTTTTTTATATGGGTTTCAGGAATTCCTACCAGGAATAACTTTTTCACTTATATTACATCTCACTTTCGAACAAGCATTTATAGCAAAATTAATGGCTTCATCTGTGTTTTCACCTACTGTAATAACATACGCAATCCGTGAATCATGGAATATATCAGGTGGTAACCCTACGTAATCACCAACTTGTTTTTCAATTACAAAATCTACAACACCTGGCATTTCTTTAATTTTTTCTATTCCTTCCCATGCATGGACTGTTCCTGCAACTTCAGCAGTTAGGAATTTTACACAAGCACCTTTATTCTTAGATGAGGTAAAATCGAACTCTTCACCGATTGCAGCTAATAAATTTGCTTCTGTAATATCTATTCCCGTGGCAAGTGGGATTAAGTGAGTAGTAATAAAATCCCCTCCCAATCTTCCATTAATTTCAACAATTTTATATCCATTTTTGGTCATCATAATTTCGGCATGAAAACCACAATTATCAAGTCCTAATGCATGTATTCCGTTCTCTGTGATTGATAATAATTCCTTTTCTACCTTCTCAGAAACTCTCGCAGGAAAAGCGTGTTGGTATTCCTCAAAATAGTAATCTGTCCACTTTTCGGTAATACCTGCAAAATGGATATTACCATTGGATATTATTCCTTCAACACTTATTTCCTGACCTTCCATAAATTCTTCTACTAAATATTCATTTGGATAAAAAGAAAACATAGCATCATTGTTCGGTGTAGTAGAAATAATTAATAGATCATAAATATTTTCTAAGTCTGCAGGAGAAGTAACTTTAAAAACACCTTTACTGGCTGAGGCGCCAACAGGTTTAACGATTAATGGATAATCCATTAATTTGCTAGCATTTTTAAGTTCTTCCAAGGTAGAAAACTTTTTGAATTTTGGATGAGGAACTCCTGATTTCCTCAAACATTCACGCATTTCACCTTTGTTTCTAGCACGAACAGCTGAGGCTACAGAACTCCCTTTCAATCCAAATTCTTGAGCAATTACTGCTACAGGGACTACATCTCTATCCCAAAAAGTAATAACGCCGTCAAAATGGATTTGAGTATGTTTTTTAGTCAAAATAGAAATGGTTTCATTTATATCATAGGTATTTGCTTCAATAAAATGATCTACAAAAGGAAAGGACCACTCCGGTAATGATGGACCAACTACTGAAACTTTTAATCCCAATCTTTTTGCTGTTTCTAACGTTAGAATCTTTTTGATATATGTAGCATTAAAAAACAAAATATGCTTATCCTCCATACGTCTATCCCCATTTCATTCTTAAAATAATGTAGTTAATATCCAATCAAATCCCATACTAATAAAATAAATTCAATCACACTATCACCTCCTAGCAATTTAATTATTTCAATTTTTAGAAATTTCATGATAAAATGTTAGCAATTACTAACTGTTTTAGTGAGGTGGTTGAGTTTATGAACACTAAAATTGGCTGTATCATTCGTGAGATTCGAATAAGTAAAAAAATCAAATCAAATGTACTTTATAAAGAAGTACTATCTAGACCTTCCATAATAAAATTTGAGGAAGGCGAAAGTGATACAACTGTGGAAAGATTTTTAATCCTACTCGATAGGTTAAACATTACTTTAGAGGAATTTGTAGCTATTTATAAAAATGGAGAAAATCAAGATTTATCTTTGACCTCTAGCTATATTCAGGCCTTTTATAAAAAGGACCTGGCTAAATTGAATGATATTTATTATTCAACTCAACAATTGTATAAATCAACAAAAAATCAAAAGTATTTACATTATGGAGCCATTATTAGTCTGTTAATTGATTCGATACAGAACAACTTCTCACATAAAAACGAGAAGGATATTCTCCAAGACTATCTGATGAGGTGTGAGACATGGGGATATTACGAATTAACTTTATTTATTAACACTCTGAATTTTTATTCAAATGAATTAATAGACACCGTATATAGAAACGCAAAAAAAATCTTTTGAAATACAACCAATTGCCACGCTATCGAAATGAATTTTCTATTTTACTATTTAATATTTTGGAAAAAAAGTTATCTAGTGGAGATTATCGTAATTTAAAGAAGTATTTAGACGAATTAACAGATTTTAAAAATCAAAATAAAGATGTTATGTATTACCAATCTATGGTTACTTATTTTGAAAATCTTATAAATATTATTAAAAATAATAATATAGAAGATAATGTGAAAAGTATT
>NZ_QWUA01000117.1 GCF_003576525.1 Rummeliibacillus sp. POC4 | reverse complement strand
TTTAATGATTATTTAATAATTCATTATCTTTAAGTCGTATTTTAAAGATCACTGGATAAATGAAGGTAATGAATAATATAGAAATTCCTGTAATAATAAAGATCATAAAACTATCATACCAGTCAAATAATCCAGAAAACGCTAAAATCCCTAAAGGTGATAATAACTGAGCTCCAGTACTAAGTATATTAAATACTCTTCCTTGGTAATGGCTAGGAATTTCTTTTGTCAACCATACAGTGAATGGTACATTTATCAGAGTAATTGCGATACCAATTAGAAGGTTAAAAAGACTAATAATAATTATAAAATACAATTGTTCAAATTGGATACCTAATAAGATTCCTAACATGATAAATAGAGCCCCGATAACCCCAATCATTCTCCAAGAATTAAACAATGGATATTGGATATCCTTTGATGCAGATAGCACTATACCAGAAATGATCATACCTAAAGCAAATATTGCTTCTGTAATGCCATAAATATTATTTGAAAAATGTAAAATATTTATTTGGATAAACGGAATACCGACATTGACTGCACCAAACATAAAATTTGTAAGCATTGAAAAGAAAAGAGTAAAAACGAGCTTTTTGCTTTCCAAAATGAAAGATAATCCTTCTTTGAACAGTTGATAAATACTCTTACTAGATGAATTTTCCTCCCTTTCATCATTTGCAGGAGTACTAAATTTAAAATTAATAGATATTACAATAAAGATTGTTAAACACTCTAAAACTATTTCTAAGATAATAAGGTAGAAAAGAGAAAGAGAATCATAGAGTATTACTCCTAAAATTGGAGCAAGAATCATTATTAATGCATTTAAAATTTGTTGCAGAGATTTTAATTTTTGAATATGCTCATCTATAACCATATTAATGAATGAAGAAGTAAAAGCTGTTGTTAAAAATTGATCTGAGATTTTCAAGAATATAAGCAACAGATATGTATAGATTAAATTTTCGAAATCTTGAAAATGGATAATAACTGCATATCCAGTCAAACTAAAGATACTTAATAATTGTGCATAAATTATAATTGTCTTCTTGTTAAATTTGTCGACAACGCTTCCGGTCAATGGTAATAACAAGAGTGCAACGATTGGTCCTATTACTTGTGATATCCCAAAACTAAGGGCTGAACCGGTATTTTTTAGAATGAGCAAACCTATAAGAAATGAAAGGATCCCACTTCCTAAGTTTCCTGTAACTGTACTTAATAAGATTTTAATGAGTTGTTTTTGCGAAATTGCTTTTTTATTTTCCGTATTAACCCCAACCTTCTTTAATTAAAATAGATGTTATATCCATTTAAAACTGGAATAGCTAAAACACCTGAAACTAAATAAATCCCTCCAATTCTTATTGTTATTTAAATATACTTCCCTAATTTTAAATTTTCTTCCATTTAAGCTGTAACGTCAAGTACCAGTTATTCACTTTTGCGCTTACTCTCTATTCATAATCATAAGAGGCTTGGTGTATGGAAATAAAACATGGGATACAAAATTTGAAACAATAACGCTTATAAATAAAGGGATTGTCCGAAAATTTCTTTTAAGACAATCCCTTTACTCTTGTGGTAGCGGAATGTTGATGCGACCACCATCGGAGCAATACCTTATAGTAGATAAAGAAGGAACTGTCCCATAAGTCTTCTACTTATGGGACAGCCCTTCGTGAATGTGTATATTTTAATAATGGTTTAAATTTCTATGACAACCACTTTGGTGGTGTATTCTTTGACCAATAGATTTCACCTAAATTATAGTGAGAAGCAAATTTGTCCTTGTATGTGTGATAGTGGAAGTTATAGTAGTATCCGTCAAATGGACGATTTTCTGTACGTACATGGAAACGGATAACGTCTTTTCTTGTTGTAGTGTTGTAGATATGAAACATTTTTTCAGAATAGTCACCACTTGGTTTTTCTGTGATTGCTAAGTTTTTTATATCTTGTTGATCCACATTTTCTAACGTCATATGAATAGCTTCTTCAATTTTAGGAAAGATAATATTATTGAACTCGTCCTCAATTTTCGGACCAATTTTACTGCCAAATTTTATATAGGCTTGTTCTTTAGCATTTAGTAGTACATTATCAGAAAATGCTTCTATATCAGTTACACTATCTTCAAATACTGTATCTATGTAATTATGTCTTGTCGTTGATTGCTTAGAAAGTTGGGTTTTATGATTAGTATTATGTTCTAACAGGTTTTCCCAAATTGCATGACTTGGTGTGATGAAGCCCAGGGTTAAAACCGCAACTGTTGAAACTAATAGTTTTTGGAGTCCTTTTTTCAACTTAAATACACCTACTTTTGAACATTTTTTTACATCACTTATTACTAGATACGAAATTTGTAAGTAAAGGTTTCATCTTTTGGTAAATCATTGTACAATAAAGTAGAAATAATTTGTTCGTTTTTGCACAGAAGGAGGGCAAAATTTTATGTCAATCGCAATTGGTATTGGATTTTTACTGCTATTATTCTATTTAATGTCTCTTTGTATTACAGATTAAATTTATCCATTTTAAAATGGCAAGAACTATGAGATTTTCTCTCATAGTTCTTTTTTATACCCAAAACAGTACCACTAGTTGCTATTTTTAATATGCAATACTCACAGATTGATGAATATATTGTGAATCTTCCAGTGCTTTTATGATGAAGTTTGCTACGTCAGCTCTAGCTATACTTTTTCCCTTTGCAGGAATACCTTCTGTTGCTTCTCGATAACTACCAATTGGGTCGTTATTTGTTAACCCCATTGGTCTAACAATTGTATAGTCCAAATTATAATTAACAATTGTGTCAACAGCATGTCGATGATCCAATAAAGGATTTTTTAAAGTCTTCATAATCATCTTACCAGATATTCCTGGAAGCTCCCCATATATACCAGCAGAAGCTACATAAACAATTCGTTTTACCCCGTGTTTTTGCATACCAAGTGAGATATTTTCTATCATATTGCCTAATTCAGTTGATTCTTTTAGTCCCTTGCTTGAGCCCAAACAAGAAATAACTGCATTCTGTCCTTCAATTGCAGCAGCCACATCATCGGCTTGCATAGCATTTCCATGATATACGTGCAAAAACGGATGTGAAATTTGAATTTTTGATGGCGTACGAACAAAAGCTGTTACTTCTATTCCCTTTTCAAGCGCTAATTTCACAACATGTTGCCCTACTCCGCCGGATGCTCCAAAAACAACTATTTTCATCCTAATCATCAACTCCTAATAAAATTATTATCTCTAAACACTTTCCTTAAGAAAAAGCCTGCAATCAATACATAATTGCAGGTTTGTTCGTTCTTTTCATAGTTCAATGATTCCATAATGAAACTTCGCATTTAAACGAATATCTCGTTTGAAATGATAACGTTCAAAAAGTGGTGATCGAAAGTGTGCTTTTAGTACAACTCTTTTTTTCGCTACTCGCTTAGCCTCGAATACCCATTTATCGGTTAAAGTCTCATGTAAACCCGCATCTCTCAATGGGGTAAAGTTATTAGATTCTTCAATCGGTTCTTCAAACATTGGATCCATATAAACAACATCAAATGAATGATCGGGTTGTTTTTTCAAATAATCTAACGCTAAGATTGAAATAACACGAATTTGTTCCATACATTTTAGTAAAGGTAATTCTGTAATGTCATATCTTTTCATACCTTCACAAACTACAAAAGCTACGTTAGGATTACCTTCACACCCTACAACTTTACCGGTCTCTCCAACCGTATAAGCTGCCAACATACTATCAGAACCTATTCCCAAGGTACAATCTAGCATTGAATCACCTTTTTGCAAATTGACAGCATCTAAAAAGGGATCATGCTCTCCTCGTGCAACTCGCTTTAATCGAAATGCTGCAGAACTTGGATGAAAGAAAAATGGCTCCGTCACTCCAAATGGATAATATTCATAACGATTTTTTCCTGCTACGATCACATTTGCAGATTCAAATTCAGCAATCTTTTTTACGGATCTTTTTCTTCTTTCTATAAAAGGGACATTAAGCGCCTGACAAGCTGCATCAGCTAAACGAAGCGACTGCTGATCTGGACGTCCTGCCGTTGTAACAATGGTTTTTAATCCGCACATACTTGGTCAAGAACACCTGCTAAATGGTCACGAACTTGTTCCATTGCATATCCCTCAATTTGTTCACGTGGGATAAAGTACGCTAAATTACCGTCTTTCCAAACAGCTACAGATGGTGAACTTGGTGGAACTTCTTCAAAGAAGCTACGCATTTGTGCAGTTGCTTCACGATCTTGTCCTGCAAATACAGTCACTAAATGATCTGGTTTGTGTTCAGCTTGTTGAATTGCCTCAATAACAGCTGGACGAGCAAGGCCTGCTGCACATCCACAAATAGAGTTAATCACTATCAATGAAGTTCCTTTAGATTCTTGCATATGATCAGCCACTTCATCAGGTGTTTTCAACTCTGTAAAGCCTGCATTAACTAATTCTTCACGCATTGGTTTAACAATGCCTTGCATATACTCTTCGTATGGATTCATGGTTTCATCCTCTTTCATATTTTTTCAGATTCCTTGATAAATAAGGTTTTTCACTACTTTATTGTATATGCACTTTCATATTATTTCATCTTTTTTCACTCTTTATATGATTTTTTTATTTTGTATTATTTCAATTAATAATTAAAAGTATGAAAAATGAC
>NZ_QWUA01000116.1 GCF_003576525.1 Rummeliibacillus sp. POC4 | reverse complement strand
AACTTTTTGGTTAAGTCCTCGATCTATTAGTATTCGTCAGCTCCATGTGTCACCACACTTCCACCTCGAACCTATCTACCTTGTCGTCTTCAAGGGATCTTACTTACTTGCGTAATGGGAAATCTCATCTTGAGGGGGGCTTCATGCTTAGATGCTTTCAGCACTTATCCCGTCCACACATAGCTACCCAGCGATGCCTTTGGCAAGACAACTGGTACACCAGCGGTGTGTCCATCCCGGTCCTCTCGTACTAAGGACAGCTCCTCTCAAATTTCCTACGCCCACGACGGATAGGGACCGAACTGTCTCACGACGTTCTGAACCCAGCTCGCGTACCGCTTTAATGGGCGAACAGCCCAACCCTTGGGACCGACTACAGCCCCAGGATGCGATGAGCCGACATCGAGGTGCCAAACCTCCCCGTCGATGTGGACTCTTGGGGGAGATAAGCCTGTTATCCCCGGGGTAGCTTTTATCCGTTGAGCGATGGCCCTTCCATGCGGAACCACCGGATCACTAAGCCCGTCTTTCGACCCTGCTCGACTTGTAGGTCTCGCAGTCAAGCTCCCTTGTGCCTTTACACTCTGCGAATGATTTCCAACCATTCTGAGGGAACCTTTGGGCGCCTCCGTTACTCTTTAGGAGGCGACCGCCCCAGTCAAACTGTCCGCCTGACACTGTCTCCTACCCCGCTAAGGGGTATGGGTTAGAATTTCAATACAGCTGGGGTAGTATCCCAAGGACGCCTCCACCGAAGCTGGCGCTCCGGTTTCTCTGGCTCCTACCTATCCTGTACAAGCTGTACCAAAATTCAATATCAGGCTACAGTAAAGCTCCACGGGGTCTTTCCGTCCTGTCGCGGGTAACCTGCATCTTCACAGGTACTATAATTTCACCGAGTCTCTCGTTGAGACAGTGCCCAGATCGTTACGCCTTTCGTGCGGGTCGGAACTTACCCGACAAGGAATTTCGCTACCTTAGGACCGTTATAGTTACGGCCGCCGTTTACTGGGGCTTCGGTTCTCACCTTCGCTTACGCTAAGCAATCCCCTTAACCTTCCAGCACCGGGCAGGCGTCAGCCCCTATACGTCACCTTACGGTTTTGCAGAGACCTGTGTTTTTGCTAAACAGTCGCCTGGGCCTATTCACTGCGGCTCTCTCGGGCTTGCACCCTACTAGAGCACCCCTTCTCCCGAAGTTACGGGGTCATTTTGCCGAGTTCCTTAACGAGAGTTCTCTCGCTCACCTTAGGATTCTCTCCTCGACTACCTGTGTCGGTTTGCGGTACGGGCACCTCCTACCTCGCTAGAGGCTTTTCTTGACAGTGTGAAATCAGGAACTTCGCTCATAAGAGCTCGTCATCACAGCTCAACGTTATAGAGAGCGGATTTGCCTACTCTCACGCCTTACTGCTTGAACGCACATAACCAACAGTGCGCTTACCCTATCCTTCTGTGTCCCCCCATTACTCAAATGGTAGGGAGGTGGTACAGGAATATCAACCTGTTATCCATCGCCTACGCCTATCGGCCTCGGCTTAGGTCCCGACTAACCCTGAGAGGACGAGCCTTCCTCAGGAAACCTTAGTCATTCGGTGGATGGGATTCTCACCCATCTTTCGCTACTCATACCGGCATTCTCACTTCTAAGCGCTCCACCAGTCCTTCCGGTCTGACTTCACTGCACTTAGAACGCTCTCCTACCACAGACATCGTAGATGTCTATCCACAGCTTCGGTGAATTGTTTAGCCCCGATACATTTTCGGCGCAGCGTCACTCGACCAGTGAGCTATTACGCACTCTTTAAATGGTGGCTGCTTCTGAGCCAACATCCTGGTTGTCTAAGCAACGTCACATCCTTTTCCACTTAACAATTACTTTGGGACCTTAGCTGGTGGTCTGGGCTGTTTCCCTTTTGACTACGGATCTTATCACTCGCAGTCTGACTCCCGTGCATAAATCATTGGCATTCGGAGTTTGTCTGAATTCGGTAATCCGGGATGGACCCCTAGTTCAAACAGTGCTCTACCTCCAAGATTCTCTATCACGAGGCTAGCCCTAAAGCTATTTCGGAGAGAACCAGCTATCTCCAAGTTCGATTGGAATTTCTCCGCTACCCACACCTCATCCCCGCACTTTTCAACGTGCGTGGGTTCGGGCCTCCAGTAAGTGTTACCTTACCTTCACCCTGGACATGGGTAGATCACCTGGTTTCGGGTCTACAACCACATACTCATTCGCCCTATTCAGACTCGCTTTCGCTACGGCTCCGTCTTTTCAACTTAACCTTGCATGTAATCGTAACTCGCCGGTTCATTCTACAAAAGGCACGCTATCACCCATTAACGGGCTCTAACTACTTGTAGGCACATGGTTTCAGGATCTCTTTCACTCCCCTTCCGGGGTGCTTTTCACCTTTCCCTCACGGTACTGGTTCACTATCGGTCACTAGAGAGTATTTAGCCTTGGGAGATGGTCCTCCCAGATTCCGACGGAATTTCACGTGTTCCGCCGTACTCAGGATCCACTCAGGAGAGAATGAACTTTTGACTACAGGACTGTTACCTTCTTCGGTGGGTCTTTCCAAACCGCTTCGTCTAACTCATTCCTTTGTAACTCCGTATTGAGTGTCCTACAACCCCAAGAGGCAAGCCTCTTGGTTTGGGCTCTTCCCATTTCGCTCGCCGCTACTAAGGGAATCGAAATTTCTTTCTCTTCCTTCAGGTACTTAGATGTTTCAGTTCCCTGAGTCTGCCATCAAGACGCTATGTATTCACGTCAAGATACTGTCCCATTACGAACAGTGGGTTTCCCCATTCGGAAATCTCCGGATCATAGCTTACTTACAGCTCCCCGAAGCATATCGGTGTTAGTGCCGTCCTTCATCGGCTTCTAGTGCCAAGGCA
>NZ_QWUA01000115.1 GCF_003576525.1 Rummeliibacillus sp. POC4 | reverse complement strand
AAGTGTTAATCCTATAAGTTCCAAGAACTTATTTCCGAAATATTCCTTAGAAAGGAGGTGATCCAGCCGCACCTTCCGATACGGCTACCTTGTTACGACTTCACCCCAATCATCTATCCCACCTTCGGCGGCTGGCCCCAAAAGGTTACCTCACCGACTTCGGGTGTTACAAACTCTCGTGGTGTGACGGGCGGTGTGTACAAGGCCCGGGAACGTATTCACCGCGGCATGCTGATCCGCGATTACTAGCGATTCCGGCTTCATGTAGGCGAGTTGCAGCCTACAATCCGAACTGAGAACGGTTTTATGAGATTAGCGTACTCTCGCGAGTTAGCGACTCTTTGTACCGTCCATTGTAGCACGTGTGTAGCCCAGGTCATAAGGGGCATGATGATTTGACGTCATCCCCACCTTCCTCCGGTTTGTCACCGGCAGTCACCTTAGAGTGCCCAACTGAATGATGGCAACTAAGATCAAGGGTTGCGCTCGTTGCGGGACTTAACCCAACATCTCACGACACGAGCTGACGACAACCATGCACCACCTGTCACCAATGTCCCCGAAGGGAAAACTCTATCTCTAGAGTGGTCACTGGGATGTCAAGACCTGGTAAGGTTCTTCGCGTTGCTTCGAATTAAACCACATGCTCCACCGCTTGTGCGGGCCCCCGTCAATTCCTTTGAGTTTCAACCTTGCGGTCGTACTCCCCAGGCGGAGTGCTTAATGCGTTAGCTGCAGCACTAAGGGGCGGAAACCCCCTAACACTTAGCACTCATCGTTTACGGCATGGACTACCAGGGTATCTAATCCTGTTTGCTCCCCATGCTTTCGCGCCTCAGCGTCAGTTGCAGACCAGAAAGTCGCCTTCGCCACTGGTGTTCCTCCAAATCTCTACGCATTTCACCGCTACACTTGGAATTCCACTTTCCTCTTCTGCACTCAAGTCTCCCAGTTTCCAATGACCCTCCACGGTTAAGCCGTGGGCTTTCACATCAGACTTAAGAAACCGCCTGCGCGCGCTTTACGCCCAATAAATCCGGACAACGCTTGCCACCTACGTATTACCGCGGCTGCTGGCACGTAGTTAGCCGTGGCTTTCTAATAAGGTACCGTCAAGGTACGTTCATTTCCTAACGTACTTGTTCTTCCCTTACAACAGAGTTTTACGATCCGAAAACCTTCATCACTCACGCGGCGTTGCTCCATCAGACTTTCGTCCATTGTGGAAGATTCCCTACTGCTGCCTCCCGTAGGAGTTTGGGCCGTGTCTCAGTCCCAATGTGGCCGATCACCCTCTCAGGTCGGCTATGCATCGTTGCCTTGGTAGGCCGTTACCCCACCAACTAGCTAATGCACCGCGGGCCCATCCTGTAGTGACGCGAGATGCGCCTTTTAACATTTCACCATGAGGTGAAATGGATTATCCGGTATTAGCTCCGGTTTCCCGAAGTTATCCCAGTCTACAGGGCAGGTTGCCCACGTGTTACTCACCCGTCCGCCGCTAAATCAGAGAAGCAAGCTTCTCGTCATTCGCTCGACTTGCATGTATTAGGCACGCCGCCAGCGTTCGTCCTGAGCCAGGATCAAACTCTCCATAAAAGTAAAGTTTGAAAGCTCATTAGCTTTGCTAGC
>NZ_QWUA01000114.1 GCF_003576525.1 Rummeliibacillus sp. POC4 | reverse complement strand
GAGGATAATAATGAAAACTTTTGGTAAACGTAATTATGCTTTAAATTATTGGAAAAGAACTGGAGCATATGCTCTCATTCGAAATGACCACCAACAATTTTTATGTGTAGAAGATTCGGATGGGAATTTATTTTTAGTTGGTGGAGGGGTTGAAGGAGAGGAATCTCCTGAACGTGCATTATTGAGAGAGAGCATTGAGGAAACAGGTCATGAAATCCAAATCGTTGAGCTTATAGGTAAAGCTGAAAGACACTGGGTTTCTGAAAAATATCCTTATGATTCTCAACATAATATTGGATTTTTATATGTTTGTGAGCTACTAGAAAAGATAACAGAGCCAGTTGAAAAAGAAACAATGCGCTGGGTCGATTTAAATTATTTAGAAAAGCATCTTTTTCATGAACATCATTTATACTTAATAAAACAGTATTTAAATATTTAATAATAAAGTAAAAAGTTTTATACATAAACGGTTCCCGAGGAGGATATTTCAAGAAATATTTCTACGCTTAAAAAATATGAATGGTTCAATGAATATTATAAAAATGAACAACATATTCAACTTATTATTCATAATAAAAATGTGCGTAAGAAGCTTGGAAGCCTCAATACTAAAAGAATAGCAAATCCTAAATTTCAATCTTTTTACAAAACTAAAATTGATAAAGTTTTACAAAAGCATTTATTACAGGGGTTTTAGGTGAATCAAACTTTAATTCAAAGAAGCGTTAATGAAAGAGGGGCATACATATGGATAGCATCATTTTTGATCTGGACGGAACTATTTGGGATTCGATAGATACTGTGCTACTTGCTTGGAATGATGTAGTTAAAGAAAAGAAGCTAACTAGAAAAGATTTTGAAGGAACGATGGGGCTTCAAATGGATGATATCAGTAGAAAATTGTTTCCAAATTTAGATTACCAGACTCGAACTAAAATTATTAAACAATGCTTTGAAATTGAAGGGGAATATATAGAAAAACACGGTGGGAATCTTTATGAGAATGTAGAAGCTGTATTAAATAAACTTTCTAAGAAATATAAACTGTTCATCGTTAGTAACTGTCAACAAGGTTATATCGATGGCTTTTTCAAATATCATCAACTTGATAAATATTTTCTGGACTATGAAATTCCAAGTAGAACGGGTCTAACTAAAGGAGAAAACATCAAATTGATCATGGAAAGAAACAACCTTTTAAAGCCTGTCTATATAGGAGACACAGAAGGCGATTTAAAGGCGTCTAGGTATGCAGACATCCCATTTGTTTTCGCAAAGTATGGCTTTGGAAATGTCACTGAATATGATTACGTGATAGAAAAATTTGATGAGCTTTTGGAATTGTTCTAAAAGCGGGGTAGGACCAATTATTTAAGATTATCCAGTTGTTTCAAAGCGCCAGGGAAGAAAGTTTTTTCTTTTGTAAGAGTTGTAGAATTTCATCATCACAAATATGACAAACACCCAATCTTTTGATAAAATAAAGTGAAAATTGATGAGGATCTCTTATCATATAAATCTTTATAATGAAAATCGGAAGGTGGACATATGGCGGTAAAAAAAGGCTTGATGTTGTTCATAACAGCAGCTATTGTCCTAATTATCATATTAGCATTCACAATCTATGTTCATTTTGGTAAACAACAAATATACGACGAAGCATTAGATTATTTAATGGTAAACCAAGAATATTATAAAAGTGATATGAAAAGTATCACGGTCGAACATTCCATCCCTGGCATTTTCTTATCACACAAAAACGAGTGGACGGTAAAAGTGGTCTTCAATGACGAACCCAAAGCTCGATACTTTTACAACGTAAGAAAAGGAAAGGTATTCCAAACAGGCTGGTCTGGAAGTACAGAAAACGACTTATATCTGCATTCGGAAAGTGTGGAGTGCGGGTATTAGAATAAACCCTCAGTAGAATGAAGCTACTGGGGGTTTTGTATGTAAAAGAAATATTATATCCATGATGACATTCCTACAGAAGTAAAAACTATGTGAACTTCATATTTGCAGAGAGTAAATCATGAGAGGGTTGAGCTTCATATGAGTATCTGTATAAGCAGAACGATCAAATGCATAAAGAGTATGTAAAAGTGCAGGAAGTATGTTAGAAATATATGTGCAAGTGTCTATTCATCAAATAGTGGATCGTTTAAACAGCTTTTTCTATGGAGCAATGTACTTTAAATATAGTATTATTAAACTTTCAATAAGAACAAATGTTTGATATGATATATTAGATAGCTGATACTCAAGGATGGTTGGCTCACTCCCGCTAAGAAAGGGGGTGATGCCATGACAGTATTTGAAGCATTAATGTTTGCAATCGCATTTGCAACGTTGATCATCACTGTTCTGTCATTTAATCACAAAAAATAACCCATCCTCGAGTTAGCTGCTCTGATGGGTTATTCTACCTTGGAGCCAATCCCCTTAAAGGAATCAACTATCGTTTTGACCGTTCGATGGGATAACATCGACGGTCTTTTTAATTTATGCTTTTAATAACTTCAGTATACGTGGGGGATGATATATTTTCAAGTTAAACATATTTGTGGATATTGTGATGGTGCTAGTCATGGAAATAACTATAAAATACCAGGTGCCAGATGCTAAAACAATTAATGGGTTACATTAAACTAAATTATCCTAAAATGTATATATATGTTAAAATGAGAATAAGATTCTGAAGGTTTACACTTAAACAATGCAGCAGGTTAGTTCAATAAAAAATCTATTAATCTGAATCTTTAATAGATTGATTACAAGTGTACTACATTAAAAAGGGGTGCTGTGATGTTCAAAAAATTTAACAAAACAAAACGGATTATGTTTTTAAGTTTGGTGTTAATGATGTCATTGGTTTTAATATCTGCTTGTTCCAAGTCTGACGTAAAAGACGCAAACTTAGGAGTAATTAAAAAAGTTCTTGAGCTTCAGTTCACTGGCCCAGATGAGGAATTTATGGATCTAGTATGGAACCCTAAATATAAGACTGTTGTGAATGGTAAAGAAGAGAACAAAGAGTTAGATAAGTATGTTATGGAGGTATACGGACCTTACTTTGTAGATTCTTACCTCGACACCTTTCTAAATGCATTTGGGACGACATATCAAAGTACTGCATACCACTCGGGATACAAGTTAAGGGTTAAGGACATCGCAATTAAGCAAGGCGAAAAAATGTCCAATCTCTATACCTTTGTAGCAACGGTAGGTTATCAGAAAAATGATGAGGAAGAAAAGACGGCAAATGTATCAGGTGAAGTCATTTTCTCTACAAAAGAAGAAGGGAAAATTGGTCGATTCCAATATGGAGATGAAGACGGTCTATTGCTTACAATGAGAGAAGCAGTGAATCAATGAATTTTTTGGTTTTACAAATTCTTTAATAAAAAATAGACATCAATAATCGTGTCAGTCGAGAAAGATAGTATGCGAAGGTAAATAAAAAATAGTTAGGTTCCATTTTTTACAAGGAACTAGCTATTAGTTAAGCCATACCAGCATTTCGATTGCGAGATGCACTCTACAAGTGAAGAAGTGTGGGGTATTAGAACAAACCCTCAGTAGAATGATGCTACTTTGGGTTTTTGAATTTAAGTTTAAATGTATGTTATTTTCTTCGTTTAAATATTCGACATCCGGGTATTAAGTATAGGAAAACATACATGAAATCGATGCTTCTAATTAGTAATTTAATAACTTGAATGGTTGTCTAATATATTTTGAAATTGACATAATTATATAATCAATGTAAAATGGTGGAAAATAATGATAGAAAGTAAATGTTTTGCATATACTAATGGCATATTAATTAATCAAAAAAGGTGGTATATGCAAATGAAAAGGAGGGCGAAAAAGTTGCAGTCTACATTAACTAAACAAGAAAAAAATAAAGAAATTGCTTCTTCAATTGATTTAAGTTTATTTTCTAAAAATGAATTAAAAATGAAGCCAGATAAGAATGGAAAATTCCATGTTAGTAAGGGTGATCCTAATTATGATAGGTGGATTAATGACTGATGCAACCAGGGGATGTTTTCAAATTAAATTTTGATTTTGAACCTCCAGGGCGGGGAAGTTCTTACCGTCCTGTTATTATAATGCAAGTTTATCAAGAAAACGCAATAGCGATTAAGGTGACTCATTCAGGGCCAACTGAGGATTTTCCTTATAGAGAAAAGATTATCGATATTAATGGTTCAGGATTAGATTCTAATTCGTATGCACAATATGATTTTTATAATATAATTCCTGTGACTAATACATATGTTAAAATAGGTATATTAGAACCAACTGAATTTGCGAAATTAACTGCATTATTCAATAATTTCCATTCTACTTAAGAGTCTGCATTTATGTGGACTCTTATTTTATTGCAACTATTACAAAGGTTGGTTTCAATTAGCAATACGTATATTAATTTTTCAGATAAACTCCAAGTGGGTTTCTTCTAATACCATTTCTCCCTTCTTTTTGAGGAACTATCACAAAAAGTCGGTCAAAATAAAAAAGAGCAGCGAGTGCTACTCTTTAAATGAATTTGCTATTTGTATTAAATCCTTTTTTGTAACTTTTTCAGGATGTATCTTATCCATCATTAAAGTATATTGAAATTTATTCTTTTCAAATATCAGTAAGCTAAAGTTTTCTTTAATTATATAAATTGCTTCACTTCCGTCTTTTAATTTCATTCTACTAGCACTTTTCTCATTTTGAAATTCTTGTTTATATTTTAGGAAAGTAACAAATATTTTGTAATGTGTTTCTCCTGAATTTTCATTTAAAAAACTAATTTCCAATTTCGGAGATGCTATAGTAGTAAATCTAGCAAAAGTATGAGTAAACACAACCTCTGGTAATCGAGTCGGCAATAAAATACTTTCCCTAAAAAAAGTATTTGCCTCGTTAAGAGCTCGATTCGTCTCTTTATAACCACCATCAAGATAAATCTTTTCTAAATCTTCACCATTTGCATTCATATGTGGTACCCCAAAACAAAAAACAAAGAGAAATAATAACCCCACTTTTTTCACAAATAACACCTCCTAATTCTTTTTAAAAATCCAGTGATATTATTCCCCAAAAAGGTTTTATTAATTTCACACAGAAATATATTAAAACTTATTTTTGATAGGAATATTATGATGAGAGGGAGT
>NZ_QWUA01000113.1 GCF_003576525.1 Rummeliibacillus sp. POC4 | reverse complement strand
CCCCTTTAATTAGGGTGGTTTTTTTGTTAGCTTAAACGGAGGTGCTGCATAATGGCACAGAGAGTCTATTACTAATTTATGGTCAATCAAAGCAGAAACACTAGTGATGAAACAAAGTAATAGCTTAATGAACAATAAATTAAATAAATTACTTACTAAACCAACTAAGTAGTTTGAATGTTTATTAAATTAAGATAAAATATAATTGGAACAAACGGGGGTGAATAAAAGATGGAACCTAAATGGCTAGAATGGGCAAAACAGCTTCAATCCATCGCACAAGCAGGACTAACCTATTCTAAAGATGTATATGATTTGGAAAGATTTGAATTAATAAGAAATATTAGCGTTGATATATTGGCACAGTACACAAATATGGACAATAAAAATATAAAAGAACTTTTTGCAAATGAAACAGGATATGCAACACCTAAAGTGGATATCAGAGCTGTTGTATTTAAGGGTAATAAAATATTAATGGTAAGAGAAAATACTGATGGGTATTGGTCGTTGCCAGGAGGCTGAGGTGATATTGGATTAACTCCAAGTGAAGTTGCGGTCAAGGAAGTAAAAGAAGAATCAGGGTTTGATGTTAAAGTATTAAAATTGTTAGCTGTTCTTGACACGAAATGCCATCCTCATCCACCTTCTCTATATCACGTTTATAAAATTTTTCTCCAATGTGAAATCATTGGAGGGCAGCCGCAAGAAGGTATCGAAACAAATGCAGTTGAATTTTTCGCAGAAAATGAACTACCATCTTTATCGATAGCTTGAAATACAGAATCACAAATTAAATTAGCATTTAAACATTTGCATAATCCTCAAGAACCTACCTATTTTGATTAATATTCTAAGTTGAATG
This sequence comes from Rummeliibacillus sp. POC4, assembly GCF_003576525.1. GTDB lineage: Bacteria > Bacillota > Bacilli > Bacillales_A > Planococcaceae > Rummeliibacillus. Next base: position 4,677 of record NZ_QWUA01000113.1, on the reverse strand, counting down.
TCCTTTGTTATTTAACTATCGCGTTCTATGGTTGAATAAAGAGAGAGGAGTCAGCAGTAAATCGCTGGCTTTTTTATTTCGTATCAGGAACATAATGCGACATAACAAAACACCTTATTGAGGTGTATTTTTTATACCCTTTTTACACTATTAAAAAATGGGGAGCATTTTTTAAAGAATCTCGAGGTTAAGTGAAATAGCGGGCTTATAGTGATGATTTCGATTACAAGTAATTGCACAGAACAAGAACTGATCCAATTAGCTATAGATGAACAAGTAAAAGTGTATCCAATGAGTATTCTGTATGTGGAGAAGGATGATTCAAATCCAAAAGTGTTACTTGGATATGCAAATTTGACAGAGTAATGAAGGTGTAGCACGATTGAAAAAGCATGTTTTTTTCATTAGGTAAAATGGTATTTATAATAATTAGGAGCCAGATTAATTATATATACTAAAAAACGATTCTACTAGGTACATACAAAGAAATTTGTATGCACTTAGTATTTTTTTTGTACAAAATACATTAATCTTGTTGAAAAAATATTGTTTTTTCTTGAAAACATAGAGAACACACCTATAGCTAACTTTTATTTCTCTGTATACTGACTAGGAACTAACGTTCAAATAAATTAAGGAGGTGTAGTGTATGGGTTTAAATTCATTTAGGCGAAGTAGAAAGAAATATTCGTACCAACTATCTAGAAAGCAGTTTCCTATAATATATAATTCTACTACTTCGCTAAGGGAGAGTGTATCGGCGAATCATGGCTATTCTTCGACGGGAAATATTCGTTTTCGTAAGTTTACGGAGCAACAGATTAATCAGTTTTGTAACTATAATCCAGTAAAGGATTTTGATCGTTGCTTAGCTCAAAGTATTAATGCTGTTCCATCAAGATGGACACGTAGTCAAGTAGAACAGATTCAAATCAACGCAACGAATATGGCTCCGCTTATTATGGAGCCATTCCCAAGAATCTCAGCAGATTTATGGATCTGGGATATGTGGCCATTGATTGAGAAAGACGGGTCAATTGCCGTCCTTCCTGGCGGATGGCGGGTTCTCTTTGCATTATCCGTTCCGCGTAGTGTTCTTCCAGGAAAACGCCATGATGTCGCGCGTATTAGTTATTTTTATTCGCGAGATGGTGTGAATTGGATTCAGGGAGGCTATGTATTTGAGGAAGGAACTGCATTAGGTTCCAGACAATGGGCAGGTTCTGCCATGATTGATAATGGTAGGATTTATTACTTCTACACAGCAACGGGGAGACGCGGAGAAACGCAAATTACGTATGAACAACGAATTGCGTTAGCGAGTAGTAGTTTTATTTCTGACAAAGATGGCGTACTGCTAGTAGATTTCTCACCGCATGAAGTGATTTTGGAACCAGATGGTGTGCTTTATCAGACAGAGGAGCAATCCAGCGGTGGAATCATTTATGCATTTCGTGATCCATTCTTCTTTAAAGATCCAGCAACTGGCTGTGAGTATTTATTGTTTGAAGGCAACATCGCAGGAACTTCTGCAGATATCAACTGCGGTCCAGGTGTTCCAAGTGATGCAGCTGAATTTACGGGGAATATAGGGATTGCCTTATTGCGCAACAATTCTTATAACAGCTGGCAGTTACTACCCGCATTATTAGAAGCAGGATGTACCAATCAACAAACAGAACGACCACATATTGTTGTGAGAAATGGTTCGTATTATTTATTTACGGATTCACATCGTTCGACTTTTGCGCCAGGGGTTACAGGTCCAGATGGACTATATGGATTTGTTGCAAGATCCCTTAGAGGAAACTATCGCCCGTTGAATAATAGTGGGTTAGTTGTTTCAAATCCACCTTCAGAGCCTTACCAAGCGTATTCTTGGCTTGTACTGCCTGACTTTTCAGTGTTGAGTTTTATCGATAATTTCAACTTGCAAGGAATTCCAATTGATGAAGTAGGATTATTGCCAGAGCAATTCCAATATGCACATTTTGGCGGCACACTAGCACAAACACTTCAATTGGCGGTTTCAGGTACGACTACTGAGATTATAGCTGTCTATGCATATGGATTAATGATGGTTTCTGGAACAGAGAGTCCTAAATGTGATTGTAAAAATAGTAAGAAAAAAAGTTCATGTGAATATTGTAATAGAAACGTAAAAGAAAATATCAAGGATAAGTTAAAAAAAATAATAAAAGGGTGAGTCACTATGAGGCATAATTTTAATAATGAACGGCATAGAGGTCATCATGGAGCCGGTCAATTCACTTCTCAGCAATTCCCGATTGCGGGATCTAGTGGTAGGGAGTTTTCACCGATACCAGGTGGCGGCTCAAATCATAATTTCCCAAGCAGTTCTACAGGGAATAACTCAGCGAATTTCCGTTCTTTTAGTCAACAACAAGTTCAAAACTTTTGTAACTATAAACCAAAAAGAGATTTTAACCGATGTTTAAGCCAACATTTAAATGCGGTTCCATCAAGGTGGACACGTGAACAAGCAGAGCGAATTCGAATTACACGAGAAAACTCTGCTCCAGTTATTAGTCCGCCTATTCCACGAATTTCAGAAGACTTATGGGTTTGGGATATGTGGCCATTGCAAGAGAAAGATGGCTCAATAGCAGTTTTACCAGGTGGTTGGCGCGTACTATTTACACTGTCTGCCCCACGAAGTGTTTTGCCGAACAACCGGCACGATGTAGCAAGAATTGCATATTTTTATTCAAGAGATGGACTGAACTGGATACAAGGTGGTCTAGTATTTGAAGAAGGTACCGCATTTGGTTCACGTCAATGGGCAGGTTCTGCCATGATTGATAATGGTAAAATTCATTACTTCTACACAGCTTCTGGAAGAAGAGGCGAAGCACAAATTACGTATGAACAACGTATTGCTTACACAAGCAGTGGCTTCGTATCTGATTTGGATGGTGTTGAATTTGTTAATTTTACACCGCATCAAATTATTTTAGAGCCAGACGGTGTCCTATACCAAACGTTAGAGCAATCCGAACAAAGTGAAAGCACTATTATTTACGCTTTCCGTGACCCATGGTTTTTCAAAGATCCTGCAACAGGCTGCGAGTACCTGCTATTTGAAGGTAATATTGCAGGAAATAACTCAGAAATTAACTGTGGTTTAACAGGTGAATTGGAACAACAAGCAAGTCAATATACAGGGAATATTGGGATCGCTTTATTAAGAAACAATAGCTACACATCATGGCAGTTATTACCTGCATTACTTGAAGCGGGCTGTACAAACCAACAAACAGAGCGACCACACATTATTGTGAGTAGTGGTAGGTACTATTTATTTACAGATAGTCACCGATTCACATTTGCACCAGGGTTAACCAATGGACCAGGACCTGACGGATTGTACGGTTTCGTGGCAAATACACTGCGCGGTAACTACCAGCCATTAAATTCAGGTGGTCTTGTTGTATCGAACCCAATTGAAGAACCGAACCAAGCTTACTCTTGGCTTGTTTTGCCAGACTTCTCTGTTTTAAGTTTCATTGACACATATAACTTACAAGGCATCACAACGGATGAGTTAAGCAATTTGCCAGAGTCATTTCAAATTGAACACTTTGGAGGAACTCTTGCTCCGACGCTGCAGTTAAGGGTTTCTGGTAGAACAACAGAAATTGTCGCTGAGTACGATTTTGGTTTAGTCATGGTATCTCAAACAGAAAGTCCAAAATGCTGCTGGAACGGTAATGAGGATGGCCCTGAAAACGAAAGATGCCAAAGTTGCGAATGTCGAAATCACAACGATGATTGTGGATGCAGACAAAATGATCATCATAAATGTAGAGACTACGATGATGAATGCGGATGTAAACACAATGATCATCATAAATGTGGAGACTACGATGATGAATGCAGCTGTAAACAAAATGATCATCATAAATGTGAAGACTATGATGATGGCTGTAGATGTAAACACAACGATAGTAAATGTAGAAGATGTGGGTACGATGATGGGAAAGGCAACGATGAGTGCAAATATAAGCAAAGTGATCATAGATGTTCATGTAATTCATCGATTCAATTTCCAAAGTTAGACCCAAATCGATTCGTTGAAAGACCAAGATGTGGATGTTCGAATAATTAAAATCTTCATATAGTATATAATGCTAAACTATTCCACTAGGTGCATACTTAAATTTGTATGCACCTAGTTTTTTTATCACAAATAACTGTTTGCGTTGATAAAACCTCATTTCATCAAGATGATGTTTGTATTGAAGAGTTATTTGGTAAAGGACTTAAATGTTCATGAATCAGAAGCCAGTTATCAAACTCCTTGACAAAGACATTGGTGGCTCTTCCATAACCACATGTATATTTTTCGTTTATATATCCTTCGTAGAAATATGTATATGTACAGGTTGCTGAATGACTTCCAGCATATAGCCATTTTACATCTCGAGCTTCATAATTCTCGTTTTTCACTAACGACCAAGCGTTTTCAAAGTATGACTTTATTTCTTCGTGAGTCGTGCAATTCTGATCGGTGAAAAAATAGGTGGCATTAGGATGAAGAATTTTTCTCACTTCATCAAAATTGTGAGTATTTGTCGCATCTATATAATTATTTAATATTTCCATCATTAATTCTCCCCTCAATTTTTCTTAAAAGTAGTCTAACACAGATTTAAA
>NZ_QWUA01000112.1 GCF_003576525.1 Rummeliibacillus sp. POC4 | reverse complement strand
AATTAGACAATTTTTAGAAAAATAGATGTTAAAATCAATTCTGCTATCATATTATTTTATAAGATGATTTATTGAAACGTAGGCTTGTTTATCCCTATTTATAATGGAATTACTGTTTTTCTTAGACTGAAGTGAATGACCATTTCTTTTTAGGGGGAATATTGATTGGATAATAGGCTGTTGAATTTTATTTCGATTGTTTCTTTCGTAACTACAATTGTCTCTTTTCTAGTTTGCTTTTTATTGTATCGATTCACAAATGATACAAACGCAATCGCTGAATTTAGTAATACTGGATTTATTGGTTATATCTTTTTCATCTTGGTATTTACAGCACCATTAGCTGGAATCCTATTTGCAATACTAAGTAAGAAGACAATTCTAAAACCAGCATTAATTTTAGGAAACACAGTTGCTTTTTTAACGCTTGCCTTAATCGTAGCAAGTAAAGCATTTTATGATTTTATATAACAATTGAAGAGTTCGTCCATCATAAAAACACCTTATTTTTAAGGTGTTTTTTCTTGTATCCTCTTAACATTCCATTAATAATTAGCCTCCTTTTCATTTATCTGGTAGAATAATCTTTACCATTTCTATAAGTCTTAATATTATGCAATTAATTCAAAGATTCCAAGATAGGAGATTTTTATATGAAGAAAATTATCGGCAGTATTATTGCAGGGATCATATTAAGCTTTACAGTTCTTACAGATGCAAATGCTGAAAATAACTTTTTGCCTTACAATGAAGTAAGAAATTTTAGTGAAGGTTTAGCTCCTGTTTCAATATTAAAGAAAAATGATAAAGGCATTGAATTCGAGCTATATGGATTTATGGATGAAAAAGCTAAAGAAGTAATTGCACCGAAATATGGGGATGTCGGTAAATTTAGTGAAGGTTTAGCAAAGGTACAACTAGAAGGAAAATGGGGATTTATTGACCAAACTGGTAAGCTTATAGTTTCCAATAAATACGATGAAGCTTATAAATTTAAAAATGGCTTAGCAGCTGTTCGTAAGAATGGAAAATGGGGGTATATTAATACAAAAGGTAAAGAAGTGGTTAAACCTCAATACGATAAAGCTTATGCATTCAGCTATAATTTAGGCGCAGTTAAAAAAAATGGTCATTGGAGTTACATTAATAAAAAAGGAACAGCGGTTATTAAAACGAAATACACAAGTGTTAAACGTTTTATCAGTGGATACGCTGCTATCAAGCACAATGGGAAATGGGGGTATATTGATACAAAAGGAAATGTGGTAATTCAACCTCAATACAAGAAGGTCCACTCTTTTTATGAAGGGCTTGCGGCAGTTTATAAAGATGAAAAATGGGGTTTTATCGATAAAAACAATCATGTGAAAATCAAATTCAAATATGAAGATATAACAGATTTTAGCGAAGGACTTGCGGGATTTCAAAAAAATTGGCATTGGGGTTTTATCGATAAAAAAGGAAATGTAAAAATTAAAAACAACTATTTACAAATTTACTCAGGCTTTAGTGAAGGCTTTGCTAGTGTTATGAATCGAGCTGAAAATGGCGGTTATATTGATCAAAATGGCAATGCTTTTCCTAAGTTTGAAACGGATTTCGTTGGTTATCCATTCCAAAATGGAAAAGCAATCGTAAATGTTGGCGGAGATGGTCAATACTATATCTTAAAAGTACTTAGTTTGCATTAGATCAAAAAATTTTATAACGATAGAAGCCTTGCTACTAGTTAATAATTAGTAAGGCTTTTTATTTTTATCTCATTCCTCACGTAAGCTTCTTTTTCCCTTCTAAATATTCATTTAAGTTATTATAATTAATTAATTGATTAGTTATATTTTCCTGATTACTATGCAATAATCTATCGACTCTCTCAATATACTACTATATACATTTATGCAATATATATTAAAAGTGGAGGTGTATAACCATTAAGAAAAAAATATTGCTAGTCTGGAGAATTTTTTTAATACATGCAATAGTCTTATTGTTTGTTGCTGGAAAGATTAATTTCTTTTATTTCTCATCTTTTATAAGTGGATTATTGATTATGTTTGTAGTGGATGTGTTACAAAAAAGAAAAAAATCAAAAAAAATAACTGTAATTGAAAATGCGGAAAATATAGACTGAATATACCTCAAAGCCATGGATAAATCATTCACTTTTCGGCGATATTTTTGTGTCATTCTTATAACTTGTCTATAAAATTCCTAATATAAAAGAAGCTCATACTTAGTATGGGCTGCTTCTCTTTAAATCTCCATAAATTCTAATGCATATCAATTTTTCTACCAAAGAATCCGCAAAAGAATGCAAGAAGATGTATTAGTAAGAATGTATTTTCATTAAAGTACCAATTATTCGTATAATAATTTAAAGCCCCTTTTCCAAAAATAACCGAACTTGGATTTTGCCAATTACCATGTAATTCATTTAGGGAATTTTGTAAAAGTTGATACTCTCCCGTTATACCGATTAAAAGTATTAAGACTGTAATAAATATCAACAACCAAAGCTTTTCTAGGGGTTTAATTGCAAAATAATCTCTTCCAACCGTCCACGTGATAAAAAGACTTAATATTAAAAATGGGATTAGAAGTGTAATTGGTATAAGTGCTTCATTTCCGTGTTGATCAGTTTTTGTTGGATCAAGTGTAAAATAAAATTCAATGATGATAAATCCGAAAAATGTAATTGCCAAAGATATGTACCATGCTAAGTTTCGCAAGCTAATTCTCCTTTCGAAGACAAGATTCTTCAAATTTCGCAAATAGCATAGAGTATATTCGACAAAATTAGTTATTAAAACATTTTGTTTAAAATTTGAGGTATTCCATCAATTACGTTGTTTGGTGTTACGCCATAATGAGATAATTCATTTGCTTTAACTTCTGCAGTTTTTGCATGTAAATAGGAAGCACAAACTACCGCCTCTTCTGGTGTTGCACCTTGGCATAATAATGATAATATTACGCCAGTTAAAACATCTCCACTACCGCCTTTTCCAAGTGCATCATGACCTAACGGATTGATCCAAGTCTTGCCATTAGGATTTGCGATTATTGAACGGTGCCCTTTTAATAAAACATAAACATTAAATTCTCTAGCAAATTGTTGAGCGACTTCGATTCTATTTTCTTCAACTTCTTTTACTGTTGTATTAAGTAATCTAGCCATTTCACCAGGATGTGGTGTAATAATTACTGAACCTTCATAATTCCTTACTAAATGCATCTGATTTCTTAATATAGTAAGTCCATCCGCATCTACTATGATTGGCTGACCATTAAGTCGTTGAAATAGACTTTGTACTAATTTTTCCGCGCCTGTAAATCTCCCCATACCTGGTCCAAAAGCAATCGCTTTGTAAGATGATAAATCGATTTCATCTAGTGCAGTTACTGTAAAATGTCCCTCTTCAGATTTTAATGGTAAAAATAACGCTTCTGGAACTTGAATAGCGGATAATTCGTAATTACTTTCTGGCACAGCTAAAGTGATTAAACCAATTCCTGTTTGAAATGCAGCTTTTGCAGAATACAAAGGTGCACCTACATATTGTTTCGATCCACCGATGACTAAACCATGTCCAAAAGTTCCCTTATGCCCATTTTGTGGTCTTTTTGGCATTTGCGCAAAGACATCACTTATTGTAATACATTTTGGTAAGTCCATATTCAATTTCTCAACCAATGATAGCGGAACTGAAATATCTACTACTTTCCAATTCCCTATATAATCGGGTCCATTATGTAAAAAGAAACCTTTTTTCGCCATTACAAACGTAATGGTTTCATCAGCTTTGACAGCAAGTTCCTCAATACGTCCATCATCTGCCTGAAGACCAGATGGAATATCTACCGATAAAACAAAAGCTGTAGATTGATTGACCATTTGAATTACAGATCGGTAAGGTTCTCTTATGATGCCATGAGCACCAGTTCCTAACATAGCATCTACTATGATGGTTGCACAATTTACTTTTGCTTGAAGTTCAGATAAATTTTCTGTTGTCAATTGGAAAAAAGGTAATTCACGGTTACGATAAACAGTTAGATTAATCAATGCATCCCCTTTAACCTTATTTTCATCAACTAGCAGACAAAGTTCAACATTCATACCTCGTTCATAGAGTTTTCTTGCTATAACAAAACCATCGCCACCATTGTTACCAGCACCAGATAAAATAAGAATTCTTGCTTCGACATCTTCAAAATGCTCTAATAACGTCTCCGCAACTGCAGTACCTGCATTTTCCATCAAAACAATTCCTGGTAAACCTAATGATTCTGCTGTATATGTATCTAAAATTTGCAAGTCTTTTTGACCACCTATGTACATACAATACCTCCCATTATCCAATTTCCCACTTACTTTAATCTAAAAGTTCGTAAACTATTGAAAATACTTGATACAAATAGTCTAAAGGTGATAAATACATTCTTAAGAATAAGTCTACCTCTAAGTAAGAAATTTGTACACAACACAAATTTCCTCTTTTAATATTTAAGTGTAGCGTTTTCTTACTACCTATTAATGCAGTTGCTTATCCCGTATATTTTTAGTAGTGTACTCTTCCAAAGCTAAGGTAAATAGAAATAAAGCTTCGTGTACACAATTTTCAAAATCTTATCGCTTTATTTTCGAAATAATCAGATTAGTGTAACAAAAATATTAAATTATAACATATTAAAAGCAGCCCATTCTTCTTTTGTGTTTAAAGAAGAGGACTGCTCTATACTTTTTAACTATTCTTTCTGATATTATCCATTAATCCGCCATCATCAAAATATTTGATTTCACTTATTTTTCCGCTTTCCGGAAGTGTTGCTACACCTTTGATATTATATTTTTTCTCAGTACTACCATCTTCTTTATATTTTACTTTAACAACAAAATCAAAATCTTCATCATCATTTTTATTCTTTTTTATCTTAATATCATCAACTTTTATATGAATATCTTTAGATTGCAGTGTATAGTTAAAAGCTGAGCTGATAAAGAACTTTTCAAATCCGGATTGTGTAAAGTAAGGTTGGTATAAATCTTCAACGTATTCGTAAAGTTCGCTTCCGCTCGATGCTTTTACGACAGTTTTCCCATCTACATTTGTAAGATTTTTGGGGTTTTGAATGATTTTATTGTACTTTTGCTTCGGACTGGTAAATTCCGATTTTAGTACTTCTTCTATTGATTGAACGCTTTTTTTATCAATAATTTTATCGTTTTTTTCAACTATAACAGAATCTGCTTGTACCTTTTGATCGCTGACCATTTCTTTATTTTGAGAACAACCAGTTGCTACTAGTAATATAGAAAACAGAATACCTATCTTATAAAAAGCATTAAAATTGATCAATTTATCGAAGTGTCTATTTAACATTGAACATCACCTTTCGCTCTAGTTATTTGAGTATTCCAAAATTCTAATTAAAATGGCCGATTAATAATCTTTAAAGCTTTTAACTTACTTTTATCACTCCCAGTTAATATTACGAAGTGCCAATTAATCGCTTTCTTCCATTTCTCTCTGCATGTTGATAATCTATTATTTTTTGTTGTTATACATCTTATTGAGAACTTCAAGACATTATCATTACAGTGTGTTTAAAAATTGGTATTCATTTGATATGTATTTGTAACATAATTGTAATCTTTTGTTTTAAGATCTATATATCTTT
>NZ_QWUA01000111.1 GCF_003576525.1 Rummeliibacillus sp. POC4 | reverse complement strand
AAAATCAAATTGTCCTTCTGATAGTTTATTCAAATTTACTTCATGTAGTGTTTTAATAATTCTTGCTGTCAATAGATCATATCCTTTTGCATTAGGATGGAAGAAGTCACTATGATATACAAGATTATCATTAGACTCGAATAAATCTTCAATATTAATAAATACGGCATGCTCATCATTATTAGCAAATCCACGTATATCTGAATTCCATTCGCTCATGATTGTATTCATATCTGATTCTTCTTTTGTAAAAATTGACAAAGGATTATAAACGCCTATTAATATAATAGGGGCATTTGGATTCCGTTCACGAATCAATTCCATAATGTTTTCATATCTTTGTTGAAACGCAGGTCTTTTTTTATCAAATGCTTTCTTATCTAAATTTGTAATATTGGTACGAACAATTTTCATTAAATCGTTTCCACCAATTGTTAATGTAATAAAATCTGCCTGTTTAAGAGCATCATCAATTTTACCAGATTGGATTTGATCTATTAATTGATCGCTTCTCCGTCCTCTTTTTGCAGTATTTATAACAGTAACAGACTTAACGCCTTGCCATGTTTTCATTTCTTTATCTAGGCGACCAACATATCCTTGTTTGTCTAATTCGTCTCCAACACCTTGAGTTAAAGAATCCCCTAAAGCGACATATTGTATGTCTTTAGATTTAATCATTTTTGTAACTGCTATTTTTTTGTTTTCATCTTTTGAATTTCCACTATTATCAGTAATTCCGCAAGCAGCTAAGAGCAAAACGGATAGGATTAGTATTAACCTTTTTTTCAATTTCATTTCTTCCTTTCATGTCGACTTTGTCGCTCAAATGAAAAGAAAGCAGGGAATGTTATTTTAATCCCTGCCGCCCAATTAGTCTGTATAATATGAAATACCTATTGCACCTGGCCCAGTATGCGTACTAATGATTGGCGAGGTAAAACCAAACTTCACATTTTGATAGCCTGACTCTTCAATCATCTTTTTTAATGGTTCTCCCATTGCTAAACCATTTGCATGTGCAATTCCAACACCTTTAATCGTTTTCCCTTTAGTATGTTCTTTGAATTGCTTAAATATATACTTAACTACTTGTTTATGGCTCCGTACTTTTGCGACAGGATTGTAAGCTCCACCTTCAAGTGAAGCGATAGGTTTGATATTTAATAATGATCCTATTAAACCCTTACCTTTCCCAATACGGCCACCTTTTATCAAGTTTTCAAGAGTATCCACAACTACAAACAAATTTGTATTTGAACGAACTTGATCTAGTCTTTCTAAAATTTCTTCCATTGACTTGCCTTCTTCTGCCATTCTCGCCGCTTCTAAAACTTGGAATCCTAAAGCGTAAGAAATAAAGCGGGAATCCACTACTACAACTTCTGATTCTGACATCGTTGCTGCTGCTTCGGCAGATTTTACTGTTCCGCTCATTCCACCAGTCATCGTTATAACTAATACTTGGTCTCCATTACTACCAAGTTCATCAAACAATTCTTTAAAAACGCCTACAGCTGGTTGAGAACTTTTAGGTAATTTAGGTGTATTAGCCATTTTTTTTAGAAATTCTTCAGGACCAATATCCTTTCCATCAACAAATGTTTTTTGATCAAACTGAAAAGTTAATGGAACTATATGGATATTATATCTTTCAATTTCTTCTTTTGTTAATTCGCCGGTCGAATCGGTAACAATATGAATTCGTCCCACATTGACACATCCTTTAGTAGATTCATTTCATTATAAAATGATATTGCTATATAGTAAACTATTAGCCTTTTATTTTGTGAAAACCTTATCATATATTGTACTCACGAATTTCACATAAAACATGTGACATTTGTCAGTTATATTAGGGATTAGAGAAAAAATAAGTAAAGTTGTTTTGGTTTAAAGAGGTATCTTTACCGAGTATTATTGATTACTAAACAGGTATAAAAAGAAGGATGTCTTCTATATTATGCATTTAAATTGAAAGAACATGTGTAAAAAAATATATATCGCCCATTAAATCTTATATTGAAGCACCACTTGTATCCATTAAAAAAACTTTCTAGACATGAGCTACACAATAAAAATCCAAAACAAAAATCGCCCATCCTCATTGTATGAAGAAGAGCGATTGTAATAAAAATTATATCTTATTTCCAAGAACTCAACCGTCAAGTCCGTTCAAAAATCTATCTTATTGAACAATAGTCAATCTATTATTATTTCTTTTTGAAGACGAAATAGGAGAATTTTATACCTTCTTTTGTTTCAAACACGTCTGATTCAGATACTATTTTCCATTCATTGCCGAATTCCGGGAAGAATGTGTCGCCTTGGAAAGTATGCTGTATTTTTGTTACATAAAGAACATCTGCAATTGGAAGAGCCAAGCGGAAAATTTGTTCTCCCCCAATAACCATTATTTCTTTTTCTTCTTTTTTAGCAATTTCCAATCCTTCTTCAAAAGAATGGGCAACTACAATACCTTCTGCTTTGTAATTTGGATCTCTTGTTATAACAATATTCGTTCTTCCGGGCAAGGCTTTTCCAATAGATTCAAATGTTTTACGCCCCATAATCATTGGTTTACCCATTGTTGTTTTTTTGAAATAAGCTAAATCCCCTGGTAAATGCCAAGGCATCGAATTGTTATACCCCATTACACGATTTTCATCATAAGCTACGATCAATGAAATCATTCTACTTAACCTCCTCACACAGAAATCGGTGCTGATATACGTGGATAAGGATCATATCCTTCAATTATTAAATCCGTTATTTCATAATCAAATATCGAATCCTTGTCCGTTTTAATCACTAACTTAGGCAAATCTCTAGGTGTACGTGACAATTGCTCTTTTACTTGAGACAAATGATTCTTATAGATATGCGCATCCCCTAAAGTATGCACAAAGTCTCCAACCTCTAAATCACACTCTTTTGCAATTAGATGTGTAAGCAATGCATAAGAAGCAATATTAAATGGAACACCAAGAAATACATCTGCACTTCGTTGATATAATTGACAAGACAGTTTTCCATTTGCTACATAGAACTGAAAAAGTGAATGACATGGTGGTAATGCCATATCGTCAACCTCTGCAGGATTCCAAGCAGTTACGATATGTCGTCTTGAATTTGGATTCTTTTTAATCGATTCAATAACATTTTGAATTTGGTCGATTGTTCCACCTTTTGCATCTGGCCATGAACGCCATTGCTTGCCATAAACAGGGCCAAGATCTCCATATTTTTTCGCAAATGCTTCGTCTTCTAAAATATTCTTTTGGAAGATAGCCATTTGCTCATCATATTGTTCTTTGAAGTTTTCATCTTGTAACACACGATGACCAAAGTCAGTCATGTCTGGTCCTGTATATTCTTCACTTTGTACCCATTTTTCAAAAGCCCATTCATCCCAAATATGATTATTTTGCTCAATCAGCGTTCGTACATTCGTATCCCCTTTTAAAAACCACAATAATTCTGTAGCAATTAAGCGAAATGCAGTTTTTTTAGTAGTCATTAACGGGAAACCATCTTGCAGATTGAATCTCATTTGATAACCAAAAACACTCCATGTACCTGTTCCTGTACGATCTCCTTTATCATTACCATTTTCTAAAATATGGCGGCAAAGGTCTAAGTATTGTTTCATCGATATAGCCTCCAGTTACATACTATTTCTTATGATAACATTGACAATAGTTGTCGTAAATTGCGAATCTTTATTTCATCAATTAATGATTACGTTTTTCGAGCTGAATGAATTGATCTTGTAAATACAAAATTATATCGTATCGTACACTTTGCATAAAAAAATACGTTATTAAATTCTTGAAGAATATTTATTATTTAAATTTTAAAACTAATTTTTAAGAAATTTCAATTTATTTATCACTCTCTTTACAAGAGTGATAACAAATGATATTATAATAACTGTAAAGAGGATCAGTTTAATGATTCCCTTTCGAAGAAAACTAAAAAAAGAGGTAATGCACTATGTCAAACTTATTTCCAACAAGTCGTGATTTCTTTTTCCCACAATTCTTCGATCAAGCATTTGATTCTTTCTTTACACCAATGACTCAACCAAATGTAGACATTGAAGAAAACGATCATTCTTACGTAGTTACTATGGATATTCCAGGTATGAACAAAGAAGACATCAATGTCACTTACAACAACAACCTTCTAACAATTGAAGCTCAACAAGATCATCAAACTGAAAGCAAAGATTTAACGACTAACTACATCCGTCGTGAACGTGTATGTAGTTCATTTAAACGACAATTTATCATTGAAAACGTTAATCTTAAAGGTATTAAATGTAAATACAAAAACGGTGTTCTTAACATTTATCTACCTAAGAATGATCAAGTTTTAGTCGAAAATCATAGAATTGAAATAGAATAATTTCTTCAACTTTTAAACCTATATCAATCAATAAAAGTTTAGCCAGATGCACTTTTGTATCTGGCTTTTTTCAGTATATTTTTGTATAGATTGCAAATCATATGATTTGAATGGAAATTTAAATTCCTTCAAAAAATTAGTCAAAAGAGGTATGTCAAATGTCAAATTTATTTCCAACAAATCGTGACTTGTTTTTCCCGCAATTATTTGATCAAACCTTCGACTCTTTCTTTTCTAAGATGAATCATCCTAGCGCTGATATTGTTGAAAAAGAAAACTGCTTCGAAGTGAAAATGGATATTCCAGGTATGAAAAAAGAAGATATTCATGTTACTTTTAACCAAAATGTCTTAACAGTTGAAGCAAATCAACGTCACGAGGTCGAAAACAAAGATGAGTCTTCAAATTTTATACACCGTGAGCGTACCAGTCGCTCATTCAGACGTCAATTCGCTATGAATAATGTAAAATCTGATGCCATTGAATGTAAATATGAAGATGGCGTATTAAATATTACTTTACCTAAGATGAAACAAGAAACAATCGAAAACAGTCATCGAATTGAAATTCAATAAATTGAAACTTCCTTAAGGTGGGTTCCGAGTAAAAATAGAGGACAATAATTGTCCTCTATTTTTAAATTGATTTTTTTATCTTGGTCGTGAAAAGCCTTTTCCGATAATATCTGAAGCATTTAAGAAGATGACGAATGATTCCGTATCACGATTTTGAATCAGCTCTTTTAAATAGACAGCTTCAGATTGCTCTACCACGCTAAATAATAATGCTTTCTTATTACGTGAGTATCCTCCTTCAGACCACACTTTCGTAAAACCACGATCAATTTCATCTTTGATAAGATGAGTTACTTGTTCTTCATTTTCAGTAATGATTAAAACTAGTTTAGAAGAAGAAGAATGCAATTGCACGAGATCAATTACTTTACTACAAATATAAATAGTGATCATCGCATACAAAGCAAGTTCCAGGTCAAAGACGAACATTGCTGCAATCACAATGATTGCATCGATCATCATTTGCGCATAGCCACTTGATAAACCTGTGTATTTTTTTATCAATTGACCAATTATTGTTGTTCCACCAGTTGAGCCTTTTCCTCTAAAGACAAGCCCTAATCCCACCCCTGTAATAATTCCACCATAAATAGCTGCTAGCATAGGATCATCAATTTTATAAGGTAAATATGATGTTACCGCTATACATAGAGGTAATAATATTGTCCCAACTAGAGTTTTAACGCTAAACTCTTTTCCTAACAAAAAATACCCAAGAAAAAATACCGGAATATTAATGCACCATTGTACAATTGCAGGGGTCCAATTATATAAATCAAATAATAATGTACTAATCCCAACAACACCACCAGCGGCTAACTTTGCTGGTAATAAAAAAGTATTGTAAGAAATACTAACTAATAATGCCCCCAATGCTATTAAACTATAAGAGCGCAATTCTTTCGATAAATTCATATGTAAATTCCTTTCCATTTATTTTTATAGCTTCTTTTGCTCATTCAATTATTTTAACTGATTTCACCTTCTTTAAATAGGTAATTTTTTATCATTTAAAATAATTCCAAAAACTCAAACAGATACTATTGAAGTTGTTTTGATCCTCATCTGCACATAAAAACACCTCATAAATAATAGGATTCGTCTATCATTTACGAGGCTAATTTGATGTAAATTAGAAAAATATTATATGCGTTGTTTATTCAAATAAATAAGTGACAGTTTCTAGACAAAAACATTTACATTATGTTTTATGCATTATGACTCTATTT
>NZ_QWUA01000110.1 GCF_003576525.1 Rummeliibacillus sp. POC4 | reverse complement strand
GATGAAAAAGAAGTAGAAAAAGTTCAACTACTTCCTCACCTTTGGGCAGTTTCTGTTCCTTCTAAAAAATTCAGTGTAACCATCGCATGTGAGTGCGTGGGCCATTTTCATGGTATAGAAGAATGGTGCGCGGTAGTTAAAGAACCAAACGGTGAAACGAGTAATTATTTATTATTTGAAAAAGAGATTAAGGACGCAATATTAAAATAATTAACAGAAAAAATTTATTGAATTTTGAGAGAACCCTGGTACTTGACTATAGACAGTCAAATACCAGGGTTCTCATATTACACACTATTGTTTATTCGATTTTAGTCGCAATTTCATTGGCATCATATACAAAGCTGCTCACTTGACCATTGACATCAGTTTGTGCGATGTTACCATTTTTCGTGTAGTCATATGCAATTTTAAATGGTTGCTGCGCTTTTGTTGTGTACGTCAGTGAACCGAGTAAATTTGCATCGTTCATTTGTGTCACTTGTTTCCATCTATTGACTTAGATCCATTATTTTTTTTGAAAGAAATTATTTAATTTTTGTATATAATTTCTTCTACTAAGTTTTTTTATAATTTTTTCTCTTTCTTCATCTGTAAGGTTTCTAATATTCCCTGCATCTGACATTGTTGAAAGATCACCATTAAAATCTATCTCTTTATCAATTTCATTCAAATCTATTTGTTCTAAGTCATCATCAACATCACTAAAAACAGCTACAATACGTAAATTTTTTTCATCTCCTAAAAAATTCAGCACGGCTGAATGTCCATCCTTAAATTTAACATCTTTTGCTAATCGATCTTTAACGATACTTAATATATCGTCACTGTTTAATTTAAAATATACATGTCGATTATTTAACGCCATAAAGAATCCTCCCTTCAACTTCCTAATATTGCGTCCCTTTATATTTAAACGCTTTTACTAACGCTTTTCGTATTTTAGTATCATATCTTAATTTACTAGGTATAGAAAATCCATTTTTCGAAACAAAATCATCTAAATGTGGCTGATATATATATTTAACATTGTTAACTACTACATGGATATTCTCTAATTGCGATCCACCTCTTTCTAAGTCTAAAGAAATATTTTTATAATTTTTCACTGAATAATTATTTAAGAATCTTTTATTGCTCATCGGCATTGCAAAATACTGTAAATTTAATTTAAGTGGTTTAAACGTTTTCTTTTTAGATTTAGACAGTGCTTTAGCAGCCTTTTTTGCTTTTTTTGCAGTTTTATATATTTTATATGCGGTTAACGAAATTACCACTATATAAAAGAGAACTTGAGCAAACTCCCCATTTGGATCCACATTCATCACTGGGTTACCATTCGCATAGCTATAACCATTCTGTGATAACGGTTCGTCATCATCACCTGGATGTGGGTCTAATGCTAGGAAGGCTCCGTTTGCTGGGTTATAGTAACGTGCTTGTAAATAGTAATTCTTCGTCTCATCATCATAGTAATAACCTGCATAACGAATTGGGTTCGCTTTCGCTAAATCCCCTTCGACAGTTAAAACATTTCCATAGGCATCATATGTGTATGCACCGACTTCTTGGTCGTCTTTATCACGAATACTTAATACATCCCCACGATAGTTCGTAATGAATTGCTGCTTGCTGGACGCAAGTTGGGCGAGCCGACAACAGGACGTTGTGTACTGGCTCGCCTTCCTTACGGTTTCAAATGTACCGGATTCATTTTGCTTCTTGATAATCATACCAAGTGGTGTATAGCCACTCCATTCATATGAACGATATTCGGTAATGACATCTTTTACTTTCACAACTTCCATCTCTAATACTTCGTCGTTATAGAAGTATTCATGTGTTTTATCGCCAACTGTTTTCGTTAAACGTAAGCCGTTTTCATCGTATGTGTACAATGCGATGGTTAGGTCGTCTAGCGTCGTTACCTTTGTTAAACGTTGTTGCTGATTGTACGTGTACTTATAGTTCTCATCTTGCAATAAGTTACCATCTGCATCATACGTATAAGCCGTTTCATTTTTCGTCGCAATTTGATTGGCATCATTATATGTGAAAGTCGCTTTCTCACCATTCACTTAGGATGCTGTACGATTCCCCACTGCGTCATAATCATACGTGTTGACCGTACCGTCTGATAAGGTTTCTTTTGTTAATTGATCATTGGCATCATATACAAAGCTGCTTACTTGACCATTTACATCGGCTTGTGCGATGTTCCCATTTTTCGTATAGTCATAGACAATTTTAAATGGTTGTTGCGCTTTTGTTGTGTACGTCAGTGAACCGAGTAAATTCGCATCGTTCATTTGCGTCACTTGTTTCCATAAATCATCGTTCAATGTAAGGGTCGTTTTATTGTTTGGTACATCGATATCACTTTGGTAATCATGTGAAACTTGATCGGCACTGATTTTAATATGGTCGACATCATTTCTTTTTAACTTAGTAGACTCAATCTAAAAAATTAAATATTCACAAAGTGATATATGAGCCATGCAATACTTACACCTATTAATATGCTCTTTATTGAAAGTGTATTCTTGAAAATCTCCGTATATAGTAAATAAAAAACTGATACTATTACTATGAAAATCGGAATAATATGATCTGTATTATAAGTTATATCACTTGCTAATAATAATATTAACATTCCGACAAAAAAATAAAATATTTGTTTAAAATTCATAAATGATTAGGCCTCTTTCTTTGCAACGTGTGCAGCATAACTTACATAATTTCTTCCCCATCTACTACAAAGCCCATTATTATAATTACTTTTTTTCCATCCATGATAAAATCCAGTGCCAAAAACATCTATAGCAACAGCCCAAGATAAACCAACCATTGTTGCAAGAATCTTTATTCCTTTTTTACGTAATGCTCTTTTGGCCTCATTAACTAATTTCTTTTTAAGCATTCGCGAATTTTTAATCATTTTTTT
Source organism: Rummeliibacillus sp. POC4 (assembly GCF_003576525.1). Lineage (GTDB taxonomy): Bacteria > Bacillota > Bacilli > Bacillales_A > Planococcaceae > Rummeliibacillus. The sequence goes on along the minus strand of NZ_QWUA01000110.1, from coordinate 3,506 downwards.
AGCCACTTCAGCTTTCTTCTGCTCTTTTGCATTCTTCCAATCTTTATATCCAACCAAAAAACCAATAAGTGTCGAAAGTGCTGTAATAGGTCCTTTAATAGTTCCTGCCATTTCAAATAACAAGAATGCCATTCCTGTTGCTAACGCATATAATATTCTTTTTGAATTATTTCCATCCGGATCCACATTCATCACTGGATTCCCATTCGCATAGCTATAACCATTCTGTGATAATGGCTCATCGTCATCACCTGGGTGTGGGTCTAGAGCTAGGAAGGCACCGTTTGCTGGGTTATAGTAACGAGCTTGTAAATAGTAGTTCTTTGTTTCATCGTCATAATAATACCCTGCATAACGAATTGGGTTCGCTTTCGCTAGGTCCCCTTCGACCGTTAATACATTTCCGTAGGCATCATATGTGTATGCACCGACTTCTTGATCTTCACTATCACGAATACTTAGTACATCGCCACGATGGTTCGTAATGAATTGATACGCTTTCGTTTCAAATGTACCCGATTTATTTTGCTTCTTGATAATCATACCAAGCGGTGTATAGCCATTCCATTCATATGAACGATATTCTGTAACAACATCCTTTACTTTCACAACTTCCATATCCAATACTTCACCACTATAGAAGTATTCATGTGTTGTGTCGCCAACTGTTTTCGTTAGACGTAAGCCATTTTCATCGTATGTGTACGATGCGATGATTTGGTCATCTAGCGTCGTTACTTTTGTTAAACGTTGTTGCTGATTGTACGTGTACTTATAGTGTTCATCTTGCAGTAAATTACCATCTTTGTCATACGTATAAGTTGTTTCATTTTTCGTCGCAATTTGGTTCGCATCATTATACGTGAAAGTTGCTTTCTCGCCATTCACTTTAGATGCTGTACGATTCCCAACTTCGTCATATTCATACGTATTCATTGTACCATCTGGCAGTGTTTCTTGTGTTAATTGATCATTGGCATCATAACCAAAGCTGCTTACTTGACCATTGACATCGGCTTGTGCGATGTTTCCATTTTTCGTATAATCATATGCAATTTTAAATGGTTGCTGCGCTTTTGTTGTGTACGTTAATGAACCAAGTAAATTTGCATCGTTCATTTGTGTCACTTGTTTCCATAAATCATTGTTCAATGTAATCGTCGTTTTATTGTTTGGTACATCGATATCACTTTGGTAATCATGTGAAACTTGATCGGCACTGATTTTAATATGGTCGACATCATCGCTATTTTCTTTATATGTTGTCGCTTCTTTTACTTCAAAGTCTTTTCCATAAGCGGTTGTCACTGCGTTGTTACGTTCTTTCTCATCGTAACCATAATTTTGCTTGAATAAGCCTAGTGTATAGTTCGCAAGTAAATTAGTTTCAGCTGTATAACCATACGTTTTGAGTGTTTTCGTATCACGTAAAATAGACGTTGTATTGCCACTTTCATCATACATATAATCAATGGCTTCATTGCCATTCTGTACCTGTGCTAATTGGCCATCACTATTATATGTGTACGTTGTTTTAACACCTGAAGGTAATTCAGACTGACTCATTTCACCATTTTTATCATACTCATATGAGAACTTCATATTCGGCATGGTGACGGTTGTTACTTGGTCGTTATCGTTATACGTGTATGTTTTTTGACGGTTTAATGCATCTGTTAATGTTGTTAAATTATTGTTATTATCATATTGATACGCTGTTTTATGTCCATTTCCATCTGTTACAGAAAGGATTGTTGAAGGGTACATCGGATCATACGTATACGATTTCGTGTGCCCATCTGCATCTGTTTCTTTCACCTTTTGTCCATAAATAGAATATACTACAGAAGTCGTATTCCCTTTTTTATCTGTCGAAGTTACTTGACGTTGCTCATCATCATAATCGACTTGTTCAAATGTCCCATTGGCATACGTTGTTTTTGTGACACGCCCATAGGTATCATAAACATAGGTTGTTTCTTCGTCTTTTACTTTTGAACGAATAAGTGAAGGTCCATCATATGTGTAAGTCGTTTCTTCACCATTCACATCTTTTGTCGATATTAATTGATTGCGATTATTATACGTATTGGTTACAGTTCCTTCTTTTGTGGTTGATGTCAAAAGATTTCCTTGCGGATCATACGTATTTTTTTCTGTTGAAGCATCTGGATTGATGGTTTCTAACAAGTTGTACTGTTCATCATACGTGTAGAATGACGTTGTTTTTTGATCCTTTTCATTTTTTGGAGTTGTTTCCTCATCAACTATATACGTGTCTCTTATTTCATCACGTTTGTAAATTGTTTGTGTATCTTCAGAATCTAAAGCTACATATATATATTGATGTTTCGTATCAATATCATCATCTGGTTTGGGTTGATTAAATAAATATGTGTTGGTTACGGATACTTTATCTTCTTCATCATTCGCTTGTTTATCAAAAATAATTAATTCATTTGTATTGTATTTAAACGTTGTTTCATTTTTTTGACCATCTACATACTTCGTTAGCTGTCCATTGGCATCATACATAAAGTTTTCAACTATTGTGCGTGTTGACTTATCACTACCGATGATTGTTTGTGTCAATTGATCATTTGTATAACTATATTTTGTCCAATGATCGCCATACTGAACTTGCCTAATATGATCATCTACATATGAAATTTTGATGTTCTCTTGATTACTTGTTCCTTTTGTTTCCGCTACTTCCGTGACTTGGCCTTTTTCATTTCTTTTAAAGCTAATTTCATTGCCATATTCGTCTGTATAAGAAGCAATTGCATACGTACCTGTTTTCGAACTTTCTTGGTAGGTTTGAACAAAACCATTTTTATCTGTCATGGTATATGTTGAACCGCTTTTTTCTAATTTTTCAAATAAACCTTTTGGTGAAGTGAACGTATCTCCTGATTTCTCAAATAGGTGGACCGTTCCATCTTCATCTGTATAATAAACATTCTTTTCACCAGCTTCTGTCAAGGTTTCATTCCCTACGAATGTCCATCCTTTTCCTAAAACAGAAGATGTAGTTGAGCGAGAATTATACGTACGAGTAAAGGCATATCCTAAATCACTTCGAGTATAAAGCGACTCATCTGTAAATTGTAAAACCATATTTCCAGCTGTTACGTTTACTGCTGCTGTTGCATTACCAAATGTACTTTCATCATATGTGAAATAATCTTCTAAACCGAGTAAATCCTCACGCATATTAGTTTGCACAGTTGCTTGTGGTTTGGTTGGCATTGGACTAATACCACGTTTTAAGCCATCCATTTCACTATTATCTGCTTCGGAAGCAGGTGCGTTTGAGCTATCGTAGAAGTAAGCTTGTACATAGACATCATATGTGTCGCCTAAATTGAATAGTGTACTTGGGGTATAACTAGTTGTTTCACCACTTTGTGCTTTGACAGAATAGGTTTTACTAATGCCCGATTGTTTTCCTTTAATCGTGACATCATAACGCGTTGCTAATTCATTATTTTTCCATTCAGTAG
>NZ_QWUA01000109.1 GCF_003576525.1 Rummeliibacillus sp. POC4 | reverse complement strand
TTTAAGTTTTACATACAGGGTAGTGAAGTTTCAAAAATCACAAAAGATGTTTCAAACAGCAAATTTAGCTGATGAAACATCTTTTCTTATTTTGCGGATGTAATGATTTTGACTATGTCTTTATTAGACATATCAGATGATAATTGATAATCACCGATTTGAATATCTTTTGCTTTGTTCTTATTGATGATGTATCGTTCTAATTCACCATCATCCTTTATAATACCGCCATCTTTTAAAGCTTTTGAGACTTCGGTAGTCCCCATACCTTTTTTGATGACCAATTTATAAGTAGTGACTTCCTTTTTCTCTTTATTTGTCGAGGTGTTTTCTTTTTTTAAAGTTTGATAGTCTGTCTGAATCTTTGCAAGTTGTTCTTTTGCATCAGCAGCTTCTTCTTTTAAAGTATCGAGCTCTTCTTTTTTTATAACAACAGATCCTTTTGAAGCTTTTATAGAATTTTGAGTGTTTTCTTCAAAAAAATGAGTTTGGATAGTCATTATACTTCCGGCAAGAAATAATCCAATACCAAATGAGCGAATTGTTGATTTCATCATAAGCGATTTCCCCCAGAAGCAATAATCGCTTGTACTTGTTCTGTTGATAGGGATGATCGTTTACTTATTTCTTCGGTGTTATAGCCTTGCTTATGTAAAGTGATAACTTGGCTAATTATAATTTGATGGATGCCCTTAATATTTGCCTTTGACGTTTGTTTAGGACTAACTTTTGTCTTTTTAACAAATGATTGAGGCTCAAATAGTAATTCCTCCTCAACGGCTTTTAAACGCCGTTTCAATTGATGGGTTTCTTGATAGAAGTTTAACGATAATTCTTCAACATCCTTCTCAAGTTGTTTAGATTGTTTCCCAACAAAAAAAGATGCGAAAATTATGAGCAATCCGACAATGATTAGTATGAGAGATAAGTCCATTCTGTTCACCTCATGTAGTTATTTAGTTGTGTATTCAGCCGAATATTAACGGGCAGTAGATTAGGAGGCAACTGCCCGTTAATACTGGAATGTTGTAACTGATTCTCAGCGAAGGAAAACCTTAACTGAGTGAATTTTACTTTATTTTAACATAACAAAATCTAATTAGAAATGACAGTAGATTTTTTTGCGAATTATGATATAATGGTTTAGTCGTATAAATCATGCTCACTAAGACATTTTATTCTTTATATAGAGTGGGAGGGATAACAATGCGCGTTAATATTACATTAGCTTGCACTGAATGTGGCGAACGTAACTACATTTCAAAGAAAAACAAACGTAACAATCCAGAACGTCTAGAACTAAAAAAATATTGTTCTCGTGATAACAAAATGACACTTCACCGTGAAACAAAATAATGCTCATTGCCAAAACCTTTGTGGTTTTGGCTTTTTCCATTCTTAGAGAAGTTGGAGTGAAAAAATAATGCATAAAAAAGAACTTCGAAAAATAATTATGAGTGAATTAAAAAAACTTAATAAAGAAACATATAAAGAAAAATCTGAACTTATACATAAAATGTTACTTCAAGAATCAGCTGTGAAAAATGCAAATATTATCGGTATTACACTTTCTGCTTTTCCAGAAGTAGAGACCTGGGATTTAATTAAAGCCTTTTGGGCATTAGGGAAGAAAGTGGTCGTACCGAAATGTGAGCCAAAGTCTAGAAGAATGACATTTTATGAAATCACATCGTTTCAACAACTTGAAACTGTATACATGCAACTTTCAGAACCAATTCCACATTTAACAACTAAGATTCCAAAGGAAGAGATTGAATGTTTAATTGTTCCTGGTCTTGCTTTTGATAGACAAGGGTTTCGATTAGGTTTTGGCGGTGGGTATTACGATCGATTTTTGTCAGATTTTGATAAAACGACCATTTCTTTGGCTTTTCATATGCAGATAGTTGAAAAAATCCCTACAGATGATTATGATGTACCTATTGAAAAAATAATTACTGAAAAAGAAATTATAAATTGCAATTGATTTGAAAGGGGAGAGTTAACTCCTTGGAAACAGTATATGATGTAATGCAACTTTTAAAACGATTTGGTACTTTTGTTTACACAAAAAACAGAATCGGCGATTTACAGTTAATGGAGATGGATTTAGTCGAATTGTATAAGGGTGGACTTATCGAGGCACGTGAATTCCAATCAGCCCGTCATATCTTAAGAACAGAAACTGTAAAACTTGAAAAAGAAATAACATCAAAATAAAAATTCAATTATACAAAGGACCTATTGAAAAGAATTTTTAAAAATGGTTTAATCTTTTTTAAAATGATGAAACTTTCTGTTGGATGTATTCGTTATTATAATGATAAATGAATACGGTATTATGGAAATAATAATTATGTAACAAAAATGTTGCTTTATTGTTAGAAAAGGATTAAGATATATTTTGTTTCTTTCATAATGGAACTAATTTTGTAACGAACGAAAGAAAGTAGGAGGATGTTAGGAATGAAATTCAATAAGCTACCTAAACATTCAATATTGGTGATCGCTATTATCACCACTTGGATTAAGACATACATTACTTATCAATCTAGTTTTGATATGGAAATTGACAATTCAATGCAACAATTCATCTTATTGATTAACCCGCTTGCATTCTTGTTATTTATATATGGGATTTCTTTATTCTTTAAAACTGCAAAAAGAAGAAATCGATATTTAATAACAACAAGTGTTATCTTATCAATACTTGTATACGGAAATGTTGTTTTTTATAGATTCTTTAATGACTTTATAACACTACCTGTATTATTCCAAACAAGTAACTTTGGAGATTTAGGAAACTCAGCTACATCATCTATTAACTGGTACGATGTTTTCTATTTCACTGATGTTGTATTATTAATACTAGCTGTTAAATTCTTACCTAAAGCTAAAGAAGCTACAATTACTAAACCAAATTTACGCCGCACTTACTTTGTGCTAACTTTTGCTATATTATTCTTGAATTTGGGTTTAGCTGAAACACAAAGACCACAATTATTAACTCGTAGTTTTGACCGTGAATTATTAGTTAAAAATATTGGTACGTATAACTATCATTTATATGATATTTTCATTCAATCAAAATTCCACGCTCAACGTGCTATGGCAGATGGTAGTGAGCTAACAGATGTAACGAACTATGTGAAATCAAACCAAGGTGAAAATAATAAGAAAACTTTTGGTGTTGCTAAAAAACGCAACGTAATTATTATTTCACTTGAATCAACTCAAAACTTTGTTATAAACAATAAAGTGAATGGTCAAGAAATAACACCATTCCTTAACAAGCTAACAAAAGATAAGGATACTTTTTATTTTGATAACTTCTACCATCAAACTGGATTAGGTAAAACTTCTGATGCAGAATTTATCGTAGAAAACTCATTATATGGTACAGGACGAGGATCCGTATTCTTTACAAACAGTGGTAATACTTTTAACTCAATGGCAGAAAGATTTAACGAAAATGGCTATTTCACTTCTGTACTACATGCAAATAATAAGAGTTTCTGGAACCGTGACATGGTGTACCAAGCATTCAATATCAAAAAGTTCTATGATGTAGAATCTTATCATGTAACTGATGAAAACTCTGCAAACTGGGGATTAAAAGATATTCCTTATATGGACCAATCTGTAGAGATTATGAAATCAATGCCACAACCATTCTATACACGCATGATTACATTATCTAATCACTTCCCATTCACTTCAGATGAGGAAGATCAATTGATTAAACCTTACACTTCTGATGATAATACTGTAAATCGTTACTTCCAAACTGTACGGTATACAGATGAAGCGATAAAAGAATTATTTAAAGACTTAAAAGCATCTGGTTTATATGATAACTCAGTCATTGTTATGTATGGTGACCATTACGGTATTTCAGAAAACCATAACAAAGCTATGGCACAATATTTAGGTAAAGATGCAATTACACCATTCGATACTGCACAACTTCAAAGAGTACCATTCTTTATCCATATACCAAACTCAGGTATAGGTAAACAAATGCATGAAGTTGCAGGACAAATGGACATTAGACCAACAGTATTACACTTACTAGGTATTGATACTAAAAATGATTTACAAATGGGAACTGACTTATTCTCAAAAGACCATAAAGACTTCGTAGCATTCCGTGACGGTCGTATTGTAACAGATAAATTAGTTTATGCTGGTGAAGTATGTTACGATAAAGCTACAGAACAAAAGACCGATTCATCTAAATGTTCACCATATATTGAGCAAGCAAACAAAAAACTAGATTACTCTGATAAGATTATCAATGGAGATTTGCTTCGTTTCTACGACAACAAAACGGGTGAAGCAAAAAAATAAAATAAGATTTTAAGTTATTCATTACCGCATGGCTATTACTGGCTATGCGGTTTTTTTACATTTATGTTAGTAAAAAGTGAATTTCATAAATTTAAATTCTCTAGATAAAAAATTATTAATATAATACTAGAATTTTTATCATTTAATCGTATAATGAAATAGTCAGAAAGGATGTGAAAAACGTGTTAAAGATGATTTATCTATTAGTGACTGCAGTTTTTTTTCTTGGTGCCTGTCAACAACAGTCGATTTCAAAAGAAAATAAAACAACAACTGAGAACAATAAAATTCATACCGTAAAATCAATCTCGAATATCGTCCCATATCAAATAAAGGCAGAACAATTACATACAGTTGTTGGATTTTTATCTGAGGTTGACTTATTAATCATTGAGCAACATCAAAATAGGGAGCAATTAGTTCGATATAATTTAGAAACAGGGAAAAAGAAAATTCTTTATACTTCGGACGATGCAATTATTCAAGTTTTAATTCATCCTAGTATGAAAGAGATTCTGGTGCAAACAGCGAATAACTCAGAAAGTGCGAACGTTACGATAATTACTGTTGCAGGTAAAATTCTACATAATTTTAACGTCAAATCACAAGAAATCTCTCTAGTTTGGAATCCTAATAACACAAATTTAGTAGGATTATCAGCTTTTAATAATGATTTTTCGTATAATAGTTACATATATGATGGAAGCAAAAACAAACTAGTTGAATTCCAATCTGACAATCCATTTTGGACTTGGTACTCTGATAATATATTATGGGTAAACAAAATGGGGAATAATCCACTTAACGGTGGTACTTTAACAACCATCAATTGGAGAAATGGAAAAGTAACGTCCGAATCTAAACAAAAGATAGTTTATGTAAGTTGTTTTAAACAGTCTTCTCTGATTGTTACAATGGATTTTACTAAAGAAGAATTTCGTTATGTATTAGAAAAAGGTAATAAAAAGCAAGAGTGGACATCACCAGCTGTTACGGATTATGCTCAATGGTTTGTACCGGAAGTACAATGGCTGGATGATCAATCACTGATGGTATTATTGCCTATGGAAAATGGGAAAATAGATGAGGGTGAGCATCCTTTTAAACTTGTACATGTTTCTTTAAAAGGTGTTCATACCATTGGACAATCACCAAATTATGAGCAAATTATATGTTCAGCTAAAGGAACGCTTTGCCTTTCTGGAAATAATTATGAAACTGCAATTTCTATCAAGCCTTATGAAAAGAAAAAATGGTTAGTAGTAAAAGATTAAATTTAGCTAAATCATCTGAATAGTAAAGAACTGATCAAATAAAAAAGGATGCCCCGAAATGGAGCACCCTCTTTTATACCAAATTTTAGTGAAGGCTTGGTGGGAAACCTTGATGTAGGATAGTCATAACTACGAACCATCCAAACACTGCGAACGCTGCAAAGTTAAAGATTACACCAAGAATAGCTTTTTCTTTAAGAGCTTGCACTGTTCCTACTAGACCTAGAATTGCAACTAGGCCGAAAATAACCATTAATAAGTTCAATATAGACACTCCTTTCGACATCAGAAAATGAATGTCGTAAAACAATATTCCTTCTCTATTGTAAAGCTATTTGTTTTGTTTGTCGAGAACTTAATGTGACGGTTATTTGAACGTAATATAAAATAGTTGCTTTTTCGTTAAATACAGAAACTTACAACTTTATCATGTGTATAGTAGCTTCTTAAAAAGCAAATTTTATGATAGCCTTCACCTTGAGAATTGTTTTAAGAATTCTGTATAATGAGATTGAGGTGAAGAAATGTTAAATATTCGTACATATCCTTTAGGACCTATTCAAGCCAATTGTTATATTATTAGTAATTCTCATAAAGAATGTCTTGTGATTGATCCAGGGGGAGAAGGAGAGAAGCTAGTAAAACAATTGAGAAATCTCCATTTAAATCCAGTTGCTATTTTATTGACGCATGCGCATTTTGACCATATTGGCGGTGTAGATATAGTAAGAGATGCTCTTAAAGTACCAGTACTTTTGCATAAAAAGGAATCTGATTGGCTTCAGAATCCAATGCAAAATGGTTCTGGTCGATACAGGGAAATACCTGATATTTTAATATCTCCAGCAGATCATTTAATTGAAAATGAACAAACACTAGAAATCAGCCATTTTAAATTCAAAATATTGCATACACCTGGTCATTCACCTGGTAGTGTAAGTTATGTATTTTTGGATGAAGGGTTTGCAATCGTTGGAGATACATTATTTGAAGGAAGTATTGGTCGTACGGACTTAGTTGGTGGAAATAGTAAGCAACTGCTTTCATCTATTCATAATAAGTTATTAACATTAGATGAAGAAACAATTATATATCCAGGCCATGGAGGTCCCACAAGAATTGATATTGAAATGGAACAAAATCCATTTTTAAACGGCTTTTAAGCAAGCCATCAAGGTTTTAGTATTGCGGC
>NZ_QWUA01000108.1 GCF_003576525.1 Rummeliibacillus sp. POC4 | reverse complement strand
GAGGGAGCCAAAAGGCGACACTTCCTATAGGAAATCCAATTGAATCACCAGTTGTCCGGATCAACTGGAAATTCTATCGGAAAGAGCTCTTACTACTAATATACGAGAGAGAGTAGAAATGAATTGGAAGGAAGGTTTTGTTGTAACAGTTCATAGATTTAGTTGTAGTAGAATTATGTTCCAAGTAAAAGAACTATTTCTCCCAACTTGAACAAGGAAATACGATTAAAAGTAGAGAATAATAGTATGTGATTAACTTTTTGATTTCAGCAGGGGGATGGGGAAAAGTAATGCAAGAATTTATATATCATATGGTTCCAGCAGACATGAGGGGAGATAAACTTATTTCTCTGAATTCATTGGAAACGGCTCACCCTGAATTATATGAAAAGTACTCTAAAAAATATTTTGATCACCCGGAAAGGTTAAAACTTCTAAGAAGACAAATTCCAAAATTGAATTGTCTATGGAATGATGTTATTCATTTCTCACCTTTACATCCTTATCATGTCTATAACGCTCTTACTGAGTTAGGTATTCAAATTAAGGAGGAACTCAAATTTTATAGAGTACCGATTCAAAACTTAAAAAATAATAAGAATGCTATTTATATGTATTCAAAGGAAACATACAGAGGTCCCAATAATGATATAGATGAAGATGATATTAATTTCATAAATATTAATGATTATAAAGAAATGAAAGAAATCCCTTCAGTGACAGTTGAATATTATAAAGATGAAAAGGAAAAGGGAAATAAATTTGGTCTGTTCGCATTTATCCCGCATTTATTAACCTATGGAGAAGTTGACATAAAAGATGCAGAGATAATTACATGGAACAATCTGTAATAAAGAAATTTTACTTAGAGCAAGAGCAGTCACTTAAAAGTTTTCTCTTTTTTTGCATAAATAAAACAAACTAAAAAATGAGTCCGGTGCAAGACCGAACTCATTACTATTTATATAGAATTTTTTTTCTGGTTTTTCACTTCAAATGAATAAAACATGAGCAGCTTATATCTATTTTGAATGGCCTATAACTTTTATTGTATCTGCCTTCATAGTCGGTACGGAGTTGCTACCACCGATTTTTGTTGTGTAATTCCATTTTTGGCCTAAAGTTCCCCAGATTTCTACAAAATCACTGTCAACAGCATCGGTTGTATTAGGATAATAGACTGCGATGATATCGTCCCAGATACCATAACCTTTATCAGTCAATTGAACTAAAAGAGTTGTCTTCCCGTTGTCTTCCATAGCTTGCATAACGTGGCCTTTAGTAATGTGATATGGCTTCCCAACATATTTATCTTGGGATTTGTTTAACATCCCATATGAGAGTGTATTTTCATTTTTCAGGGCAGTTTCTTTCACTTTTTTCTTAGCTTCTGCAATTTGTTTTTGTACATATGCTTTCTTAGCTAATGCATTATCAATAGTAAGATTCATTGTTTGTTGATCATCATTAGCGGTAAAACTTAACTTGTATGTTGCTGATTGTTCCTTTTTATCAACTGTGCCGCTTAGTAAATAATGATGGTCATCTTTCTTTTTAAGAGTTACATTTGCACCTTTAACGATTTCTGGTGTATAACCATCTTTAACTTCAATTTTAACTAAGAAATCACCGTTTCTATCGGCTTTAGTTTCAGCTTTATCGTAAGTGTAAGCCACAGATTTCTTTTCTTTTTTCTCAACTGTCTTACTAGAAGTAGTCTCATCCTTTTTACTTGAACTGTTTTCAGATGGTGATAGGCTTCCTGCGATAATAATGAGTACTATAGAAATTACAAATAAAATACTAGAATTTCTTAATTTTCGTTTATAATTTTTTTTGCTATTATTCTTTTTCACTGCTAATAAAAGCCCAAAAATTACTACACTGATTATTGATACTACTAATAATAAAACCCCTACAACTCCAAATAATGCATCCAAAAATAAAATTCCTCCTATAAATTGCTATCATATAGCCACTTTTTAATATCTCGAATTCACTATACTAATAGTAACTTATATTAATCGCTTTTCAATAAAAACTTAATTTTTATAACATTTTATAGCTTTTTGAGTACTATTTTATAATAGAAAGCAATCTATTAATACTACAAATAATTATTATAATTCAAAATACCCCATTATTATGTAACTTGAACGAATTCTTTAGAATTAAAATATTCATTAACTAAAAAATTTGGTTTATAGGGTGTAAAATATCGTCTGAAAACTCCTTTATATAGTATAAGCACAATAAGTTTTTAGTGTGAGATACATCTCATATGTTATTGTGCTCGCTTTACCTAAGAGGCCTCAAAGGTTTAGCAAAAAGGAATAACAAAAATACTATTAAGGGGGAATTATTTATGGTAAATCAATTCGTCATTAGTTCAGGACATGGAAAATATGTACAAGGAGCAATTGGTATTTTAAATGAGGTCACTGAAGCACGTAAAGTCGTAAATCGTGTATATGAGATTTTAACAAACAATTATAATGGAGCTGGCTTCAAGTTCCATGATGATACATCCACAACACAAAGTCAGAACTTATCTACAATCGTAAATTATCATAATAGTAAAACTCGTATTTTGGATATCAGCGTCCATTTTAATGCGGCTACTGCATCCGCAACGGGATCAGAATGTTTATATTATAGCGAGTTAACCTTATCTGCAAAAATGTCAAAAGCCATGGCAAATGCACTAGGCATTACTGATCGTGGAGCAAAAGAGCGTCAAGAGTTATATTTTCTTCGTAATACGTCAAAACCTGCAATACTTTTAGAAGTTTGCTTTGTAACAAGTGAAAAAGATGCCGCTGCTTACCGAGAGAATTTTGAGAGACTATGTCAGGCCATTGCAAAAGTAATAGCTGATAATTTAGGCTATACAAAGAAAGCAGCATCGATTAGTAATGCCACTAGGTAAAGTAAATATTTGAAACACACCAAAAAAGAGTAGCGATTGCTACTCTTTTTTATACAGGCTTATACAAGCTGGTAAAGGGGGTTCATAAAAGTATCTTATGCTTCTGGATAGTCGACATGTAAAGGAGGTAGAATAAGCCATCCTTTTTCTTTACTAAGTTTTAGTAATTTTGCACCCAGTTGTTCTTTTTTCATATGGAATTGAGCGAACATCATGCCAATATCTTCTCTAATCGACATACCGATAGCTTCACTGCATGCTAAAAGGCCAGAGACCATATCTCTTGAAAGAGCAGCACTTATTTCTGGGTCATTAAATCTAGCTCCAGCTGGAATGTCCTCTAATTTCGCATTTGGACGATCAGGAGGCGCAGGTGGAAGAGCTATGCCATTTACTTTTAAGATAATTTCTAATTGCTCATTCTCTTCTTTGCAACACTGTATAGCATCTTCAATGATTTTGGCTAAATCTTTATCACCAGTATGATTAAAAAATGTTTGATAAGCAGCTATTAATCCGTTGTTTGTTGCGACATTTGTCCATATTGCCATAACTTCACCATAGTGTAATGGTTGATCTTTTGGGTTACCACTTAGAATGCCCATGTTAACACTCCATTTCCTTGTTTTGTTTAACAAGAACAGGATGTGATAAACGTTTGAATATTATACTACAGAAGCATTGTAAGAAATTATTCGAATAAGTAATTAAAGCTACAGTGGAATACATACTTTTTAACTTATTTCTGGATGTTATTTTGTTTTTAATACCACCTCTAACAAACAAAATAATATATAACGAATCGAATAGTGTTTGTCTTATCAGAATATGATATTAAGAAAAATTAATAAACGTAGTGTTAAAAGTTGGAGGTGAATAAACATGCATACCATGATACCTTATTTTTTATTAGGAATTTCTTTAGCTGCTCCTATTGGACCAGTAAAAGCAACATTATTAAACTTAGGAATCAAAAATGGTTTTTTTCATGCTTGGTTTTTTAGCTTAGGAGCAATTGCAACTGATTTAACCTATATGTTTTTAGTATATTTAGGAATTGGACGTTTTATTGAATATCCGTTTATTAAATCGATATTATGGTCTTTTGGCTGCTTTGTTCTTCTGTATACAGGAATAGAAAATTTACTGACTATGCATAAAGTTAAGTTGAATTCTAATTTTAAACGTATTATCCGTCTTAGGCATTCATTTATATCGGGTTTCCTGATAGCGCTTCTAAATCCTTTAACAATTCTGTTCTGGTTGGGTATTTATGGTTCCGTCTTAGTAGGTGGGTCTAATCTAAACACTTTTGAAATCGGAATGTACAGTGTCTGTATTTTGTTAGGCATTCTATTAGTAGATTTCATAATGGCTTCAATTTCAAGTGGATCGCGGAAGATATTATCTTCTAATTTTTTAAATGTAGTATCAGCAGTTTCATCAATTTCTATGATAGGATTTGGTATACATTTTGGGATACTTGCGTATAAATCGTTATTCTAAAGTATTTCTTCCTTAAAAATAATAATGAGCTTTTCCTATTACACATAAATAAAACACTTCTGGACATGATAAATATATTACTAAATCACATAGAGGTGTTTTTATGCAAAATAATAGTGGAAAAGAGGAAAAGGTTAGCGTATTGTGCATAATTAGCTTAGCGTCAATACCACTTGTAATGACACTTGGTAATTCAATGCTTATCCCAGTTCTTCCTATTTTAGAAAAGAAGGTAGACATCTCTTCATTTCAATCAAGCATGATCATTACAAGTTACTCAATTGCTGCTATTTTACTTATACCTGTCGCCGGTTATTTGTCAGACCGATTTGGACGGAAAATTGTTATATTACCTAGTTTAATCTTAGCATTTATCGGAGGACTTATTTCTGCATTTGCATCCTGGAAACTGGATAGTCCTTACTTTGTAATTATAATCGGTCGTATTTTACAAGGTGTTGGTGCTGCGGGTGCTATGCCAATTGTTATGCCATTAATAGGTGACCTTTACAAGGGCGATGATGAAAAAACAAGTGCAAGTCTTGGGATTATCGAAACTTCTAATACATTTGGCAAAGTGTTAAGCCCAATCCTGGGTGCTGCATTTGCAGCTTTTTTATGGTTTCTCCCTTTTTTCTCTATCTCCATATTTAGCCTAATATCAATCCTTTTGGTTATCTTTTTTGTTAAGTCCCCAAAAGAAAAAGCTCCTCCAGTCGCATTTAAGGATTTTGTTCAAAGAGTCAAAAAGACTTTTAAAGAAGAAGGAAAATGGTTATTTGTAGTCTTCTTAAATGGAATTTATGTGATGCTTGTTTTATTCGGTATGTTGTTTTTCTTATCAGAGAACCTTGAAAAAGCACATGATATAAAAGGAGTAAAAAAAGGTTTTGTCCTAGCCATTCCACTATTAATGTTATGTATTGCTTCTTTTGTTACGGGGCGAAAAATAAAAGGCGATCTAAAAGCCATTAAGAGAATGATACTGATTTCTTTAGTGATTACTTCAATTAGTATTGTGTTTGTAGGGTTTTTAAAAGAAAATTTAATATTTCTTTTAGTTGTAACAAGTATCGCAGGTATTGCGTTAGGAGCTCTACTCCCAGTGCTTGATGCAATCATTACTGAAAATATAAGAAAAGAGGAGAGGGGTACAGTTACTTCTTTCTACAGTTCAGCACGATTTATCGGAGTAGCAGCAGGGCCGCCGATTATGTCGCTTTTAATGAAAAATAATTTAAATGCATTTTATATTGCTTCATGTGTTTTAGGGATTATACTTTTATTTTTAGTTTTAAAGTTTATTGATATTCAAGCAATTGGTCAACAAGCAAAAGCGAATGCAAAATAATCAAAAAGACCGATTACAAATGGATCGGTCTTTTATTTATACTTTAATTAATAGCAATACATATGTAAGGAAAAAACTTGAAAATACTTAAGATGGGATAAGGGTATGTATTTTCCTGCTAATCATTATCCTATACGAAATTTTTGGGGAATCATATATTGTATGTAGATGGGCTTATGAAGAAACAGAAAGGACTGAAATTATATGACAAAAAAATTCGTAATCAGTTCAGGGCATGGTGCTAAAGTTCCCGGAGCATCTGGGATATTAAATGAACATGAAGAAGCGAAAAAGGTTGTAAATCGAGTCTTCTCTATTCTGACTAATAATTACAATGGCTCAGGTTATAAATATCATGAAAAAACAGCAACATCACAAGATCAAAACTTGGCGAATATCGTGAATCACCATAATAGTAAGTCGCGTTCATTGGATATTAGTGTACATTTTAATAGTGCAAGTGCGTCTGCGACGGGGTCGGAATGTTTATATTATGATGAGAAATCATTGTCTAAGAAGATGTCAAAAGCAATGGCTGATGCACTCGGAATTTTAGATCGTGGTGCAAAAGAACGTAAAGAATTGTACTTCTTACGTAAAACGGTAAAACCAGCTATTCTTTTAGAGGTTTGCTTCGTTACTAGCGAGAAAGACGCTAAGGCGTATAGAGAAAATTTTGAAGGTTTGTGTCAAGCAATTGCCAAAGTTATTGCTGATAAATTAGATTACAAGAAAAAAGAAAGCAAGCCTAAGAAATCAGAATATTACACAGAGGGTAACGGCTTATATCGTATAAAGAAGAAATGTTGGGCATACAGCAAACTTAAGTTCGATAAGAAAAATCGTGTGGAAGTTTGTCCTGAAAATACAGTTTATACAATTGTTGATATTGTAAAATACGGTTTGGTGTATCGTTTGAAAACAAAATCAGGTTTGTATATTACTGCAAAAAAAGCATTTGTTGAGAAAGTATAAAGCCCTACCAAAAATAACATCTTTTTCATTATTAAACTAGACCGGATTATCGACAAAAACTGGTATTTATTTCCTCAAAGTGCTGTTACTCTTATTTATCCACAAACTATGGTATAATGAATATGTTGTTATTATTTTAAAGGGGAGATAAACATGCTAACTAAAATTAAAAAAGTTAAGTTTCAACCCGAATTTAAAGATCCAGTTTATGAGGTAATCCTAGATTGCCCAAAGGAAAATAAACTTTACATTAAATTTGATTATAAATACAAAAATCAAACTTTTAAGCCTTCTCTAGTTAATTATAATAAGGAAAACAAGGGAACAAAACTTGCTTGGTACACACAAAAAGTTGAGAAAATGACCGTTCAAGAGTTTCTAGGTCAAATCGCTCAAAAGATAAATAAGAAATATAACTTTAAGTTCAAAGAAACACTTTAATATAACTTAAATCCTTAAAGAATAACTAAGCACATCTAAATTAGATGTG
>NZ_QWUA01000107.1 GCF_003576525.1 Rummeliibacillus sp. POC4 | reverse complement strand
AAATAAGTGAAAGCAAAACATTCACTGTGGAAAGTTTTGATCGAGATACTTCACCCTTTGGAGAAAAGTTAATAGCTGTTAAGAAGAAAGGAAAGTGGGGCTATATGGATGTAAAAGGTAAAATGGTGATTAAGCCAAAATTCCAAAAGGCTCACAACTTTTCAGAAGGATTAGCAAGTGTAAAAATCAATGGTAAATGGGGCTATATCAACAACAAAGGTCAAGTTGTCATTAAAGCAGAGTATGAAGAAGCTGCCTATGAATTTTCAAATGGCTATGCGCAAGTAAGTAAAAATGGTAAATGGGGAAATATTGATAAAGAAGGAAACATAGTTATTCCAATTACTTATCAAGATACGAATGATTATAGTGATGGACTTATTTTAGTTAAGAAAAACGGAAAGTATGGATATATTAATATAAAAAACGAAATGGTGATTGAACCACAGTTTAAAGAAGCTTATTCATTTCAGGATGGCTTGGCAGGAGTAATGAAAAATGGAAAGTGGGGATATATTGACCAAAAAGGTGAATTGGTTATTTCATATAAATACTCAGAAATTTTTTCATTTGAAAACGGTGTAGCAGTTGTACAGAATAAAGACTTTTTCTATGGAGCTATCGATAAAAACGGTAAAACAGTTATACCATTTAAATATGCTTATTTAACATATCCTCAAAATGGTTTAGTTGGATATACTTATGAAGATAAAGGTGGGTATGATATTGGATATCTATCTGTAAAAACAGGGAAAAAGGCTTTTGAAATCATTCCAACAAACAATGACCCGTTACAATTTAGAGAAGGATTGGTATTTTTAGCACCAATGTCCGACCCACGTTATAACTATATTTACACATCAACAGGTCAAAAAATTAAATTAAAAAATAAATACTATGATCTAATGTTCTTTAATAATGGTTATGCATTAGGAACAATTAATGAAAAAGGCACAAAAATTAAAATACTACAAAAGAAATGACTATTAGCATGATATTAAAAGTAATATGCAAAAATAGATGAAGTATTAGGTGTAGTTCACAGATAAGAATTCCAACGGTGTTGAATTACTAACGAATTAGTCTATAGGTGCAAGAAAACGAAATACTAATTTTAAATATTGAAGTTCATTTTTAATAAAAATGAAAACCAGACTCTAAATTTTTATTTAGGGGCTGGTTTTACATTTTATAAAGGAATTTAATTAATAGGCTAAAATCATTTGGTAGAATGATTTTAATCTATTTCGATGTAAATATTTTGTATAGTCAAAGTGACTCATTTCACTCTAATCTTAATCGTCTTCGTAGCAGTATTTCCGGCAGCATCGTTAACTCTATATGTTAGTTTATAAGTGCCTTTTTTATAGGTGTTTACTGTTAATTTGTCTGTGATATTACCATCATGTTCATCTATAACTTTTACACCTTTTAATGGGTTAAATGAATTTTTTCTTTTTATCGTTTTACATTTTCGCTATTGTTTAGTCGATTTTCTTCATTATCTAAATCATATAGACCCCAAAGAAATCCTCCTTTATGATCTGGGTTCTGCTGCATGAGCTTGAAATTGGCTAAATGTCATCATGCTCCCTGCTAATAATAATGCATAAACTCCTTTTTCATTGCCATTCGCTTCCTTTTACTATTCTCTATATATTCACTATACAACTCATATTTGAATATATGATAATTAAAGTTCAATTTTCTTTAATAAGAGGAATGGTATGTAATAATAGTTAATTTAGATGATCTGCTCTTTTGTACGTTCTTTATCCGCTCTTTCATCAATTTAACTCCTTATGCGATAGTAAGTTCAAGGTAATTGCTCCTGTATAAGATCTTTCAATAAATACATCAAGTGAGAGGTAATGATTTAAGTGCTTTGTGCTTATATTCAGTCTATATAATGGTGCTAATTACCATAAATGTATTGTTCGATATTTATTTAAGTAGTATAATATAACTAATGAAAATAATTAAAAACAGGATATTAGTATTATTTTGGGCGTTAGATTAAATACATATATACAAATATCGGAAAGAGATGATGAATATGGTTGGATTTATATCAGGAATACTGATATGTCTTTTGATGGTTTATTTGTAACATCAATATTCTAAGAGAAAATCTGATTGTCATACCCAACTTGATACTAAAAAAGTTCAAAGTTTGATTAAATTAATAGAATATTCAAAGGATGCTATCTATTATTATGAGGTAAAACCTGAACGAAAGTTCCTATACATTAGTCCTTCTCTCGAAAGAATCATGGGAAAAGGTGTTATTAAACGGTCATATGAGAATCCGATACTTCCTTTTGAGTTGATTCATCCGGATGATGCTGACATTTTAGAAAAGAAAGTTTCGGGTGAATGGGATTATGATAAGCCAGTTATACAACGTTGGAAAAATGATCAAGGGGAGTATATCTGGTGTGAGGAATATACAACACCTGTTTATGAAAATGGGGAGTTAGTAGGAATTGAAGGTTCCATCCGAAATATTAATGAAAAAATGAAGCTTCAAAAAGATTTAGAATTTGAAATTTCACATGATCCACTAACGAAAGTCTATAATCGTTGTTTTTTCTCGAAAAACATGGATAAGTATAATAATGAAATAGACTCGTCAGTTGGCATTATTGTATGTGACTTAGATAACTTAAAAGTAACAAATGATTCGTACGGACATAAAGAAGGAGATGCTCTCATCCAAGAAGCTGCAGGCATATTAGAAAGACAGTGTCCGGAAAATTCAATTATTTCGAGAATTGGTGGAGATGAGTTTGCGGTCCTTATAACAAATGTTAATCGTGATGAGGTGGTTCAGTGCATTCATCGAATTACAGAGGATATCAATCAACTCAATCAAAATAAAAAGAAAATAAAAGTAAGCATCTCAAAAGGTTATGCATTCAGTCAACATTCTATCGACATAATGGATGAACTATTTTCAGAAGCAGATCAAAATATGTACATAGAAAAGCGTAAGAAACACCAAGTGCAGTCATAAGGCAAAGATTACTAGATTCAAATTCTTTAAGTTAAAATGAAGTACTCCTAACAACATCACATAGTTGTTAGGAGTGCTTCATCTATTTTTTATTCAATTCACTTTGATATTCAAGTCAGATATGGAGATGATGATTTTATCAATTCCAGTTAATTTAGTTAAAAATCGTCTATTCAATCCACGTTCCGGACAATTTAAGTCCCCTTGCGTGTCAGCAAACTCACAGTAGCCCAAAGTACTCCCATAATTCGCGGCAAAGATACTAGATTTAACCAGTAATCGAGCCGCGGCCAAAGGATTTTGAGTAATTTATTCGCTCTTTCGGCAGAGATATTCGCTCCTACAACAGATTTATTCGCTCTCAGCGGACATTTATTCGCTCGAAAAGAAATTGAATTCGCTCTTACAGCAATTTAAGTCATTCTGAGTGAGCACAAACTCAAATCCGTCGGAAAATCCATTCATGATCATTTTAAATCCTATCGTACATCATGAATGGATGGTGGTATGATATAGAAAGTATTTTGAAAAATGATTTTGGGTTTTAGAAAGAAGGATTATGGGAATGGCGATTGTAGCAACTGTTATCTTTTTGGTGACATTATTTCTTGTGATATGGCAGCCAAAGGGATTGAATATAGGCCTAACAGCGTGTGTGGGGGCGATTATCGGGTTAGTAGTTGGTGTTGTTGATTTTCAAGATGTTGAGAAGGTAGTGGGGATTACTTGGAATGCAACATTAACGTTTGTAGCTATTATTATCATTTCGCTTATTTTAGATGAAATTGGATTATTTGAGTGGGTTGCTTTGCAGATGGCAAGGTTATCGAATGGCAATGGCATCAAAATGTTTGTGTATGTCAGTATTTTAGGTGCTCTTGTAGCTGCGTTCTTTTCGAATGATGGAGCAGCTTTGATATTAACGCCGATTGTATTGGCAATGGTTCGTAATTTAAATTTTAAAGAGACAATGGTGATTCCGTTTATCATGGCGAGTGGATTTATAGCAGATACGACATCTCTACCATTTGTCATTAGTAATTTGGTGAACATTGTATCAGCAGATTTTTTTGATATCGGGTTTGTAGAGTATGCTGCAAGAATGATTCTACCAAATATTTTTTCTTTAATTGCAACAATTATTGTACTATCTATTTATTTCAGGAAAAACATTCCGAGTCGATATGATGTATCCAAGCTAAAAGAGCCAAAAGAAGCGATTCGAGATCAAGGAATGTTTCGACTTTCTTGGGTCGTATTAGTATTGTTGTTAATCGGTTATGTGACGAGTGAATGGGTAGGGGTGCCTGTTTCAATTATTGCTGGAATGATTGCGATATTCTTATTAGTTATGGCTAAACAGAGTCATGCAGTTGATACTAAAGCTGTTTTAAAAGGTGCACCATGGACGATTGTATTTTTCTCAATTGGGATGTATGTTGTCGTTTATGGTGTTGGGAATGCTTGGCTAACAAATTCGTTATCAGGCGTTATTGAAAACCTTGCTACACATGGTTTATACGTATCAACTGTGGCGATGGGCTTTATCGCAGCCTTTTTGTCATCGGTTATGAACAATTTGCCTACCGTTATGATCGACGCGCTAGCCATTGTACAAACAAATACGACAGGCGTTGTGAGAGAGGGACTTATTTATGCCAATGTGATTGGGTCGGATTTAGGACCTAAAATTACGCCAATTGGTTCATTGGCAACACTAGTATGGCTCCACCTCTTAGCGGGAAAGGGAATTAAAATTTCCTGGGGCACTTACTTCAAAATGGGGATTACATTAACAATTCCTATCTTATTAATCACTTTAACAGGTCTCTATATAACATTGCTTTTTTAATGGTATATCTGATAACATCATGGCTGTAAATAAATGAAGTCCTTGATCTATATTGAGATCAAGGACTTTTTCTTAACATAGTATTCTTGAAAAAGGAAGACTGCTAAGAATTTGCTCAGCATACATCAATTTAGTTAATAGGTGGCTTTTGATTGGGTAGGGTATGACGGAATTCTTTATAAATTTCTTGTACCTCATCTTCGTTGAAATTGCCTTTTTTTATAAGAGTATCGATAAATTTTTGCGGATACTCATTTTGAATTGATTCGATGATTAAATTCTTTAATTCTATCTTCATTCTTTCCTCGAGCCACTCATTAAAACGCTCTTCAGAAATATCCATTTGCCTATTGCCTCCAATAATTTTACTTGAATAATTTCAAGTAGATATACCTAATTTGGATATCCATTCAAAATCTATCCTTATTTTTGGCATGGACGAACCAAATGATTCATGTAGGTTCGGATTTTTGAGTTGAAATTTGAGACAATAATATGAGTATTTCTATATTGATATCTTTATCTTAAGAAGATTCAACGTACTACGGATACACATCAATACTCCATCAAATCTTTTCTCAATTTATCCAAAAGCCTCTTTTTTCTTTTTCGTAACGCATCGGCAGACTGATTATATTTTTTTGCTAATTCTTTAAAGGTGTAGCCTTCTAGATAATAGCCGATGAGGAGTTGTTTATCGTCTTTTTTTAGTTTACTTAGAAATTGATCGAAAATATCTGTGTTTTCTATTTCTGAAGCTGGCATATAAAAGTCGATGACATCATCTTGTTCTGGGTAATAGCGCTCTTCGTAACGGCTTTCCTTCTTTAGTTCATCAAGAATACTTCCTTTGATGCATGTGTACGCATAAGGTTCAAAGTCACCTTGTTCTTGGTCATAATTTTCCCATGCTTTCCATAGTGCAATTCTAGCTGTTTGGCGATAGTGGTCATGATTTTTGTAAATACGACATTTTCGAATAGCAGCTGTGATCATTGGTTCAAAACCTTCAAGTACTTCTTCAAAGTTATTCATCAAAAGTTTCCAATCTCATTGTGCACAATGCTATATTCCTAGGTGCTTTGAGAATACAAATTTGTTTTGATATTTGTAAAATGAACAAAAATGAGTTTTATAGGGGTAAAAACGATAAAAAAATTTTGTCGATGAATTGTCGATGTTTATCGAAAGTCCGTCATATCAACGTTTTATGGCATGATAAAAATTTGATATGACTTAAATTTTCAGTAGGAAGGTGTAGATTTTATAAAATTTATCATTTTTTAAAAAATTACTTAAAATGTGAATAATTAGTTACAATTAGACTACAAATAATCCTTTTTAAAAATAATTTGGTAATATATAGATAAAATTAAGCAGAAAGGATGTTGATAGATATGAGCAGGAATATCTAGTCGTTTTGTGAGTTTTTTCAAGGGGATTTTTTTAATTCATAAAAAGAATGGAGGAAATTGTAGAATGATCGTTAAACCTTCTGGATTAATGTCTGTTGATGGTTACGGGAGAGAAATAGATAACACTTTAGTTTGCGACTCGACAAATAATCGATTTGCTGTGATCGATGGAGATTCAGCACTAGGTCCATTTTCTGGTGCAAAAGCTGCAGAAATAATGCGACGTTATTTAAATGATCCAACATATTTAAATGACTCTTTAGAAGCAGTCATATGTGCAGCTAATAATGCGATTAGAAAAGAGAAAATTGGAAAAACGATCTGGTTTGACTACGATGAATCGGATAAACATATTCGAAATAGTTGTAGTGTCATAGCTATTCAGATTAGAGATGAACATTTAGAGTATGTTCAATCTGGAAATTGCATGCTCTTTGTACAATATGAAAATGGTACAATCCGTTGCGTTACCTATGATCACAAAGCAAAAGTACAAGTGAAATATCATTTAAAATTAAAGTCATCATTTCATTCTTTAAAAAAGGGATTAAGAAGAAAATACTCAGAGAAAAAGCTACAAACATGCTATGAAAATGCAGTTAAGTTAACAGAAACCTTTCAGAAAAAATGCCTCGCAAGCTCCAACACACATAAGGGATATTCTTCAATTGACGGGAGCAGACAAGCAATCAGCTTCTTGGAAAAAGGCAGCATTCCATTAATGGACATAAAGAAAATCGCATTAGTATCAGGCGGATTTCAACTACTAAATCACAAAACACCAGGGCAAGAACGATGGGGAGATACAGCGAAGCAAATTTTTAACCGCGGTTTTAAAAGCGCTTACACAAAAATTGCCGTCATGGAAAGAAACGACCCCTATTGCCTCCAATTTCCAAGAGCAGAACGTTCCGAGGATAAATCGGGAATCTTATTAGAGGTGTTGAGAAAATAAAATGAAAACACCACCTATAGTCGGGGTGGTGTTTTCATTATGTTCTTTGGTTTTATAAAAAAATATTAATAAACTTATTAACATTACTCAGTATTGAAACAATATGTATTCTCCTATAATCAGAAAATGAGTATGAAGTATAAAACAAAAGGAGTAACAAAATGACAAACCATGAACTAAGATTTGTTTAAGAAAAAAATCAGGTACTCTCATTTCAAGTGAATTGTGAGTATCTGATTCAACAGTAGCTTTAGTTTAGTCAGACTATTGAATCATCGAAAGTTGTTCAAGAAAAACATCTTTTGATTTTTGAACACTTTTGGTCAATATTCACCAAGCTTGTTTGATGCATTGCTAAAGATGTCATATTAAATTACTGTGGAATTAAGTTTCAAAAATCTCCTTCTTAATCATCCATATACTTTGAAATCATTAGTAGAATTAGCGTATCTTTTAACTGTAATCTAT
>NZ_QWUA01000106.1 GCF_003576525.1 Rummeliibacillus sp. POC4 | reverse complement strand
GAATGGTATCTGGAGGAGTATTTTTTGAAAGCTCTTTTGGTTATAGCTATCACACCGGATTGCTAATTGTCTCAGGCGTAGTGGTGGCTTATACATTGTTTGGAGGATTTTTAGCTGTTAGTTATACAGACTTTATACAAGGATTAACAATGTTTATAGCTCTTATAGCTGTACCGATTTTTGGCCTTTTTAAAACAGGTGGATTTTCAGAAACAGCTTCTTCTATTCGTGAAGTAAATCCTGACTTGTTAAGTTTTACTGCAGGAGGTACTGCAACAGCTGCAGTGATTATTTCGGCATTGGCATGGGGACTAGGCTACTTTGGTCAGCCACATATTGTTGTTCGTTTTATGGCTATTTCAAGTGTTAAGGAAACGAAACAAGCTCGTCGTATTGGTATTGGTTGGATGTTCTTAAGCCTATTTGGTGCCATTGCTACTGCACTTGTTGGTATCGCTTATTACCAACAAAATGGTCTGGATTTGAAAAATCCTGAAACAGTATTTATTGCATTAGGCCAAATATTATTTCATCCTTTTATCGCAGGTATTATGTTAGCTGCAATTTTAGCTGCAATTATGAGTACAATTTCATCTCAACTAATCGTTACATCCTCAGCATTAATTGAGGATATTTATAAGGCGATTTTCAAAAAAGACGGTTCAGATAAGCATTATGTCTTTATGGGAAGAATGGCAGTATTAATCGTATCATTAATCGCTATTGTTCTTGCTTGGAGTCAAGATAACAAAATATTGGATTTAGTGGCATTTGCATGGGCCGGTTTCGGTTCAGCTTTTGGCCCAATTATTTTACTTTCTTTATATTGGAGAAAGTTAACAAATTGGGGTGCTCTTTCGGGGATGGTAGTCGGTGCAGTTGTTTCTTATGTTTGGGGAACTATTGCTTCTCTTCATGAAAGACTTTATGAAATTGTTCCAGGCTTTGTATTAGGGTTGATTGTTGCTGTGATTGTAAGTTTAATGACTTACAAGAAAAGTGATGAAATTGAGAAAGAATTTGATGAAACATTAACTTTGTTGCAAGAGGAACAAAAATGAGTATCTTATAAATAAGAAGAAACTGTAAATTTCCCGTAGTTTTATATATAGCTACGGGCTTTTTTACAAGTAAGGGGATGAGTGCAATGTTTGAGTTAGATCATGTTGTTTATTTCACGAAAAAGGCACCTGTAGATATTGCTAAAGACATAACTATTGAAGGGATTCAGCCTGTTGTGGGAGGAAGACATTTACAATGGGGTACATTTAATGCTTTATTTTATACAAAGAATAGTTACATTGAATGGTTAGCTGTTGAAGATTCAACTATAGCAAAGAGGTCAACTCACCCTCTTGTTCAACAATTACTTTATGATATTGATGATGGTGAAGGATATAAAGCGTTGTGTTTACGTTCCGAAAATTTGGAGGAAAGTGATAGATATATCCGGAAACTAGGTTATCGAACGACTGGAATTATTCCTGCAGAAAGAAAAACGGCAGATGGTCAAATTATTAGATGGAAAATGCTTTTCATCAAACATAAGCTTGGGGATTCTTTACCGTATCCTTTTTTTATAGAATGGGAGCATTCGTTTGAAGAGCGACAAAAAATGCTAAAAGCTGATGGGACAATCCAAAAAGGTAATGAAGAAATACGCATAGAAAGATGCGTATTTCAGGTAAAAGATGTACAGCAAAAACTAATTCAGTGGTCACGCCTATTATCCTTGCCGATTACAGGTAATACTTTAAGGTTAAAGAATACAATATTTTCTTTTCAAAAGTTACCAGAAGGTAAGGAACGTTTACAAACAATCGATATTGTGAAAGTTTGAGTTTTAGACATTTCTTATGTTAGGATGGACATAACTTATATTATGGAAGATTAAGGAGAGTGGAATTCTACTCTCCTATTGTTTTTGAGATTGTGATTTTGTAACGTGAAGGAGGAAGTTTTTTGGAACCATTTATAGAGAAAGCTGTATTAGTAGGAGTTAACTTACGTAATGACTTACACTTTGACTATTCAATAGAAGAATTAGGGAATTTAGCTGAAGCGTTAGATGTTGAGGTAGTTGGAGTAGTAACACAAAATTTAGAAAGAATAAATCCTTCACACTATGTAGGTACAGGAAAAATAGAAGAAATTAAACATTTTTATGAAGCAGCAGATGCAAATTTGGTAATATTTGATGATGAATTATCGCCATCTCAAATTCGAAATTTAGAGAGAGATTTGGAATGTAAAGTAATTGACCGAACAATGCTAATCCTTGATATATTTGCTAGAAGAGCAAAGTCAAAAGAAGCTCAAATGCAAGTTGAATTAGCTCAATTACAATATATGCTACCTCGTTTAGTAGGACTTAGAGACTCTTTAAGTCGTCAAGGTGGAGGTACAGGCGGTGGATTCAAAAACCGTGGAGCTGGTGAAACAAAGTTAGAATTAGATCGACGAAAGATTGAAGATCAAATCGCCAAACTGCATAAAGAATTAGAAAGTGTAAAAGAACAACGTGAGACGCAAAGAAAGCAACGTCGCAAAAGTGAAATTCCTATTGTTTCAATAGTTGGGTATACAAACGCTGGAAAGTCCACTATTATGAATCAGCTACTGAACAAAATAGATCAAGAAGATCATAAACAAGTTTTTGAGAAAGACATGCTATTTGCGACACTTGAAACGTCGGTCAGACAAATATCATTGCCGGATAATAAAAGTTTCTTATTAACAGATACAGTTGGTTTTGTTAGTAAGCTTCCACATCATTTAGTAAAGGCATTTCGCTCTACTTTGGAAGAGGCGAGAGATGCAGATTTACTTTTGCATGTTGTTGATGCATCAAATGATGAAAATCAGTATATGATGGAAATTACAAATAATACTTTACAAGCAGTTGGTGTAGAGGATATTCCAACTTTATATGTATTCAATAAATCAGATTTAGCCAATCTCGCTTATCCTTATGTTAATAACGAACAAATTTGGATATCTGCAAAAGAAGGAAAAGGAATAGACGAACTACTAGAACTAATTCGCAAACATATTTTCTCAAATTATGTAACTTGTACGCTTTGTATACCATTTGAACGTGGGGACATTGTATCGTATATGAACGAGCATGCACATATTATGGAAACTTCATATGATGAAAGAGGAACTATTATTGAAGTAGAACTTCATGAGGCGATTGCCGAAAAATATAAGGAATTTTGGTTAAACTAAAGAGGTAGCAAATTGCTATCTCTTTTTATATGTGTAAATTATGGGTATTTATGAATTGAAGTGTGTTTCTGGAAAATACAGCAATGTTATAGAAGGAGTTCCCAAAAGTTAAATAAATAATAATTTTCCACCCTCGTTAATCTCAGGAATCCTTTATTTATGGGGTTTTTTGTTATTTAAATAGTCTAAAAATATAAAATTATCTGTTTATTATGTTTTTTTGACAACTTCAAATTGTGCGTGTATAATGGACAACATCTTCACTAAATTATAAACCTATAATTTTTATAGTTTGAATTGTGAGACTATTTTTTATATTGAAAGAAGGAGAGTTTTCTTATGGCAACTAAAGAGGAAATCGTCAAGTCAGTTCCTCAAACAGGATTCTTCGGACATCCTAAAGGTTTATTTAGTTTGTTCTTTACAGAATTTTGGGAACGATTCTCATACTACGGTATGAAAGCAATCCTAATCTACTTCATGTATGATACTGTTCAAAACGGTGGTTTAGGATTAGATAAAACTACAGCTGCTTCAATCATGGCAATTTATGGTTCACTTGTATATATGTCAGGGATTATTGGTGGATGGATTGCTGACCGTATTCTCGGTACAAGAAGAACAATCTTTTGGGGTGGTATTTTAATCATCTTAGGTCACTTGTCTTTAGCAATTCCTGGTGGTTTAACATTCTTATTTGCTTCAATGATTTTGATTATTCTTGGTACAGGTCTTTTGAAACCAAACGTATCTTCAGTTGTTGGTGATATGTATGCAGAAGATGATACTCGTCGTGACGCTGGTTTCAACATTTTCTACATGGGGATTAACGCAGGTGCATTTATCTCTCCATTAATCGTAGGGGCAGTACAAAAAGAGTATAATTATCATGTAGGTTTTAGTATTGCAGCAATCGGTATGGCAATTGGTTTATTTATGTATACACATAAACAAAAACAAAAATTGGGCCTTGCAGGTCTAGAACCTAAAAATCCATTAAATATTCAAGAACGTAACAGTATCCTTAAAAAATTCATCGCTGCTGTTATTATCGTGGCAGTATTGGTAGTTATTGCAGCAATGTCAGGTATGTTATCAATTGGTAGCGTCGTTAACTTCTTTACTGTAATCGGCTTATTAGCTCCAATTGCTGTATTCATCTGGATGTTTACTAGTAAAAAAACAAAAAAAGAAGAAAAATCACATCTTCTTGCATATATTCCTTTATTCATTACAAGTACAATGTTCTGGGTTATTCAAGAACAAGGATCAACAATTCTTGCAGCGTATATTGATACTCGTACAGATTTAACAATGGGATCATTTAAAATTCCAGCAGCATGGTTCCAATCTTTGAATCCATTATTTATCATTACGATGGCACCAATCTTTGCTTGGATTTGGGTGAGAATGGGTAAACGTCAACCATCTACACCGATTAAATTTGCATTCTCACTTTTATTTGCCGGGGTTTCATTCTTAATCATGATTATTCCAGCAATCACTTCTGGTGGTAAAGAATTAATTAGCCCTTGGTGGATTGTTCTTTCATTCTTCTTAGTAGTCGTAGGGGAATTATTAATGTCACCAGTAGGTCTATCAGCAACAACTAAATTAGCTCCAGCGGCATTTGCAGCACAAACGATGTCACTTTGGTTCTTAACAAGTACTGCAGCTCAAGCATTGAATGCTCAATTTGCAAAATTATTTGCAAAAATTACTGAAGTTCAATATTTCGGATATCTAGGAGGAGCATCTGTTTTACTATTCTTAGTTATGTTAATCTTAAGCCCATGGATTTCTAAGAAAATGGGTAATATTCGATAAAGTGAAACGCCTGTAATAAGAGTCACTAATTGTGATAGAAACCTGTCCTAAAATCATTTTAGATGATTTTGGGACAGGTTTTTTTATATTCTCCAACTACAATACTTTTGCTGCGGAGAGGCATAATAACGTCCTTCTTCATTCTAATTGAGAATATGGGAACTCTAAACATCGATGGTGAAGGGGTTTATAGAGTCTTCGGAAAATATTTGATAATCATTTTCATTTAACTATTGAAATAGAATTTACTGATGGTATAATATGTATTGTAAGTAAATGATAATGATTTTCAATAGATTGTATTACTTATAAAATGGAAAAAGTCGGGGTTGTTATGAAGAAACGATATTTGTTTATAGCATTAATTGTTTTATCAATCTTATCTCTTTTTGTTGGGGTAAGTAGTATTTCACCAAAGGATTTGCTAGACATACATTCGGACAAAACACAAATTTTCCTTATTAGCCGTGTACCAAGGTTAATAGCCATTATATTGGCGGGGGTTGGAATGAGTATTGCTGGTTTAATCATGCAAAGTTTAAGCCGTAATAAGTTCGTTTCACCAACCACAGCAGGAACATTAGATGCCACTCGCTTAGGTATTCTTGTATCGATGTTGTTATTTGCAAATGCATCGATGTTAGAGAAAATGGCGGTTTCCTTTGTATTTGCTTTAGCTGGCACCCTATTATTTATGCAAATTTTGGACCGTATTAAATTTAAAGATGCAATTTTCATTCCGCTTGTTGGGTTAATGTTCGGAAATATCTTGTCTTCAATTACCACTTTCTTCGCCTATAAGACGAATACTATTCAGAATATTTCGACTTGGTTGCAAGGTGATTTTTCAATGATTATGAAAGGACGCTATGAATTACTTTATATAAGTGTGCCAGTATTAATCATTGCATATTTATATGCAAATCGTTTCACTGTTGCAGGAATGGGGGAAGACTTTGCGAAAAATTTGGGTCTAGCATATAAACGTATCGTTAATTTTGGGTTAATCCTTGTAGCGTTAATAACAACTACTGTTGTATTAACTGTAGGAATGATTCCATTTTTAGGGTTGATTATCCCGAATATTGTTTCCATTTTTAAGGGGGATCATTTACAAAAGACTTTACCTCATACTGCATTACTCGGTGCAATCTTCCTTTTGGTTTGCGATATCTTAGGACGATTGCTCATATATCCATATGAGATATCGATTAGTTTAATGGTTGGCGTTATTGGTAGTGCAGTCTTCCTATTCTTGTTGTTTAGGGGGAAAGCATATGCGTAATAGTATAAAGATTTTAATATTAGCAGGTTTGTCTACGATTTTTTGTGGATTATATTTGTTTCAAGGATTGAATGGTAATTATGATTACATATTGCCACGACGTATGATCAAATTGATTGCTATGGCACTGACAGGGGTTTCAATTGCGTATTCAACCGTTATATTCCAAACAATCACACATAATCGTATTCTAACCCCAAGTATTATGGGATTAGACTCATTGTACTTATTGCTGCAAACGGTGATTATCTTTTTCCTTGGCTCTAGCCATATGGCGGTGATGAATACACAAGTTAACTTCTTTATATCTGTTATCGCTATGGTTGGTTTTGCCTTACTACTTTACCAGTTTTTATTCCGCTCCGGCGGACGTCCAATTTACTTTTTACTTCTAGTAGGAATCATTGTAGGGACATTTTTAGGAAGCATTACAACCTTCTTGCAAGTATTAATCGATCCGAATGAGTTTACTCGAGTGCAAGATAAGATGTTTGCAAGTTTTAATAATGTGAATGGTGATTTAGTGTGGTTTGCATTAGTAATCGTCATCATTGTTATGATTATTGGATTGAGAATGGTCAATGAGTTAGACGTTTTATCCCTTGGACGTGATAATGCCATTAATCTAGGTGTCCCATATGATAAGGTTGTAAAACGTATGCTTATTATATCTGCTGTATTGATTGCTGTTTCAACAGCATTAGTTGGTCCAATCACATTCTTTGGATTAATCGTCGCTAACCTTTCCTATCAATTTTTTAATACTTATAAGCATTCCGTGTTAATCACGGGTGCAGCCCTATTAAGCTTAGTTGCTTTAATCGGTGGGCAATGGATTGTCGAACGTGTATTTACATTCTCAACAACTTTAAGTGTCATCATCAATTTCATCGGTGGTATTTACTTTATTTACTTATTATTAAGGGAGAGTCGATCTGCATGATCCAAGTAAAAGAAATATCCAAAAACTTCGGTAAAAAGAGAGTTGTTGATAAGGTAAGTGTTGATATAAAGCGTGGGAAAATCACGTCATTTATCGGTCCGAATGGGGCTGGTAAATCGACATTACTATCAATGGTAAGTCGATTATTGGATGCAGATACTGGGGAAGTATTACTTGATAGTACTGATGTGAAAAAAGTAAAATCAAATGATTTTGCAAAACGAGTTTCGATATTAAAACAATCGAACTTTATGAATGTACGTTTAACGATTCGTGAACTTGTTTCTTTCGGGAGGTTCCCGTATTCACATGGACATCTAAATGCGAAAGACCATATGAAAGTCGATGAAGCAATTCAATATATGAACTTAGAAGATATTCAACATGATTATTTAGATGAGTTATCAGGAGGACAACGACAAAGAGCTTTTATAGCGATGGTCATTGCACAAGATACGGAATACATTTTACTAGATGAGCCTTTAAATAACTTAGATATGAAACATTCTGTTCAGATTATGAAAATTTTACGCAAGCTTGTAGACGAGTTAGACAAGACAGTTGTCATTGTTTTGCATGATATTAATTTTGCATCTGTCTATTCAGATTATATTGTAGCTTTAAAGGATGGAAGGGTCATTAAGGATGGACCGACAAATGAAATTATTAACTCAGAATCATTAAAAGAAATATATGATATGGACATTCCTATTCAAGAGATGAATAGCTGTCGTATCTGTGTATATTTTAATTCATAATAAA
>NZ_QWUA01000105.1 GCF_003576525.1 Rummeliibacillus sp. POC4 | reverse complement strand
AATAAAGAGCGAATAAACGAACGAAACTAGCGAATAAACAAGAGAAAAGAGCGAATAAACAGCCAAAACTAGCGAATAAAATGCAAAATGGAGCGAATAAAATGAGCATCATAATATTCAAGCAGTTTGTGTTTCTTCATCCTCCAATACATTCTTCTCCTCTTTTTGATCAGGGAATAGAAGACTGAAAATAATGCCGACAACAGCTGCAATGATGAATGTTGTAAAGCGTGAACTAATTACATCTTCAAGTGGAGTTGATATCCAAATAAGTGTACTCACAAAGCCCGCTATGATTGTAGCGATGACACCGATACCAGAGTAACGTTTCCATAAAAACGTTAGAATAATGGCTGGAGATAACGTACATCCTACACCTGCCCATGCCCAGCTAACAACTAAGTACACAAGAGATTTAGATGTTAAAGCAATGATTAAACCAACTAATCCAGCTACAACAATAGTGATTCTAGATATTCTAACTAATTGCTTTTCAGATAATTTTTTACCCATTGCTTTATTAACGATATCTTCACTGACAGAACTTGTCATAACAAGAAGTTGAGAATCTGCAGTAGAAATAATAGCTGCAAGAATACCTGAAAGTAAAAGCCCGGCTATCCACGGAGGAAGAAGATCGAGTGCCATATAAGGTAGAATGGTTTCTACATCTGCAAATTGATGATCTTGGTAAAGTGTAATAGCTGTAATCCCAATAAGAAAAGCTCCGCTATAAGCTAATACAGTCCAAATAATTGCTACAATACACCCGGTTGTTGCTTCTTTCTTATTTTTAAGCGCCATAAAACGCGAACTGAGCTGTGGTTGTCCTCCAAGGAATCCGAAGAACCAAGCAAAATTATTAAATAGTAATAAACCGAGTGCAAAACCGGTTACTCCACCTGTCCAAGAGTCAATTTCAGAACCGGAAGATTGTAATGCATGACTAATCGATAAATCGCCTGTATAAATATTGTAAATTGCGACGATTGGTAATATGACTAATGTTGCTAGCATCATTATACTTTGAATCATATCTGTCCATACAACACTGACAAATCCACCAGTGTAAGAAAGGATAATAACAATTACAATACTGAGCAACATACCAACAGTAGTGTGTATACTAAAAACGGTAAATAGAGTTTTTCCGGCTCCTGCAATTTGTGCACCAAAATAGAACATCATAAAACTAAAGATAAGAATAGTTGCTAACCATAATATGAGTTTTCCGTGTTTTGGAAACCGTTTTGCTAAATAACTTGGTAGAGTCATTACTTTATATTTTTCCGCATCTTGCATAAATCTTTTCGCTAAAAATAACCAAGCAAACACAATTCCTAGCGTAATACCAATGGCAACCCAAATTCCGGATAATCCAGTTGAATAGACAAATCCTGTATAACCTAGTAGCAACCAAGCAGATTCACCAGTTGCTCTTTCAGAGAAGGCTAGTGTCCAACCAGGTAATTTTTTCCCACCTAAAAGAAAATCTGAATGCCCCATATTACGACGACTAAAATAATAACCAATTCCTAGCATAAAGATGCAGTATAAGATAAACTCCACTAATACAATCGTGTTCAAATAATCATCCCCTTTTTTAGTAATTTACAACTCTACATTTTTTCCAATATTATGCTGTAAAGCAGTTTCTACTATTCTATTTGCAACAACAAGATCAAAAAGAGCCATACCAGTTGACTTGAACACGGTGGGTTGATGTTTTGAAATAATGGGTTTTACTTTGTTTGTAATAACTTTTGAAAATGGAATGACTTGTTTTTCTGTTATCCATGAATGCATTAATGGTGTCATTACATCGCCGCTTTCACTTCTTGCATCCAATGTATCTACATAAAGAAAGTCTAGATGGTTATAGATGAAATTTGGGAATTCTCTCATTTGTGGTTGGTATGAACCAATTCCGATGATGAGCTTCCCATTATAAATTTTTTCGATATTTGGAAGGACGGGTTCAGAAGAAGTAGTAGAAGTAATAATGATATCAGAGTGATCAACTAAATTAATCGTTTCATCAACAATATGAATTTCAATATCTTTTGCTATCTGTTTTTTTAGGGTTTCGATAAAAGCAGGAATCTTATCTTGTGTACGATTCCAGAGATATATATGGCGGATATCACGAACAGCACAAGCAGCCAATAGTTGATATAAACCTTGATAACCTGTACCAATTAAGCCAACCGAATGTGAGTCTTCATGTGCCAAATATTTAATAGCAGTACCACCAATAGCACCTGTTCGAATCCCGGTTAACAATGTTCCATTTAGGATTCCTTTAATCGCACCGTTTTGTCGATTGTGTAAGATCATCGTTCCTTGCGTTACTGGAAGATCTTGATTATTAGGAAAGACATTGACGATTTTTAACCCGGTGGAATCTGTTGCAATGCAGGGCATAAGTAATAACGTATTATCGTTGTCTTGAATTTGTGTTCGTAGAGGCATGTGAAAAAGTTTACTGTCATATAAAATATAGGCTTCTTCAATAGCTTGAATTGTGTCATTCATAGTGATTGCTTGCATAATGTCTTGTTCATTTAATAGCAGCAAATATATTTCCCCCTTTATTAAACGATGGCATCTTCTAAAACAAGATCATTTTCTGCAAAACGTTCAAAGCGTAAAGGATGTAAATCTAAATTTTCATATTTTCCTAGATGGATTAACTCAGCTAACCCTTGTCCAACTGCAGGAGCTTGCTGCATTCCATGACCACTAAAACCAAGTGCCATATAATAGCCTTGCATCGTAGGGTGAGTACCTATAATTGCATTGTGATCAGCTGTATTGAAACTGTATAGACCAGCCCAAGAAGATGTTATTTTGGCTATTTCAAAATTTTTCACCCGATGAGCTAATATCGGCCATATTTCATCATAGAAAAGAGAACGTGTTACCGTAAAATCTATACCTGGTTTCACTTTTTCTGAATAGCCACTTAAAATTTTATTGCCTTCATGTCGGAAGTACACGCCTGTAGGATCAACGGTTAAAGGTAAATCCTTCTCTAATGGAACTGCCGTATCAAACTGAAAAATTTGCCGCTTTAATGGATGAATAGGTAATGGAATACCCATTTTTTCACTTAAATAAACACCCCATGCACCTGCACAGTTAATAACAATTGGAGAATGATATTCTTGTCCATTGACTAAGCGAACTCCTGTTACCCGATTTTGAGTCGTCAATATCGTTTCAACTTCCTCAAAAATATATTCAACATCCATTCTTTGAGCGTTTTTTCGGAAGCCTTGCATAACGGAGTAAGGATCTAAATAACCATCTTCATGACAATAAAGCCCACCTGCTAAATCCTCGATATTTAATTCTGGAATAATATTGAGCAATTCGTCTGCTGAAAGTAATTGGGAAGGAACATTGAATTGATGTTGGAGAACTTGTTGCTTTTTTAAAGAAGAAATCATTTGAGCTGTACCTAAAAATAGATAACCATTTTGTCTAAAATCAATTTCAAATGGTTCACCATCAATTTTCATAGTTTCAGGGAATTTCTTATAAAACTGCAAACTATATCGACTTACTTGAATGTTAATGGAGGTTGTATATAATTGCCGAATTCCTCCAGCACTTCTGGAAGTTGAAGAATATTCATAAATAGGATCTTTTTCAAAAACAATAATTCTACCATCGAACCCAATTTTTCGAAGTGAATAGGCAGTACTAGAACCCATCACACCCCCTCCAACAATGACGATATCAGCTTTTTCCATAGAATCCCTCCATTTCAGGTATTTATATATACTATTGAAACATCATAGAAATAATGTGTAAATTTAAGAAAATTCCACCATTAAAGATACGATACTTTTTCTAATATGTGGCCACATTTCAAGAAAGACACGAAGACTAGCAAATCTAGCAATTGTACATAGTGTAATAAACTATTGATCTTCTAACTTGGATCATGCAAAGAGTATATTGAATTTAGAATATATTATGTAAAATTCATCTAATATTAGGCCTTTAGATAGTTCAAAAGATTGATTTATAATATTAAATTTTTGTATTAAGAATAATTGCGAAAACGTTTTCATATAAATCTGTGATTAAAGGAAATAACTTTAATCAGAAGGGGAGATGGTTTGTCGTGATAAAAAATTTAAAAAGGCTAACATTCATACTAGTTTTGCTATTCGTTACAATAGTTGCAACTGCATGTAATAGCAATGGTGATGGGGATAGTAAAAGTAACAAGAATAAAATAGACGTAGGAATTGTGTTGCCAACAAAAGATGAGCCGCGATGGGTACAAGATGAACAGCGTTTCAAAGATGCATTGAAGGATTCAAAATATTCTACAGAAATTCTATTTAGTCAAGGATCCTCGGCAAAAGAAAAAGAAAACGTTGAGTCACTCTTAAATAAGGGTATTAAAGTATTAATCATTACTCCTCAAGATGGTGCAGCAGCAGGTGCAGCAGTAGAAGCTGCCAAGAAAGAGGGAGTTACAGTCATTGCATATGATCGTTTAATCACTAATACCGATGCAGTGGATTACTATGTAACTTTTGATAGTTTAGCAGTTGGTGCAGCTCAAGCTCAATATTTGATCGACAATGCAAATGGTTCTAATGTACCGCTATACCTTTATGCAGGAGCGGCTTCAGATAATAATGCATTTCTTTTCTTTGAAGGTGCATGGAAAGTGCTTCAACCAAAAATTGCAGATGGTACATTCAAACTTGCGAACTCTAGTGAAGCTGAAAAGCTAAAAGATACCGCAGAACTTTCACGTGACCAATTAAGTAAAATTATTGGGCAAGTAACAACGAACTGGGATCCAAACGAAGCGAAAAACAAAGCACAAACACACCTAACTGCAGCGAAAGCAAATTTAAAAGGAAATGTAGCAATTTTAGCTCCTAATGATGGTACTGCACGCTCAATAGCAGACGTATTTTCAACAGATAAAGCTGTGAAAAGTTTTGTTGTAACAGGTCAAGATGCAGAAAAGGCTTCTATTCAATACATTATCGATGGCAAACAATCGATGACCGTATTCAAAGATGTTCGAACTTTAGTGACAGATGCAATGGGGGTAGCTGTTGAAGTATTAGATGGTAAAACACCTGATACAACGGGATCTTATGACAATGGTTCAGTAGAAGTAAAGGCTAAACAAACGGACGTAATTGTTGTCAATAAAGACAATGTGAAAAAGGAATTAATCGATTCAGCCTACTATGAAGCTAGTGAATTTAACGGTTTAGAGTAGAAAATGAACGAAGTGGAGAATAGTGATAGCAATTGCTATCACTATTTTGCCCATTAAAAGCTGAAAATGAAGTGAATTAGGGGTGATAAAATGAGTGAATATATACTCGAGATGAACAATATTACAAAAGAATTTTCTGGATTTAAAGCCCTATCAAATGTAAATTTCAAAGTAAAAAAAGGAGAAATTCATTGTTTGGTGGGTGAAAATGGAGCAGGGAAATCTACTTTAATGAAAGTGTTGAGTGGTGTCTACCCACATGGTACATATGAAGGTGATATCGTTTATGAAGGGCAAGTTCAACATTTTCATGAGATTAATGATAGTGTCAAATGTGGAATCGGGATTATCTACCAAGAACTTGCTCTATTTCCGGATTTGACAGTATACGAGAATATTTTTGTGGGAAATGAAATACGAAATGGTCCTTTTGTAGACTGGAATCAAACGATTGCAGAAGCAAATAAAATGCTAAAAAAGGTAAAACTCGATGTAACACCAGAATCATTGATCAAAGAACTGGGTGTTGGCAAACAACAGCTTGTAGAGATTGCAAAAACATTAAGTAAAGATGTCAAACTCTTAATTTTGGACGAACCAACAGCAGCATTAAACGAAGATGATAGTGAAAATCTACTAAAGCTTTTAAAAGAGCTAAAAAGCCAAGGAATCAGTTGTATTATGATTTCGCACAAACTGAAGGAAGTAATGCAGATTGCGGATAAAATAACTGTTTTACGAGATGGACATTGCATTTGTACTTTGGATGCTAGCCAGGGGAAAATAGAAGAAAATGTAATTATCAAAAATATGGTAGGACGCGAAATCGAAGATATTTATCCGAAACGAGAAGGCCATATAATAGGAGAAACTATCCTTGAGTTAGAAGATTGGACAGCCTTTGACCCACAATTAGGAAGAAATGTTGCCAAAAATGTTCATCTCCACGTAAAAAAAGGAGAAATCATTGGAATTGCAGGATTGATGGGGTCTGGTCGTACAGAACTAGCACTAAGTATATTTGGCAATCCGAAATATTATAAACTGCAAGGCAGTCTGAAAATACATGGTTCAAAAAGAATGTTGAGAAATACAAACGATGCGATAAATGCAGGCATTTCTTATGTAACAGAAGATCGTAAGGGCAATGGATTGTTTTTATTGCAAGATATAAAAAGTAATATTTCGGTAGCACATTTAAAAGGGATTACATCTAACGGTGTTGTCAACCTAAATGAAGAAGTAAAAGTTGCAAATCAATACAAAGAATCGTTGCATATTAAAGCAAGCTCACTTGAACAAAGAGTTGGAAATTTGAGCGGAGGCAATCAGCAAAAGGTTTCATTAGGTAAATGGCTATTTACGTCACCAAAGATTTTAATATTAGATGAACCAACACGAGGGATTGATGTCGGTGCTAAATTTGAAATTTACACAATTATGAACCAGCTGATATCAGAAGGCATGAGCATCATCATGATCTCTTCAGAACTTGGAGAAATTCTTGGCATGAGCGATCGAATATATGTTATGGCTAATGGCACTATCAAAGGGGAACTATCCGCCGAGGAAGCTACACAAGAAAAAATCATGGAACTAGCTACACAATAAAGGGGGGAACGTAATGAATTTATTAAAAGAAGGAAAAAATTTAGTGAAACTAAATATTAGAGAATATGGGATGTATATTGCCTTATTTGTAATTATTTTAATCTTTACCATTTTGACTGATGGGTTATTTATTTCATCTAGAAATATTAGTAATTTACTAGATTCTGCTGGGTATATTGCTGTGTTGGCAGTAGGGATGACACTTGTAATTGTTATTCGGCATATCGATTTATCGGTCGGTTTTTTAGCAGGCTTTTTAGGAGCTATAACTGCCATTCTATTAACCCAATATGGACTTTCAGTATGGCTAGTTATTCCGATTATATTAGTATTAGGTATACTAATCGGATTAGTATACGGCTTATTAATCGCAAAAATTGGTGTTCCATCTTTTGTTGTAACGCTTGCTGGTATGCTGATTTTCCGTGGTGCACTCCTACAAGTAACTGAAAAAACCGGAACGATTATTATAAAAGATGAGCAATTCAATGCAATAGGGAATGGATTTATCCCATCAATAATGGAGTTGAACGGACTCCATTTATTAACATTATTAATAGGTTTAGTTGGAATACTTTTATTCATATACAACGAAATTACAATTCGCCGAAATAAAATGAATTATGGTTTTGAAGTGATGTCAGGTAGTATCTTCAGTATAAAACTAATCTTCATCTCCGCGATCATTGCGTATATAACATGGATTTTAGCAGGTTATAATGGGTTTTCTTGGACTGTTATTATTGTTGTAGCAGTTGTAGTGATTTATCATTTTTTAACAACCAAAACGGTTCTTGGACGCCGTATTTATGCAGTAGGTAGTAATCCAGAAGCCGCTCATTTAAGTGGAATCAGTGTAAAGAAAATAACGTTTATCGTCTTTGGATCGATGGCGATGCTTGCCGC
The DNA here is from genome assembly GCF_003576525.1 of Rummeliibacillus sp. POC4. Classification (GTDB taxonomy): domain Bacteria; phylum Bacillota; class Bacilli; order Bacillales_A; family Planococcaceae; genus Rummeliibacillus. The sequence goes on along the minus strand of NZ_QWUA01000105.1, from coordinate 421 downwards.
TTTATCTGGAATTCTCTTTACTTCACGCTTACAGTCTGCAACAACAACTGCTGGAACTTTGTTTGAACTTGATGCAATAGCTGCTGCTTATGTAGGTGGGGTCTCAGCTGCCGGTGGGGTAGGAAAAGTAACGGGAGCGATTATTGGTGCAATTGTGATGGCTTCTTTATCCAGTGGTATGAACTTACTAGGAATTGGCATATCCTATCAATATATCATTCGTGGTACTGTATTAGCAGTAGCGGTAATATTTGACGTTATGACTCGTAAAGAACAACGAGCTTAATAAGAATAGCCCTAATGTTAAGTGGCAAAATTATTGCTGTTTATTTCCTACTAAATACATTTGTTTTATTTTGAAAAATATTTTATAGTTATATATAGAATTTTCTGTAAAGTATCTTAATAGAATAAAATGAAA
>NZ_QWUA01000104.1 GCF_003576525.1 Rummeliibacillus sp. POC4 | reverse complement strand
AAAGAATGATAGTAAATATAAACTTTAAAAAATACAATATAAGTATATAAAACCATATTTTATAGCGTATTTGGAAGGAGCTTTTTATGAACTATTATATTTGCGAGACGTGTGGGGTCCAGCATGATCTATCTTCTACAGAACCTAAAGAGTGCAAAATTTGTACAGAAGAAAGACAATATGTAAGTGTTAATGAACAATCTTGGACAACTTTAGAACAACTTGTTCAATCCAATCAATTCAAGAATGAATTTACTGCTGAAATGGAAGGTTTACATAGTATCAAAACTACTCCTTCATTTGGAATTGGGCAAAATGCGTATTTAATTCAGAACAAAGATTTTAATGTGCTTTGGGATTGCATTACTTATATTGATGAAGAAACCATTTCTAAGGTTCGAGAATTAGGTGGCATCCAAGCAATTGCCCTATCCCATCCACATTATTACTCGACTCAAGTTGAATGGGCAGAAGCTTTTAATGCTCCCATTTATATTCATGAGGATGACAAAGAATGGGTGACTAGGCCAAGTAAACATATTATCTTCTGGGCTGGCGATACATTAAAATTGCATGATGGAATTGTCTTGCATCGTATAGGTGGACATTTTAAAGGGGCTACCGTTTTAGAATGGAATAGTTCAACCGATAGCGTTCTACTTGTTGGTGATATTGTTCGAGTTGTTGCAGATCGACAATGGGTTACTTTTATGTACAGTTATCCAAATTTTATCCCATTACCCACGAATACCGTTAAGCGAATGGCTCAACAATTAAACTCAATCCAGTTTAATAAGTTATTTGATGCATTTCATCGAGTCATATCAACGGATGCTCAATCAAGAGTTCAATTATCTGCAAAGAGGTATATAGCTGCACTTGAAGGTGAATTATTTGAGACTTAAATCAACAATCAAACGCTATTGTTGAATAACTTTGTCCTTAATTTGGCTAAAACTCAATTAATTTATAGAAAAAACACCAAACACCTCCAAAGAATGTATATCCTTTGAAGGTGTTTTTTGTTTTGGCAGATATTTTGTCAGCCCGCTTACTAACGCAAAAGCAAGTCACCTTTTGTATTTACGCTTTGTTCCAACTCTTTTGCTTTAGCGTGATGACGGCCAATCGGTACGATTAGTGGTGTATTAGAGACCGGATCATTAATCACTTGGCAATCTAAGTGGAAGGTTTCTTTTATCAAATCAGCAGTTAAAATTTCAGTTGGTTTTCCTTCTGCAATGAGATGACCATTTTTCACTGTAAACAAATAATCTGCATAGCGTGCGGACAAGTTAATGTCATGTAACACCATTACAATTGTCGTACCATACTTTTTATTTAAATCTGTTAGTAAATCTAAAATTTCTACTTGGTACGTAATATCCAAATACGTTGTTGGCTCATCTAAAAACAAAATGTCCGTTTGCTGTGCTAATGCCATCGCGATCCAAACACGTTGTCTTTGGCCACCTGATAGTTCATCGATATTACGGTCTGCAAATTCGGTAATATTCATCATTTCTAATGCTTCTGCTACTGCTTCATAATCTTTTTTTGACCAACCCTTCATCACACTTTGATGAGGAAAACGACCGCGACCAACGAGATCTGCTACCGTAATACCTTCTGGAACGATTGGTGATTGAGGAAGTAGCCCTAGCACTTTTGCCAATTGTTTAGGTGCCATTTTATGAATGGATTTACCATCTAAAAGCACTTCCCCACCTGTTGGCTTTATTAAACGTGCCATTGTTTTTAGTAATGTCGACTTACCACAACCGTTAGCACCAATAATAATGCTAATTTTATTACTCGGAATTGATAAGTTGACGTCGTTTAAAATCATTTTATTTTCATATCCTGATTGAATATATTTCGTTTCAAATGTATGAGTTGTCATTAAATATCTCCCTTTCGATTAATACGAATTAGCAAGTAAATTAAATATGGTGCACCGATAATCCCTGTAATAACGCCAACCGGAAAGCGGGTTTCAAAGGCAAACTGACCAATTAGATCCCCACCTAACACTAAAATAACCCCGATTAAACCTGCTGGAAGAATATTCGAAAACCCAACCCCAACAAGGCGTTGAGCAATAGGTCCTGCTAAAAAGGCTACGAACGCAATTGGACCGGTTGTTGCTGTAGCTAAAGCGATGATTAATACTGCACTAATCATTAAAATGACGCGGGTCTTATTGGTATTGACCCCTAAAGAAGTCGCAGCTTGTTCGCCTAACTCCAGCATTTCAAGATGTTTCGCAAAATAAATGAGCACAGGTGTTACAAGCACGATTGCAATGATTAATGGATATGTCAATTCGAGCTCTGCCCCATTTAAACTTCCACTTAACCAACGTAAAGCATTTGGTAAGTCATTCGTTTTTCCTATTAGCATTAAATACGAAATAAATGCATTTAACATTGCTTGAATTCCAATACCAATCAATATTAATCGACCGATAGAAAAAGATGTTCCTTTTGACAACCCATAAATGATAGCAACCGTTACAAGCCCACCGACAACGGCAGCAAGTGAAACAACCGTACTGCTCGTATGCAAAACGATAATGCAAAAAACAGCTGCTGCACTAGAGCCGGTTGTAATCCCAATGACATTTGGATTAGCTAATGGATTACGCAGCATCGTTTGGAAAATATACCCCCCTGCCCCAAAAGCAAAACCTGCAAATAAACCAGCTACTGTTCGTGGCAAACGAATTTCGTTAATAGCAAAAGAAGCTCCTGGAATAGTCTCACCAAGTAAAACATCTATTACATCTGCTACAGGATAAATCGTATTCCCGAGCATCATCATCGTACAGCACAAACCAATGGCAATAATAGCTAAAATTATCGTAACACCTACATAGCGATTTCGGCGTTTTTTTCTTGCTTTTATAATTTTATTCATCGTTTCATTCATCATATTGTACGCATTTTCGCTTTCATAGTAATTAGTATTAAAATTGGTGCGCCGATAAAGGCTGTTAAAATCCCAACTTCTAATTCGCCCGGACTACCAAGGAATCGACCGCATACATCCGAAATTAACAAGATGATAGCGCCAGACAATGCCGCTAAAGGAATAAGGAAACGAACATCCGATCCTACAACTAATCGAATCAAATGGGTAGCAAGTAAACCGATAAATCCGATTGGACCCGCTAACGCCGTCGCTGCCCCACAAAGTAAAACACCAGCAAAAGCGGCTAACATGCGAATAACTCCTGTGCGCACGCCTAAGCCTGTCGCCACTTCGTCACCGAGTGCTAATGCATTCAATGCAGGTGCTACTATAATCGCTATCACAACACCAACAATCAAAAACGGAACAAAAATATGAACGGAATCCCAATTGGCAGCTCCTACACTTCCAACTTGCCAAAAACGGAATTGATCCATAACATTCGTACGTGGTATTAAAATAGCTGTTACAAGTGAAGATAAAATAGCTGTCGTCGCTGCTCCAGCTAATACAAGTTTTAGCGGTGTCGCTCCACTTGCGCCAATCGAGCCAATTCCAAAGACAAATATCGCTGTCAAGATTGCACCAACAATTGCTAACCAAATATAATCACTTGGTGAATGAATGCTTAAAAAAGCAATCCCACAAACAACAAATAAAGATGCGCCCGTATTGACCCCTAAAATACTTGGATCTGCAATTGGATTTCGTGTGACAGATTGCATCAGTGCCCCAGATACACCGAGAGCTGCCCCACATATTAAACCGAATATCGTTCTTGCGATACGTTGTCGCACAACGCTTGCCTCATGACTTTCTATAGAAGGATGAAACAAGCCATCTATAAGCCCATCTAGACCAATTGTACGAGAACCAAATGCAAGAGACATACAAATACTAACAATGAGCAAAATGAGCAAAAGGGTTACTACCCTTGCTAAATGCTTTGGTAGTAACCTTTGCTTATTTTCTTTTTCAAGAATATTTTTCATTATTATTTAACGTTTTTTGCAACGTCTGAGATTTTAGATAAATAATCATCAATTGTATATTGAATTGATAATGGGCTTGGTGTACCAGCAGCTGCTAAAGGTGTATTGTCTTCAATGACAACAACGTTACCTTTTTCAATTGCCGGAACTTTACCTAAAATAGGGTCTTTTTGAAGTGTTTTTAATGTCGTATCGTCACCGTATACAACTAACATTTCTGTATCATTTAATACGTCTGCATTTTCTGCACTTAATTCAAGATAGAAACCACTATCATCTTTAATTTGTTTTTTAATACCTTCAGGATATTCCATTCCAACTTCTTCTAACATTTCACCACGTGGATCTGATGGTGTGTAAATGTAGAATTTAGATAAATCTGTTGTATTGAACATACCGAAAGCGGCTTTTTTACCTTTAACATCTGGATATTTTGCAGCAGTATCAGCGATTTTCTTTTCAGTATCTTTGATCAACTGTTCGCCTTCTTTTGCCATGCCCATACCCATTGAATCGTATTTCACTTGGTCGCGCCATGAAGTTACCCATGGTTGATCTTTATATGCAACTACTGGAGCAATTTCGCTTAATTTATTGTACTCTTCTTCAGTAATTCCAGAATACGCTGCTAAAATGACATCTGGTTTAGAATCAGCAATTGCTTCGTAATCTAGACCATCTGTATCTTGATAAACGTTTGGTTTTTTAGCGTCTAGTTCATCTAATTTTTCTTGTGTCCAAGGTAAGATACCTGTTTTGATATCTTTAATGCCGTAATTGGCTGCTGAAAAACCAACAGGTACGACACCTAATGCTAATGCTACGTCATGGTTTGCCCATGCTATCGTTGCAACACGTTCAGGTTTTTTCTCAATTGTTGTTGTTCCGAATGCGTGTTTGATCTCGATTGGATATTGACCATCTGCTGATTCAGACTTTGTATCACTTGATGATTTTTCTTTTGAAGAATCATCTGAACAAGCTGCTAATGCAAGTACTAGAACAGACATAATTGCAAATAGCAGTACTTTTGTCATTTTCTTCATTTGTTACACTCCTCTAATAATTGAATGATTGATAATGAGAATCTTTATCACTTATAAAAATATAACTTTCAATCTTTAAAATGTCAATAAAAAAATGGTAATATCCTAGACTAAAACCCATCTAAAGGAAATATCATCGTTTAATGTAACTTTGTTTTGCATTTTTAATTGATAAGGATTATCATTATCATAATAGAAGTATATGAGTAGGAGTGTACAATATGGATTTATATGATGTAACAATTGTCGGCGGAGGTCCTGCAGGTTTATATAGCGCCTTTTATAGTGGCATGAGGGATTTGAAAACGAAAATTATTGAATTCCATCCTCAACTTGGCGGAAAAGTGAATATCTTTTTAGAAAAGATGCTTTGGGATGTCGGTGGTCAACAACCCATTCAAGGTGAAGTCTTTTTAAAAAATTTAGTTCAACAAGCAATGACATTCAACCCAACTGTATGTCTAAATTCAAAAGTCAAATGGATTGAAAAGAAAAATAACTTCTTTACAATTACAACTGAATCTGGAGAAAAACATTATTCAAAAGCGGTCATCATTGCGATTGGCGGTGGCATCTTCCAACCTATTAAACTAGAAATCGATGGTGCCGAAAAATATGAAATGACCAACTTACACTATACGATCAATGGTATGGAACGCTTCCGTGGCAAAGAATTATTGATCTCTGGTGGAGGCAACGCTGCAATCGACTGGGCAGTTGAATTACTCCCTATCGCTAAAAAAATAACCGTGATTTATCGTAGTGACGAATTAAAAGCGCATGAATCTCAAGTCAACAAATTAAAAGATCATGGCGTCGACATTTTACTCAATACTGAAATCCAAAAACTACATGCAAATACACAAAAAACAGCTATCGAATCAGTAGACATCGTTCAAAATGGTGAAATTCAAACCATCACAATGGATGATATTTTAATATGCCATGGCTATAACCGTGAAGTATCTCTTGAATTTGAGGAAGGCATTGCACCAAAACGCAACGAAAGTCAACTCTTCGAAAGCATCGGCCAATGCAAAACAACAACACCTGGAATTTTTGCCGTCGGCGATATCGTTTCTTACGACGATAAAGTATACTTACTCGTTGGTACATTCAACGATGCCGTACTAGCGGTCAACAGCGTCAAAAAATACATCGAACCCGAAGCCGACAGCTACGCAATGGTCTCTTCACACAACGAAAAATTCCGTGAGAAAAACCAGGAATTGTTGGCTGAGATTTATCGTTAGATATTACGCCACAAGATCTGTGGATGCATGCAGGATTTAATATTAAAAAGTGCAGAAACAGCTTGTACATATAAATTTAAAACGACAATGGACGTTATATGGACGTAACTGGTAAGTTCAAAAAGTGATCTCAAGGCTAACACTTAAAATTGAAACTTACTAATATAAAAAGAATGCCAAAATCCTTGTATTAAGGAGTTTGGCACTCTTTTTAATTATATGGTTTGTGTTATGGAAACGGTGGGACATAGAAGACATCTTCTTCAAACCCCCGCCACATCAGGTTTTTCCGCGCTACTTTTTCATTAAAAGTACGCGTGGCAACTTAAATGTTATACAAGCTAATCCTCTAGGTAGTGGAATTTCGGATAGTAACTTAGCTATTTTTAGTGTTATTAAAGTTGTTTTACCACTACCTGGCCCTGCACTAATAATTGTATTTTTATTGCTCTCGTAAGCTCGCCTTTGAACATCATCCAATTGGTTAAGTTTTTTATTTAGAATATTCATAATTTAACCTCTTTTTGAGATGTTATTTGATTGCGGATATCCTTTAAAGCATTTTCTATATATAATGGTATGAAGTTCTTATCACATATATTAGATAATGATTGTGCAAACCTTCCTTTACCAATTTTAGATGTATTCCCCTCTATTTGATTTAAACACTTATTATATCTCTTTGTATTAAAGTTACTTTTAAATTTATTTTTATGAAGATCTCCCCCAGCTGTCATCAAATCAAATAAATTAAATAATTTTTCTTTACTTTCTTTGTGTGTAGCTATTTTATTCATCATATCTACTTCTAACGTATATTCTCCTATATGAACATGATTCACACGGAATATTTTATCCAATTCATTCCATTTATCATCACTTTCTAAAGCTGTTTGAATCTCGTCTAAATCAATTATTTTCAATTCTTCATTAATTTTGACAAATCGATCATTACCATCATATCCAATACCTTTATTTGATTTAGAATGCATTTCATTAAAAATTTTCTTTTCATCTTCATGATAGTAATAATCACCATCTGTAATAACAACATAAGGAATCCCTAACTCCCTTAAAAAAACCAGGTAGGGTTTAAAATCCGTACCATTAATATTACAACAAATTATTCCTTCTAAATCTAATTGTATTTCCAATAGCTCCGCAAATTTCGGAATCAGATATTCTTCTGCAATCCCTTCTACTAAAATTATTCCTCTACCAAAATACATTTCTCCTCTTTTGACATCGATATAACGCTGCATATCTAACTTTTGTCTATCTGTAAGTTGAATATTTGCAGCAGAATAACCTTTTGTTCCACTTTCTTTAGATGGAATAAGATGAACAATTGAGTCTATAGGTGCAATTGAAGTAATAAAAGGTGAATGGGTTGAAATTAAAATTGATGTGTTTTCTTTCATTACTTCTTTATAAACTGTTCTTTGTATCGAGGGATGCAAGTGTGCTTCTGGTTCTTCGATTGCTAGAAGCGTAAAAGATGCTTCTCTATCTCTGTTGATATCAAAGAACTTATATAATTCATTATACTTCTCTTTTTGAATATCACTTTTTAAAATATACTTATCTCCACTTTTTTCAAAACAATCATCTAAAACTTCACATTCCTCATCTTCAAGTTCCTTTATCACATCCATTTTATTTTCACTTAACACCTTAGGTACAGTATCATCTTCAAGTTGCATCATCAATAAAGAAAGATAAATTAAATTATTTAACCCTAGACTAGAATCTCTTATATCTCTTCCCCTAGTTCCAACTGTGATGTTAATATTACTTAGCACTTTTGAAGGATTAATATTATTTGTTTGTAAATCAATTATTAAATCATTATTCTTATTACTCACTTTTTTCAAACTATTATTTATAGTGGACAATAACAAACTAATCTCTTGTATTTTTAGAATTTCATTATTATTTTCTTTCATAGTTCTAGAAATTTT
>NZ_QWUA01000103.1 GCF_003576525.1 Rummeliibacillus sp. POC4 | reverse complement strand
AATTACAATCCAATATCTTTACCTAGATCCACAGTATATTGCCACACAATTTGGTCTCCATCTTTTACTGTATAACTACTCGAACCCAGACCAGGATTTTTACCGTTTACACTATACATCCATCCTGAAAGTGATCCCGCATCTTTTTCATATAAATGATTAATTCCTTGAATATAGACACTACCATATTTGTTTTCTCCAGCACCTTCATATTCAAATTGAATATTATGCTCTTTTAAAGCTCTTAAAGTAATACTCCAAGCAGTATCATCTTTACTAAGAATTTCATATTTTGAAGTAGCAATAATTACTCCGCCTTTTGGAACATATTTTTCATTTCGTAATGGTTTATCAAGTTTTGCAAAATGATCAGGTTTCAAAAGAGTATCAACTCTTACTGAAATCGTAACGTATTTTTTCTTTTCTTTAACAACTTTTTTATCAGCCACTTTTGATTCAGTAGTTGATTTTGATGGATTTGTTTTCTTGAATGATGAAGTTTCCTTATTGGGCGATGTTACTGTTTTCTTCGTATTAATTTTTTCCTTTTTTTCAGGCTTCTCTTGATTTGTTGATTTAGTTAAGCTGCTTCTTTCTTTTTTGGTAGTATCACTTTCATTCGCTCGTTGGGTTGCCTTTTGAGTTTTTTCTTTTTGGCTTGATTCATCAGGTAGTTTAATCGTTTCTTTAGAATCTACTTGTTTAGAATCTTCTTGTTTATTTACTTGCTTTTCAGTTTCAATCTTTTTCTTATCCGTTACCTTTTCTTTATCCTTATCCCCATTTATAGGAATTACTTTATCACTAGACCCTTCCACACTTTTTTCATCTGTATTTTGATGATTGTATTGTTCAACTGTTTGCACTTTACAACCAGCAAGGCAGAATATCGTAATAATTAAAGAAAGAATATAAAAATGTACTTTCTTCAAAAATAACACCTCCATATAGATGTCAATAGGGTGTTAGAATTTGTCTCTAACACCCTGGGTTATAATTTACATTCTTGACTAGTTATTTTGATTTAACAGTAATTGTCTTAGATACACTTTTGTTATTCGCTGAATCCTTAACATAAACCGTTAATTTTGTACCAGCTTTTTGTTTTTTGATAGATAAAGAGAATTTACCTTTGGATGAGACTTTTCCCTTTTGTATTACTTTCTTATTTTTCACAACATAAATGGTTGATTTTGCTTCTGCTGTTCCAACTATTCTTGTAGAATTCTTTGTTACTTTTTTAACGATTGGCGTTTTTGGTGCTGTTTTATCAACAACTTTTACAGAAACCGTTTTGCTAGTGTTCTTAGCAAGATCGGTAGCTGCAATTTTTAATGTGGTACCAGCCTTTTGTTTTTTGATTTTGACTGAATATGCACCTTTAAAGTCTGCAATGGCTGTACCGATAATTTTAGAACCGTTTTTCACAGTTACGGTAGCGTACGATTCTGTTTTACCAGTTACAGTAGTTTTATTGTCTGCCACAGTTTTAACAGTTGGCTTATCAGGTGCTTTTGTGTCATATGCAAGGTTTTCGGCTTTAACATCAGACATATCGTAGAATTTCTCTTCATTATTTAGTAAGCGATCATATGCTTCTAAAGCACGGTTTGCTTGGTCGGTAGACATATCGTTAGCTATTTTTGATGTAGGGGAGTTTTTAAATCCACCCGATACTTGATCGTATGTAGTCATCAAATTAGAAATAGCCCAATTGTTATTTTTGATAAAGCGAAGATCTGATTTTGGATTAATATTTAAAGAAGTAAGAGCTAGAATTACTTGTGAAATAGATTCTGGACTATCTCCACCGTAGTAACCATCGTAACCTGCATTTTTATTTAAATTAGCAGATAAATATTTCAAAGCCTTATCAATTGAATCGTTAACGCCGTCTAAAGAGGTGTAGTTTGATAAAGCAGTCGTTACCATTGCAGTTCCATCAACACCAGGCCATTGCCATGAAACCCCAAATGAACCTGCGTTTTCATCAGTGAATTGATCACTTAATAAATCTTTTATCATTTGGTCTTTTAAATTTGCATATTTTTCATCCGCTGGAAGTTTGTAATTCGCTGAATCAAGAGCATAAAGTACATTATAATTTGATGTTGCTGAGTATGTTTTATTTTCTTGTTCCTTCAAAATTTTATCCAACATCGTTTGAATTAAATTAAAACCTTCAATATTTGATGCATCTTTACCGATTGATGTTAGTGCTAGTACTACTTTTCCATACTTTCCTGATGAGATTTCTCTTTCTCCATCAAAGAGTTCCCCATTGTTTACTTTTAGTTTTGAAACAATACTCTTGTAGTAATTCGTATAATAATCTTTTGCAACAGGGAATCCAGTTTGTGCTAAATCAGTTACAACATCTTCATTTCCAAACTTAGCATTTGGGGTATTTTTGTATAGCCATAAAGCTGAGCTCTTTAAAGCTTTTTGGTATTCAACATTTTTCACTGATGCATTTACTTCCTTGTTTCCCTCTGCATGGGCAATAATTGAAGCAGGAAGTTGAGATGTGAGCAATAAACTAGCTAATGAGACTGGTGCAATCCATTTTTTAAAGTTTTTGTTTTTGTACATAAAAATACCTCCATTCATTTGGACAATTAACGCTTAACTGTCTTCTAGAATAGAGGTAATGAAAGCAATACAAATTTAATGTCTTTACATATATATGTAAAGATAATTGGACGTGAAATAAACATATGTATTTCACAGTTCGATACCTCCCCTCGAAGATCAGAACTAAAGATAAAAGCAGGTCTCCTGGCTTATGTATATTAGAAATTTCGCACCTTCCCAGCTGTTAGCCAGTGGTATACGCGAAGTTCAAATACATTTACAGTAGCGGGGCTGCATCGGATTTCCACCGATTTCCCTATTATCCTATCAATTGATAGGCACTTCTATCTAAAAGTTATGTAATTGTCATCTATCAGTATTTCACATTCTTTAGGTCATGTAAATATTTTTCTAATATTTTTTAAATTTTGACGAAAATAAATAACCCCCTACCAATCATTATATGATCAGCAGGGGGTTTATAAGTCACTCGCGACGGCATCAGTCATTTTGGTCGTTTCTCCTTTTTGAGTATTCTTTGTAGGCATTAAGTTGTTCTTCCGTTAGATGATTGATAAAAAAGTAAAAGTCTTTCGATTCCAATCCATATTCTTGGCATGCGTTACAATATCGTTCATAGCTTTCTCTATACATATCCATTTGTATTTCTCCTCCTGTTATATAACAAATATTATTATTGATAATAATATATAACAGTCTAAAACATCTGTCAACGGAATTTTCTTAAAAAACAAATATTAAAATAAATTTTTATACAATACGTAAACATAAACAAACTCAAGCCCTATTAGTACAATAAAGCTTGAGTTTAAATCTTTAAATGATGTGTTTAACGTCTTTAAATTTAGAACTACTTAGAAGACTAACTACTACATAACTTACAAGAGATAATAGAATAGAAGTTGTTACTGTATGCATTCCTAAGAAAGTTGTTCCCCATTTTTCGTAAATGAAAATATAACTGACTAAACCTACAATCATGGAAGAAGCTGCTCCATATTTGTTTCCTTTTTTCCAATATAGACCTAATACAACAGGCCAAACAAATACAGATTCTAAGCCACCAAATGAGAAAAGGTTAAGCCATACAAGCAAGCTAGGCGGTTTTAACGCAATAATAATAACCGCTAAGCCGATTAAAGCAGTGACCAAAAAGCTTAGTCTTTTCACTTCATGATCATTCGCTTTTGGCTTAATATAGTTTAGATATATATCTTTCACAATAGTAGAACTTACAAGCATTAGCAAAGCATTTACAGTAGACATAATCGCAGCCATTGGAGCAGCCAAAACGATACCTGCCAAATAAGGTGGTAATACCTTCAATGTTAAAAGTGGCATAACTTTATCACCGATATCAATACCAGGTAACACCGGGCGTGCCAATACCCCTGTTAAATGCATCCCGAACATAACTGTCCCTATTGCAATTGTTCCAATAATGATTGCTGAGTGCATACTTCTTGAGTTTTTATATGACATTGCTCGTACTGCAATTTGAGGTAAACCAATAACACCAATACCGATTAAAATCCAAAATGTAGATACATATAGTGGCGTTAAACTTCCATCAGCACCAAACGGAGATACCAACTTAGGATTTTCAGCAACTAAGTCGGACATGATATTAGAAACGCCGCCACCAGCAATAATCGTACCAACAAGCAAAATAACACTACCTAAAAACATCACAGTACCTTGTACAGCATCTGTTAATGCTACGGCTCTAAATCCACCTATTATTACATATACAAGGACTACAATCGCAAAAATGAATAATGCAGAAGTATAATTTAATCCGGTTAAAGATTCAATTAACCTTGCACCACCAATCCATTGTGCAGCCATTGAAGCAAATAGGAAGATTATAATACTCAATGCAGAAACAATAACAACGAAATTACTTTTATAGCGTTCATGTAAAAAATCTATCAATGTAATCGCTTTATATTTTCTAGCGATAATCGCAAATTTCTTACCCAGAACCATTAAAACGTAATAACCTGCTGGTAATTGTGCCATCGATAACAGAACCCAACCAAGACCCGTATTATAAGCGACACCGGGCCCTCCGATAAAACTAGATGCACTTCCGTATGTGGCCATCATTGTCATTGCAAGGAGGAATCCTCCCATTTGTCTACCACCTAGAAAATACTCTTGTAAAAACGAATTCGATTGCATGACATGTTTATTTGCCCATATCCCTATTAAAAAGATAATGACTAAGAAAAAGATTAATGGAAGGATAACTTGCCAATTCATCATTGATCGTCACCATCCTCTTCTTCAATTGGTACATCTTTAAAGAAAAATTTTATAATGACCATTAATAAAACAATCATAAAAATTGTGCCAGCTATACAGCTATAGAAAAACCAAGCCGGAAAACCGAATACATATGTATACTCTTTCGGATTTCCTGAACCAAGCCCATATGCAAAGCCAAACCATATTGCAAAATTGACGACTACTAATGCAATACCAATAAGTGCTTCACGATGAGCAACCTTATAACGCTTATCGTTCATATTTTTTCTCCTTCTATTAAATCGAATACTTTACTATTTTACTTATTTGTGAATAAAAAATAAAGTAGCAGTTCCTTCTTAAAATGAATATTTAGTTTACATAATAATATTATTTAGCACTATTCTTCAATTAAAATAACTTACATAAGATTGTAGTTATCAAAAAGTAGATTCCAAAAGATATATTTCTCTCTATATAAGCATAAAAACTTTTAAAAATATATAAGAAACGGCCTATATAAGATTACATTAATACGTGAAGATCTAGCTGTTATACAACTAAATAAGCAAAATGGTTTGAATTGTCAGAAAAAATATTCTCTCATTTGTTTTATATATTTCTCTATAAGACTACTTTTTTCTATAATAAGTCATTTGTATAAAATTTTTAGAATATTCACTATTGACTGTAACATTAAGTGTTATATAATTTAGTACATTACTCGATTGAATGGAGATTGATATTATGAAAGACTTTATCAACAAACTATTAACCGGTATGAGTTTAGGGATCATTGTAGCCCTCATTCCAAATGCATTAGTTGGAGAAATTTTAAAATTAATTATTCCATATGTTCCTGTATTCCAACATATTTTAGACATATCAGTTTTAGCTATGAGCCTATTACCAGTAATAACAGGTGTAATGATTGGTTTAACATTTAAGTTAACACCTATTCAAACAGCAAGTGTTGGTCTGGCGTCAATGGTCGGAAGTGGCGTTTGGACAATGGGTGATGGCGGTGCTATCACAATGCAAGGTATTGGGGTTGTTATCAATACAGGTATTACAGCAGCTTTAGCAGTGGTATTTGTACAATTTATCGGCGATCGTTTCAAGGATTATACAATTCTATTAATGCCAGCTTTATCATTATTCATCCCTGGTGGTATTGGTTTAATTACACTTCCTTATGTCCGCACAGGAGCAGGTTATGTTGGAGTTGTCATTGAAAATGTTACAGAATTACAACCCGTATTAATGGGTGCGATTATTGCAGTTATCTTTAGTATTTTAATCCTTTCACCTTTATCTACAATCGGTGTTGCAACAGTTGTAATGTTATCTGGTATCGGTGCTGGTACAGCAAATCTTGGCGTTGTTGCTTCTGGAGTTGGTATGTGTATCGCAAGTTATAAAGCGAATAATTTAGGAACTGCTTTAGCTCACGTTATGGGTTCTCCTAAGATTCAAATGCGTAACTTCTTTATGAAACCAAGAATTGCGTTTCCTATGATTATCACTGCAGCAATTTTAGGTGCCTTAGGTGGTATGTTGAATATTATTGGAACTTCATATAGCGCTGGATTTGGTCTTGCAGGTTTGATCGGACCATTAAACTATATGAATTTAGCTCATGGTGGTTGGGACCTCCACAATATTACCATTATGTTAATTATGTTCTTCGCTCTACCAATTATTTTAAATACAGTTTTACTTCGTATTTTCGAACGTAAACTTAAATGGATTGATTCAAAAGACTACTCAGTTAACTATCAATAAATTAATCATATTAAAAGAGGAGAGTCCATTATGGATTCTCCTCTTTTCTTTTAATTGCCTAATCTTTTTAACTTTGATTCCAAAGTTGAAGATATATTGTTTATAGAACCAATGATATTCTTTAATGAAATATTGGTTGTATACTGCTTTTCCGATGCTTCAGAAATCGTTTGTAAATGCTTTGTTGAGTCTTGATTAGCACTGACTAAATTTTGTAGTAATGAATTGGTATGATTCGTCTGTTCGATAAATTCTGATGTTGATTGGGAAATTGCATTTACTTCGTGATCAACGATTTTAATCGTTTCAAATATACTATCAAAGGTCTCTTCAGTAACCTCCATTTGCTTATTTCCTTTTGTAATTTCTTCTATACTAACTGTCATTTTAGATGAAACTTCTTTAATATGAGATTGGATTGTTTTTATAACATTTTCAATATTTTGGGCAGATTGTTGTGTATTAACGGCCAATTTTCCAACTTCACCTGCAACAACAGCGAAACCTTTTCCTTGTTCACCTGCTCGAGCTGCTTCGATTGATGCATTAAGGGCTAACAACTTTGTTTCTTGTGTAATATCTGTAATGATGGATAGAAAATCTCCTATTTTACTTGAATAAATCATTAAATCATTTGTAACTTGTTGCATTGATAATATCGTTTTAGAAATGACTTTCATTTGCTGATTAACATGATTCAATGCATGATGCCCTTCTTGAATTTGGTCTAAACTTGTGTTGGCAATAGATGAAACATTATCTGTTCTCTTATATATCTCGTTAAATTGTAATAGTAAATTGTTATTTTCTGTAACACCTTTTTCTAAAGTTGCTAATTCTTCTTCAGTAACTGATAAGTTCTCTTTAAGTGTTTTTGAAATATTTAAACTTGTATTAGATGAATCAGCCGCATCTAATTGTAATTTTTCTAGTAATTTATTCATTTCAATACTCGTATTTTCAATCTCATTTAGTGCAAGTTGTAATCGGTTTGTAGATTCTGTACGTGCCTTTTTTAGTTTTCCCTCGGTTTGCTGTCTATTGATAATCAGCTGAATAGTAGCTAAACTTGTGAGGATTAAGTATAAGGCATGTATTAGTAGTAAAGAAAATCGATAATTAGTGGTTCCGCAAATTAGCTCAGGAAACCAAAAGTAACCAGCTAAATGTTGTATAGCAAAAATGATCGTACTGACAATCACTAGTCTAACTCTTGAAAAGCTTGAGATAATTGCTAATACCATAAATATAGAAAAATGATACTCTACTAATCCATTTCCTCCAGCAATCATAGATATACTTGAAAATGTGAAAGTTAAAGTTAACCAAGTCGGAAGTTGTTCATAATCTCGTTTATTTAAATACAGAATGGTACTAATGATCAACAGTACAATGGGAATGGCTAATAAAATATTGAGGGACAAACTATTGGAATTTGTTATATCCGCCATACCTTGTTGTATGATATAATCTTCTAAAAAGTTAAACCCCCTATGCATAATATGAATGATGATTGATAAAAGTACAGCCATCGAACTCCTTTTCAATATTTAAAACAGGGATTTGCGGAGGGTACGATTCTAAAATTCTATCGTAACTAATTGTCACCTTATCTCTAGATTTTATATTGGATGGTAGATGAAAGTTTTTTCCGCCCCAACTATAAAATAGTAATTACTATATTTTTCTGTAATTTCTAGAATCGATAAATAATTTAATTCTTCTGATTCGATACCACTTTCTTCTGATAAAAATATAACAGATGAAAGATCTTTATCTTCATAAAAAAATATGTAGCCATCCATATAGGCGTTATTTTTCGAGTGCTTATGATTTTTATTGTTAGTAGAACATCCAGAAATAATTAAAAGTAATAGAGATAGGTACAATAATGCCTGCTTTATAATACAGA
>NZ_QWUA01000102.1 GCF_003576525.1 Rummeliibacillus sp. POC4 | reverse complement strand
TTAAAATTAATTAATTAACGAATTACATTTAAAATGTATGATAAAAAAGAGTTTCCACTATTTACGGAAAACTCCTTTTATGAATTTAGAGCGAATCTTTTTCCTTGGACTATAAAGAATAAAGCTTCAGCTAAATTTGTGGCATGGTCGGCAGCTCTTTCAATATATTTGCATATTAGCGCCAATTGAATTGCATGGCCACTCGAGGATTCGTTAGTCATCATTTTTTCAATAGATGACATTGTTTCTCCATAACAATGATCAATCTGATCATCTCGCAAAGCGATTTCTTTTGCTTTTTCAACATCTTCTTTTACAAAAGCATCCAACATTTCTTTTAACATATTAACAGTCAATTTTCCCATTTCTCGTAATTGCTCTTCTGGATAAGGTTTGGGATTTTCACCTATACGAATTGTTTCTTTTCCAATACTTACGGCATAGTCACCTATTCTTTCCATATCTTGTGCAGCACGGATGAGAGCAACTAATCTTCGTAAGTCTGTGGCTACTGGTTGTTGTTTTGTGATTAAAAGAATAATTTCATCATGAAGATGTTCTTCTAAGCGATTGATAAAACGGTCTTGCTCAATAATAACGATTGCACCGTCCATATTTTTTGAAAATAATACATTCAGCGATTTCTCGAATGCCTGAATTGAACGTTCGCACAATTCAACAAGTAGATTTTGAACACGTTTTAAATCACTATCGAATTTTTCCCTTGGTGTCATGTTATTTCCTCCTTAGCCAAATCTTCCAGATATATAGTCTTCTGTACGTCGATCTGATGGTGTTGAGAATAATTTATTTGTATCATCAAATTCAATTACCTCACCATTTAAGAAGAATGCTGTTTTGTCAGAAATACGTGCAGCTTGTTGCATATTATGTGTCACAATTATAATAGAATAATTTTGTTTTAATTCTTGAACAAGTTCTTCTACTTTTAATGTTGATATAGGATCAAGTGCTGAAGTCGGTTCGTCCATTAAGATGACATCTGGTTCTATTGCCAAACATCTAGCAATACAAATACGTTGTTGTTGCCCTCCTGATAACCCATAAGCATTTTGATGTAAACGATCTTTTACATCATCCCAAATAGCCGCACCACGTAAACTATTTTCTACGATTTCATCTAAAATCTTTTTGTTTTTTATACCATGAATTCTTGGACCATAGGCAATATTATCGTAAATAGATTTTGGAAATGGATTTGGCTTTTGGAATACCATTCCTACTTTCGTTCTTAATTCTTCTACTTGATAATTTTTATCTAAAATATTTCGTTCGCGATAGATAATTTCACCAGTTGTACGAACAATTGGTACAAGTTCTACCATTCGATTCAACGTTTTAATATAAGTGGATTTTCCACAACCAGAAGGTCCAATAATAGCCGTTACATCATTTTCAATAATGTCAAGATTTATATCTTTTAAAGCTTGTTGCTCACCATACCAAAGATTCAAGTTTCTTGTTTGATAAACAGTTTTTTTCTTATCTGTTTGAAGTACCTTAAGATTATCAGTTGAATTTTGCTCTGCATCTTTCACTTGAATTTTTAACATTTTATATCCTCCAATTTTAATAACGTTTTTGGAACTTATTTCGGATGAAAATAGCAATTGAATTTAAAACAATTAAGAATATCAGTAAAACAAGAATCCCTGCTGCTGCGACATGTTGAAATTCTGGTTGTGGACGTTTTGCCCAATCAAATATTTGCATTGGTAAAGCAGTGAATTGGCTTAAAATTCCTTCTGGCAAAAAATGTACGATGACAGGAATACCAATTACAACTAAAGGAGCTGTTTCACCAACGGCCCTTGATAGTGCTAGAATACAGCCAGTTAAAATACCCGGTATCGCAAAAGGTAGTACAACTTTTAAAATAGTCTGCCACTTAGTTGCACCCATACCATATGATGCTTCACGCAATTCATTCGGCACAGCGCGAATTGCTTCTTGAGAAGAAACAATTATGACAGGTAATATCAATAAACTCATGGTCAATCCAGCAGCTAATACACTTTTTCCTAAAGCTAAACTTCGAACAAAAATGGTCAATCCAAGTAAACCAAATACAATAGAAGGAACTCCAGCTAAATTGGAGATATTCATACGTATAAAATCCGTCATTTTGTTTTTAGAAGCATATTCTTCAAGATAAAGAGCTGCACCTATACCAAGTAAAAGTGATACTGGAGCAACAACTGCCATTAGCCAAATCGACCCTATCAATGCTGCCTTAATCCCAGCTTTTTCGGCAAATCTAGATGAGAAATTTCCCAGGAAATCAGCATCTAAATATTCAGAACCTTGTGTAACCATCCGATAAATCAAAATTCCAAGCGTTGCTAAAGCGAACAATGTCGCTAATAGAAAGATCACTTTAAAAAGACCATTGAGGAATATTCGCCCTGACATTCTCTTGATGACTTCTTTTTGATTGATATAATTCATCAGTATTCCTCCTTAAAGCGTTTTGAGATAAAGTGTGCTAATAAATTCATCAGTAATGTGAAGATAAAAAGAGTAAAACCAACAGCATAGATTGAATAATAAATAGTAGTTCCATAACCAGCATCACCGCTTGATACTTGAACGATATATGCAGTCATAGTTTGAATAGAATCAGTAATATTCATGTCGAATTTTGGAGTCGATCCACCAGCTAGAGAAACGATCATTGTTTCACCGATTGCTCTAGAAACTGCAAGTACAATAGAAGAAAGAATCCCTGATATTGCCGCTGGTAGAATAACTTTTAATGTTACTTCTAATTTTGTAGAGCCCAGTGCCAAAGCACCTTCACGAATCGAGTTTGGAACGGAAGACATAGCATCCTCTGATAATGAAGCAATCATTGGTAATATCATGATTCCAATTACGATTCCTGGACTTATTGCATTAAAAATTTTCACTGATGGAATAACAGTTTGAATAATTGGTGTAACAAACGTCAATGCAAAGAATCCATATACAATAGTAGGAACGCCAGCCAAAACTTCTAAAATTGGCTTAATCGTTCTGCGTATTTTATCACTTGCATACTCACTTAGATAAATTGCTGCCGCTATCCCAAGTGGAACCGCTACAACTGCTGCGATCAATGTAACTTTTAATGTGCCAGCGATTAATGGCAAAACCCCATATGCTGGTGAATCTCCAGCAAAAGGTAGCCATTCTCTACCGATTAGGTAATCTATAATATTCACTCTTGTAAAAAACTCAAAGGTTTCAAAAATCAGTGTAAATACAATACCAATTGTCGTTAAGACGGATACTAATGCCGTCAAAAATAATATCTTCGGCATTATTTTTTCCATTAACTTTTTTGAACCTTTGCCTTTTGCTTGTTCGATTAGTTGTTGAACAGATTGCGAATCTTGTTGCTTAAAGCTAACCAATTGAAGTCCCCCTTCAAATGGAATGTGAGTAGCTATTTGCTACTCACTCCCTTTTAACTCTTATTATTTCAACGCTTCTAATGCAGATAAGTCTTTTTGATATATATCATCTGGAGTTTTTACGTAACCAACTGCTTCAGCCATTTCTCCAGCATTTTCAATTGTATATTTCATAAAATCATACATAACAGGGTTGTCTTTTATAGCACTGTTTTTCACATATACGTATAGTGAACGAGAAAGTGGTGTATACTCTCCAGATTCGATTGTGTCATGTGTTGGTTCAACCCCACCAATTTTAACAACTTTTAACTTATCTTTGTTTGCTAAGTAGTATGCATATCCAAAATAGCCAATAGCATTTTTATCTGACTCTACTCCTTTAACTAGGACATTATCATCCTCAGAAAGAGTAACTGATTTTACTAGTTGTTTTTCTTCTAAAATATCATTTACAAAATAGTCATAAGTACCTGAATCTGTACCAGGAGAATAGAATACGATTTTTTCATCTGGCCATTTAGGGTTAATATCTGACCATTTTTTATCTTTACCATCTTCTAACCAAATTTGTTTTAATTGATCGACAGTTAAATCTTCTACCCAGTTATTATCTTTGTTAACAACGATTGAAATTCCGTCGAATGCAATTTTCATTTCTGTATAATCAATACCTGCTTCTTTTAATTTCGCAGCTTCTTCGTCTTTAATTTCACGAGAGGCATTTGAAAAATCAGTTTCGCCTTTTATGAATTTTTCAAAACCGCCACCTGTTCCAGATACGCCTACTGATACTTGAACTTTTGGTTGTTCGTTTGCATATTCTTCTACGATTGCTTCCATAATTGGTGCTACTGTTGATGAACCATCACCTGAAATTTTACCTTCTAATTTTTGACTTGCATCTGCTTTTTGTTCTGTTGAACCGTTATTGCTTTTTGATGCTGAGTCATCGTTATTACCACATGCTCCTAAAAATAATGCAGATCCGATAACTGATGTCATCATTAAGTACTTCCAGTTTTTCATCTGTGTTTGCCTCCCAAAGGAATTTGTATTGTTTATTACAATACTTACTATAAAGGGAGTTTGTTGAGGGAATATAAATGGAATGTTAGGGATTATTATGGTTTTGTAAAGGGGATGTAAATTGATATAAATAAATTTAAAAAGCTATCGATTTATCTTTTACTTATATACTTTAGTTCTGATTACGCTTTCTGCGGGCACGGCTTCAGCCTTCTCCCTCGCTACGCTCAGTCCGGGTGCTTCAGCTCGTGCTGTTCCCGCTAGACATTGAATTAGCTTCCTCGAATTTACACCGCACGAAGAAAATGTGAATACATTTTCGAGGACTCGCTGCCTTCCACTCCAATCCACTCTTTTCTCTTCTCTAAAATACTTTTCCCAAAAATTTAAAACCAAGAAACCCATTCATAGCACAATATTGTGGTGCCGAAGGGAAATATGCTTCGGAAAATTAATCAATTTGTAGAGTCTACTTTTATCCTCGAAGAATGTGATTGACCCACAACCTTAAGCGAATACTAAAAATTCTGAGTGAAAAAAAGAGAGAGAAAAAGGCAAATTGCCGTCCAAATAAGACGACAATTTGCCTTTATTGTATTGAATTTCATTTACACAACTAAAAAAGGTAAGTTTCTCAGTTCCCTCAAATGGAATTCACTGTATTTTTATATTACTAAGCATCATTCTACTGTGCAGAATTATTACTAGCGTTTTTATTGTTTGCTCTTTCTATTTTTTGTCCTACGGTTTCTTCTTTATTATTCATTTCTTTCTTTTGTAAAGAGAAATACGTTTCAACAGCTTTACGTGCAATGATATTGTTGATAGCTGTATAACTTTGGCTTGTTGTCACCCATGGAACAACTACAGCATAGGCGATTTCCGGATTTTTGTATGGAGCAAATCCGATATGAGTAATTGTTAATGTTTGAGTGCCATATGCAGCCCTTTTAGGTCCGTAGTATACAACTTCAGCTGTACCTGTTTTACCTGCTGCGTCAAATTTTGCATCTCTAAAGTATGAAGCTGCTGAACCTTGGCTACCAAAATACACTAAATGCATCCCTTGCTTCACATGATCAATTTGAGACTGAGGATTGTTAATCGTATTTAATACGTTTGGTGTAAATTCTTTAACAATAGGTCCTAATTTTTTCCCATCTACTGAAGGTTCACGTACCTCTTTTGCTAAATGCGGTTGGATTCTCTTCCCACCATTTGCAACTGTCGATACATATTGAGCCAATTGTAGTGGTGTAAATGTATCATATTGTCCAATTACTAAATCGAGTAATTTACCTGAAATCGATTCTTCACCTTTAAATCCTGTAAATTCACCAGGTAAGTCAATACCTGTATCCACTCCTAAACCAAATTGAGCATATGAATTACGAATTTTTGTAAAATCATTTGGTTGTACTCTTAAACCACCGTTATACACATAATTAGCTCCAGCAATCTTCATCGCAACTTGGAACATATATGAGTTAGAAGAACGTTCAAGCGCTTGTAAATCTGATAAAGGAATTGCACCAGAACGGTTAAAGATAGAAGATTTTGCTTTTGTTCCAGCAATTTTAATCGGTTTATCGGTTAAGACTTCTCCTGGTGTAATGGCATTTAATGAATAACCAGTAAGTAATGTCGCTGGTTTTACTACTGACCCTACTTCATAAGCTGAAGTAAAAGTACCAATAGCATAATCGTTTATGACAGTTTTACCAGTTTCATCTGTATCTATTTTTTTGCCTACCATTGATAATATTTCCCCAGTATTTGGGTTCATCATGACAAGAAAGGCACGATCTAAAAGACTAGAAGCACCAGTTGCTTTTGCTGTAAGTAATTGCTCTTCAACTAGTTTTTCAAGTTTCTTTTGTAAATTACTATCAATTGTTAATACAAGGTCTTTCCCAGGTGAACCTGGAGATGTTGTTTTTGTTTCGACAACTTGGCCTTTTCCGTTAGTTTCGTTTTTGACAACTGCTTTTTGCCCTTGCAGTAATTCTTCATATTGAGCTTCAATATAACTTTTCCCAACTCGGTCATTTCGTGAGTAGCCACGAGCCAAATAATAATCGAGCTTATCCTTTGGAATCCCTTCAGATGGTGTAGTCGTAGAGCCAAGAATACTTAAATCTGAATTTTTTTGTCGGGCCCAATCTGTTGTTGTATTGACATTTGGTAACTCGTTTAAATGTTCGGATACGATAGCAAATTCCTTATCTGTTACTTTATCACTTTTAATAATTTGAGGTGATAAGTTATACCCTGCTACCATTTTGCTATAAATAGCTAAAACTTGTAAGTCTTCTTTCGTTAAACTTTTCAATTCTGCTTTTGTAATACGATCCCGTACTAATTTATCGAGTTCAGATTGTTTATCAGAAGTAGATAACTTATCGTTTTTATTAATAGCGCTTTGCTCTTTTTTTGAAACTTTTGCATAAGCTTCATCTTTATGAAGAGTAATCCAATAATCTTGCTTATCACGCAACGCTATTTTACTTGTATCCATTTTAATAAGTTTTGATAACTTTTTAGCTGTTGCTAACATTTCTTCGCTTGTCGTAGATTGCAATTTTGTATAGGTAATTGCATTTTTAGGTTTATTATCAACTAATACACGACCTTGTCGATCATATATTCGACCTCGTGGAACACTAGTGTTTACTGTGACTTCTTCCGTTTGTTCTAATTCTCTAACATAATCTTTTCCTTTTACAATTTGCATATATCCTAATCGTAATATTAAGGCTGAAAATAATAAGAAAATCGAGAAGAACAGTACGTTCATTCGAAAAGAAAGATTTGCACGCTGTTTTGCTTTGACATTGGATGCACGTTTGTTTATATTTTTGTTTTTTTTGCGCATGCTTTTAGCCCCCTTTCCACTCAATTCACAATTAGTAGTATATCATTTTTCTGTGAAAAAACATAAAACATTTTCGCTAAAAAATGAATAATTGCATGCCTTTCAAAGACATAGGGGAATTAATATTTTTCTTGCCTATGTAATTGTAAATTTTTAATATGATCAACAGTAAATAGTAGTAACGAAATACAGAAATATATGCCCATTTTAAACGAGCCCATAAAAATAAGCACGCATCTTACTGACGTGTAAGATACGTGCTTTGTTCCAAGAATAATGGATTATTTTGCAGCAGCGTAACGTTCTGCAACTTTGTCCCAGTTTACAACATTCCAGAATGCTGAAATGTAATCAGGACGACGGTTTTGATAGTTTAAGTAGTAAGCATGTTCCCAAACATCAAGACCAAGTAATGGAGTTTTACCTTCCATGATTGGTGAGTCTTGGTTTGGAGTAGATGAAATTTCTAATTCACCGTTAGCTAGTGATAGCCAAGCCCAGCCTGAGCCAAAACGAGTTTTAGCAGCTGCTGCGAATTGTTCTTTGAAAGCATCGAAGCTACCGAATTTTGCATCGATTGCTGCTGCAAGTTCACCAGTTGGTTTGCCACCTGCATTTGGAGCTAATGATTCCCAGAATAGTGAGTGGTTAGCATGGCCGCCACCGTTATTACGTACAGCTGTACGAACTGCTTCAGGAACAGCGTCTAAGTTAGCAATTACTTCTTCAACTGTTTTACCTTCAAATTCAGATTTTCCTTCTAGAGCAGCGTTTAGGCCAGCTACGTATGTAGCATGGTGTTTGTCGTGATGGATTTCCATTGTTTTTGCGTCGATATGTGGTTCTAATGCATCAAAAGCATAAGGTAAGTTTGGTAATTCAAATGCCATAATAAAATTCCTCCTTGAAATTAAGTAATTATTTACTACATCCATTAGGTTATCAAAATTTATATTTGCGTTCAAATATTATTAACTATATTTTTCAATTTCATCCTTTAGACTGAATTACTATGAAATTTATACAACTAGCCTATTACATAAAAAGATTGAATGTTTTACGCAAAGCCAGTTTTTAGAGCGAATTTACATAACGACCAAAAACAAAACAATCATCACTATTTGTACAATTCCCTTCGTTACTACGGATGTCAAAAAACCAACAAGCGATCCGACTCCTATCTTCAACGACAGTTTAAGAGAACTTTTTGAAAAAAGTAATTCGGCGATTACTGCTCCTATAAAAGGTCCTATTAAAATACCTGCAAACGGTATAACAAACGGTCCTATTAATAAACCAATTGTACTTCCCCAGATGCCTGCTTCTGAACCCCCAAACCTTTTTACACCAAACGCATTTGCAAGTGTATCTGCACCAAATAACAATATAGTAAAAAGAATTTCGCATACCCAGAACCACCAAGGGAATTCACTAAAGCCATGGAATAGTCCATGTATGATAAAGCCTAAAAAAATAAATAAAACAGATGGTATAACCGGATATATTAAACCAACAAACGCAATGATAAAACTTGTAATAACTAAAATCCATGAAAGAATATCCATTAACGCTCTCC
>NZ_QWUA01000101.1 GCF_003576525.1 Rummeliibacillus sp. POC4 | reverse complement strand
TATATTATATTTTTATTTCTATACGACAGTTCCTATTATCTATTTTCAATATGATTTTGATAATTCCTTTATAGATTAAAATTTTGTAAGAAAACAACTGTTTGGAATTTCTTTTGTATTTTTACTTAGAGATTGTTTCACACTTACATTTCTCAATAGCGATCGTATCTCCATACAATTCCTCAATTCGTTTTTCTCCCCAATCATACATCATCTGCACAATCGGTAAGATACTCTTTCCAACTGCAGTCATAAAATAGGTTACTTTTGGTGGAGTATCTTGCGTAACATGGCGATCAATAATGCCGTCTTCTTGTAGCTCTTTTAATTGTTTTGATAATACCCGGTGAGATATTTTAGGAAATAGTTTTTGGAGTTCATGAAAGCGATGTGGTCCTTCAACACCAAGGTGCTAAATAATTACAACTTTATACTTTCCACTGAAGCACTTGTTCGTCGCTTAACAAAATAATTAAATTATAAGATAAGTAGTTAGTTGAGAATTTATCTCTCCTAACTGCTTTCATTTATCACAACTCATTTTGAATTTTTATGCCATTAAAAATACCTTAAAAGCATCAATGAATTGAGCTTTTAAGGTATTTATAAAGTTACCCCTTTGATTTCGTTAGATCCAAAATGACTTCTTCTAATTTTTCGAATTTTTTTTCAAATCGTAGGAATAGATAAATCGTTATGGCAATCGGAAAACCGAAATTTCCCAAAATACTTACCCATAGCGGAAATTCTGTTGGTGTCATGGTCTCACCTCATTTCTCAAGTTTATTTTTATATAAAGTAGAAAAATAACTACATTTTTTGAATTATCAGTCTTTTTTATTGTAGAAGTTTTTTTGTTTATCGTAAAATTCCCAAAATCCATCTAACTTTTCGACGTCATATTTTTTAATAATAGTTACTAGCTTTAGTTGGAGCTCTTGATCCAAATCAGATCTATATTGAAATCTAGTCTGTTTCAAGGTTTTATTTATCTTTGGTTTGAAAGCATTTAATATCTTTACTACTGCCTTACTGTCATTTTTAGATTTAACAGCCAATTGATATAAAGTTTCTACCATTCATTCTCCCCCTTTATCGATTATTAAAAAATACAATTTTCAGGCGATATATTCAATTCTTTTCTTATTCTTTTTAACGCTTTATTGCGGGACTTTGAAATTGTTTGTTGGGATTTTTTTAAATATTGAGCAGTTTCCGAATCTGTTAATCCTTTAATATAGACAAGGTAAAGAATATTTCTTTGATTAGGTGTTAATCGCTTTACAGCCTTGTATATATTTGAATCAGTTATATAATCTAAAATATTGTCCGATTTCAATTCAAAATCTTCGTGATAGATTGTCATGTCTTTGATAGATATATCTGACTCTTCTTTTACAGGTTGGTCTAAAGTGGTAGGAAATCGATAATTCAAGAGGCGCATTTTTTTATCTAAGTTAATCGCATGATAGTAAATTGTAGAAGAAATATAGGCCGTAAAACGAATATTAAAGTAAAATCCACGAAAGGCTCGGTCTAGTTCTTCCTTATTATGGTAAGTTGGATTGCATATAGACTGCCTCAGTAAGTTATAATTCGACTTGTTTGACAAGAAATCCTTGATAACAGGATTATTTAAAAAATCTTGGTTCTCCTGGATAAAAACATGAAATTTACTGCAATCATTTTTTTTAACCAACTTAATACCCCCTTTTATAAAGTGAACTTCACGCAGTGTAAACCTTATCATCACTGTGTCATAGTTGAACCTATCGGGCGCATGGAGTTGATCTCCACTTATCTTTTTCCATTTTAATTGATCCATGATGTAGTGATTTCGCCCGTTAATGCGGGATTTTTCAAATCTATTGCTTGTACATCCTCTTGAAGATAATTCAAAAACATCAAATTTTTAATATCAAATAAATTTTATATAGCTATAAATAACCTATAAACAAAATTGATTTTTATCTTTATTTTTAATCCTTTTGTATCACATATTTGTTTTTTTATAATCTTTTACTAATTAAAAGAACCATTTACAATAAAAATAACAACCACATTTCAAATAATTGTAACTTCCTTTATTAACATTTTAGTAATTTTTTTCTAAAACATGCAAGAAAAATGAATGTTTTTGTTCTAATTTTGATAAATGCATGTAATTACCTATAAATATTGATTTTTTACACACTAAAATAAAAACCACAATGGATATTTTACCTTCCACTGTGGTTTCAATTTTATAATATTAACATGTTGAAAATAATCTTTCTTTCTGTTTCTATCACGTATTCATAAGCAATCTCTTCTTATCAATCTTGCCAACATGAGTTTTTGGTAGTGCTGCTACAAAAAAGATTCGTCGCGGAATTTTATAACCTCCAAGAAAATTTCTGCAATGTTCTTGTATTTCTTCGATATTATTAAAGTTATTTTTTCCTACAATAAAAGCTGTTACAACTTCTCCCCAGTGTAGATCAGGCGTACCTACTACAGCTACTTCCAAGACTTTTGGGTGTGTAATAATACACTGTTCTACTTCTTGCGGATAAACATTTTCTCCACCTGTAATAATCATCTCTTTTATCCGTCCAATAATGTAAATATCACCATCTCGATCTTGTTTGGCCAGGTCTCCAGTACGAAGCCATCCATTCTTTTTAACTTTCGCTGTTTCTTCCTGGTTTTTCCAATACTCAGTAAATACGTGATTTCCACTTATAAAAAGTTCACCTATCTCATCGACTTCACATTCTTTTCCTTCTGAATCTAGTATTTTAATTTGATTGAATTGCATGGCTTTACCAACTGATCCTCTTTTTTTCGCTGCTACTTCAGGATGAATGACAAAATTATTAGGTCCTGCTTCTGTTAATCCGTACCCTTCTTTAAAGCTTAATCCTTTTTGTTGGAAAGCGTTATAAATCGTCAGAGGACAAGGTGAACCACCCGATAAAAAGACTTTAACTGTTGGAAAAGTTGTACGTTGAAAATCCTCTGTTTTAATAATGGCCTGATACATAGTTGGGACAAATAGTGAAATAGTTGTTTTGTATTTATTTAGTGCTTTGACAGCTTCTTGAGGATTAAACTTTTTTCCAACAACTACCGTACCACCTACCATTAAGATTGGAATGGACAATGCATTTAGTCCCCCGGTATGAAACAAAGGCATATAATTTAATGTACAATCATCACTACTTAGATTCCAACTGATGATTGTATTAAAAGCATTCCAATTTACTGCTTTATAAGATATTACGACACCTTTAGGTTTGCCGGTAGTACCACCAGTATATATTAACAACCAAGCATCTTCGGAATTATTCCCATTGTTATCTATATTATTTTTTCCTATGGGGAGTTCTTCATTAATTGGGTGTGCCTTTATATGTGAATTTCTGCTTACAATTGAGATGAATCGGTCTTCATATATTAGTAAGGTTGGGGTGCAATCTTCTAATATATAGTTCAATTCAGCTTCACTTAATCGCCAATTGAGCGGGACATAAATATAACCTCCAATCCCACATGCAAAAAGAATAGCAAATAAATCAATTCGATTTTCAGCGATTACGGCTACTCTATCATTTTTTTGCAAGCCCATAGTTTTAAAAAATGCTAACCATTTATAAATTTCATCAGAAAGAAGCTGATAAGTCCAACTTCTCTCTGAATCAATATCGATTAATGCTATTTTATTTGGCATAATTGCAGTTCTTTTTAATATCCACGAATGCTCGGTTCCCATTTTTTCACCCCTACATCATAATTCCACCATCCACTTGTAATACATGCCCTGTAATGTAGTTAGACTCATCAGAAGCTAAAAATAAATAGGCATTGGCTATATCATCTGGAATGCCCAATCGATTTAAAGAAACAATTGATTCCATATGATTGAGGACTTTTTCTGGCATTTTTTCGACCATAGGCGTTCTAGTGAATCCTGGTGCAACTGCATTAACGTTGATTCCTTTTCTACCAAGTTCTTTTGCCCAGGTTTTGGTCATTCCAACAACAGCTGCTTTTGTCGCCGCATAATTGGTTTGACCGATATTACCATATACTCCACTAACTGAAGATGTATTAATTATTTTTCCGTATCCATTTGCAATCATTGAAGGAACAACAGCTTGCGTACAATTGAAGACACCTTTTAAATTGACATCAATCACTTGATCAAATTGTTCTGCTGTCATTTTCCAAAGCATAGCATCATTTGTAATACCTGCATTATTAACTAGAATATCAATCTTGTTAAATTCTTTAAGAATTTCTGATACTACATTCGTTATGCTCTCTTTATCTGCAACATTTATTTGGTAAAAGGAAACTTTTAGATTTTCTTTTAATAACTCTTCTTCAACTTTTTTCCCTGCATCTGAATTATAATCTGCAATAATTACTGTTGCACCTTCATTTGCAAACCGTTTTACTGCTGCTAAACCAATCCCACTAGCACCACCTGTAATAATTGCCACTTTGTCTTGTAAACGCATTGTGATTCCCCCTTATATAAAATGTTCAACCGCTTCAACAAGTTGAGGTAAATCATCAATCAACGCTGAATGACCACAATTACTTAGTTTTACAACCTGCGCTCTCCCCTCAAAATCTTCAATAATCTCATTTGTCATACTTTCTCCTACCACATAATCTCGTTCACCATACAGAATGAGCGTCGGTATTTGAATTTTCGCTACCTCATTGTGGCCTATACTTACTTCGTTATCGACAGCGCTGATATTAAAAGTATTTAATGCATAATACACATCAGCAAGATTACGCTGTGTTAACATATCATCTATATAAGCTTCATATTGTTCTTGTGTTGGTTGGTTATGCGTGTAGATTAATGCATTCCATACCGCTTTTAACCCATCTCTATTCTTTGTATCGTATAACCATTGCATCGCTAACGTTTTACCTTTGTCATTTTCCACCTCTTCCAACGTTAATAGCCTCTTCGAATAATTCGGTGTACCGTCTAGGTTTGTATCAAAAAATGCATACCCTCTTGTGGAAGCTGATGCTAATAATATTAGTCTTTGGCATAGTCCTGGATAATCCGCGCAAAATTGCATAGCTACTGCTCCACCAGTTGACCATCCCATTAATGAGAAATTCTTTAAACCTAAAGCTTCAATCCATAACTTTAGATCATCGCTGAAGTCTTTAATATGTTGAATTCGTTGATGATACGATGATTGACCAAATCCTCTTAAATCTGGCGCATAGACGGTAAATCGTTTATCTAATTTTTCAATAAGGACATCCCAATGTTTTGAAGATGTCATATTACCATGCACTAAAATAAGTATTTCTTCACCACCGGATTTTTCACGATATGCAATTGTTTCTCCATTTGATAAATTTATTTTTTTCAATGTTTCTTGTTGATTTGTCATATCAATACCACCTTTCACGGCCCCACCGAATTGTCACTGCACCCCATACATAGCCTATTCCAGCGCTTACAAATGTGATAATGTCTCCATTTTTAATTTTGCCTTCTTCTAATGCAAGATCTAGTGATAATATTTGATCTATTTGTCCGATATGACATAATATGACGATAGATCGATTGTGTTTCTTTTAGCTCCAATGCTTGTCGAACATAAACATGAGCTGATTTTTTCATATGCAGCTTTGCTAAATAAGATAATTTTGATTCGTCATAACCACTTTTCTGCAGTGAACGTCTGATTACTTTTAAAAAATTATCTAGCGATTTTTGTTCAAGTCCGGCTTTTATTAAAACGCTTTCATATTTGTGGTTTTATCATAAAGGTTGTAAGTTACAAATGGGTTACAAAACAAAATGACCTAACGATTATTCGAGAGGTCATTTTAATATCATGTCATACATTTGGACGGTTGTTTCCATTGGTTCAATATTCAATTCTTTCTTTAATATTCTTTCACATTTTTCAAACCATTTTACTGCTTGTGCACGATTATGTAATTGATAATAACCGTACATTATTAGTCGATACGCTTCTTCCCAAGTATTATCCATTTTCAGCAAATGCTCTGCCCAATAAATTGTTTTGTTAAATTCCTTTAATCGAACAAAATTTTGTGCCACTCTCTCCACAGCTTCCATATAAAGTTGCTTTGCTTCTTCTCTAAAATTTTGAACCCAGTATAAATAAGGTTTATCTGCGATTAATTCTCCTGTATATAATTGAATACCACGCATTAACCATTCATTTGAAAATGTCGGATTCATTTCTTCTATTCCATAATGAATAAATTCCTTAAAAGAAATGTAATCACTCGTTATACAGTGTTCTGTAACTAGTTTATACATCGATTGTTTCCGAATAATATAGGCACTTTCTGAGCGAGGCAATCGATTAGGTTCCAATACTTTAAGCAATGCATTATAAACAACTTTAAAGTCTCTAAGGCTTGCCTGATCTGTTGTTTTTGGCCATAACGCATTGACAATTTCTTCTTTTGAAACAAATCTTGAATGATTCATATATAGATAAAGAAATAATTCTTTCGCTTTCTCTCGTTGCCATGATTTTTCATCTATTTCATGATTATCTCGAAAAATCGTTACTTTTCCCAGCAATTGAATCTTATACACATATGTAGGAACAGCCTGACTAGTGTCTACTTCTAATAATTCATACACCTTTATCATAAGAGGTGCAGAAGTATCAGTATCTTGGAGCCTTTTCCAATGGTCAACCATTTTCCACCATACTAAACTTTGCACTGGTCCAAAAATATGTTGTGCTGTTATAAAAAATTCATATTTTTGTTCCATCAAAATAGAGATGCAATCTTTAAAAGTATTCAAAAAGACTTGATCATCTTTTTCTAAATAAGCAATATAGGCAGACCAAAAATTAACGATTATGATACCAAAATAGTCTGCATCCGAAAATTTTCCCTTCGCAAGTGAAATGGCCTTTTTAGCTTCTTTCAATTGTCCATGCTCGACATATATAATTGTTAAGGCTGTATAAAGTAATGCTGAAACCCAATGATCATGAACTCTCTCCGTTTCTTCTAACCCTAATTCCGCAAACATGATACCATCTTCGAAATGGTATTGCCTACTTTTAACGATTGCTAAACCCATATAAGATTCTGCCTTTGCACGATTCACTTGCAAATTATCCATGATTTCAATAGACTTCAAGTAATATTTTTCTGCATCTAAAACATTATATGGATTTAATACAAGTAAAGTATGACCTTTTCGTAGATAAGCTATTGATAGATGGTATTGTGAAAACTGATTGTCTTTTTTAATAATACTTTTATTAGCAATTTCTAATGCGCCTTTATTTTCACCTAATAGAGTTAAGATAAATGAATAGAGTACATCTGTTTCTCGATATGCATCCAATCGTACACCACTCGAATCTAAACGAGTTTCTATTAACTTTTTTGCTTGCTGAAATTTCCCTTGTCGAAGCAATATTCTTACATCTAAATTTCCATGCAGTAATATTTCAGTTGAAAGTCCAACTTCTTCAATCCATTGTTCTGCTTCGAACGGTTTTCCCAAATTGACTAGATTCTCAGCGTATTGTTTTTGTATAAATTGTAATTGTTCTTTTTCAATTTGTGTATGTTCCGCCAAATCTAATGCTTCTTGTAAATAACCTTCTGCAAGCGATGGCTGAATTGTATCTAAATAGATATGTGCTAATCCTATTTTTGCCCTTAACATAAGTTCAAAATTTCTATGCCTTTTTGCGAATTCCAGACATTTCTCATAGGCGGTGCGTGCTTTTTTATACTGTGCTCGAAATCTTTGGCTTTCACCTACAAAATAGTAGAGTTGAAAATTTTGAACCATAGTATCCTTTGATAACTCTCGAATTTTCTCAATCAACCAATCATATTTTCCTTCTTCTAAAAATTGACTAGCAAACCTGATGATTGTCTTAGCAATGATATCTTCGTTTTTTGTTTTCATAGCGTGATAAACAGCTTGAATTGCATTTTGTTTCTTCGTAAAGAAAATAGTAGCGTTGTAATGTAATCTATTAAATTCATCTATATTCTGTTCCATCATTTTCAGTTCCAAAAATTGTTGAAAAAGTACATGGTATCGAAATTCGCTATACCCGCTTAGAGGCTGTATAAACGAATGCTTTTTAACAAGTTTGGTAAGAACCTCTGAAAAATCCTTTCCATAGAATTCTTCAATTACTTTATGAGAAAATGTTTCGAAAATACTAAACTTTAAAGTTGCTTCCTTTTCAAATTCTTCAAGGGATTCAAATACTTCATCTGATAAATAATGAAATATATCACTAGTTTTTGGGCTCTGTAATTTATCAATAGATTTTTCTAAATTATTTGTTTGAGTAGCTAAAAAAAGAATGGCAATCGCCCAACCATCCGTAGCCTTGGATATTTGTTTCACTTGTTCTTCCGTAATAGATTGTTCAAAATAATCTTCAAAAAACACCTGAATTTCTTCTGTTGAAAAAACAAAATCCACTTCTACACATTCTACAAGTTGATTGGTCAATCTTAGGTTTCGTAAACAATTCCATGAGGGATAAATTCTTGATGATACAATGAGATGGACATTTGATGGTAAATGGAGAATAAGTTTTTCCATAATAAAATGAATTTGATATATATGATCTACTAAATAATAATCATCCAGTACGACAAAGAACTGCTCTCGAATTTTGCAAAACTCATTTGCAAACATAATATAGAGTTTGTTTAATTCCTCCGTTTTAGGAACTGTAGATAACTGATCCCAACCTTTCATCTGATCTCCAAAAGATGGGATCACACGTCTTACACTATAAAACAAATGACGCAAAAAAGGTAAAATATCATCATCATCTGCCGTTACTTGATACCATGAATAAGCAATTGATTGATCAGCTAAAAATTGTGCTAATGCAGAACTTTTACCAAATCCAGCTCCACTATGTAATATGGTGAGTTTAGCATTATGGCTATTTGAAAGTTTTTTCATCACTCTTGCTCTTCTCATATAATGCGCTGCTGGTTCAGGTGGAATCAGTTTAGATAACAATATATTTTCGTCCATAATAGATCCCCTTTGCATTTATACATTAGTATATATTCATTAATTTGAAATTCGATATACTATGAAACATTTAATACTTTATACATTAACATTTCAATATTCAGATTAGATATCCTCTAACTATTTGAAAATGATTCGAAATTCATTTTCAGCTTTTACTATATGCAAATTTATATATATAAATGTTTAAATATTCACGATATCCCTCTGGGAGAATCATTTATTCATTTTTTGGACAAAAAAAGATATACCCTAT
>NZ_QWUA01000100.1 GCF_003576525.1 Rummeliibacillus sp. POC4 | reverse complement strand
GAATGATAAAAATGAAAAAAATAAAAACATACAATCACGATCTTTGGGACCACGGAATTTCCCAAGGGTTCAGTGTCAATGGCACAATCTATATTTCGGGACAATTCTCCCATGATTTGGAGGGTACATTTGTCGGCGAAGGGAATATAGAAGCTCAAACTCGACAAACACTTGAAAATCTAAATCGTGTATTAGAAGGATTTGATGTAACGAAGTCTAACCTCGCATATTTAGAAATCTATTTAACTAATGGAATAGAGCATACAGAGCCGGTCATCCGAATTTTTAAAGAATACATGGGACAACATCGCCCAGCTGGTAGCCTTATCGGCGTAAACCATTTGGCTTCTCCAGAGCAGCTGATCGAAATTAGTGCTATTGCTTACATCGATTAGGCGGCAAATTCAAAAATATGTAATTAAGTTTGTTCACTGAAGAAGGTATAAAATTTCGGATCAATAAAAATTTTCATCTAAAAAGGAAGCCCTTTATCTCGGTAGAATTAATTCATTACAACCACTCCTAAAAATAGCATAAGAATACTCTTATCCTAGTAAAATTTTTGAATTATTTTTTATATAATAGGCATTAAGGAGTATTATTTTGGATGAATAACACTTTTTATTTGGATATTTTATGAAACAATCAGTATGTAAGTTGTTACGGTAATTTAGTTATCGGACTTTCAATACAAGTAGTAAATTTAACGTTATAGCTTGGTGTGCAAAACAAAATGTCTTTACTCAGAGTATGTATAAGTCCTTGTTGGAACAAGCCTTAATTGTTTTCTTAATGATTTAGGGGCTAGCGACATAAATGACATAAATCGCCCAGCCCCTTCTCCCTATAATCAATTATACCTTCAATAAAATCTTTCCTTGATATTGACGACTCTCCATCAAGTCATGTGCTTTTGCAGCATCATATAAATCAAATATATGTGCAAGTGGTAGGTTTAATAAGTCCTCTTCAAATAGTTTACATACCTTTTCAGCAACAGGTTTTAAACGTTCAGGATGGTGCTTTCTAGTTGTTCCTAAACTGAACCCTTTTACATTTCTACAACTAGAATGAACATCACTCGTTTTAAAGTGTCCTACTCTCCCACTACTATTTCCAAATTGCACAAGTGTCCCATAGAACGCTAAACACTCCATGCTTTGACTTGTCACATCACCAGCGACAGAATCGAAGATAACATTGGCACCTTCTCCATCTGTCAAATTTAATACAGTTTCAACAAATGTGTCATATGTAGTCACTACGTCTGCACCTAGTTCTTTTACATAGGCTTCTTTTTCAAAATTTCCTACTACACCTATAATTCTTTTTACTTTTGCTAGTTTTGCAAGTTGAACAAGCATTGATCCCACTCCACCAGCAGCACTATGAATGACAACTGTATCTTTTTCTCGTACCTGTCCTATTTCATGAATAAGTATGTATGACAATATTGCAACTGTTGGAAAAGTTGCTGCGATTTCAAATGACAGAGCATCAGGAATTTTATAAACGAGGGCTTCTTTTGCTACTACATATTCTGCGTAAGAGCCATTCTTCGGAAAGGCAATCACTCGGTCCCCTTTTGAAAAAGAACTGTTTTCACCTACTTCCTCAATTGTCCCCGCTATATCTAAACCTAAAACCATTGGAAAATTCCCTTTATCTTTCTTTCCCGTTCTATTTTTTATATCTGCAAAATTCACGCTTGTAAAGGCTGTGCGAATTAATACTTCACCCTCACCCAATACAGGTTTTACTACATCTGTATACTTTAAAACATTTGAATCACCGAATTCATTTTGAATAACTGCTTTCATCATAATTCCTCCCTCGTATTATCTCTCTAGGGTGTTCTTTATTGGTTCATTATTTTTTAATGAATTAATCCCCATCAAACCAACAATTACAATAACTCCTCCTCCAACTAAAAATATACTAGCTGTAGAAAGAAGAGGTAACACACTACCGATGACCATTAAAGATAATGTATCGCTTGTATAATTAATAGACGATGATATGCTGAACATTTTGCCTAACATATTGCTAGGAGCATGCTTTTGGATGATGACAATTCTTGCAAGTCCTTCACTCGCCTGGCCTATTCCAATGATAATTGCTGCTAAATAGATAACAAAAATAGTTGGTGATAACCCCATTATTAATAAACCACTACCCCATAGAGTGATTCCTATATTGAAAACTATTATTGGATTAAAACTTTTCAGTGTACCTAGACTAATAGAAGTCGAGAATGCTGCAGCGCCAAGTATACCTGTAATAATCCCGAAAGTTGAAATATCTTTACCTAAATTAGAATCTAAATAAATGGGCAATCCTACACGCCATAATCCTGTATTGATCAGTATACTGATACCTTGAACAAATATAATGAAGAGAATACTTCTATTAGATGTTAAGAAAGTTAAAGTAGTTTTAATTTCGCCTATTGTTCCTTGTTCACTTTGATTCGTATCAAAATGAGTATGATAGTTAATCAGCAAATGAAAGATAATCGATATACTTATTAAAATAAATGCTAGTGTTAGAATATGAATTTGATCTGTAAACTTTACAACTATACCTACTGAAGCTGGAATTAGAATACTGGCACCACGTTGAATTGAATCTAAAAGAGCGTTGCTTCTTTGTAATTTATTTTTTGTTACTAATTCTGGTAACATTGCTCGAAAACTAGGTTCTGAAAAACAATTTAGAATACTTATTAAGATTGCTATACAGATTAATATAAAATAATTTATCAACCCGGAAAAATACATAATTGGAATAACACCGATTAAAATGGCAATTAGAAAATCACAATTAACCATTAATCTTCTTTTATTCCATTTATCAGCTTTCACGCCCCCATAAATACCTAAAATAATAAATGGCAAAGTTTCAGCCATAACCATGAAAGACAAATAGAATGGTGAATTATTCGTTAACTCCATCGTTAACCAAATTAGTTCCAAGCTAAATAATATTAAAGAGCTTCTTTTAAAGAATCTACCCATTAATAA
Source organism: Rummeliibacillus sp. POC4 (assembly GCF_003576525.1). Taxonomy (GTDB): domain Bacteria; phylum Bacillota; class Bacilli; order Bacillales_A; family Planococcaceae; genus Rummeliibacillus. Next base: position 6,784 of record NZ_QWUA01000100.1, on the reverse strand, counting down.
AAAGATAAAATTTCTCTCACTTAAAGTATGTTTAAATGGAAGTTTCAATTGCAAGCATCCTTTCCGGTAAAGCTTACAAGTCTATTAATAAGATTGTTTTACTTCGATGCATAAAAAGTTAACTCCTCTTCTGAATATGGTGGTTCTTTACGAATACCAGAAAATAATGACTCATCAACAGGTATATTGAGCATTTGACCAACCTTAATCGCAAATTCACGATACGCGAAGGCGATTGCAGTAATGATATTCTTATCTACAGTAATTGGTTGCCGAACAGCATTCCTTTTAGGCAGGAATTCAAACATCTCAAATGCTTCCTCAAATAATCCTGAACTAAATTTTGTATCTTCTAACAATCCTGCTTTCGCTAACAAAACAGGAGAACTTGAAATACTTGCTATTAGAATATTCTTATTATTTTTTAGAGTTTTTAATAATTGTATATTACGTTCATCTTCTATCGCTTCTTTAAAATCAATCATTCCCGGTAAGACAAGTACATCATATTCATCTTGATTGAATTCAGCAAAGGTCTTATTAGGAATAACTTGGATATAATCCTCACTCATATAAATCTAATGTTCTGCTCCGAACACATCCAACTGCTTTTTATGAAACATAAACAATGACGTGAGACAGGTAACTTCTTGTAATGAAAAATTTGGATATATCATAAGTGCTGCCTTTTTCACAAAATTCCTCCTTTGAACCTTAACTTTCACTATGATTAATAATACCTCGATTTGTTTTAATGAATATAGGTGCTACGATTCCCTTTTTGTTTGAGAAAATCCATCTTCTCCCCACAGGGGCAACAATTATATAAACGCCATCTTCATAATCACCCATAAAGTTTAGGTATTGATCATACGAAATCGGTTCATTATTTTTGGATGATATACCTAGTTTCTGAATCCTTTCGATATCCTTTTTAATATCTTGTGAGGTTAATCCGATTTCACTTATATCGACAACATGCATTGGTGTAAATATTTCTTCCATTGCAGGTGCAGTTGTTTCTCTAGCAATATACTCTACAATATTGCCTGCTGGATCTTCAAAGTAAAAAGATTTGGCTTTCGATTCAACAAATTGCACTTCATCTTCACCCTCTTCTGTTGCTAAAGATATTCGTTGTTGAATCCATCTTTTTGCCTCGTTAAAAAGATTTGGTGGAATATTAAATGCAAAATGATAATAATAAGAATGATTTTCGGCCTTGTGCAAAGTTAAGACACTACTGCCTGTTTGAAAATTTGTGACTATATTATTTTCAGAAATACATCTAAACTCCAGAACATTCTTATAAAAAGAAACTGTTTCTTCGTAATTCGAAATATAAAGCTCAATTTGTTCAATTTTCACATTAATCTCCCCCTTTTTTCCTATCATAAATTGGAAACGGAAGGATTAACATACATCATTAGATTGAACTTCAAGTTTAAGATTCAAAACTATAAATCTGTACTTACTATATTTAAAACATTATTTTTGTTTTCTTTTTCTTCGGCCATATAAAATAAGAAATCGTAAAAAGAAAATCAATGCCTAGTACTAGCGCCCATATTTTAATCACATCAAGTAGTGCTTCCGTTCGTGTTGTATCTTTTATTAAAATCATCATCATTATTATTAAGCCAGCACCAAGTAGAAATGATAATATGTGCTTACTAAAACCTTTTAAATAATGCAATGCATAATCCATTCCGGATAACACAACTGGCTTTGTACCTTCCTTTTTAACATAGAAAAGGAATCTCTTATCTGCCCAATCAATCATACTTTTTCCAAATCCAATTGATATACCGATATAAACGGCAGCGATACCATGCGATACTGTCGCAGTAGCACCACGATATAAATCGAAAGTTGTTATGATTAATAAAATCAAATCAATAACAGGTGTTAAAGCCATTAAGAATAGCCCTAATTTTTTTCGATTGAACACATATCGTGTGACAAGTCCTAAAATAATAACAATCCAAAACATGATTTCACATGCTACAATCATCCATGCTACAAAATTCAAAGAAACCCTCCATATCTAATTATTTTCTATAAGTCTTTATATAATATCTCCCCAGGTAAACCATCAATCTCGCATACCTTTAGAGAATGAAAACCTAAGCTTATTAATATTTTCCTCGATGCTACATTATTTGGGTCAATAATGGCAGTTAATTTTTTTAATCCATCTTCTTTTGCTTTTTCAACTAAGGCATTAGCTATTTCACTACCAAATCCCTTTCCCCAATATTTTGGTAGTAGCATATAGCTTCATTGTCATTATCTTTATTGAAAGTTAGATTACCTGAACCTAGAAATTCATTTGTGGCATTATTAAAAACTTTGAAGCTTCCATACTTATCAAAAAGTGCTTTTTGTTTAATCATTTTATTGAATCTTTCCCTAGCAACTTCTAATGGAATGGCCTTTTCAGTAATCATGGCCATTACCTTTTCATTTGAAACCAACGAATAATAAAGTTCAAAATCATTTACAATAAATTTAGCTAATTTAAGATTCGACAATTTATTTAATCCTTTCTATAAATTTCCTATTTTAAATAGATAATATCTATTATAGTATAAAGATGGTTTTAAGTTTCAAAAGAATATTCTATAATTATTTAATATCTTATTGCGCTCTTCTTTTTTTGTTTATATAGACTATCGAGGTCTGTAATTTTAATAAAAATCAATTTTTATTATTAAAAATATGAACGATTTACATAATATTCGTATTTTGAATCAGCCTAACTATAAATAATTTATATAGAGGTGATTCGAATGAATAAATACTTCGTTTTTCTGTTTACATTTATGCTCACTTTTTTCTCACTCTCATTTTCATCAAATGCTGATTCAACAAGTGATGACATTGAGTTGTATTATTACGACATCGGCTATAAAGATGTGGCAAATGCTGTTATAGATGGTCAAAAACATTTCAAGAAACAAATATCTTTGCCATCAAAATTGCCGGAAGTAACGTTTACACATGCTTTTGGCCGGATGAATGACTTAGAAGGTGATGAAAGTGATGAATTAGAGTTTACTTTTTTACACGAAGACAAGGCACAAAACCATTTTAAAATTCTCATTAAACCAGTGAAGTATCAGCTTCCTTTTGAAGAAAAACATATTAAGCAAAAGATCAAACTTAATAATGGAGATGAAGCTATATATAGTAAAAGGTTTACTGGATTTGATACTATTGCTTTCGAAAAAAATGGATTTCAATATCTATTAAGCATGGATGAAGACTGTGGGAAGAAAATGTCTGTTGATGCACTAATTGATATAGCTAACTCCATTAAGTAAAACAATTCAATTAGTGTTGTGACCTTATCCCTACATTTGGACATTTTAAGTTATTACAAAACTAAATATGGATGAAATTAAAAGAAAAAGACTTGACTCAACTTTTTTCGTTGAATCAAGTCTTCAAAATTTTGATGATTTATAATATAGTTTATTGTATTATTCATTTGCAATTAAACTTAAAATTGTATAAGATTTTGTCTATGCAATTATAAGCTTGTTATTTGGTATGCTCATTTACTAAATTACCTTTTAAGCATAATAGTCAATTTTAAATACAATTACCAATAAAGGAGAAGCCATGGACATTTTAATAAGACCTATTAAGAGAACTGATTATAGTAAGCTCAAACCGTTATTAGATGAGTTAGGTTATCCTTCTTCAGCTGAGGATATTACTAATCGTTTTATTGAATTACAGAAACATCCTGATTATGAGGGTTTAGTAGCCATAAAAAACAGGCAAATCGTTGGTTTCGCAGGAGTTTGTAAAGCTTATTACTTCGAAATGACAGGTAAATACAGTAGAATCTTAGCATTTATCGTAAGGTCAAAAGAACGTCAACAAGGTATTGGAACAAAATTACTAAAATCATGTGAGCAATGGGCTATCGATCAAGGTTGTAATGCAATCACACTTAATAGTGGTAATCGTGAAGAACGTCAAATTGCACATACTTTTTATAAAGGAAATGGCTATACTGGAAAAAGTACAGGGTTTGTTAAGAAACTTACTTAATCCATTAAATGAATAAATCGTACATATCATTGATCAATAAGACGACTATCTCACTCTAATAAATCTGATATTTCATTTTCTGTAATTGGTTTATTTAGTGAATAGTAAATGTCATTGATTTCAATTCCATCATCTAAAAATGTAATAGAAAATTCTTTTTCGTCACTAAAAAGGTTTGCATGATATATATACCCCTTTGTTTTTTCATGATGTTTCATTTTCTTATATATTCTCTCGGTTAATAGATCAACAAATTGTTGTTTATCTTCTTTTAAACTGTATCGTTTACCATTTCTTCCATCAATGACATCTATTTTGGATAATGATTTCACGTCAACAATCTCTTTAAATTCCTTTGAGTTTGTCTGAGTGCAGCCGCTAAGGGTTAAAAGAAATACAAACGCAACTACTTTTTTCATATTATTTTTCCCTTTCATTCTGCACTAAGTTAGAGTTTCTACCTATAAAATCAATTACTTGGCGAGTTGAATAAATTAACGCATCATTTTCTATTTTCTCTCTTATACTGAGTGCATCATGAAGATTATCTTTTGCTAATGTTACATCACCTAATTCTAAAAAACACTTTCCTTTGTGTTGATAAATGTAATGCTCATAATCTTCAATTTGATATTCCTTTGATATCTTCATAGCGTCATCGAACAATTCAAGTGCTTTTTTATGTAAATTCGCATATTTGTATGCTTCACCCAAACGTATCATTGTTATGATCTGCTTCCGTGGTTCATGTTGACTAATGGTTAAACATTTTTGGAAATATTTAATTCCTTCAGTAGGATTGTTTAGTATGCGATATGAGTAACCTAGAAAGCTAAATATACAATATTGTTCATCCATTGTTAGTGAAGTTTCTAGTAAAATCTCTGTCTCTTGAATAAAGATATGAAAATGTGATTTTGAATTTGTTTGTTCCCTAAAATATTGATCCTCATCAAAGAATACATATTGACTTAACATCTTAAAATCTTTCTTCACTTTTTCTATACTCATGACTACCTCCATCACTAATTTTCAGTAAGTCCTTTCTTGAATAAACCATTTTACTAATATCACGATACTCAGCTATTTTGAGTGATAAAGCCCCAAAAAAGAATATATTATACTAAAAGCCTAAATTTCCTGCTTTAGCAAAGAAAATTTAGGCTTCACACTCAAAATTTCATTGACGATTATTTTTTCAATTACTGATCAATGGGCTAGCATTGTTCGAGGTCGAGTTGCCTTAAACCAATGTAAACAAAGTATGAAAATGATTACGATATCAATAATATCTCCCCCATAATACATGAGCATGCCACCAAGTTCTGCTTGATCTACGGTTACTCCATTAGGCGGGTTCGCATAAATATACTTTGATAGAATACCATGGCCAGCTAAGGCAGCGACTAATACGATTGCTCGGGTTCTAAAAGAAATTCTATGAGGTATTGAATCGATATAAATCATTGATACTGTAAACAAATAACCGGCCAAAAATATATGGAAATGGACAATTAGATGTAAAAGGATATACTCATGCATAAGTGAGAATAGATTGGTAGTGTATAAAATCCAAAGCCCTCCTATGTTAAGAAGGGATGCAACAACAGGATTAGTAATTATACGGAATGGCCAGCTTCTTATAACTTTTGAAAATCTTCTAGCTATTGGAACACTTAACGTTCGTAGTAAAAGTGTCATTGGCGCAGCAAGGACCATAAGCAGCGGCGCAAGCATGCCTAAAAAAAGATGTCCAAACATGTGAGCTGTAAAATCTACATGTGCGCGATTTGCTAAAGGGCCTACAACTGAAAAAGTTGCTAAAATACAACCAAGAGCCCAACAGAAAATACGATGGATTGGCCAAGGTTTGTAACGCTTATTGGATACCACAACAGCAACGATATACATGACCAAAGCCAATACAAACGGTAGTCCCAAGACAAGCTGGGGAATTATTTCGACTATATTGTGGAATTGTGTTCCATTGCTATGATGAATATGGTTATTGATAATCATGCGAGATATCCTTCCTCAATTGATGTCTATCTCTTGTACTTACAAGAAGACGAAGACCATTTATAATCATTAAAAACGCCAATATATTCCATATTAAATCGTAAATAATTACATTCTCTACATAACGAATTTGGTGTATCTCCATTATCTTGTGTTGAATGGTACCGTCATATAATTGAAATCCGCCAGAACCTGTAAACACTCCTCCTAACCATCTCTTAAACCACAGTGCATTTCGTCGCCTGAGATCTGCGAAAAGAAATAATCCTCCAATAGTTGCAAACCAACTAAATGCATGAAATAGTCCGTCTGAAATGAGTCCAATATCAGTTGTGGATTTGTCATAAAAATGATGCCATCGTAGAAGTTGATGAAAAACTGTCTCGTCTATAAAGGCTGCTAGCCCCATTCCAAATAGAACTCCAGACCACAAATTACGACTTAAATAAGCAGATTGAACATTATTTTTGTCAGCCATTTTTTACTCCCTTATAACATAATTATCTATATTCAGTGTTACCTCCAATTTTCCTAATTAAACAAGGCTATTCAGGATTGTCAGAAAAATGGCCATCTATTTTCTTAGTTAACGCTTGCTCAAATACTAACAATCTATCAAATTCAAAGTTTATTATTAATTTGTAGGTCTGACTTTTTTATCACCATATAAGATAAACCGAATTATTTTATTTCTATTTAC
>NZ_QWUA01000099.1 GCF_003576525.1 Rummeliibacillus sp. POC4 | reverse complement strand
GTCTGAGTTGTGCAAAAGACAGCTTGAGTTACACTAAACAAACCAAGTCGAAATAAAGGATCCTATTAATCTTCGCTTTTTACATCTGCAATCCATATTCTATTAAGTTTAAACTGAATTCTTTGCCGCACCAACACCTAAATTAAAACAAAAATCCCCAAAGTAAAAAACTTTGGGGATTTCTAATGCCTACTAAATTAGTAGAAAACTTTTTCTGTATTATATTTTGCATGAAGCATATTGATCGCATATGTTTCGTAAATTTCACGTTCCATAGGATCTTGAACGACGTATGCTTCGATTTTGTGTACTTCATCACGATGATCTTTTAAAGGTGAAACATTATCTTCAAAATGTTTTTTCACACGTTGACGCATTTTGCGGGCTTTACCTACAAATAACACTTCATTTTCTTTGTTGTAGAAAAGAATAATTCCACCTTTATCACGAGGGATTTTATGGAAATCAATAAATCCGTAAATAGAAGGGATAATAGCTTCTCCTTCTTTTGGTTTTTGTTCGCGTTGGCGAATAACGATATCTGGTTTTGGCATTTCAATTTTAATCAAAAAAATTCACGTCCTCATATTCATATAGAACTTAATGTACCACAAAAATACTGGAAAAGCTAGTAAAGGTAATATTACTGGGGAAAAGTGGGTTACTAACAAATGTTGTTCTCAACATATTTCTTCTATGATAAACTTGAATTGTATCAATTTTCCAAATGAGTTAAGTTAACGAAATTGATTTCGTAGTTAAGTCAATTAGAGGAGATGTCACATTGAAATTAAAAGAGGAAAAGTTTGGTCTTATTTCAGAAACAGAAAGATTAATAATAAGACCGTTAAAATACGATGATTATGAAAATTGGTTAAGTGAATTTGAAAAACGTTATCCATCTCAAAATCGACACGATCAAGGGAAAATAGACATGAGTGAATGTACAAGAGAGTGGTTTCACAAATTGGTAGATAAGCATCAAGAGTTGGCTTTGTCAGATATTGCACATGTATTTGGTGTGTTTAGAAAAGAAGATGGTACACATTTAGGAATGGTCGATTTTTCAACATTAGCAAGAGATGATTTCCAATGGGCAAGAATAGGATATACCATTCATAATCAGTATTGGAAAAAGGGTTACGGTAAAGAAGCGGTAAAAGAAGCTCTTAATATGGGTTTTAAACTTATGAAATTCCACCGTATAGAAGCTCACATTAACATTGATAATACACCTTCGATGAAATTAACAGAAAGTGTAGGTATGGAATTCGAATGTATTCGCAAAGGCTTTATATATGAAAATGATGAGTGGACAGACCATTTGGTATATTACAAGAACTCACAGTAGTAGGAGTTTTTAAAATCAAAGTAAAAAGGAGCTTTTAATAGCTCCCTTACCAATTACTTCAAAAGTTCAGTTTCTATTTCATACCGAAGTTCTTCGGCATCTAGTTCTCGAGGGTATTGGAATTCTTTGTCGTTGATATAGATGGTTGGAACCATTGTAATGTTACGTTCGATTGTTTCGCCGAGTATGTTTAAGCTGATGGAAGTATTTTCAGAACGCTCGATTAAACCATATTTTTCTTGGAGCATTCGTTTGATATCTTGGTTTGTTAAATGATCCCATTCTTGTTGGGTAGCAAAAAGTTCTTTGATAATTTCACGTGTGTGGTCCTTTTCACTATAATGCAAGAATGCGTTAATCAACGCGCCATTTAATAGCATTTCACGTGGTTTATCAAAATGTTTGATGACAAATTCGACTTTGTCCTCATTTATGTACGGTGTTAGCACTTCCTCTGCGATGGCATAAAACGTTGCGCAATAAGGGCATGCCAAATTTAAGAAAACTTCTACTTTTACAGGTGCGTTTTTACTTCCATAACTCAAATATGCATTTTTTACTGTCATAGGATCACCTTTCCAAAAGTGCTTTTTATCAAATTTTAATTATTCCGAGTGGCTTTGTCAAGATTGCATGAGAGTTATTGTTTATAATGTAAGCCAACTTTTTCGATTTCTTCAAATAATAATTGTTCCAGATCATTTTGATGGTCAAATGCTTCATCATCATCATCAAGAGAAGCATCTTTAAATAAGGAGATTTCTTTATTCAGTTTTTCCATTTTTCGATCTAAGTGTGCGGCAGCATCGGCGGCTTCTTTTAGTTCATCTGTTATGTGAGTTGGCACTTTTTTGTTGTATTTATAGTAAATTTTATGTTCAAGGCTGGCCCAGAAGTCCATCGCAATTGTACGTATTTGCATTTCAACAAAGACATGTTCTTCTCCATAAGTCATAAATACAGGTATTTTCATAATGATATGGAGACTTTGATAGCCGTTTGGTTTAGGGTTTTTGATATAATCTTTGATCTCAACCACTTCAATATCTTCTTGTGATTGAATCATATTAGAAATATGATAAATATCAGATACAAACGAGCAAATAATACGAATTCCAGCTATGTCATGAATATTTTCTTGAATAGATTGAAGTGAAAGAGGTAGATTCCTTTTACGTAGTTTGTTTAATATACTTTTCGGTGATTTAATGCGTGTATTTACATGTTCAATGGGATTATATTCATGGATCAATTGAAACTCTTCTTGTAGGATATTGACCTTTGTTGAAATTTCATCAAGTGCAAATTTATAAAGCAGCATACTACGAGTAACTTCTTCTCTGAAATTCTTTAGGAGTGTTTGATTGATGTTCTGATTATCGCTCATTTTGTCCACCTTCTCTTCATAATTGCTCAATGCTATTTTCTCAAATTTAGTAAGTTTTAGCACGTAATAATCATGTGCCTCTAGGATTTTTATTTTTGAAATTCTTTAATAAAGATGAAAAATGTGCCTTCTAATAGTAGAATGGTTTAAGATAAAGATTAGAAGCTTGATATCTTTAAAATAGAAAGGATGGTCATCCTATGAATGTAAAAGTGTTATTGCTAAGAATTATTGCCACGATTGTTTTTATCGCAGGTATTTATATGGTTCAAGTGAAAGATGGGGCAAGTTATTATTATCTATTAACGCTTGCTGGGTTTGTAGCATTCTTTTATATTGATGACTTTGCAAAGAAAACAAAATCTAAATCGTAGAAAAGCTATTGGTCTCGATAGCTTTTTTTCATGCGATAGGTAGTGCCAACATATGAAGATGAAATGTAAACGAGGCATTAAACGTTGCCAGAACACATATACTCTAAATACAACATGAGCAAGGTTTCTTTCACTATTTTGTTAGAGTGACAATATTAGATGATTGTAGACACAATCTTTGACCATATGATGGTATAATTATAATATCAACATGAAATGGAAAGGGTGAATCTATTGGAAAATGAATGGGCTTTTATGGTAGATGGAACAGAGCATTTACGAAAAATGATGGCAGAAGCATGTTCAGATTTACCTGTTGAGATTAAAGACGGCGAAGAATACGTGACCATCAAGTACAAAGATTTTAAAAAACTAATGGAATTTTATATGAGAGAGCATTCTGGAGATCTCCCATTTTAATAGAAATTATGTAGAACTCATCGTTAGGATGGGTTTTTTTATTAGTGAAAAAAGAAAACTAATTTTCTTTATGGCCCTTATCAAAATACTTTAGCACGAAACCCAATAAGCTCATAGTAAAAATGAGAGACATGATGCCTCTTATTCCACGAGCTAAATACGTATCAGTCGGATAATCAAAAATGATATAGCCGATACAATAAAAATAAGATGCAGGTATGATGGTATACTTTAAAAACTTTTTCAATGATATTCCTCCTGAATCTATTTTCTTGTAATTTTAACATAATTTCACTTGTAGGAGGACGGAGATTAAAAAGCTCTCCTTTCTAGCCGTTACCTGTTATGATAATAGGGAACAGTAATGCGATTTTAGAAAGGAAGTTATCCTTGCCATATCAAATTTCAGAAATACTCGCTATGTCGAGTATAGAAAGAACACAAGTTTTACAAGAAGATTCGAAAGCTATATTAGAAAATATGTTATTACATATAGGGCATCCAGATGAATCAATTCGAGATCATCAAAATTTACGATTATTTTTAGAACTGATACAAAGTGATAGTTTGTCGGTTGTCGATCAGCAATTTCTAGTATCTCAGCTGACACAACCTTCTTATTTTTACTTTCAAATAGGGGAGAGGGATCAGGATTCCATTTTCCAACGTTCGCTTTCGGCAATGTGGCTAACGGCGATTATTCGAAACGATGCGAGCCAATTATTTTTAACTTCAGAGCAATATGAAGAGATTTTCGATCTTGCCGTCCATTATTTAGAGAAGGAAAAGGATACAAGGGGCTATGTACCGGGAAAAGGTTGGGCATACGGGATAGCAAACGGTGCCGATCTTTTGGTTGCGTGCATACAACATCCAAAGTTCAAGTTAGAATTGAGCGCGCCTATTTTGCAAAGCCTAAGAGACTGCTTCTGGAAAGATGCTGTTTTTGTGGATGATGAAGAAGAGAAATTTGTTGCGATTGTCGTAGCGTTAATCCGAAAAGGAATTGATGAAAAAATATTAATCGAATGGCTTGAACAGGTATTCGATTCTTTAGAATATAGTCGAGAGTGTAATGGCTACTCACCATTATTTTTAAAAGCGAGAACACAAACATTGCATTTTGTAAAAAGCCTCTATTTTGCTTTGAAATTCAAAAAACTAACACCAGAGTTGCAAGGAATTGTTTTACACTTTATCTCAAAGTGGATGTGACTGAAAGATTACAGGGCATTCACTTCTAATCATGAAGTATTGCAGTTGTGCAGTTGCTCGTAGCTAAGGGCGTATCTGAAAAGAAATTTTCAGATACGTTCTTTTTTATGCGAACATTTAATAAATGGTTCGTCTACCTATTTGTACCATAAATGTTTGATTTAAATTTATAATCAAAGATAATTCCACAGTAGTAATGGAGGTGAATTAAATGGGGAAAGTGAAATTGGATAAAGCGATTATGGTACTGATTGTTCTATTTGCAATGATAAGTTGTTTATTTATCTATTCGAGTAACTCAGTATTCAATCAATATTCAGGCTCGTTTATCTGGAAGCAATTAATATTTTATATTATCGGATTATCCTTGATGGTTGGAATTTCACGATTGGATTTAGAGCAATTGTTGAAACTCGCATGGCCTATTTATTGGATTCTAATGTTCTTGTTAATAGCTTTAATATTCGCACCTGAAAGCATTGCAAAACCTATAAATAGCGCTAAATCATGGTATCAAGTTCCTTTTATAGGTACTTTTCAACCTTCCGAGTTTATGAAGTTTGCCTTTATCTTAGTTGTCGGTAAAATAACGATTCAACATCATAAGATATGGAGAAATCAAACAATAGGTTCAGATTTATGGTTGTTAAGTAAAATGGCAATAATCACATTGCCTCCAATACTAATCGTATATAAACAACCGGATACTGGTATGATTATGTTATACGGGGCTTTACTTTTTGCAATGGTATTGTTTTCTGGAATACATAGAAGGATTGTCTATTCTTTACTAGCGATTCCGACGGTTATTGTCACCACATTACTAATCGTCTATATTAACTACCAACATTTCTTCAATGAAAAAATTTTAGGTAAGTTATCACCGCATCAAATTTCTCGCATCAATGGATGGTTGAAACCTTTTGAATATGGTGATTCGGCTTTTCAAACGAGAAAGGGAATATTAGCAATCGGCTCAGGTTTAACAACAGGGAAAGGCTATCTTGGGAATAATGTTTATATTCCTGAAAAACACACAGATTTTATTTTTGCAGCGATTGCTGAGGAGATGGGCTTTATAGGTGGAGCGGTCGTTGTGATTTTGTTCTTTTTACTCATTTATCGGATCGTCATGATTACCATTCATGCGGAGCTACATCTAGCAACTATCATGGGTGTAGGAATTATTGGTTTGTTAGCTTTCCAAGTTTTTCAGAATATCGGGATGACGATGGGATTACTCCCTGTAACCGGTGTGACATTACCATTTTTAAGCTATGGAGGAAGTTCGTTATTATCAAACTTCTTGTTGTTAGGAATCATACTTGTTGTTAAAAATTCTTATGAAGGCTATATGTTCAAAAAAGACAATGGAGAGGAAAGTTATGCATTCAACTATTAAAAGTAGAGTACGGATCTTATTCATCTTAATAGCGCTTTTGTTAGCTGTTTTATTAGTCAGATTAGGATTTCTAATGTTATGAACTAAGGGAGTGAAAAAATTGCATAGAGGAATACTATTTGAAATACCCAATACGTATGGATTTTATCTGAGGGATATTATTCAAATGATAGATATGCAAAATGTATTATGGCGGGCAATGGATGTAGAATCTTATTTTACATGTAATAATGATTTAGGCGAACCTTTATTTGAAACAAATATGATTTTATCGAACGAACAATTGCTTGACCATTTAAAAAAAGAACATTATACGATCTTTGTTGATTTAAAAGCCTTTCCTAGAAATTCAACTCCAACTGAGATTTCGTCCTATGAAGAATTTACTTCTAGCCAATGTGAGGTTGTTTTGTTGATAATAGATTCGTGCTACGTATCATTGTATATGAAAGATAGAAAAAAACTACAAGAAATGTATGAAGAGGTAATTGGTCGATTTGAGAATGTCGAATATATTACAGATGACAATGATTCAAGGTATAGTTTAATTGCTTTTTAACAGAAAGTTACACAATTAACAGGCAGGGAAAATAGAGAATAATGCCATGGGGGAGGCACAAGATGTTAAGAAATGAAGAAGATGTGATAAAGCTAATTCAATGCGATGAAAAAATGATGGAGATTTTAAATGTTGCAAGTACTTTGAATTTACCTGATTGGTGGATTTGTGCAGGTTTTGTACGTTCAAAAATATGGGACACATTACACGAGTTTAAAGATCGAACTGAAACGCCAGATGTTGATGTTATCTATTTTGATAAAACAAAAATTGATGAGGATTTTGAAAAGAATTAGAGAATAAGTTGATAAAACTTATGCCTAATATACCTTGGTCTGTAAAAAATGAAGCTAGAATGCATGTCATCAATAATCTTCCTCCTTATACTTCTTCGGAAGATGCTATTTCAAAGTTTCCGGAAACTGCGACTGCTCTTGGAGTGAAGCTAGACAAGGATCATAATTTAGTTCTCACTGCTCCTTATGGACTCGATGATGTTATCAATTTAGAATTGAAACCGACTCCTTATTTCACAGAAACCATAGAACGGACTGCAATTTATGAAGAACGAATTATAAAAAAGAATTGGAAGTCAATTTGGCATAAGATTAAAGTTCATCATATATTAAACAACTGATTAAGAAGTAAGCTGTTTTATTGATGAAATGGCTTTTTATACATGAAAAATAGTTTTGACGTGGGCCTAGCAACGCTGCCAAAATATAAAAAATAACACCCTAACTTAGAGGGTGTTAATTAAGTTAAAAGTTCATTGAACGAACACATCATAAACAGCCATGGCGCCCACTAATAGTGACAATGTCAAAAATGCCCCAGCATTTGCTATAATGGCGGTTATTTTTAATAGACCTTTGTTTCCCATAAATCCGAAGATAACGCCGATGATTGGAGCTACAATGATGATGGCAAATAAAGTGTAACCAAATATGGCTGATAGAACTGTATTGCTAAATGGACTACTATACGTCGCTGTACTTGTATAACTACCAAGAAGATAGGTTATTAAAAATGTTAAAATTGAAACTCCTAAACATATAAATGAAAGTTTTGTATATCGACTTTTTCTCTCTATTTTTACCACCTCCTCTTAGTTATAATATTACACAGTAAATACATAAAATAACAGTTCATATAAATAAAAAAATGCGAATCCTATAATAGGTTTCGCATTATCTTCATCTATCCATTACAGAAAAAAGCTCGTTTCCATTTAAGAAACGAGCTTTTTCATGTTCGAGCAGTTTAAGCTTGTTTAGAAGCTTCATATTGTACTTTTTTATTGATACAAATTTTTAATAATGGTGGTGTTATGATCGTTGTAAATACAATCGCGATGATTAAAGGTGTGTAGTAAGCTTGAGAAAATAATCCTTTTGACAAACCAATACTAGATGTGATCAATGCTACTTCACCGCGTGATACCATGGCAGTACCGATGAGAGTAGAGGAAATCATATTGAATCCAGTAATCTTCGCACCGAAACCTCCACCGATGATTTTCGTTAGTACGGAAACAACACATAAAATAACAATTAGCCAAATATGTTCGCCAATTCCGTCAAACTTCACGTTTAATCCGATATATGCAAAGAATACCGGGATGAAAATGACGCTGACAGTTGGAGAAAGCTTGTCCTCAAATTGTTCACGATGTCGGTCATTTGCAAGTGCTAGACCAGCGAAGAACGCACCGATAATATTACTAATGCCCATGAAATCAGCAAAGTAAGCATAGCCAAAACATAAGACGACAGCAAATATCATCGATAAATCCGGAATCTTAAGCTTATCAATTGATTTTGAGATTGCAGGTACCAATTTCCAATTACATAAGATAATAACGGCAAAGAAAACGACTTGTTTTATCAATACCATTGAAATCGAAGTACCACCGACAGTGATACTCAAAACAATCGCTAATAAGATTAAACCGATAATATCATCCGCAATTGCTGCACCAAGTACTGTGGCGCTTTCACGAGTTTTCAATTGTCCTAACTCACGGAACGTTTGGACAGAAATACTAACGGAAGTGGCTGTTAGTACAATACCTAAGAATAGGGAATGTGAAGGATCCATACCGAATCCAATCCCAACAAAATATCCTGCGATCAATGGAAGAACAACACCAAATGATGCGACAGATAAAGCCGATTTAAGATTGGCTGTTAAATCTTTAAGATTGGTTTCAATGCCAGCAAAGAACATCAGGAAAATAACCCCTAGTTCACTGAAAATATGTAGAAGTTCGTTTTTTTCTACTAAACCTAAAACAGCTGGACCAATGATTATACCGACGATAATTTCTCCTAGAACACTAGGTTGACCAAATTTTGTAGCTATAAATCCAGCAATTTTTGTTGCTAGAATAATAATGACTAGTTCTAATAGTAACTCCATAAACAAGACCTCCGATAAAAAGAAATAGAAGTTAGAAGATTCTAACAATTCTGAACTGCATAAAACAAAATTGTTTAAGAAAATCTTCCATTCGAATTCTTTTCAAAAACAGTATGTTTATATAATAACACACTTTTTAACAGAGAGTTACATAAAGCTACTATATATTCTTGTTATATAGGTTTTATGATACATGCTGCAGAATGTTTTGTATTAAAAGGGGGAACAATTTTTAGAATATTCAGCATATAATACGTGGAGCAGTTTTCTTTGTAATCGTAGTCATTCATCTTATCCGTGCAGGAGGGCCATAGATGAAATTTGTAAATAAGAAACATATTCAGCAAATATATCGGGAGCAAATGCAGTACAAAAGACAGAAAAAGATGAATTTTATAGAGATGATATGGATGATCATGATCGTATTGTTTTTAATTTTAGTCAGTCATTTCTATCATTAAATAATAAAAGGGCTACCATCTCATGTGTAGCCCATTTTTATTATAGTAAAAAACGAATAGTTGCCATTGAAATAACGCCGACAATAACGGTAGTCGACAAACTTTTAGTCCAAATCGCAATGATCAAAGTAGGAATAAATGCAGTAAATACAGGCCAATCAAGCGTGACATACGAGTGATCCGTATTTAGCAAGTTTTCGACAACTAACGCACTTAAAATACAAATTGGTATAAAAGAAAGCCATTTTAATACAACTTCAGGCAACTTAACGCTTCGGACGAAGACAAATGGAATGATTCTTGGGAGCCAAGTAACAACTGCACAACCTAGAATTGTCCATATAATCGCAGTACTGCTCATCGATCAATCACCACCCCAATTGTAGCCACAATTACTGTTGAGAAAAGAACAGCAAGATGTGTTGACATGAAGTATGAAAATATATACATACAAAGGGCAACTAAACCAATAAGTA
>NZ_QWUA01000098.1 GCF_003576525.1 Rummeliibacillus sp. POC4 | reverse complement strand
TTAGTGAGGGGCTTTTTCTTTTTATCCGCTACTCAATCTATCCTTTAAAACTTTTTCTCTCATCCACCGTATTTATTCTATTACACTTAAGAAGGCAAAATGAGATGTTATTATTCGTGGGGATAGGTTTTCATGAGTTTATGCTTGCACAAATATTTATAAACTAAAAAATCCCGACACACTAATTTGCGCCGGGATTGTTATGATTATATTTATTAAGCTTTAACAGTAAGTTCTTTTAAACGTTTTGCTGCAGCTTTTACTTCTTCTAAACCATTTGCAATAATTTCTTGAGCTTTAGCAGGCATTGCATTGTGACCTTCGATAATTACTTCATCGATGATTTGCATACCAAATACGCCGCCAAATACGTTACGCATGTAGTTTACACACATTTCCATTGGTGCTGTTTCTGGAGTTGAGTAAATACCACCACGAGCATTTAAGAAAATTGCTTTTTTCTCTGGCATTAAGCTTACTAAATTACCGTTTTCACCATATTTAAATGCAAAACCTGCAGCATAAACATAATCGACAAATGTGTGTAATTTAGCTGGAATTGTTCCGTTCCATAATGGGAATGCGAATACGACAACATCAGCAGCAGAAATTGCATCCATTGCTTTTTGTTTTGCAGCTAGTGTACGTTTTTGTAGATCAGATAACTCTTCACCATTTTGTAATTTACCAAACGCTTCAAGAAGGTCTTGTCCAAAGTATGGAGTATCTTCTTCATAAACATCATATACAGAAACGTTAAGGTCAGATCCTTTAATCTCTTCCATAAATGTTTCATACATTTTACTAGAAATAGCTTGATCAGCTGGACGATTATTTGCTTTTACTACTAATACATTAGTCATTAAATATATCTCTCGCTTTCAATTGGTTTTAAATGAATATCTCTAATTCGAGATAAATTCATTTTAAAAGAAAACACATTCTAAGTCAATGAACGTGTTCTCATACTTTTGACTGATTCTATAATTCACATTTACCATCTGTGCAAATTCCAGTACCATCTTGCCCCATCATTTTCAAGCTTGGTCGTAAACCTGCTTCTTTAGCAACTTGCCGAACTGCTTTTTCAAAGACCTCTCCTGGTTGTGCGCCAGATATTGCGTATTTGTTATCAAATACAAAGAAAGGAACACCACGAACACCTAACTCAGATGCTTTTTGAATATCAGATAGGACATCATCTGCAAATGAGCCATCATTAAGTACATCTTCAATTGCTTGACGTTCTAAACCAACTTCTACCCCTAAATCCACTAATTCTTCCGTTAATCCTATTTCTTTATTTTCATTGAAATAAGCTTTTAAAAGTCTCTCGCTCATCTCTGCCCCTTTTCCTACAGAGTCAGCATATTTGGCTAGTCGATGAGCTTTAAATGTATTAGCAGGTTTCATATTTTCATAATGATAATCCAATCCAAGCGATGCTGCACGTGCAATAATCCCCTCTGATTGTACTTTCATCTGTTCAACTGTTGTACCGTATTTTTTTGCTAATGCTTCATAGACTCCTATCTCCGATGTTGCTGGTGAATCAGGACTTAGTTGATAACTTTTTAACTCTACTTCAACTTGATCTTTATAGCCTGTTTTTTCTAATGCATTCTCTAATTCTCTTTTACCAATATAACAAAATGGACATACATAATCTGACCATATCTCAATTTTCATGTTCCTTCACCTCTTCAATCTATTGTATAGGGGTTATTATATATTCTGCAATTTTCCTGCCCATGTATAATAATCCACAAATTTCACATAATATAAATAAAAAATAAGTAGGAGATTTTATGACCACCTCTATTTGGTTACAAAACATGCAAACGACTATAAATTCATCCCTTCAGGAATCTTTACAAACCGATGTGTGTATTATCGGTGGAGGCCTAAGTGGCATAATGACAGCCTATCATTTAGCCAAAGCTGGAAAGTCCGTCGTTTTACTTGAAGGTAATTCTTTTCTTAGTGGCGCCACCGGTCACTCTACAGGAAAACTGACCGCACAACACGGCCTTGTATATCAAACGATTATTGAAAAATTCGGATTGGATGCTGCTCAACTCTATTATGAACTTAACCAAAAAGCTATAACTGCTGCACTAGATTTAGTAGATTCTTCTATTATTAAACCTGCTACTTCTTTCTTATACACTACTGAAAGCAATAATATTAAGAAGATTGAAGATGAATGGGATGCTTATAAACTGTTACACATACCAGGTACATTCGGTGAGAAATGTGAAATCCCATATTCATCTAAAGCTTCTGTCTCTATGCTAGAGCAAGCGCAAATACATCCCGTTCGATTTGGCCAGAGTATTATGGATATGGCTGGTAAAGCTGGGGCCAAGTTTTTTGAACATTCTCGTGTAGCACACATTAATCTGTCAAAACCATATGTTGAATTAGAAAATAAGCAAACTGTTTATTGTAAGGATTTAGTAATTTGTTCTCATTATCCTTTGGAAGCTATTGTTGGCTTGCAATTAGTGAAACTAAAAGTGAATCGGTCTTATATAATTGCTTTTAAATGTTCAGAGCCTTATAAAGGACAATATCTCTCAATCGATCAAGTGGGTCGGTCAATTCGTACAGTTAAGATAGATAACGATTACTATACTTTGCTTGCAGGTTCTTCACAAAGAGCTGGTTCTTCGTCAAATACGAATATATATTATGAAGCTATTGAAAATGAAGCTTTTGAGAAATTTTCTGCTGATGAAATAGATTTTAAATGGTCTGCACAAGACCCTGAAACGCCTGACCTCCTTCCTTATGTAGGGCAGATTAGTTCGGGTTATCCTAATATTTGGCTCGCTACAGGTTTTAGAAAATGGGGCATATCTAATTCTATTGTTGCCGGCCAAATAATCAGTGATGGATTATTAGGGCAATCTAATGATGGGATTAAGCTTTATTCACCGAAACATACGAAAATTGGAGATACACTCATGCAAGCACTAAAAGTAGGTGGACAAACAGTAGTCGATTTAGTTGGAGGATATATGACAAGAAGCTCAAATCCAAGATGCACACATTTAGGTTGTAAAACACGATGGAACGAAGCAGACGAAACATGGGATTGTCCTTGTCATGGTTCAAGATTTTCAAAAGACGGTTCGGTCTTAGAAGGACCTGCTGTAAAACCACTAGATCTCTAGATTTTCTATCAATTCCAAATAACTACTTGTAAAAAAATTTGGTGATGACAAAAAAGGCTATCCACACTTGATGGATAGCCTTTTTTCGATTGAGGAATACTATTTTAAAGCTTCTGTTAACGCTGGGACAATTTGTTTTTTACGTGATACAACGCCTTTTAATACGACGCGATTGTTTTCTAAAGATGCTCCAAATGCTGGTGCAGCTTTATCTGCTACTTTACCAACAGGTACTGCTACTGAATCATTATTTAAAATATCAGTAACAACGAAGAAGAATAAATCTAATCCTTTTTCTTCAACTTCTTTGTTAAGTAAAGCTTCAAGTTCAGCTTGACGGTCTAATACATCATTGACATCTACAGCATTAACTTGAGCGATTACAACTTTGTTATCTCCCATAGAAAATTCTTTTGCATCTAGAGATAGTAAATCTTCTAATGATTTATCACTTAAATCAGCACCTGCTTTTAGCATAGCTAAACCGTATTCTTCTGCGTTGACACCTGCTTTTTCAGCAAGTTCTTTAGCAGCTTTTACGTCTTGAGATGTGCAAGTTGGTGATTTGAATAATAATGTATCAGAAATAATAGCTGAAAGCATTAAGCCAGCATATTTTGCTGGAATTTCAACATCATTTTCTTTAAACATTTTATTTAAAATAGTTGCTGTACATCCTACAGGTTCAGCACGGTAGTACAATGGATCAGCTGTTTCAAAGTTGGCAATACGGTGGTGATCGATTACTTCTGTAATTTGTACTTCTGTAATATCATCTGCAGATTGTTGACGTTCATTGTGGTCAACTAGGATTACTTGAGAAGCTTCAGGAGCTACTTTTGCTACGAAGCGAGGTGCTTCAAATCCAAATTTTTCTAAAGCATAAGCAGTTTCGTTGTTTGGTTCGCCTAAACGAACAGCTTCAGCTTCTACTCCAATTTGTTGTTTTAAGTAAGCGTATACTAATGCAGATGTAATTGTATCAGTATCAGGGTTTTTATGTCCGAAAACAAGGATTTTACTCATGATTATTCCTCCTAAAAATTATATACAAATTCCGATATTATTTTATCACATCTGTTAACGAAAAAGAATGAAAGTTCCTTCTATCACGATAACATCATAAAGTATGAAAAATGATTCTTTAATATTATTTTCGCAAATTACTTATTAGTAAGAAACTTTTATATGACAAATCAGTGTCATTCATTTCCAACCTATGTTAATATTTTTATATAATTTATCAAAAATAAAGTGGGGTAAATATGGATAATAAGATAGAAAAGAAATACATACCATTAGCTTCTTATTTTGAAGCAGCAACAGAAGATAAGCTTACTTTGACCTTCTCTGAAATTGAAACCATTATGGGTCAACCTCTTCCAAATGCCTCTTATTTAAATAAAAGTTGGTGGAAGAAAACAAAGCCCCCATTGAAGCATTTTATTGCTTGGACCGAACTTGGTTACAGTGTAACAGACGTAAAACTAGGCTATTATGTAACCTTTGAAAAAACTACTATAAACCAAATTGCAGCAACGATTGAAAAAAAATCTGCCAATCAATCTACATACATTATTCGTCCAATTGACTTCGATGACGCACGTGAAGTAATAGGATTATACCAACAATTATTTGCCGAAACAGATTACTTAGAATATGGACAAAACGAATTTAATATTTCTGTACAAGGTTTTCGTAAATTGATTGCTCAATGGAAAAGCGATAACTCTAGCATCATACTAATAGCTATTATTGATGGAGAAATTGGCGGTGTTATTTCTATTATGGGCAACACTGTACTAAGAACAAAACATCGTGCTTCTATAAAAATGGGCGTGCTAGAAAAATTCGCACATAAAGGAATTGGCACTTCACTTATAAGTGAAGCTGAAAAATGGGCACATTCAAAAAATATTACTCGTTTAGAATTATCCGTTTTCAAAACTAACCAAAAAGCTATTTCATTATATAAAAAATTTGGATTTACAATTGAAGGGGAAAGAAAAAAATCAATTAAAATAAACTCAAGTTACATAGACGAACTCTATATGAGTAAAATTTTTGACTAATACATCAAAAAAATAATCATGCAATATTAATCTTGCATGATTATTTTTTGTTTAACTGTATATTTTTCTAGAACTTTTTGATTGATTGAATAACCTATCCCTACCCCTTCAGGAACTTCTATTAATCCATTCTTAACAACTACTTCAGGATATATAATATCCTCTTCCCAATAATGACTTGACCCTAAAGTATCGCCAGGTAATGTAAAATTAGATAGTGTCGCTAATGCAATAGCATGTGCACGTCCTACGCCAGCCTCAAGCATGCCTCCACACCACACCTTGATATTGTTGTCCTCACATAGGTTTTGAATTTTCTTAGCTTCTGTTAGACCACCTACACGAGCATATTTAATATTAATCACTCTACAACTGCCTAATTCAATTGCTGTTTTTGCATCATCATATGAACAAATACTTTCATCTAGACAAATAGGTGTTTGAATTTGTTTCTGTAGTTTTGCATGTTGCAATAGATCATCTGCAGCCAATGGTTGTTCAATCATTAATAAGTTGTATTTGTCTAAGGACTTTAATAATGGGATATCATTTAATGTATAGCATGAATTAGCGTCTGCCATTAATGGGATGTCTGGATATCGTTTACGAATGGAACTAATAAGGTCCAGATCTAATCCTGGCTTAATCTTAACCTTAATCCTTTTACAACCTTCTCTTATTGCATGATCAATTTTCTCATAGAGTTGTTCAGTTGTTGGTTGAATGCCAATGCTAACCCCAACTTCTATTGAATCCCGTTTTCCACCCAGAGCTTTTGCTAAAGAAATATGATTTTGTTTTGCATATAAATCCCAAATAGCAGTCTCAATAGCCGCTTTAGCCATATTGTTACGACGAATACTTGAGAATAATTGTGATACTTCGGATGGATGTCCTATTTCACTTTTTAGAATAATGGGGACTAAGAAATCTTCTAACATATGCCAGCTTGTTTGTAGTGTTTCTTCTGTATACCATGGTGCTTCAAAGGCTACTCCTTCACCAAAACCCACTAAACCTTCCTTATCAAATACTTCTACGATTAAAAATTGTTTTGTTTGAACTGTTCCAAAACTTGTTACAAATGGTGATTTCATACGCATTTTTAGTTGTCGAATGGTCACATGTTCAATCTTCAACGTCACCACTCCTTTTCTAAAACTATTACTGTGGTATCTTCTTTAACTTGGCATATTCGAATGCACACAATACTGTTCGAGTTAAGATTTCTACTCCTGTAATCAGTCGATCACGGTTAAATGTCATATTCGGATGATGTAATCCAGGGGTTAAATTGCATCCTACTCCTAACATTGTCGTTTTAACAGTAGGTCGTTGTTTTGAATAAAAGTGAAAATCTTCTCCACCAGGTGTAAATAAGGGTGGGCTCACATTTTCATGTCCTACTGATTGAATAATAGCATGTTCTAGAATATCTTTTGCTTCCTCATTTACTTGGGCAGCTGCTATATCCATTAAAACTTTTAACACGATTTTTGCATCATATAATTTACAAACTGCATCAACAATTCGCCTTATATCTTTTACTAGTTCTTCCATCCCATCATTTGTCTGAGCTCTTACATCAAGGTTGATAAACGCTTTTCCAGGAATAATATTACCTGATTCCCCACCTGCATGAAACTTCGTTACTTTAACAGAGTATGGAATCATAGTATCTATATGAATCGATTTTAACGCTTCAACCAAACTACTACCAATCTCAATAGCATTTTTTCCTAAATGAGGTCTAGCTGCATGGGCTTCTACACCATATATTTCTGCAGCAATCATCATAGATGCACCATGGTGTAACGCCGGAGAGAATGTACCATCTTCCAATTCTTGAAATGGTCTTAAATGTACGCCAAACAAATAATCCATATCATCTACAAGTCCCTTTTCAACTAAAGAGAGAGCACCTTCCCCCTTTTCTTCGGCAGGTTGGAACAATACTCGTAATGTTCCAGTAAATTGTGGTTTGAGTTTTTTTATCAACAAAAGGACTCCAATAACCATTGTCATATGTGCATCGTGACCACATGAATGATTTGCACGCATTTCTCCATCTACTTCCTGCCATAATGCATCCATATCCGTGCGTAATCCTATGACGGGCTTGCCTTGACCAATCTCAACATATAATCCGGTACTATTAGGAAAAGT
Organism: Rummeliibacillus sp. POC4; assembly: GCF_003576525.1. Classification (GTDB taxonomy): domain Bacteria; phylum Bacillota; class Bacilli; order Bacillales_A; family Planococcaceae; genus Rummeliibacillus. Next base: position 3,199 of record NZ_QWUA01000098.1, on the reverse strand, counting down.
ATAAACATCATACCCTTCTTGCTTTAAAAGACTTGTGATAAAATCTGTCGTTTTATATTCTTTCCAAGAAATTTCTGGATTTTCATGTAAATGAGCAAATATTTCCGTTAGCCTCGGGGCAATATCCAATATTTCTGTTTTCATCCGTAATCCCATCCTTTAAACTTTTAGTGACAACTGCCAAAAATAATCTCAGTCCTATATAATAAAGAGTATTATTATTATTATTCTTTATCGAAAGAGGGTAACAATATGCAAGAAATTACTGAAGAAGTTTTAAAGTTCCGTGATGACCGTGGGTGGAAAGGTAATCATGATGTAAAAAATTTAGCCATTTCAATTTCTTTAGAAGCAAACGAATTGCTCGAATGTTTTCAATGGACAACTGCTGATGAATCCATTAAAAAGGATAAACAAGCAATTGTTGAAGAGATGGCGGACGTCTTAATATATCTTATTCAAATGGCTGATTGTATGAACGTAGATTTAGAAAAAGCCGTTAAAGATAAGCTGGTTAAAAATTCAATCAAATATCCACTACCTGAACAGATTTCAAAATAGCAAATAAAAACTAAAACAGCTTACCACATTTTAAGTAGTAAGCTGTTTTGTTTGAATCAATCGATAATTTTCATACTTTTATTTAAATGATTGTGCTGCACGTACAGCTTTTTGCCAACCTGTATATAATTCTTGACGTTTATCTTCATCCATTTCAGGAGTGAATTGTTTGTTCAAGTTCCAGTGTTTTGCAATTGCCTCCGTACTTTCCCAGAAGCCTACAGCAAGACCTGCAAGGTAGGCAGCACCTAGAGCTGTCGTTTCGCTCACAGATGGACGTTCTACAGGGACATTAAGTAAATCTGATTGGAACTGCATTAAGAAGTTATTAGCAACTGCTCCACCATCTACTCGTAGTGTTTTTAAAGAAATCCCTGAATCGACTTCCATAGCATCTAATACATCTTTTGTTTGATATGCAAGAGACTCTAATGTAGCACGGATAAAATGTTCTTTTTGTGTACCACGAGTTAAACCAAATACAGCTCCTCGAACATCGCTATCCCAATATGGTGTACCTAATCCAACAAATGCAGGCACAACGTATACACCTTCAGTAGATTCCACTTTTTCCGCATAACGTTCACTTTCTGCAGCAGTTCGGAACATCCGTAAACCATCACGCAACCATTGGATTGCTGAGCCTGCTACAAAAATACTTCCTTCAAGTGCATATGTTACTTTACCATCAACACCCCAAGCAATGGTCGTCAGTAAACCATTTTCAGATTTAACAGCCTTTTCACCTGTATTCATCAGCATGAAGCATCCAGTACCATAAGTGTTTTTAACCATTCCCTTTTCAAAACAAGCTTGGCCAAATAATGCTGCCTGTTGGTCACCTGCAACACCTGCTATTGGAACCTCTTGCCCAAAGAAGTGAACAGCATCCGTTTTACCATAAACTTCTGAAGATGGGTGTACTTCTGGAAGCATTGATGCTGGGACACCTAGAATATCTAGTAATTGTTCATCCCATTTCAAATCATGAATATTGTACATCAATGTACGTGAAGCATTTGTATAATCCGTAACATGTACTTTTCCGCCTGTTAACTTCCAAATTAGCCAAGTATCAATGGTACCAAATAAAAGGTCCCCTTTTTCAGCTTTTTCACGTGCACCTTCTACATTGTCTAAAATCCACTTAACTTTTGTACCAGAGAAATAAGCGTCAATCAGTAGACCCGTTTTTTCTCTAAATAAATCATTATAGCCTTTAGCTTTTAATTCTTCACAAATAGCTGCTGTTTGGCGTGATTGCCATACGATTGCATTATATATAGGTACTCCTGTATTTTTATCCCAAACTACAGTTGTTTCGCGTTGATTTGTAATGCCTATTCCAGCTACTTGGTCAGCGCTTACATTTTTTTCAGAAAGAACTCCAGCAATAACAGATAAAATAGAACTCCAGATTTCTTCAGGATTATGTTCTACCCAACCTGATTTAGGAAAGTACTGTGGAAATTCTTGTTGAGCTGTATGGAAAATGCCTCCTGATTGATCAAACAAAATTGCACGTGAACTAGTTGTACCTTGATCTAAAGCCATTATATATTTTTCCGCCATACCAATACCCCCATCTTATTTATTTTATTTTTTATTTCACTACTTTTTTCACTGTTGCTTGAGCGCCTATAATGATTAGTAAAATAATCACTAGGAATACCCAAAATAGAATACTAGATTTACCTTCAAATATTTGTTGATAGAATAACGCTCCAAACACACCACCGATTATAGGACCTACAATTGGAACCCATGCATAGCTCCATCCAGAATCTCTTTTACCTGGAATCGGTAATATAAAATGAGCAATACGTGGACCTAAGTCACGAGCTGGGTTAATAGCATAACCTGTTGGACCGCCTAGAGCCATCCCAATTACAACAATCAATAAACCTACTACAAAAGGATTTAATCCATCTGTCATATCATTTGTTCCAAGCGCCAAAATACCAAGCACTAATGCAAATGTGCCAATAATTTCAGTAATTAGGTTTGATAATGGATGATTAATCGCTGGCATTGTACTAAACACACCTAGTTTTGCTTCAGGGTCATCAGTTGCGCCCCAATGTGGTAAGTATACAAGATAAACTAATACTGCACCAAGAAAAGCTCCAATCATTTGAGCTACAATATACATTGGTACATCATTCCAAGGAAAATCTCCTATCGTTGCTAGTGCAATTGTTAATGCAGGGTTTAAATGTGCTCCACTAATTCCCCCAACAGCATAGGCGCCCATGGATACTGCGAGACCCCATGCGATTGTAACAACTACCCAACCGCCTCCAAAACCTTTCGATTTGTTTAGGGAAACACTAGCTACAACGCCTCCCCCGAACAAAATTAAAATCATCGTGCCGACTAACTCAGCTGTAAATGTAGACATCCTTATCCTCCTCTATGAATAATGTACTTAATAAAAAATTCGTCTATAAAGATATTTTTCTAATTTTTTAAAGACGAACTCTGAAACTCGAAAACAAAATCTAAACTCAATTGAAATTTTACAAAAAAGCCCACAATCTAGTCAACGCCTTTTTGAAAGCGTTACCATAACTTTTCTCTAGAAATTTTCATTGTTATTGACTTGTCATTAACGTCATTTAGTATTTGGTATGTAAGT
>NZ_QWUA01000097.1 GCF_003576525.1 Rummeliibacillus sp. POC4 | reverse complement strand
GAGAGATAGAATGATTAATGGAGTGGCTATAAAATAATCCGACCATTATTTGAGTTAGTTTCAATTCTTAGATATAGTAAGGTAACTGTGTATGTATAATTAAAATGATTATAAATGGCTGTTTACTACCATATGAGTCATTAAAACCGTGTCAATTATTATAGGAAAGGAAGTGTTTAATATCAACAGAGTTAAGACAATAGTAATTTGTTTAGCTATTGTACTATTTTTTTTACTTGGTATTAGCTTTTTTGAATTTTTTGTTTTGAGATTACTAGGGTTACAGTATAATTCAATGGGGGCTTTAGTGTTCTTTTTTGTTTTATATTTATTACTTGAAATACCTCTCTCTTTAATATCAAATGCGATACCCAAAGCATTGTATTCTGTTGGTATAATTCGATCTAGTAAAGGGTTGCTATCATTTTTATTAGATACAGGATTGACTTTTACCTTAATTAATTTACTTGATACTTTTATGGGGAACATTAAGATAGAATGGCAAGGTGCAGTTATATTTTCAATAATAACTGGATTTATTAGTTGGAAATTAAAAGAGACGGATGAAGAACCACCAACAATTGATAGTGAAGAATTCGAGGAAATAGAAGAAAGAATGAATTCCAAATAAAAATTGTATTTTTTTGTAAATATCGAAGAAAAAGAATCATTAATGACAGAATATTCATTTTATTGCATAATAGAAACATAGATTTGATCGAAGGATGTGTAATTTAAATGATATCATTGTCTTTATTAATCTCTTTTTTAGGCGCATCAATCATTCTTTGCATAATGCCAGGCCCTGACAATTTGTTTGTGTTGGCACAAAGCTTAACGCAAAGTTGGAAAGCGGGAGTTTATACAACATTGGGATTGTGTACGGGGTTACTGGTTCATATATCGGCAGCAGTTCTTGGGATATCGGCAATTATTTATCAATCAACGTTTATTTTCACCATTGTAAAGTTTGCCGGAGCAGCTTATTTAATCTATTTAGCATGGCAGGCATTCCATGCTAAGGAGGATCCTTTTACCATCCATAAACAAAACAAAATGGCATATAAGGATTTATATAAAAAAGGAATTTTGATGAATATATTGAATCCGAAAGTTTCCTTGTTCTTTTTAGCACTATTACCTCAATTTATAAACCCAAATGCTGGGCATGTTTCTCTGCAAATGTTTACTCTAGGCTTTGTCTTTTTAGTGCAGGCGTTTATATTATTTTGTCTCTTCAGTATATTTGCGAGTACGTTACGAAAATGGCTTATTGGAAAACCAGCTGTTGCAAGACGTCTAAATAAGATACAAGGCACACTCTTTGTATTAATTGGATTAAAAATAGCTTTTAGTGAAAATTAATAGGAATAGCGTTAAGGCAATTAATGATGATCAATGCCATTCTTAATATACAAAAATGCAGTTGGATGAAAAATCTTCTCCAACTGCATTTTTAGTTCATCTATTTTTAAAAAGGTGTATAGAAATTAATCGTATAGTACGGAACATTATTTGCATCAAAGGCAACTCCGACACCAACATGGGTTAAATCGGGATTTAGGATGTTTTTACGATGGCCGAGACTATTCATCAGTCCTTCATGTGCAAAAATACTACTATATTGTCCGTAAGCAATATTTTCAGCATACATTCTTTCTTGATAACCAGCTGCTTGCATTCGTTCGTGCGGTTGGCTTCCATCGCTTCCGGTATGAGAGAAGAATTGATGGTCAATCATATCTTGGCTATGTTGACGTGTTTCTGCGGTGAGTCCTTTATCGTATGCTAATGGTTTTAAACCAAACTCAACGCGGCTTTCGTTGATCAGTTCAACCATTAACGCTTCATATCCTGCTCTCAGCTTATTGGATGCCTCGCCATAATAGCCGTCTTTTTGCATTTCAACACTTTTCTTTATATATTGGACAGAGCGTAACTTATTGTTATTGTGTACATCAAAGAAGAACGTCACGAAATAACCATCGATAGGATAGACTAATTGTTCCTTGTTATTTTGAAGCTGATAAATGTCGTTTCCTTTTCTGATATTTGTTAACGGTTTACCAAGCTCAGCTTTTAATTGGCTATAAGTTGTTTTACCAGTAGTTGCACCGAAAATGGTACGGCCTTTCCCGGCTATATATCCACCGTTTTTATCAGGAAGTTTTAAAGTGAAGTTTTTGTATTGTTGTTCGTACAAATGCCAATCTTGACCATACTCACTTGCAACTGTCATTTTCCTAGCGTTCGTTGTTTGAGGAATGTTCGTATCTGCTACTTTTCTTTCCTTATTTTGCTCCTCAATGACTTCTTTTTGTTTCTGTAGTTTTTCGACCGTTTCCTTCGTTTGTGTTTTTATAGTTTCGGCGGCGGTTGAAATTTTTTCCTTCGTATTTGAATCCATCTCTATATCTTGACTGAATTTATATCCAGCAATAATGACAAATAGTAAAAACAGTACTTTTAAAAGTTTGCTCATGTAATCTTCTCCTAATTTACTTCTAATCGAATTATATAATTAAAGTCTGCTGTTCGTCATTATTAAGATATTGATAATTAAAGAACGGGATTTATTGATTAGAAAATTGGAAAATAAGTTATTGTAGAATAGCAGTAGCAGAAGATATTCCTTAAAAAGATCAATTATAAAATTTTTCTAATGTTAAAAAATTCTCTTATTAACACAGCGAATTGTGTAAATGGTAGACCTAGATGCCACGAGCCGATACCTCTTAAACGCCGATCTGTAATGAGTTGCAGTTTTTGGGCAAGCGCTCTAGCATCTTCAAACCAGACAATATGTCGTTTTCCTGCTTCATCCCAATAAGTGAAGAAAGGTTGTTGATATTCGGCTGAATACGAAATAGGTACGTTATTATCCATGGCTGTTCTATAGGCATCTGCCACGGAAAGAGCTCTTGCACTTTCTACTGAGCCATTTGACATTGTCCAGTCATAGCCATATCGAGGGGTTCCAAGAATTACTTTGTTAGCTCCCATTGTTTCAATGGCATAGTCGACCGTCTTTCTTACTTCGTTGAACGGCGCAACAGGTCCAGGTTCACTTCCTGCTTCGTGCCAATCATAAGCCATGAGAAAAGCAAAGTCGACTACGGCACCTATTCCACCATAATCATATCCTTTATTCCATTCCGGTTCTGTTGCACTGGTTTTATAAGGAATTGCTACTGATAAAGAATATCCTTCTGGTTTTATGCGATCTCGTAATTCTCTTAAGAAAGTTGTGTAATTATCTCTTTCTGATTCAGGCACTAATTCAAAATCGATATTGACGCCTGCGTAATTTGTACTTGTCAATAATAGATAGATATTTTCAATAAGATTTTGTCTTAGAGAAGGGGAGGGTAGAATTTGACGCAGAATAGCAGAGCTAAAGCCAGTACTTGTTAAGTTGGTAATGACAGCAATCGGTGCAACATAATTTTCTCGAGACAGATTTACGATGCCTTGATCGTTAAGTGGACTTAAATCTCCATTGGCATCTACATGATGTTCGAAAATACCATAGTAGGTGGTAATTGGCGCAAAAGTTCGTGTTATCATTTCATCATTTTCGGGCGTAGTAGGGAAGATATAACCAAAGCTGTATGCGTTATATTTGACTCTAGGAGGAAGGTAAAGTAGTGTTCCAACATTTAGCATATTAGATTGAAGACCATTATAAGCTTTAATCCGATCAACTGGTACCATAGCCATCTGTGAAATCGTATATAAAGAATCACCAGGTTGAACAATATATTGGTCAGTAGGAATTAGTAAATCTTGACCGGGAACTATTCTGTCGGAAGATAATCCATTTGTAATTCGAATGCTATCCATTGTCACATTAAACTTATTGGCAATAGAAAAGATCGAATCACCATAATTTACGACGTAGATAAACAAAGAACCGCCACCTTTATATTAGTCGTCTTTATAAGGATATGCTTCAGATTTTAGATGGGCATACATATTTGAAAAAATTTTTTAAAACTATATGTAAAGTTTTAGTGGGTAGGAAGAGGGGGTACGATTAAATGAGGAAATAAAGGAGTAACAATTAATGATTTACATCAAAAATTGATACTCACAATATTAGTGTGATGGATGATATGTATCCATAATTATAAGAAATTGTTCTAACCATTTTAGCATGATCGAACTATCTTGATACGTCACGCTTATCGTTAAATTCCCTTCCATTGATACAATAAATAAATCAGCGAGGCTTTCTGAATCCTTCTCGCTATATCCTGCTTTGGCAAAATATCCTTGAAAAATCGCTTTCCAATAATCAAACGTTTCTATACATTTTTGGCGTACAGCTTCACTAATACTAGAAGATTCAAGTGCGACTAAACCGATTCGATAAGCTTTACGATTACTATCCATTACTTGAGTTGCAATATGCTTTACATAGTTAGCAACAGCCATTTTTATAGGATATTTATCAAAGATTTCTTGCATTTCTTCGGCTGCATTTATTTTAGTAGATTCTAAAAATGCAAGTACGATTTCCTCTTTACCATTTGGAAAGTGATAGTAGAGTGAACCTTTTGGGCAACCACTGACTTCAATAATCTCATTAATACCTGTTGCATGATATCCTTGCGATTGAAATAAATAAGAAGCAGCATGGATGATATTTTGTTTTGCGTCCTTTTTTGTCATCGCTTACACCTCGCTCTTAATAGATTTATCCTACATCTTAATAGGTAGTATGTCACTAAAAAATAAAGTGAAAAATAAATCTAATTAAAAACAACACATTTTGTAGGAAGTATGACCTCCACAAATGGAAGTTTTACTTAATCATAAGACATTTAAAATTCGTAGGTCAATCTAAATATACTTCCTCTGTTTACAAATATAGTAAAAAGACTACTTCTAATTATGATTGAAGTGGTCTTTTCGAATAGGAAACTATTATTTTACTAATTGTCCGCCTTTTTTTAAGTATTTAATCATACCTTCAGTTGCATGGTAAGTAAGTGCACCTAAAGTTGTTGTTGGGTTAGTTGTTCCGAAGTGAGGGAATGCAGATGCTCCGCAAACGAATAGATTTTCACAATCCCACATTTGTAAATATTTATTGACTGCAGAAGTTTTAGGGTCATTCCCCATGATAGCGCCACCAGCATCATGTTGGTAAGTGAAATTACCACCAAAATGTTCAGGCATTACGTGTTTGTCAATTTTAGAAGCACCCATTTTTTTAAGGACGCCTGCACATTTTTCGACTAAAAATTCATTTAAATTGCGGTCTTGGTCTGTGTAGTCAAAAGTTGCACGGATTAATGGATCACCATATGCATCTTTGTAATTAGGGTCAAGATCAAGATAGTGTTGTTTCCAAGGCATAATACCGCGTTGAGCGACAACAGAAATTTGACGGTTTGAATATTTTAAAGAAGCTTTTTTAAATTCTTTTCCCCATGTTGGTGTGCCCATAGGAACCGCATTATTACTAATTGGCTCATTTCCAAATTGGTGCATCTCAATTTGACCACCATGGATGAAGTCAACGTTTGAATGGTCAAAGTTATCAACAGTAAAGTCAGAACATGCCATTCCTAGAGCACCAGTACCGATGTATAAATTGAATTTTTCATCATCAAAGAAACCTGTAGCACCCATAATGGTATGGTGGTCACAGTAGTTTTTCCCGATGATACCTGTTCCAGTTTTAGGATTATAAGGTGTGCCAATTCCTGATAAAAGCAATAAACGAACATTATTAAATGTATAACTTGTTAGAACGACTAAATCAGCTGGTTGTTCGTATTCGACACCAGTGCGTGTATCGCGATAAAGGACACCAGTTGCTTTCCCGTTTTCATATAAAACACGAGTTACTTCTGAATTTGTACGTAATTCGAAATTGCCTGTCTTTTTAGCTGTTGGAATAACAGTAACAATTGGATCAGCTTTTGCGCCATATTCACAGCCATAGTTACCACAGAAAGAGCAATATTGACATGCGCTTAGCTGTTCACCATCAGGGTTTTTATAAAATTGAGAAGCAGTAGCAGATGGAACAGTATATGGATGATATCCAAGGTCTTCACATGCTTTTTGGAATAGTTTCATAGATGGTGTTTTTCTCATTGGAGGGTTAGGGTAATCTTTTGATCGTTTACCAGCAAGAGGGTCAACTTCTCCAGAAATTCCAGCCATTTCTTCAAATTTAACATAATAAGGTTCTAGTTCATCATAAGTAATGCCCCAGTCTTGAATAAGCATGTCTTTTGGAATTTTCTTCTTACCATATTTTTTTTCTGTTAGTGTACGGATTTCGAAATCATATGGATAATAACGGTGAGTTTGTGCACCCCAGTGAGCGCCGCCGCCCCCAGTACCTTCACCAATTGTTAGAGAAGCGATATTACGTACGGGCTTTGCAACTTCATTTAAATTATTACGGAATGTAATCGTATCTTTGTTTAGTTTATGCATTAACTCTTTGTGTACAGTATATTTTACTTCATCATGACCGTGAAGGTAATCTTCAGTGGTACGTTCCTCACCACGTTCTAAACCGACTACTTTAAATCCGGCTTTTGTTAATTCAGCTGAAACAATACCGCCTGTCCAGCCCATACCTGTAGTGACAACATCCACTTTGGGTAGTTTTTTTACCATTTTAAGTTCCTCCATTTATGTAAGTTATTATTTATGACTTGCTAAGCTGACCGGTTGCATTTTAATAAATTTTTCTTCTTCAATAATATTGGCATATGACATTTGTGCACCTGGATATTCTTTCATTTTCCATCCAGCCATATTTTTGTTACCACCATAAACTGGATCACAGTAACAGCCTTCTAGTGTCATTTCGCGAAGTAATGCAAAGAAGATGGCGGAGTTGACTAGACGCATTTTCACTTTACCTTGTTCAAATTGTGTTAAGATTTCAATTTGTTGATCTTCAGTAAGCTCTTTGAATAATTTTTTGTGTTGAGTATTACTTACTTCGTTTAGACGACGAACGCCTTGCAAGATGATATCAGCATTGTAAAGGGGAGCTTCACCTTCTTGGAAAGGTATTTTCATATAGTCGTTAACATTATGGCCATAACTACCTGCTAGTTGTTTATCGATATAGTATGGAACGCCTAGTTTAATAGCACCTGGTCCATTTTCATCCTCTGGATAAATAGCCTCAGTAGCAGCACTTAATGCATCAAAATCTGAACTTCTTTTGAAAAATTGAAGTGCTTCAGAATAATCCACTTTAGTTGTTTTCGTTTGTTTTTTTTCTGTAGAAGCCTTACCTGTAAGTAAAGAAGTAACGCCACCACCAACGATTAGACCGCCCAATGCAACTCCTGAAGTTTTCAGAAATGCACGACGTGAAGTTGAATCTACATTTTTCTTATCAGCCATCTCAATACCTCCATTAAAATAAAAAATCATTTCATGACATTAATTTTCATAAAATTGATTTGTGCAATTTAAATAATAGACCGTTCACTATAATTAGTCAATAATGCTTAAGCAATTTGTCATATTAATAGGAAAATAATATCGATTCTAATGTACTTAGTTAGTAGGAAGGTTTTTATCAAAATATAGCGAAATAAATAAAACAGTGACGCAAAAATAAAAAAGTAGCGGTGATTATTTGGAGATAATAATGTATTTTGTCATATGTTATTTTATAGGTAATTTTATGACTGGCTGGATTGTTGGTAAATGGTATGGAGTATCCTTGCAGAACGAGAATAGTGGAAATGTGGGAGCACGTAATGCCGGGCGAACGCTTGGTAAACTAGCATTTTGTTTTGTTTTCTTTGGGGATGCATTAAAGGGTGTTGTGGCATTTTTATATGGTAAATATTTAGGGCTTGATGAGATGATTATTTCTTTTGGTGTTTTATTTTGTATTTTAGGGCATCTTTTCCCAATATTCCTACGTCTTAAAGGAGGAAAGGGCGTAGCAACAATGATTGGAGGATTGATCAGTTTAAATCCAATCCTATTTTTAACATTAGCTATCGGTACGATCGTAGCATTACCTTTTACCAAAAGTTTAACCAAAAGTATGGTGTTTGGTTTTATCGTATATAGTGCTTCAATTTTTCTGCTACATAAACAAATGTACTTCCCGATAATATTTGCTTTAGTAATGATTACTTGGAAACATAGAGAAAGCTTAATGATAAGGTGGAGATGACGATGTATTGGTGTAAAATTGCAACAACTGATAAGGAATTTGATGAGATAGCAAAACTAAATTACGAAACATTTGTAGAAGAGATTCCTCAACACCAATCAAATGAAGAAAGAAGATTGGTTGACCGATTTCATGATGAAAATACATACTTAGTTGTTTATAAAGATACAGAAATGGTAGGGATGTTAGCTTTTCGTGATAAAAGGCCATTTTCATTGGATGAAAAGATTGGAAAAGTAGAGTTGAAACTTGACAAAGAGGTATGTGAAAAGCTTTGCGAAATTCGGTTGTTAGCTGTTAAAAAAGACTATCGAAATGGTCGCGTGTTTAGTCAATTAGCAAAAGCAATTTATACTTACGTATATAACAAGGAATATTCAGCAGCAGTTATTTCCGGAATTACAAAAGAAGAAAAACTATATCGACGGTTAGGATTCCAACAATTTGGAGAAATGATTGGAACAGCTGAGGCGACATTTTTGCCAATGATCTTAACAAGGGAAAACTGTGATGTGATGAGTGAACAAATACGATTGAAGCAACATAATTTCTTTCCTGGTCCAGTTGAACAACTTCAACCTTTAGAACATACTGGAACATCCCATCGATCGACCAAGTTTTTCACTCTCTATAAAGAGATGAATAACCAATTATTGCATCTTTCTAGTGCAAAATACGTTACCCCCTTCGTTGGTACAGGTACATTAGCAAATGACGTGATGTTAGGGCAAATCAAAGCAGATTTTAAAGATTCCAAAGGTTTAATGTTAGCAAATGGAGAGTTTGGTGAACGGCTAATAAGACAAGCGGAAAATTGGAAGTTATCATTTGATAGTTGTACGTATAAATGGGGAGAGGCTTTTAATTTACTAGAATTAGAACAACATTTATGTACTGGGGAATATAAATGGATTAGTTTTGTACACGGAGAAACTTCAACTGGAATGTGCAATGATTTAGAACCAGTATTAAAGTTAACAAGAAAATACAATGTAAATGTTTGTGTAGATTGCATCAGCACCTTTGGGGCATTTCCTTTTTCAATGGAGCAGTTATATTTAGCAACAGCTGTAAGTGGAAAAGCAATTGGTGCATTAAGTGGTCTTGTATTTGTCTTTTTAAATCAAAAACCAGGTACTAATGATGCACCATTATATGTAAACTTGGAACATTATTTTAATCATCCTGTTCCTTTTACATTACCTGCGTATTTGGTTTCGAATACACTCTCGGCATTACAGATGTACCCAACGCGTTTTGATACTCTTAAATCACGCTTTGACCAATTACGTAATTCTCCTTTTTCACAATATTGTATTGTCGAAAAAGCAACTTATCCAATGATTGTTACGTTAAAATTACCCAAAGCGCTTTCTAATTTTAGCGAAGATGCAAAATTGAATGGATTCTTGTTGCATGACGAAAGTTCTTATCTTAAAAAACATAATATTGTTCAGATTTCTGTTATATCCATTGGTTTTGAAAAGATTTTTGAAAGATTAAGTGAATTCTTCAATCTTTATCAAGAAGTAATAGAAGGATAATTGTCCAGGTTTCTTAGTCATGTTTTTTAGGTAACTAATTTTTAAAACAGGGCTAACGTGGAGGGCTAGTCACCCACTTTTCATATATTACTTTATGATGAAAGGAGGGATTTAATTGACTTCGCCTCAAAATTTTCCTGGAAGACCTTCGATGCCTCCACCATTTGGACCACCGGGAGGGCAACCAGGATTCCCAGGGGGTTCACCGGGATTCCCACCAGGATTTCCGCCGGGAGGGCAACCGGGTTATCCACCAGCTTTTCCACCAGGAGGGCAACCAGGTTTTCCACCAGGAACACCAGGAGGAGGTCCAACTGGACAAATGCCAACTGCGGCACCACCAGCATTCGCACCTGCAAGGGATTCAAGCAGACAAGGATCTAGTGGAATAAGCTCATGTTTGTTTAGGAATACGTATATCTGGACCTTTGGAGGAAGTAACTTCTGGTTCTATCCTATTGCCGTAACAAGAGATCAAGTAATGGGCTATCGTTGGAGTACTCGTAACAATCGTTGGAGTTTCAGAATTATTAGCAGAAATAATATTTGGTCATTTCAATGTTTTAGATAAAAAGGTTGAAAGAGCTGCGCAATTAATAGTTGTGCAGCTTTTTTGGTTGGATGCGGAAAGTCTATATGCATTAAAATGGATACAACAGTTGAATTTGAATATGGAGGAATTTATATGGAAGAAAGTATACAAACTGCAATAGAATTACGAAATAATGGTTTCTATAAAAAGTCAAATTTACTTTTAGTAGACTTAGCTGATCAATTTCCAAATAATGCTCAGATCCATTATCAATGTGCATGGAGTTTCGATGTATTAGGTGAAGAAGCAAAAGCAGTTCCTTATTATGAAAGAGCCATAAGTCTAGGATTAGATCATGAAAATCTCGAAGGTGCATTACTAGGATTAGGCAGTACATACAGAACATTAGGTCAATACGAAAAATCAGCCCAAACCTTTCAAAAAGCAATCCAACTCTTTCCTTCAAACAAAGCCATTCAAGTATTTTTTGCTATGACACTATATAACCTTGAACAACATCAAGAATCAATGGAATTATTATTAAAATGCATAATCGAAACAACAAAAGATAAACAAATATTGGCATATAGCAAAGCAATCGAATTTTATTCAGATAAATTGGATGAAAAATGGAAATAATTGATGGGGAAAGATGGTTGGATTTGCCGCTAGGGAAGTGAGTTGTGTAAAAGGGAGTTCGAGTTGTGCAAAAGGGAGCTTGAGTTGTGCAAAAGAGGGTACGAGTTGTGCAAAAAGGAGTTCGAGTTGTGCAAAAGGAGCTGCGAGTTGTGCAAAAGGAAGTGAGTTGTGCAAAAGGAAGCTTGAGTTGTGCAAAAGAGAATTTGAGTTGTGCAAAAGAGGGTACGAGTTGTGCAAAAAGGAGTTCGAGT
>NZ_QWUA01000096.1 GCF_003576525.1 Rummeliibacillus sp. POC4 | reverse complement strand
TTTGACTGTATAGAGTTACCGGAATTCACTACTAACTTCCAAATTTGCATAGGCTACGTCTAAATAATATACATTTGAAAAAACACTTCCTATTGCAATGCATCTTTTTAGTAAATCCTGTAATAGACTTTTCTGTTGCTCATTCGTCAAGTGTGCATGGTCAACTTCTGTTGCTTGTTGTAAGGCTTGTATTTCTTGCAGTAGGGGATAGATGCGACCATTGACATTATTTTGCTCAATAATCGATAAACTTTGTTTTATATGTTGTATGCAATAGGTAATGGAATGTGTACATGTGACATCACTTAATAAGTATTTCAAAACATGTTCAGTATTACAAATTCTATGTTTTTTTGAATAATCCTCTATAGTCTGTGTCAATTGTAAACTAAAAGTTGCAGAACAATTTCTTACTTCATGTTTTTGTTTTTGAAGTAATTCGTTTAAAATAATCGTTGTTTTCTCTGCGCGTTCAATCCAACGACCAATTTTAAAGAAATGATAGCTTTCATCACGAGACATGAGGGTATTAATAATACCTGCTGATGTAAGGAAAGTATGATTTACCTTTTCAAGAACTTTATTTGCTTCTAATAATGAAAACTTGTTTGTATGTTGATAATCTTTTATAGAAAGATATAGCTCATTCCACTCTTCCCATAGTGCATGTGGAATTATATCACGCGTAATTCTTGCATTTTCACGTACATTAGACGTTGTGTTTATGATCGAGTTTAAATTTTCTTTTGAATAGAGCAAGTAATCACTTAAATTTCGAACTGATAGTCTGTTATATTTGTGAAGAAATTCGTTTGAAGAACCACAAATATTCAAAATTACTTTCCAATCTTCTAAATATGGTATATCATATCCGGATTCCTCCAACATATTTGTAAGCTGGATACGGATGATATTTGCATTAGCTGCTGTTCGTTCACTATAACGTGCCATCCAAAATAATGATCCTGCAACTCTACTTAACATAATGAGCTTCCTCCTTTAATACCCAAGTATCTTTTGCTCCTCCTCCTTGCGAAGAGTTCACGACAAGTGAACCTTCTTTTAAGGCGACTCGCGATAATCCTCCAAGTAAAACATTTGTTTCTTTGCCTTTCATCACAAAAACTCGTAAATCCACATGACAAGGATAGAAACGGTTATTTTGATAGACAGGTGCTCGAGAAAGCTTGATAGTAGGTTGTGCAATGTATTGAGATGGATTTTCCAATATTTTTTCACGGAATTGATCGATTTCTTCAGGTGAGGCATGTGGACCGATTAACATATCATAGCCACCAGAAGCACCTACGTTTTTTACGACTAATTCATGAAGGTGTTCAAGTACCCATTCACGCTGTTCTGGATTCGTCAGCATATATGTTTCTACGTTTTCTATAATAGGCTCCTCGTTTAGATAATAACGGATCATATCAGGTACATAAGAATATATGGCTTTATCATCAGCAACACCATTGCCGACTGCATTTAAGATAGCTACATTACCTTTTTTATAAGCTTCCAAAATATTAGGTACGCCAAGTAAAGAATCTTCACGGAATACAGTAGGATCTAAAAAATCGTCGTCGATACGACGGTAAATGATATCTACTCGCTCTAACCCCCGAATTGTTTTCATATAAACTATGTTGTCTTTAACAATAATATCCTTACCTTCAACAAGGGCTATATTAAGTTGTTTTGCTAGGAAAACGTGATCGTAATAAGCAGAATTATAAATACCTGCAGTTAACAACACGGCATGAGGATCTTGATCTGCTGCCAAGTTTTTAGGACGGTGTGAAAGAAGAGCTTCTCTCATTGTTGCAAGTTGATGTTCAAATGTATGTAAAGAGTATTTAGAAAAGAATTCCGGATATACCTGTTTCATAATTGCGCGATTTTTAAAGACATAAGACATCCCTGAAGGATTTCTCAAATTATCTTCTAGTACACGATATGTTCCGTTTTCATCGCGGATTAAATCGATGCCTGCTAAGAAAATATGGTTATTTAGAGGTATATTAGCACCAATAACCTCTTTATAGTAATAAGGGTTATTAAGAGCAAGTGCAGCAGGTATGATTCCTGCTTTTAATATCTTTTGATCATGATAAATATCATGTAAAAAATGGTTAAGTGCTTCAACACGTTGCGTCATACCCTTTTTTATTATTTCCCAATCTTTGTGAGTAATAATGATTGGTACAAAATCAAAGGGCATTGTTCGTTCGGTTCCTCCCTCTGCACCATATACTGTAAAGGTAATTCCTTGTTTTAGAAAACTTGACTGTGCTGCGTCATTCTTTTGTCGTAATTCATCTTCAGAGAATTCTGATAATTTTTCGTAAAATGCTTTATAATGATCTTTTGGTGCATTATTTTCAAGCATTTCATCATAATAATGTTTCGTTTCATAAGGTTGGAACATAGTAAATAGCCTCCTAGGAATACTTGATGTAAAAAACACACTTACTTTGTAGAAATACTACCTATAAACGTAAAATCCTTCATTAATTAAGAAAAAATCAAAAAAATTATTTGAGGCTGATAGAACATAGTTACAATCTTATGTAAGATTTTCATTTCTTATGAAAACGCTATTTTTCTTAATTCTTAGCTTATTTTTAAATAAAGATCATTTTACATCGTTTTACATTAAGTGTAGAATCTTTTTAATAAATTACGATTTCATGTTAGTTCACAAAATAGACACAAGGGAAATGGGCTAGTTAACTTTAATGTGATAGAAAGTGAATAGTTTTAAATTTATAGAATGTAAGAGATTTTAGTCAAGGATTTTTCTCCTTTATGTTACAGTATTTAATGACTACTTTTTATATAGAGCATTTTGCAGTAATTTGTTTTACTTAAATAATTGAATTAAAAAATCCTAAAAAGTTAAGAGAGGTATTATAATGACGTTAGTAGAAAAATTAAATATGAAATGGCCAATAATTCAAGCACCGATGGCTGGTGTAACAACACCAGAAATGGTTATTGCAAGTGCGGAAGCAGGAATTTTAGGTTCTATCGGAGCAGGTTATTTAAATGCTGATGTTACAAGAGCGTTTATCAAAGCGGTAAAAAGTGAAACAACAAAACCGTTTGCAGTTAACCTATTTGTACCGAATAAGGTTAACACTAGCAAAGAAGAACTTGAGGAAGCTTATAATGTATTAAAACCATACCGAAAAAAATTAATGATTGCTGAAGAAGGGGCGCTTCTATCGACTACAGATTTCGATGCACAAGTTGATGCCATTATTGAAGAGGGCGTGAAAGTATGTTCGTTTACTTTTGGATTACCTTCAGAAGAAATCTTAAAAAAACTACATGAACATGATATTTTCACAATTGGAACCGCTACTACCATTGAAGAAGCGTTATTAGTACAAGAATGTGGCTTAGATGCAGTTGTTTTACAAGGCGAAGAAGCAGGCGGACATCGAGGGTCATTTATCGAACCATTCCAATTTGTCTCACTACAAGAGCTCCTTGAAGGAACAAAAGGTAAAATAACAATTCCTATTATTGCTGCCGGAGGAATTGCAACAAAAGAACAAATGCAACAGGCGATTGAAGCGGGAGCAGAAGCTGTACAGATTGGAACATCCTTTGTAGTAAGTGAAGAAAGTGGTGCTTCAGAAGTTTATAAAAATCAAATTTTATTGGCTGAAGAAGATGTAACCGCGGTGACTAGTGCTTTTTCAGGAAAACCTGCACGTGGTATTGAAAATGATTTTATGGTGTTCATGGAAGGTAATAAAATTGCGCCGTACCCTTATCAAAATGACTTAACAAAAACTATTCGCTTAAGAGCAGAGGAATTAGGATTCTACAGTCTACTAGCAATGTGGGCAGGGAAAAACTTGCATTTAGTAGAAAAAGGATCCGTAAAAGATATTGTAAATCGATTAACAAAATAAAATCGTAATAAAAAAAGAGGACATCTGATTAGTAGATGCCTCTTTTTTATTTGAAGAAAAGTAGTAGGAGATAATATTAAACTCCCATAATATTATAGCCACCATCTACATAGATGACTTCTCCAGTTACACCGCTTGAAAGTTGACTTAACATAACAACGGTCATATTCGCCACTTCTTCTGGTGTAACATTTCGTTTAAGTGGTGCAGTTTCTTCCATCTTATTTAATATTTTATTGAAAGATGGAACACCTTTTGCAGCTAAAGTTTTAATAGCACCTGCAGAAATAGCATTGACACGAATACCTTCCTTACCAACATCAGCAGCCAAATATCTAACAGAAGCTTCTAGTGCGGCTTTTGCTACACCCATTACATTATAACCTTCAAGTACACGTTCAGCTCCTAAGTAAGACATCGTTACAATAGAGCCACCTTCTGTCATGTATGGTTTAGCAGCATTCGCAACGGAGATTAACGAGTAAGCGCTCGTATCTTGAGCAAATGCATAACCATCACGTGAAGTTTCGATAAAACGATTTTTTAAATCATCTGCATGTGCAAAAGCAACTGAGTGGACAATCCCATGAATCGTTCCGACTTTTTCACCAATTTCTTGGAATGCTTGTTGTATACTTTCATCACTATTTACATCACATTGTACGACAAGTG
Source organism: Rummeliibacillus sp. POC4 (assembly GCF_003576525.1). GTDB lineage: Bacteria > Bacillota > Bacilli > Bacillales_A > Planococcaceae > Rummeliibacillus. The sequence continues at coordinate 6,956 of NZ_QWUA01000096.1, read as the reverse complement.
GTTGCAAATCTTCGTATTTAGCAAGTTGTTTTTCTAATTTCATTAAAGAACGTTCTTTACGATATGTGAAAATAACGTTTGCGCCAACTGAAAATAGAGCTTTTGCTATTCCCCAAGCAATGCTTCGATCGTTAGCAACACCCATGACCACGATATTTTTATCTTTTAATTGTAATAAATTATCCATAATAGCCTCCTGTATTAGTTACTATTAGTACCTGATACTAAAATACTACCTTATCAGAAGAAAGAATGCAATAAGAAATTACGCTACCTTGTTTAACAAAATAGTTGACAAACTCAAATAAAAAAGTGCAAGAGAAAAGAATCTTTTCCCTTGCACTTTATGACCATAAATACAATCTATTAAATGATTATTCGTATTTAAGAGGGTCCCCTTCAAATGATTCGTCTGCAACTTTAATAGAGTCAGTTGGGCATCCTTCAAATGCGTCTTCCATATCTTCCATTAAATCTTCTGGAACTTCAGTAGTCCCCGTGTTATTATCTAAAATAACGAAGGCAATACCTTCATCATCGTAATCGTAAATATCTGGTGCTGCTGCCCCACATGCACCACATGCGATACATGTATCTTGATCGACAATGGTAAATTTAGCCATTTTAAATCTCTCCTTTTACTATCAATCCCAATAGCTACTTATTTATTCTAAAACGCTTTTCCTCACATTTCAACCTAAATTACTTTTTATCGGAGGAATATCGATGTATTTACAGCAATTAATGTTAGATATATTTCAAAAATTTGATGGACAACGCTCTGAAACTGCTGCATTTCATCTAATTTGCGGGAAGCGGTCAGGGCAGACAATTCAAGACGTAGGAACATTTGGATTAGAAGCTTATTTTAGTATTATGCCGAAACTTTCGAAACAACAATACCTTGAAGCTTTTGAACAATTAATTGAAAATGGTTGGGTTTTTTACGATGAACAAAAGACTCTACAACTTACAACAAGAGGAAAGGATGTTCTAGAAAAGTCAAATGCATTTCACTTTAATGGTTGGTTTTATAGAGGCAATGAACATGTGTTTTTTAAACGTTTATCGCTAATCGTACAAACCTTCTCATATGTAAAAGTAAAGGATTTTCGGTTTAATCCGATTCAAAAGGATGAAGAAATTCAAGCTTGGGTGAAATATTTCTTGATGCGTCACCCATATAAGGACCCTAGTTTCCATTTGCAATTTAGAAACGAGATAGAAAATTCTATTAAAAATTTACACATATCAGAACAAGCAAAGCAAATTGTTATGTTTCGTTTAACGGGTTTTCATCTTACAGGATGGACTTGGCAACAGCTTGCTAGTCAGTTCGATTGTGGGGAACTTGATGTACAATTTATGTTTGTGGAGTTATTACATACATGGCTCGATCTACTAACTCTAGAATCTGCACAGTTTCCATTATTATACCGATTAACGGAAAATATTCGGATAGAAAATTTATTGACAGATTCTACTCAAAAAACAGCAGACTTGTTTAAACGAGGATATTCACTTGAACAAATCGCAATGATGAGACACTTGAAAACAAGTACAATAGAAGATCACTTTGTTGAAATGGCAATGATTATAAGGGATTTTCCTCTACATCAATTTATAGATGAGGCAGATGTTGAAAAGGTTATGGATGTATTAAGTACAACAGAAAGTAAAAGATTAAAAATAATCAGGGAACAAATCCCACAATTTTCTTACTTTCAAATTCGATTAGTCATCGCAGCAAAAGGAGGAGAATACAATGTACGAGCTTGAACAATTATTGCAGCAACACTTCGGCTATTCAACGTTTAGACCTGGTCAAAAAGAAGTCATAGAAGCTGTGTTGCAAGGTCAAGATGTAATTGCTCTTCTTCCAACAGGGATGGGGAAATCTCTTTGCTATCAACTTCCAGGTTATATATTAAATGGTCCCGTGTTAATCATTTCGCCTTTACTTTCATTAATGCAAGACCAAGTTGAACAATTGAAACGCTTTGGTGAAAAAAGAGTTGTAGCGTTAAATTCATTTTTGAAAGCAAACGAAAAACAGAAAGTATTACAACATCTTACAAACTATCGTTTTATATTTACATCACCCGAAATGCTTGCTCTACCTATCATTCAAAAAGAGTTTCAAAAAATCCAATTTTCATTAATCGTAGTTGATGAAGCACATTGTATATCTCAGTGGGGATTTGACTTTAGACCTGATTATTTAAAAATTACAGAATGGATTCCGAAACAACATCGGCCACCAATATTAGCATTAAGTGCCACTGCCACAAAAGAGGTAGTCAATGATATTAAAAATTATTTACATATTGTTCAGCCGTTTGAATATATTCATTCTGTAGAAAGAGCAAATCTACACTATGATATAGTAAAAACACAATCAGTTGACGAAAAATTCAATTGGATTATTGATCATATCGTTAAGACTGAAGGTCCTGGAATTATATATACACAATCGAGGAAAAAAACGGTTGCCTATGCGGAAGCTTTAACAGCACATCATATTCAAGCTGCAGCATATCACGCTGGGATGGGTGCTTTAGATCGTCAATTTATTCAACAACAATTTTTAGCTGATGAATTGGAATGGATTTGTGCGACAACAGCTTTTGGAATGGGGGTTCATAAAGATAATGTATGTCAAGTCATTCATGATCATATACCTGCAACAATGGCAAACTATATGCAAGAAGTTGGTAGAGCTGGACGTAATGGTGATGATGCATTAGCCATTTTAGTTTATAGTCCTAAAGATGAAGAATACACACAATATATTGCAACTGAAGAGTTACCAGAATCATTTCATGTAGGCCTTTACGAAGAATATGTGAAACGAGGAGAGAATCCTAAAAAAATGCTCGATCTAAACCAAATTAGTGAGACAGGATATCGAGTACTATCATACTGGATGGAACAATTACCTCCAGAAAAAGCTATCCAAAAATTGAATAGTTTAAAACAACAAAAAGTAGAGCAAATTTCACAAGTGGCAACTTTTGTAAAAGAAGATCATTGTTTACGAGAGCATCTAGTTGCATATTTTGATCAAAAGTTGGAACAAAAACCATCGAATTGCTGTCATAATTGTGGAATAAATTATAATGATATTATTAAAAAGAGAAATGGTATGACAGAGAAAAAAGAACTAAACACATGGGTGGAAAGGTTGCACTTGATACTTCCCAACTTGTAACTGAACATACATTTACATTTAACTATTATTTCGTCATAATAGTATTATTACTGAATAAATGGAGGGATATAATAAGATGTCTCAAGAAGATTATCGTGAAAAAATTGAGGAACATCGCCAAGCCATCAATATTGAGTCTGAACAAGAGACCAACCCTTCAAGAATGACTAGAAGTAAGCTTCACGGCAAAAAGAATAAGAATAAGAAAAATAATCATAAAAATAGATTAGTTACGTTATTAGCGATTATTTTTATCTTACTTCCGGTGTCAACACTTATTTACTATGGCTATTTTATGCAAGATGAAAATAGTAAAAAAGCAGAGATTGATAATGGCGGAATTCAAATAGAAACGAACGACAATGGTCAGTCTAAAGATGCTACTAAAGTATCGAATGATGATGAAAAACTAACCAAAAAAGAACAAGCGGAAAAGGAAAGGGCAGAGAAACTTGCTGCAAAAAAAGCAGCAGCTAAAGAAAAAGCTGAAAAGGAAAAGGCTCAACAAAAGGAAAAAGAAGATGCTGCAGCCAAAGAAAAACAACAACAAATTTATAATGAGGCAAAGGCAGCAGGAAGACTTTATAATGTAAAACAGGGAGAAACAATTGAAAGTATCGCGATAAAATTTTATGGTAGTGACGCTGGGGTCGCTATTATAAAAGAAGCAAATGGAATAACAGGCGATACTGTTTCACCAGGAACAACGATTGCAATTCCAGCTCAATAATAATTTGACGGGTATGTGAATTAGCACACATGCCTGTTTTTTTATTGTCTGCAAGCGTATAATAAACAATTATAATTATTCGACAACATTTCTTGTAATTCGAAATGTATTTTTAAGGAGTGACCGGTTTTATGCAACAACAAGATGCGATTATTGTTGGAGGAGGCCCTTGTGGATTAGCAGCTGCTATTTCACTACAAGAGATTGGATTAAACCCAATCGTAATTGAAAAGGGTAATATCGTGAACGCGATTTATAATTATCCTACCCACCAAACATTTTTTAGTTCAAGTGAGAAATTAGCAATTGGTGATGTTCCGTTTATCATTGAACAACAAAAACCAAAGAGAAACCAAGCACTAGTCTATTATCGTGAAGTGGTAAAAAGAAAAAATATTAAAATAAATCGTTTTGAAACAGTTAAAAAAGTAACACCCGAAAATAATAAATTTATCGTTCAAACAGATAAAGAAACTTATGAAACACCTTATGTTGTTATTGCTACGGGTTATTATGATCATCCAAATTATATGAATATTCCAGGTGAGGAGCTGCCTAAAGTTCATCATTACTTTAAGGAAGGCCATCCATACTTTGATACAGATGTATTAATAATAGGTGGGAAGAATTCAGCTATTGATGCTGGGTTAGCACTATATAAAGCTGGAGCTCGTGTAACAGTTGTTTACAGAGGCTCAGAATATTCATCAAGTATTAAACCTTGGGTTCTACCTGATTTCGCAGCACTTGCTCGAGATGGTGAAATTAATATGATGTTCAATACGAATGTTAAAGAGATTAAAGAAGATGAAGTTATAATAACGAAAGACGGGCAAGAACTTACTATAAAAAATGATTATGTCTTTGCCATGACAGGCTATCATCCAGATCATACTTTTATTCAAGAGATGGGTGTTACAGAAGATGTAGAAACAGGCCGTCCGACATTTAATCCAGAAACAATGGAAACAAATGTACCAGGATTATTTATCGCAGGTGTGATTGCTGCTGGAAACAATGCCAATGAAATCTTTATTGAAAATGGACGTTTCCATGGAGAGCTAATTGCTAAATGTATACAGGAAAACATTAATGATTAACTAAAAGAAAAGCAAGCAAGTTCGATGCTCGGAAGGAAAGAGAACGAACTTACTTGCTTTTCTTTTAAGAATATAAGTAAAACTCAAACTGTTTTATAAGATGTGTAAATTTTATACGAAAAATTTCTTTACATCTATTGGCTCATCGACCTGATTAAGTCCAATTAATAATTTCAATCGAGCTTTTTGACCATTCAATCCCAATGCAAAAATAACACCCATATCTTCTAACATTTTACCTCCACCTTGATAGCCATAAACACCTTGTGCTATACCGTTAAAGCAACGAGAGACTAAAACTACCGGGATATGTAGTTGAAGTAATTCTTCAATAACTGGTAAAACTGCGGGTGGGATATTGCCCTGACCAAGCCCTTCTAATACAACACCATCGTAATGATAATCAATAGCTGCATGGATTAAATCTGCATCCATACCTGCAAATACTTTAAATAGCGCAACCTTTTTATCAAGTTTAGAAACTTCTACATACTCTCTTTTCATCGGAGACTGATGGAAATGAATCATCGTTTTTGTCACTAAACCAAGAGGACCATATTGTGGTGATTGAAATGTGGAGACTGAACTTGTTGAAGTTTTCGTGACATTCACTGCCGAATGAACTTCATCATTCATCACGACCAAAACGCCCTTGTTTTTGGCATCCTCCGAAGAAGCTACTCTCACTGCTTCTACTAAGTTATAGACACCATCTGCTCCTAATTCATTTGAAGAACGCATAGCACCTGTTAAAACAATCGGAATTTCCAATTTTGTCGTTAGCTCAAGAAAATAAGCAGTTTCTTCTAGTGTATCTGTCCCATGGGTAATAACTATGCCATCGATACGATTTTCTTTGATCGTATGTAAGATTAAATCTCTCAATTCTAGCATTTTTTGAGGAGTAATATGTGGAGAAGGTAAATTAAAAGCTTCAATTTCAATAATATGAGCAATTGACTCTAGTTTTTTACTTTCTTTCTTTAATGGATTAATGGTATCAGGTACAACAGCGCCTGATTCTTGACTGACATGCATAGAGATTGTACCGCCAGTGTGAATTAGTAATATTGTTTTTTTCATAACAAATCCCCCTGAATTTTCATTACCATACTAATAGAATGGTATAATAAAATGAGATGGATTGAAAGGAGCTACTAAATGTTCGTACTCTTATCAGTATCCATTGCTCCTGCTCTAGCTCTCTTTAGCTTTTTCTATCTACGTAATCAGATGGCAACGGAGCCTAGAAGAACATTGTTCCATACTTTTATATATGGCGCAATTTTAACTTTTCCTATTCTATTTTTGCAATATATAATGACAGAGGAACAAATTTTTTCAAATTTAATGATTCAAGATGTATTCTTTTCGGGAGTAGTGGAAGAATTTTTTAAATGGTTTATTTTAATGATCGCGATTTATCACCATATTGAATTTGATGACCCATATGATGGTATTTTATACGGAGTTAGTATTTCGTTAGGGTTTGCAACAGTTGAAAATATCTTGTATATGTTATCATTTGGCGTTGATACAGCCTTTATGAGAGCGTTAATGCCAGTTTCTAGTCATGCATTATTCGGAGTTGTGATGGGGTATTATTTGGGCAGAGCTAAGTTTGCTAAAAAAGATTTATCAATGCAACATCGACTATTAGCTCTTTTCGCGCCAATTGTATTGCATGTGATTTATAATTTTATATTTACAATTGAAGGCAGATGGACATATATAATGGTTCCATTCATGCTCTTCTTATGGTGGTTTGCCTTAAGAAAAGTAAAAAGGGCACATCAGCATTTAGTCCAAATGTTGTTCGTTCAAAAGAAGATATAAATAGTTTTAACTGAGAGTAGAAATTTACTCTCAGTTTTTTTTGTATAAAAATTTTTTCTTGAACCATCCTAAGAAAAAA
>NZ_QWUA01000095.1 GCF_003576525.1 Rummeliibacillus sp. POC4 | reverse complement strand
GATGTTTATAAGTATAAAATTTCTGATTTATAAGAAGTAAACAATATAAAAGGTAGAAGTGACCAGAATAACTGCAATATATACATACTTTCTCCAAGAAGATTGAATTCCCGCTAAAGCTAAGGATAAAGCTGTTAGATATATACCTAGGCTGATAAACCCAATCGAATTCCCGATTGTATTACCTATTAAAAGGCTAATTATAAATAAAATAATCGCAATGATGAAGATGACAGTAATTCTGTTATTATGTTTCGTATTCACGAAACATAAATTAGTTAACCCATCTAAAACAAGTCCTAAGAGCAGTCCAGTAAAGAACATATGAGAATACAGATACATGAATCCTCACCACTTTCGAAATTTTCTAACTTCTATAAAGTAATATATGAGAAGTTGACAAGGCGTTTCTAATGAAAACGCCTAGAGGTGAAAAATCCATATATTTGTCTACATTAATTTTAAAAATTTTTATATGTCTTTACTTCAGAAAAAATAAAATTTGTTTTTGTATGAGCTAATGGTTGTAATTCATCTATTGTTTTTTCTGCATCTTCAAAAGTGGTGAAATTCATCTTCAACATAAAACAGGCATCTCCCGCAATTCTATAACAAAAGTCTACATGATTATATGTTTGAATAAGTTCTTTAAAATCGTTATAACGATTATTTTTGATAGTGGCTTCGATAATACACTGTATAGAGTAACCTAAACATTTATCATTAATTTTGACTGTGTATGTTTCGATAACTCCTTTTTCCTCAAGTTGCTTTACTCTTTCTTTAACAGCGGGTGCAGATAAATGAATGCGACGACCTAATTCACTCATTGAGAAACGACTGTCATTAGAAAGCTCTTTTAATATCGATTTATCGATTAAATCTATCATGTGTTTTTACCTTCTTTCTTAAAAGTATTTTTGAAAAATACCTTTAATGTATAATGTGAAATTTCTATTATTAATCTTACAATATTTTATAGGAGGGATACAAAATGACATTAATTTCATATTCAAAAATAGGCTCTACACCATTTCAAAAATTGTTAGGGCATAATACAAGGATTATGGAAAAGTGGAATAGTTTAAGCGAAGAATTAGAGAAGGATGGTTTTCTATCTGCAATGTTAAAGGAGCAAGTAAGAAGAACGCTTGCACAGGAAAATGGTTGTGAATATTGTAAAGCAAAGGGGAAACCTGATAACAAATACTATGATGAGAAAATAACGGTGAGTGTTGGATTTGCACAAGCTTTTCTTACTTACAAAGGGAAAACCCCCTCTGCTATTGTCAATATTTTAAAGGATTGTCTTTGTGATGAGGAAATAAGTGAACTTATTGCTTTCATATGTTTTACAACAGCATCACAATACTTTGGCGCATTGATGCAATTAGAGGCTTGAGATGAAATATTGTTTAGAATGAGATTGTTTCTAAAATATTAGCAGGCAGAAAAGGAACAACGAGATCATCGTTGTTCCTTTTCTTTCAAACTATACTTTACTCCATCATTGGATGATCTAATGTATATAACCTTCGATATCGAGCATTACTTGAAAGTAATTGTTGATGTGTGCCTTCTAAGTAAACTGAACCATCTTCTATGAACATAACTCGATCCATATGATCGACACCGGCTAAGTGGTGCGTTATCCAAATAATTGTTTTTCCTTGTAAGGCTTTAAAAATAGTATCGATTAGCTTTTGTTCAGTAATTGCATCAAGACCTACTGTCGGTTCGTCAAGAATTACAATGGGGGTATCTTGTAACAAAATTCGTGCTAATGCAATACGTTGGCGTTCTCCTCCTGAAAAGCGTTCTCCAAGTTCTTGCATGCGAGTATTGTAGCCATCTGGAAGCGATTCGATATAACTATGCATTTGTACTTTTTTAGCCGCTTCCATAACCTCTTCATCAGTAGCATGTATATTTCCTAAACGAATATTATTCATCACAGTAGAGTCAAATAAGTGTGGCTTTTGTTCGAGAACCCCAACGTAAGTAGCTATGTCCTCCTGAATTGAAGATGAATTTTGACCATTCAGTTGTACTGTGCCATCAGATGGAGGAATGACGCCCAATATAAGTTTTGCAATTGTACTTTTACCAGATCCTGTTTTCCCTAAAATAGCGATTTTCTCACCTTGCTTAAATTGTAGATTAAGCTTCTTTAAGACGGCACTCTGTTCTTTGTCATATTTAAATGAAACATCGTTAAATGTGATGTTAATAGGTTGCCCTTTCATAGTATTGACATGTTCTTTTGTGCCAACATTAGCTGCTTCAATCTTATTTAATCGGTGTAGAGAAGTCTCGTAACTAGGAATATGGCTTATAGCATCTGGAACAGGTGAAAAAGCTTCTGCTAAAGGGAATACTACTAATACGAATGCAGCAATCCAAATATGAGCAAAGTCACCTGCATTTGCATTCGTTGCAGCAAAACAAATCATTACTAATGTCATGAGTACAACTATTACTTGAAATAACAAATTACGTCGACGATTAAAAGTGTCCATTTGATATTCTAAAATATCTTGTTTCTCTTCAATTTTTTCATAATCCGTTAAAAAGATTTGCTGTTTTCCACTAATCTTCCAATCGCTTAATCCCATTACTGCATCAGTAAGCGAAGCATATAATTCACTACGAATTACTTTCATCTGCATTAATCGTTTACGATTGGCTAACAACGATACAAGTGGAATGACGATTAATAGTACAAATAATAATAATGCTATTAATAACGCAAAGGGAATAGAGAAAAAACCTAACGCTACAACAGAAATGAAAAACAAAACAGTCGCAAATACACTAGGAAAAATAGTTTTCAAATAAAAGTTTTGCAAATGTTCGATATCATCAGCTAGAACACCAAGTAAATTACCCGTAGAAAAACGATTTGATAGTGTTAAAGCTTGTGATTCTAAATTTTTATATAATCGTACACGCATGTTTGACACGATTTTCAAGACAAATGAGTGGCTTGTCAGCTGATTTAAATAATTAAATACAGGACGAAAAATCCCAAATGTCCGTACGAGTACAATGGGTACGTATACTAGTAGAATGTTTTCTGGGCGTGTAGCAGATTTTGAAATCAAATACCCGGATGTGAACATGAGCGCGCTTGCGCATATAAATGTCATTGTTCCTAGGAAAAAGACTAGCAATAAATGTTTTTTATTTTGCTTTAAATAAGGCTTTACCCATGTATGTTTGAGGATATTTTGTTGTTTTGTCGTCATAACATTAAGCCTCCGTTCCATGGGATTGTTGTTTTACCAATTGATAGTAATACCCTTTTTTGGCTATAAGTTCTTTATGGGTACCTTGTTCAACAATTTCACCATGATCCATCACAAGTATTAAGTCCATATCCATCATCCAGTGTAGTCGGTGCGTAGCAAAGAAGACTAACCGATTTTTAAATAATGGTAACATCCTTTGTTTAATTTCCCATTCAGTTTCAATATCTAGATGAGCTGTTGGTTCGTCAAATAGTAAAATTTTGCGAGAATCATCCAAGAAGGCACGAGCTAGTGCAATTCGTTGTTCTTGGCCACCACTTAAAGTACGACCAGTTTCACCAATCATTTCATCATAGCCATTTGGTAGCGAAGCAATAACATCACTTAAACCGGCTCTTTCACAGGCATTCTCAATTTGTTTATTTGTTGAGTTTTTCGTGTAAAAAGCCACATTATTTCGAATTGTATTATGAAAAATATAGGGATGTTGAGGGATATAGTAAATTTGGTTTTGCCAATTTTTATTGTTAAAAGAACTAATGGTTTCACCGTTTAGTAAGATATCTGTATTTTTTGTTTCAACAAATCCGCTTAATGCATTGATTAACGTAGATTTACCAGAACCACTTGCACCAATAATTCCTACATTTTGAAAACCTCTAATCGTAAATTTTACATCATGTAATGAAGGCTGATTTGCCTCTTCATGCTGCACTGTTAAGTTTTTAATATTTAGGGTAGATTGTGCATCCCATTTCGTAATTTCTTTCTGGTCTTGTTTATATAAGGGCTTCGCTAATATAGATGAAATGGCTGTAAATGCATTTTTTCCATCTAATGTTGCGTGATAATCTGCTCCAAACTCCCGTATCGGAGCAAAGTATTCGGGTGCTAAAATTAGAATGATTAAGGATGGAAGAAGAACTAATGTACCTTTGATCAACCCCAATCCTAAAAATAGAGCCACAATAGCAATCGAAATGCTTGTAAAGAATTCTAATGCAAATGTGGAGAGAAAAGCGATGGCTAAAGTTCCCATTGTAGCTTTTCGATATTGTTCACTTACCTTCTTTATATTCCGATCGTATTTTTTACTTAGTCCTAAAAAGCGTAGTGTTTTTAATCCGCGAAGTGAGCCAACAAAATGGTTTGATAAAATTTGATACGATTCATATTGTTTATCAGCTTTTACGCGTGCAGCAATGCCTAATAAAATTAAGAAAAAGATGAGAACAGGAAGAACAAGTAAAAGTATTAGAGCTGACGTTGTATCAAGTGTTAACGTATAAATGAATATCAAAATAGGAATGACGCTCATATTAACTACTTTAGGTAAGAATAATTGAACATATTGTTCAACATTTGAGATACCTTCTAAATTTAAAGTGACCATATTTCCTGTACCTTCAGTAGCTGTAATATTCGGACCAAGATTAAATAATTTTGTATTTAGTTCCTTCCTTAAATCAGAACCTATCTTCATCGAAAAACGTTTCATATATTTTTCTCTAAAGTATATGATAGTTTGTTTTAACATGAAAAAGATAAAAAATAACGACATAGGGAGCAGCTGATTAGCCAGCTGCTCCTTATGGAATAGATTTGTAATTGTCATCGCTAGATAAATGGCTTGGAGTATAGTGAATACACCTTGCAAAGTGGCCATCACAAACAAGAAACCAATTGTTCTTTTAAAACCATTTAGTTTAAATAGCGCTTTGTCAATCATTTATGTCACCTATTTCTTAGGGCTAATACGTTTACGGAATACGTAGTAGCTCCAAATTTGGTAGCCTAAAACAAATGGTAATAATGTGAAGGCTACTTTTGTCATAACAGATAACGTGTAATGCCCACTTGCTGCATTTTCAATTGTTAGATTGAATGCAGGGTCAATTGAGCTGATCATAACACGAGGGAATAAGCCGATAAATAACATTGCTACTACAAAAGCAATGGCAAGTCCCGAAGACGTAAAAGCAATTTTTTCGTCTCTCTTATTGGCAAACAGCCAGCCCAGTATTGTAGCAATAACTGTTAATGCTAGTAATGCTGGAGTTGCGATTGGACGAACTGTGAATAAATCTGTTTGTAAATAAGTTAATACAGCAAAAACGATTTCTCCAACGAACAATAGAATATAAACTTTGTTTAATAATGAGATAGCTCTAGTATGAACATCACCAGTTGTACGTAAACCAATAAATGTTAAGCCGTGGACAAGTGAAAGTAGAACAACAGCAAGTCCACCAATAAGTGAGTAAATATTTACAAAATCACTAAATGAACCAAATAGATGCATGTCTTGGTTAATAGGCATTCCTTTAACAAGACTTGTAAATAACATTCCTAATAAGAATGGTGCACCGATACTACCGATAAAGAATAACCAATGCCAAATATTTTTTGCTTTGTCGGTTTTAACATGGTGACTATACTCAATTCCCACCCCACGAATAATTAGGACAAGTAGGAGGAGGACAAATAATGTATAGTATCCAGAGAACATCGTAGCGTACCAGTTTGGGAAGGCGGCAAAGAGCGCACCACCCGCTGTAATAAGCCATACTTCGTTTGCATCCCAGAATGGCCCTATAGTGTCCATTAATTGTTCACGTTCATGTTTATTTCTGGCAAGTAAGCGTGTTGACATCCCTACACCAAAGTCAAATCCTTCTAAGAAAAAGAATCCGATGAAGAGGACCGCGATTAATACGAACCATAGTTCTTCTAAAGTCATTCTTCAAACGCCTCCTTGTCCATTAAATCTACTTTTGAGTCGGATTTTTTATTAATAATCATATCTGGTCCTTGTTTGGCAATTCTAGCTACTAGGATGATTAAAACAATTGCAAGAATGACATACAAGGTACTAAAAGAAATTGTTGAGAATAGAATTTGTCCTTTCGATACGTTAGGTGAAATCGATTGGGCTGTAGTGTAATAGCCGAATACTGTCCAAGGTTGGCGACCAATTTCTGTCATGATCCAACCCGCAGTGTTCGCGATAAATGGTAAAGCAATTGATACTAATAAAACTTGTAAAAACCATTTTTTATCTTCTAATGTTTTACGGTTTGCAAACCATAAACCTAATAATGAAATAACGATCATTAAACCACCAAATCCAGCCATAATACGGAAACTCCAGAAAACGGTTTTGACAGGTGGAATATAGTTAATATTCTCTCCATATAATTTTTCATATTTTGCTTGGAGTGTTTTCATGCCTTCAACAGAACCATCAAATTCACTGTAAGCAAGATAACTTAATAGATAAGGAATATTTACCTCCCACTTATTTTCTTTGTTTTCTGTATCAATTCCTCCAACTATAGTCCAAGCTGCAGGATCACCGGAATCTTCCCATAATGCTTCAGAAGCAGCCATTTTCATCGGTTGTGATGACATTAAATGTTGGGCTTGTGTATGACCAGAAAGAGCAATCCCGATGCCGGCGATACAAGCGATTACCATTGCATAATTAAATGTTTTTTTGAAAAATTCTGTATTTCGTTTTTTTAATAAGTTATATGCGCAAATGCCGGCAACGACGAATGTACCTGTAGCAAGTGCACCAAAAATAGTATGTGGAAATTCGACTAATAATTGAGGGTTAGTTAATAACGCCATAAAGTCTGTTAAAACAGCTTTTCCATTTTCAATCTTGAATCCAACTGGCTCTTGCATGAAGGAATTAGCTGCTAAAATCCAAAGTGCAGATAATGTTGTTCCAAAAGTAACAAGCCATGCTGAAAGTGCAATAACCCACTTAGGCAATTTGTTTCGTCCAAACATCCAAACGCCTATAAAAGTAGATTCCATAAAGAATGCAAGTAAGGCTTCAACTGCTAATGGTGCTCCAAAAACGTCTCCCATGAAGCGAGAGTATTCTGACCAGTTCATCCCAAATTGGAATTCTTGCAAAATACCTGTGACAACCCCAATTGCAAAAGATATAAGGAAAATCTTCCCCCAATATAAAGACATGTCTAAGTAAATTTTCTTCTTCTTCCATACATACATAGTTTCAAATATAGATACTAGGAATATCATAGAAATTGAAAATGGAACGAAGAAAAAGTGGAAAATGGTTGTGATTGCATATTGAATTCTAGCTAAAATCAAAACATCCATTTAAACTTCCTCCTAAGAAAACTGTTATTTTAACTTCACTTACAGTATAAAACTTGTTTTTCTTAAAAGAAGAGGCGAATTAGTCCAAAGTGTAACGATATTGTGGTAAAAATGTGTCATTTTCTATTAGTTATTTTGAAATGATGGGTTTTAGTGATTATTACTCAAATTCTTCATATTTTCTTCATACTTATTTCATATTTTTGTTATTTCTTGTATGAAAGTGATAGTTTATCCAGATTTACAATAAACAATTAAGTGCTACTAATTGAGTAGATTAATGATCAATAATGTGTAGTATACTTACAATACTTCATAATAATAGAAGGGTGGTAGCTATGTTGTTTGAAAAGTTAAAACAAGGAGATACAATCGGTATTTTTTCATCATCTTCACCCGTCACTGTAACTTCAAAGGTTAGATATGAGCGTAGTAAACGATTTTTAGAAGAAAAGGGATTCTACATAAAAGAGGGAAGTTTGACAGGAAAACAAGATTATTATCGTAGTGGCACTCCAAAAGAACGCGCTGAGGAACTAAATGAGTTGTTGCGAGATCCTAAAGTAAAGATGGTTATGTCAACGATAGGTGGTACGAATTCAAATAGTCTATTGCCTTATATAGATTATGAAGCATTTCGATGTTCACCAAAGTTGATCATTGGTTATTCTGATGCAACCGCTATTCTCCTAGCGTTATATGCAAAAACCAATATACCTGTATTCTATGGACCAGCTATAGTTCCTTCATTTGGTGAATTTGAACCACTCGTATCTGATACTTACCAGTATTTTGAAAATTTATTTGTAGCTAAAAAATCCCTTCCTTACAGTATTCCTACTCCTGACAAATGGTCTGATGAGTGTGTTAACTGGTTGGAAAAAACACAAGAAAAAACGTTATATAATAACGAATGGATTTGTGTTAATGGAGGTGTAGCAGAAGGCCGCCTTATTGGTGGTAATGTAAATACGATGTATGGATTTATAGGTACAGAATATTTTCCTGAGATCAAGAAAGGAGATATTCTGCTAATTGAAGATAGTGCGAAAGATGCTGCAACAGTGGAAAAGAATTTTGC
The DNA here is from genome assembly GCF_003576525.1 of Rummeliibacillus sp. POC4. Taxonomy (GTDB): domain Bacteria; phylum Bacillota; class Bacilli; order Bacillales_A; family Planococcaceae; genus Rummeliibacillus. The sequence goes on along the minus strand of NZ_QWUA01000095.1, from coordinate 3,333 downwards.
AATGCTAAAATTACATGGTGTTTTTGATAAAGTGGCTGGTATTATTCTAGGAAAACATGAACTTTTTGATGATCTTGGCACAGGCAGAAGACCTTTTGAAATACTTGTGGAGCAAATTGATCAACTACATATTCCAATTTTAGCTGAGTTTGACTGTGCACATACGCATCCTATGCATGCTATGCCGATTGGAAGAAAGATTAAATTAGATACAAATAGAAAAGAAGTTTTACTAGTAGAAGATTGGCTATAGCAAGAGTTTAAAAAATGGTTTTATAAATAACTGAATAGTTAGAAATAATTCATTTTAAATGAAACATTATTCAGATACATATCGTTTATTCCTGTGATTGGTGTAGAAAACAACTTACGCTGATTGATTTTCGCTTTATTTTAGAGAGGGAAAGGGGAAATCATATGGGATATGTATCGGAATTAAGAGCGCTAGTAGGTAGTCGTCCACTAATACTTCCAGGAGCAAATGTGATTTTATTAAACTCTGATCACCAATTATTGTTGCAGTTAAGACAAGACAATAATTGTTGGGGATTGCCGGGTGGTGCATTAGAACCGGGCGAAACACTAGAACAAGCGGCAAAAAGGGAATTGTATGAAGAAACAGGATTAAAGGCAAAATCACTTAACTTGTTTAATATATTTTCTGGGGAAAACTTTTACTATCAATATCCACATGGCGATGAAGTTTATAATGTGATCACTTCATTCATATGTACCGACTATGATGGAGAACTCAAATTAGATATAGAAGAAGTAAAAGAACTTCGATTTTTTGATATAAAGCAATTACCTGAAAAGATAAGTCCTCCGGAATTGCCGATTATAATGAAGTTCCTTGAACAAATAGATGATGAAAAATCAATCAAAAAATGTAGATAGATTATTTTCTCCCGATATAAATACTATAAAGGGGGAATTGAAAATTGGAATTGAATTCAATTATGAATACACAACTTTTAGAACTACAACAAACAGTTCAAATGAGTGTTTTGCAAAATGCCATGAATATGGAAACAACTTCAGCAGTTCAATTGTTAGAACAAATGCCAGAACAACCAGCAGTTCATCCGTACAAAGGTTCCGTTATAGATATTCAAGTATAAATGACTTCAAACGTAAAGCTTAGTGGACATCCTATTTCGATTATAGGATGTCTTTTTTGTATAAAAATATTTTAAATAAACCAAGCTATGAAAAAAGGAGAATTCAAATGTCTAATAATGTTGATGTTTATATATCTGTCATGCACAAATATTATAATTTTGCACCACAACTTGCCCCATATGAATTTCACATAAATGTAGATCCATCTATGTTAAGAATTTTTGATGTATTGTTCGAACAAATGACTAGTTGGGATAATGATGGAATGTGGAGAGCCCAACTTCCTGCTGTTCCGTATCATTTTGATGAGCAAAATGATGAGGTAGATTTCCGTTTGATGAAGATATATGCTCTTATTCATGAGTTTGGAGATAAAGAAACGAAAAAATTCATTGAACAAATGCCTTACTATAGTTGATAGTTGATGGCTCCTTCGCTACACTAAAGGTAATAAGGAGTGAGCGAAGGTATGTTTACATATACAGATTTAAATGGTAATGGCTGTGAATTGTCATTTAAGAAAAATGCATTTTCTATTGCACCAAAACATGTGCTTGTATTAGCAAAGTATGAAGGAAAATGGTTACTTACAGATCATCCAAAACGCGGGTATGAATTTCCTGGTGGTAAAGTAGAACAAGGTGAAACTATAGAGGATGCTGCAAAAAGGGAAGTATTTGAGGAAACGGGAGCTTCAATTGGACAATTAGAGTGGTTAGCGACTTATATGGTTCAAGAGGAAATGCCTTTTACAAAAGCAGTTTTTACTGCATCTGTAGAAACGATTGATCGAAACCATCCAAATGTAGAAACAAGAGGCGTCATATTAATGACTGAAGAAGAATTATTAGCAAATGAGCATTTAAGTTTCTACATGAAAGATTTGGGCATGAAGAAGATTCTTGAAAAGGTGAGTGAACGTGAAGATAAATGGGAAAATTGAAAGCTTAAGGGATTATCCATCGCCTAATCCACGTGTTACATTAAAAGAAATAACATATTGGTCTGATGGTTTACGTGTAAAAGGCTTACTTGCTACTCCTGTTACTCATGCAAATTATGAAGGTATACTTTATTTGCGCGGTGGTATGCAGGGAGTAGGTATGGTGCGTCCTGCTAGAATCACTCAACTTGCTTCACATGGTTTCACTGTATTTGCACCATACTACAGAGGAACACGTGGTGGTGAAGGACGAGATGAATTCGGTGGTAAAGACCGATTAGATGCAGTTAATGCAGTGGAGGTTTTAAAGGAGTTTTGTAAAAAGGATCGTATTCATCTTTTCGCTTTCTCAAGAGGTGGTATTATGGCGCTATGGACGGGAATATTGCGCGATGATATTACTTCAATCGTGACATGGGGTGGCGTATCAAATGTAACCTATACGTACGAAGAAAGAACAGATATGCGAAGAATGATGAAAAGAGTATTTGGCGGTTCACCTCGGACAAATCCAATAGCATACGAAGAACGTACACCAATTGTCCATTTAAAAGACCTACATGCTTCAGTATTAATCATACATGGAATGCATGATGAGAATGTTGGATTCAAACATGCGCAGTTGTTAGAAAAAAATTTGAAAAATTTAAATAAACATATAGAGACTTGGTATTATCCCGAATATACGCATTTTTTCCCGAGCGATATTAATCGGAGAGTTGTAGATGATGCCTGTCAGTGGATGAAGTTACAACATTCATAGGGGTGGCGAATTGTGGGCTATATTAAAGCGAGGGTGGACCCTGAAAAGCTAAAAAATAATAAATTGAAGTTTGAAGAAAAGTATCCTTATTGGGAAGAATTGTGGACCAATTACACAGAACCTTATTCTGAAGTTCAAATTCAAAATTGGAAAGAAGAAAAACAAGCAATCGAAGAATTAGAACAAATTAGTTATGTTTCAAGAAGTGAAGGACTTGTGAAAATCCAACTGGTTGTGTTGGAAGAAGATACACGAAATTACTTTAAAAATAAGCCACATATTGAGGGTAAGCTCAAATGGTTTTCGATTCTCTTTCATGATGATGAAATGAGAGAGGGTATAGAGATCCGTAATTATGGAGAAGAAGTTTTCTTTAACCAAGTAACAAAGGATGAAGCTGAAGGAATTGTCCATATGTTTGAAGAGTTTAAATTGATCGTCGAATTTGTACCAGATGATACAGATTAATGAAAACATTACACATTTGTTGTAATGTTTTTTTGTT
>NZ_QWUA01000094.1 GCF_003576525.1 Rummeliibacillus sp. POC4 | reverse complement strand
GAGAAGAGAAAATGAAAAAGTGGTCATTGTTAACATTGGTTTTTGCGTTATTTCTTGTATTAGGAGCATGTGGCTCCAAAGATTCAGGTAAAGAAGATTCAAACTCGGGTTCAAAGAAAGAAACAATAACAGTAACAAACGATTTTGGTATTCAAAATGAGGATGGCTCTTCAGATTCTGTGAAGGATGAAGTAAAGGTTCCTAAAAATCCTAAAAAGGTTGTTGCTTATGATATGGGATTCTTAGATACACTTGATACATTAGGCGTTAAGATTGCAGGTGTTCCACAAGATTCAATTCCTACTTATCTTAAGAAATATGAAGGTTCTGAATATGAAAATGTTGGTTCTCTAAAAGAACCTGATTTTGAAAAATTAGCTACTATTGCTCCAGATGTTATTTTTATCTCAGGGCGTCAAGCGAGTCTATATAAAGAATTTAGTGAAATTGCTCCAACTGTATATGTAGGATTAGACACTGCAAACTACATCGATTCATTTAAAAAGAATACAGAATTAGCTGGTCAAATCTTTGATAAAGAAGACCAAGTAAAAGACGAATTATCAAAAATTGATGATACCATTGCAAAAGTACAAGGTGAAACAAAGGATTTAGATAAAAAATCTTTAATCATTTTAGGTTCTGAAGGCAAGATTAGTGCTTATGGTCCGGCATCACGTTTTGGATTAATCCATGATGTATTTGGTTTCAAAGCAGCTGATGAGGGAATTGAGGTTTCTACTCATGGACAAAACGTATCTTATGAATATGTACTAGAGAAAAATCCTGACATTATCTTTGTTGTCGATCGTGACGCAGTTGTTGCTGAAGGTGCTTCTGCGAAAAAAGATATTGAAAATGATATTGTTAAGAAAACAACAGCCTATAAAGAGAGTAAAATCATTTACCTTAACCCAGAGGTTTGGTACTTATCTGGCGGTGGGTTACAATCTGTAGCTGAAATGGCGAAAGAAGTAGAATCTGCATTATAGTAGTTAAGGTTTAAAATATGTAGAAAAGGTGACTTAAAAGGGGTTCATACTTTTAAGTCGCCTTTTGTTATGTAATTATTTATTTTTAATCACTTTTATCTAGCATAATAACTAGGTATAGTATTACATATGAATATAATATGTTGGAAGGAATTTAAAAGGAGGAAAATGGAGTGAAGAAATTTTTCTATCCTTTATCTATTATAACGTTTGTGTTATTTGGCGTTATGTTGATAAATATTAAAAGTAATTGGGTTGCCAGTTTAGATACAACTGTTTCAAAGATATTGAAAGGTAATGACGTAATTGAATTTTTCCATTACTTCGGGGAGACGAAGTTTATAATGGTCATAACATTCCTCTTACTAATATGGCTATGGATTCGTGATTATAATTATCGTGGTATGATGTTCACGCTAATCACAATAGCTGGAGGAAATGTGCTAAATCGTTTAATAAAGGAATGGGTACAAAGACCACGACCAATTATCCCGCATCAATTATCGACTTTTAGTTTTCCCTCAGGACATGCTATGATTGGAATTCTCTATGTTTTCACAATTGCTTACCTTGCAACTGAGTATGAAGCTTCAACAAAAAGAAAACTAACGGTATGGTTACTGGCAACGATAATGGTCATTTTAATAGGTCTATCCAGAGTAGCAGGAAGTCGTCATTTTGCATCAGATGTAATTGCAGGTTGGTCCATTGGCTATACTTGGTTTATTGTTTTAGTAATTTGGTATGAACGAAGAAGAAGAATTATTAATAGGCATTCAAAAAGGTAACCTAAAAATAGGAGTCATTTTAGGTTACCTTGAGTAGAAAAGGATTTGTTCAATCTTGATGTTGGACAATCCTTTTTATTTATCCTAGTCTTGTTTTCTTTATGGTTATTTTATTGATCGTATAAGTTAAAATACTTGCTACAACTAAAAACAATAAAATGATACTAATAACACCATTCCATCCATACTTAGTCCAGAAAATCCCGCCACTTGTACCACCAACACTTGACCCTACATAATAGAAAAATAAATAGAGTGAAGAGGCTTGAGCTTTATCGTGACTAGCCCTTTGACCAACCCAACCACTTGCAATGGAATGTCCGCCGAAGAAACCAAAAGTGAAAATAGCAATTCCAAAGATTTTTAGAATTAGGTTTCCTGCTAAAGCAAGAACAGCACCTACAAGCATTAGACCGATGCCTGTTAATAATATTTTAAAACGACCATGTTGGTCAGCTAATCCGCCCATCCATGCAGAACTGAATGTACCAACTAAATAGATTAAGAAAATCCAACCGACCACTGTTTGACTTAATGAGTATGGAGGATTCAATAGTTGAAATCCAATATAGTTATACATCGTTACAAACGATCCCATTAATAAGAAACCTATTCCAAATAGACTTAATAATGCAGGATCTTTTAGATGCATAACCATCGATTTAAATAACGGTTTAAATGCAAGCCTTTCTGCGTTAAAGTGTTTTGATGCTGGTAACAAGAAATAAAAGGCGATGGCAACAAGTAAACTAATAGTCCCTATTGTGAGCATACCAATCCGCCAATTAAATAGATCACTAACAGTACCCATAATAATCCGTCCTGCAAGGCCACCAATTGAATTTCCACTAATATACAGACCCATCGCAGCACCTAAACTAGCCGGTTCAATTTCTTCACCGAGATAAGCCATGGCAATTGCAGGGAGACCTGCGAATACTATTCCTTGTATGACTCGCAAGGTAAGTAACATGTGATAGTTTGGAGAAAATGCAATAAGAAAAGTTAAAATGGCTACGGCAACCATTGAAAAAGTCATAATTGGTTTTCGTCCCCAAGCCTCTGAAAGTGAACCAACGATTAACATACTAAATGCTAAGGCTGCGGTTGTTAATGATAAGGAAAGACTTGCAGTAGCAGGTGATATATTAAAAAATTTTGAAAGTGTCGGTAACACAGGTTGAGTCATATATAAATTTGCAAATGTACTAAAAGCACCAGCAAATAACGCTAAGTTAGCTTTTCGAAAGTTCATCGTTCCTTTTTTTATATAATCATCCATTGTAGTAAATCACTCCATTAAAGTATCGAAAGGTAATAATTATAATTGTATATTTTTAATACGATTAATTATAGGTATTATTCAAAGATAAATACAATTTAATTGAAGTAGTTTTTAGAATGATGCCAGTTAGTTAGCTTTTTAAAATTTCCCTATGAAATAAAGTTGCATAAAGGAAACTATTTGCATACAATGAGCAAAAGCCAATTTTCAATCATTGGGGAGGTATGCGGATGGATGGGAGTGTTTTATATGCATTAGGCTTGACATTGTTTGCAGGGTTAGCAACAGGTGTTGGTAGTTTGATAGCATTCTTTACTTCTAGGACGAATACAAAGTTCTTATCTTTTTCATTAGGGTTTTCAGCAGGGGTTATGATTTATGTATCATTGGTAGAAATTTTCGTGAAGGCAAAGATTGCGTTAGTAAGTGAATTAGGAGCGAAGCAAGGGTATTTATATACAGTCATAGGTTTCTTTGCGGGGATGTTATTAATTACTCTGATTGATAAGATGATACCGAAGCAAGGAAATCCACATGAAGTAAAAATGGTTGAAGACTTACAAAAGGGACCTTCAAAAGAAGAATATACGAAGCTTATGAAAATGGGGGTCTTTACAGCACTGGCAATTGGTATTCACAATTTCCCTGAAGGAATAGCAACGTTTGTGTCAGCTCTAAATGATCCAAATTTAGGTTTGGCGATTGCGATAGCTGTAGCTATACATAATATTCCGGAAGGGATAGCTGTATCTGTGCCTATATTCTATGCAACGGGGAATCGTAAGAAAGCATTTAAGCTATCCTTTTTATCAGGATTAGCAGAACCAGTTGGTGCATTTGTTGCTTACTTACTGCTAATGCCTTTTTTAAATGAAATTATATTTGGCTTGATTTTTGCAGGGGTAGCAGGGATTATGGTGTTTATTTCACTAGATGAATTATTACCGGCTGCTCGAAAATATGATGAGGCACACTCGTCTATTTATGGTGTTGTTTTAGGGATGATTGTCATGGCTATTAGTTTAGTGTTATTAGCATAAATAAGAGGGATTGCATTTTGCAATCCCTCTTATTTACATATATTATTCAACCAACTCTGTTACATTGACCTGTACACCTTTGTCATCGACCTGTACAGCTTTAATATCGTAGTTTGGAAATAACGGTTTCATCTTTGTAACAAAGTTTTCTACGTGATTTTTATCAACCAATGAAATGACGGTAGGACCAGCACCGCTGATAGCAGTTCCGTACGCTCCAGCATCTTTGGCGGTTTGTCTAATTTCATGGTAGTTTGGAATTAAATTAGCGCGAAATGGTTCATGGAATAAGTCGTGCTCCATAAATTCACCCGCACGTTTATAGTCTTTTAATAACAATGCTGCTGTTAGCATATTTGCGTTAGCACTTGCGTGTACAGCATATGCTTTGTCATAGTTTGCAGGTAATACTTTACGAGCCTCTTCAGTCTTTAACTCAACGTTGGGTATAAAAACTGCAAAAGCTGCGTCTACATCTTGTACATGAATAAGTTCTAGCTGGCCATTTGGTAATGTAGAGCCAATTGTAAGTCCTCCACAAACAGATGCAGCAGCATTGTCTGGATGCCCTTCAATTTTAGAAGCTAATCGACAACGCTCATCAGTTGATAACTCTAAATTACATACTTGGTTTGTAATTTCAATACCTGCAACGATGGCGGACGCACTACTACCAAGACCACGTGCTAAAGGTAATTCACTTTGCATAATGACTTTACAAGGTGGCAAGCTAACATTGTATCGTTCAGCAGTTTCTTTTGCGACTTTATAGATTAAATGATCTTCCACAGTGAATTTTTCTGGGAGATGTATGGAATGATGCTCAAACTCCCATTGATCACTAAGCGTTACGTCCAAATGAAGATATAAACCTAAAGCTAAACCAATCGAATCGAAACCAGGACCTAGGTTAGCAGTACTTCCTGGGACAGTAATAGACCATTTTTTACTCATACTAATCCCTCAATATATTTGCGGATTTCTTCCTCATCATTCGGTAGGGATACCATGTCCACATTTGAAGCTTTCACAGCTGTATCAGGATCTTTTAAACCATTACCTGTCAATACAGCAACTACACGACTACCTTTTGAAATAGAGCCATTTGCAACTGATTGTATTACACCTGCAACGGAAGCAGCAGATCCAGGTTCTGCAAATACACCTTCTTTTGCGGCAATTTGTCGATAAGCGTTTAAGATTTCTTCATCTGTTACAGAACCGATTTTACCTTCTGATTCATCACGTGCTGCTTCTGCTAGTTTCCAACTTGCAGGATTTCCGATGCGGATAGCAGTAGCGATTGTTTCAGGATGTGCAATTGGAGCACCTTGAACGATTGCAGCAGCACCTTCAGCTTCAAATCCGAACATTTTTGGCAATTTCGTACCTTTTTTCTCATGATATTCTTTGAAGCCTTTCCAATAGGCACTAATATTACCGGCGTTGCCGACCGGAATTGCTAAGATATCTGGAGCATCTCCTAATTGATCACAAACTTCAAATGCAGCTGTTTTTTGGCCTTCTAATCGATATGGGTTTACGGAGTTTACTAAAGTAACAGCAGTTGTTTCACTAATATCACGAACAACTTGTAATGCTTCATCAAAGTTGCCATCTATTTCAATAATTTTAGCACCGTACATATAAGCTTGAGCTAATTTGCCGGCTGCAACTTTACCTTTTGGTATAACGATGATGGCTTGAATCCCTGCACGGGCAGCGTAAGCGGCAGCAGCAGCAGAAGTATTACCAGTTGAAGCACAGATAACACATTTACTACCGTCTTCAATGGCTTTTGCCACTGCCATTACCATTCCACGATCTTTGAAAGAACCAGTTGGATTTAAACCTTCAAATTTCACATGTAAATCAATTCCAAGTTCTTTTGATAATGTATCTAAATAAATTAATGGTGTATTTCCTTCATGCAAAGTTAAGGCAGGTGTTTTGTCAGTTACGGGTAAAAATTCTTTATAGTGATTTAAAAGGCCTTTCCACATTTGTAACATTCTCCTTTGTATATAAAATCTTTTGATGTTCATTCTAAAAGTACAAGTGTTTTTCTATAAGAGACATTTTAACTCATTTCAAGTACTGTTTTCAATAGTATCTTGTAAATTTTCAAAACTATTTGAATTTATTTTACATCTTGTCACAAAATATAATTCTGTGTATAGTTGTATTTACAAATTAGTTTACTGGTGTAAAGACACAAGGAAGCTTAGGAGGCGTATAAAATGACAAAGGCAGTAGTTAATACACCAACAATCTCAAGAAATAAATTGCTAGGTGTAGCTGGTATTGGCTGGCTATTCGATGCTCTTGACGTTGGAATTCTATCATTCGTTATTGCGGCTTTAGCCAAAGAATGGAATTTAACCTCTGAACAAATGGGGTGGATTGGTAGTATCAATTCTATCGGTATGGCAGTTGGAGCTTTTGTGTTTGGCATTTTTGCAGATCGAATCGGACGGAAATCTGTTTTTATCTGGACTTTAGTTATTTTCTCTATAGCAAGTGGATTATCGGCCATGGCAACTACTCTAGCCATATTTATGATTTTACGGTTTTTTATTGGAATGGGCTTAGGTGGGGAGTTGCCAGTTGCTTCTACATTAGTTTCTGAAAGTGTAGCTTCACATGAAAGAGGAAGAGTAGTAGTCTTGTTAGAAAGCTTTTGGGCAGTTGGCTGGTTATTAGCAGCACTTATTTCTTATTTTATTATTCCTGAGTATGGCTGGAGAGTGGCATTGCTATTAACTGCTATACCTGCACTCTATGCAATCTATTTACGTTTGCATTTACCAGATTCACCGCAATTTACTGCAAAAAAGAATCCGTCTAGAAGTATATTGCAAAATTTAAAGGATGTTTGGTCTAAAAAATATATGAGACCTACACTAATGTTATGGATTGTTTGGTTTACTGTTGTATTTTCTTATTACGGTATGTTCTTATGGCTACCAAGTGTTATGGTGTTAAAAGGATTTAGCTTGATCAAAAGCTTTGAATATGTCCTAATTATGACGCTTGCGCAGTTACCTGGATATTTTACGGCAGCATGGTTAATTGAAAAGGTAGGACGTAAATTTGTCTTAGCTACCTATTTATTTGGGACTGCTATCAGTGCACTTGCATTTGGTTTAACAGATATTACTTGGATGTTAATCGTTTCAGGAATGTTACTATCCTTCTTTAATTTAGGTGCTTGGGGTGCACTCTATGCCTATACGCCAGAGCAATATCCAACAGTCATAAGAGGAACTGGGGTAGGAATGGCAGCATCTATCGGTAGGTTAGGGGGAATATTTGGACCGCTTTTAGTGGGGGTATTGATGACAAAAGGATTTTCGATTGGTTGGATATTCTCCATCTTCTGTGTGTCTATTTTGATAGGTATACTAGCCATCCTATTATTAGGAAAAGAAACGAAACAAACAGTATTACAATAAAAAAATATATTGCTTATTTAAATAGAAGATAAATACTATTGTTGTTAACGCAACCATAGTATTTTATGTAAAAAAATACCAGCAAAAATAGTATAAGTCTTAAATTCATTTTAGATTGAATTATACTAAAATGTTTTTGCAATATAATGTTTTAAAAATAATTATTTGATCATGAAAATATAGAATAGTTTAAATTTACAAATTCTTTATAATCTATATTCAATATTATGTTAATTTTTATAGAAAAAGAGTATTATCTGTTAAAAACAGTTAATACTTTTTTTTACATATTTTACAAAATGCAAAAATAATTCATTTTCTATTCATTTTTATGATGATTATGACTTATTGTTCATATGGACCGACATCACTAAAATAGATAAATGTGACGTTTTTTAAAACTTTTATAAATAAGTAAGATTAGAATAATATCTAACCGGGAAATACTTAAGCTTAAAGGTAAGTGTTTTTATTTATCTCGAGTGGAAAAATTATTTCTATTATTTTAAGGGAGGGTTCTAATAATGAGTAATAAAGATATTTCAAGACGTGACTTCCTGAAAACAACTGGTATTGCTACAGGAACGTTAATCGGTGGTGGATTAATCGGCGGATTAATCGGATTTAACTCTAAAAAAACTACTGCACCAACGAAAACTACAGAAACAAAAACAAACCAAACATCTACAAGTGAAGGTAAAATGTTCTTCACAACTGATAAGGATTTTAATATATTAGCCGCAGCTACTGAACGTATTTTTCCTAAAGACGATTTAGGCGCAGGTGCTATTGACTTAGGTGTTCCTTACTTCATCGATCATCAATTAGCAGGACAATATGGTAGTAACTCAAAAGAATATATGCAAGGACCATTCGGCGCTGGTCAACCTACTCAAGGTTACCAATCTCGTTTGACTCGTGCTGAAATTTTCACTCAAGGTGTTCAATCTTTAGAATCTGAAGCTCAAAAACGTTACAAAAAAAGCTTTACAGATATTTCTGATAAAGAACGTGATGTGATTTTAACTGCATTCCAAAAAGATGAAATTAAGATGAAAGGTGTTACCGCCGGATTCTTCTTCAATTTACTTCGCTCTGCAACAATTGAAGGTGCTTATTCTGATCCATTGTATGGTGGTAACAGAAACATGGAAGGCTGGAAAATGAAAGGCTTCCCAGGTCACCAAATGTCTTATATTAACGTAATTGAAAAAGAAGGATTCCAAAAAATCGAACCTAGATCACTAGGTATGCACTAATTTAGGAGGTTGTATCAATGGCTAAAACTATGCCAAAAGTTGATGTTGTAACTGTCGGTGTTGGTTGGACAGGCGGTATCGTTGCTGCTGAATGTACTAATGCCGGATTAAAAGTTGTAGGACTTGAAAGAGGTAAAGATCGTGGTACAGCAAACTTTGCCAACGTACATGATGAATATCGTTATGCAATTCGTTATGAATTAATGCAAGACTTATCTAAAGAAACAGTCACTTTCCGTAACAATCGTAAACAACAAGCATTACCAATGCGCCAATTAGGTTCTTTTTTACTTGGTGAAGGTCTTGGCGGAGCTGGTACTCACTGGAATGGACAAGTATTCCGTTTCTTACCATATGACTTTGAAATTAAAACAATGACAGATAAAAAGTACGGTAAAGATTTCCTAGGTAAAGACTACCTATACCAAGACTGGGGTCTAACTTACGATGAAATAGAACCATACTATGATAAATTCGAAAAAATAGCTGGTACTGGTGGTGAAGAAAACTCTCTAACTGGTAAACGTTCTGATAAGTATCCGAACAAACCAATGAAGAAAACACCATTATTACAAAAATTCGATAAAGCAACAAAAAAATTAGGTTATCATCCATACATGATGCCATCTTCAAACATGAGTGCAACATACAAAAACCCTTATGGTAATACTCTTAATGCTTGCCAATATTGCGGTTTCTGTGAACGCTTTGGTTGTGAATATGGCGCTAAAGCTACTCCAGAAGTAGCTGTTATCCCAACTGCATTAAAATCTGGTAAATACGAAATTCGTTTTAACTCAAATGTTGTTGAAGTTTTAACAAAAGGAAACAAAGCAACAGGTGTTAAATACCTTGACACTGTAACAGGTGAAGAATTTATTCAACCAGCAGACGTTGTTGTATTAACTTCATATATGATGAATAATGCTAAATTATTAATGGTATCTAATATTGGTACTATGTATGATCCTGCAACTGGTAAAGGTACTCTAGGACGTAACTATTGCTATCAAATTATGCCTGGTGCAACAGGTTTCTTCGATGAACAATTCAATACATTCATGGGTGCTGGTGCGTTAGGTATGTGTATTGATGATTTTAATGGTGATAACTTTGATCACTCTAAACTTGGATTTATCCATGGTGGTAATATTGAATTAACACAATTAGGTAACCGTCCAATCGGTAATAACCCAACACATTCTGATACACCAACATGGGGTGCTGAATGGAAAAAAGATTCAATTATGAACTATACTCGTTCTCTTAGTGTAGGTGCTCAAGGTGCTTCTATTCCTCACAAAGAAAACTTCTTAACTTTAGATTCTAAATATAAAGATGTTTACGGTGTTCCATTGTTACAATTAAATTATGATTTTACTGAACAAGATAAAAAATTACACAAGTTCATTTCAGATAAGTGCGCAGAAGTCTTAAAAGAAATGGGTGCTAAAACAGTTGAAGCACGTGCGGAAATTACAAATTACAATATCGTACCTTACCAATCAACTCATAACACTGGTGGTACAGTAATGAGTAAGACTCCAGAAGATGGTGTAGTAAATAATTATCTACAACACTGGGATTGTGAAAATCTATTTGCTGTAGGTGCCGGTTCATTTGCGAATAACTCTGGTTATAACCCAACTGATACTGTCGGTGCTTTAGCATTACGTTGTGCTGAAGGTATTATTAAATACTCTAAAAAAGGCGGTTCATTGGTTTAATAGAAAATTATCTGTTAAACTAGTTCACTGATGAAGGAGGAATGAGTCGTGGGATTAGGTGCAATTGGAGTTCCAGGATTAATCGTTATCTTAATCATTGTCTTAATCGTTTTTGGACCAAAAAAATTGCCTGAAATTGGTTCTGCAGTAGGTAAAACCTTTACAGAATTCAAAAAGTCAACTAAAGGTTTAATTGACGAAGACGATGAAGCAAAAAAAGAAAAATCAACTTCTGATAAAAAAGAAATCTAACTAGAGGGTGTTCGTATGGATCCATATGAAGAAAATGCAAAAAAAGTACTCAGCCCTTTGGATAAAATTAGTGAAGATATAGAAGAAATTGAGAAAGAAAAAGAAGTAGAAGAATCTGCTTCTCTTTCGAGTATCGAGCAGGAGCAAGAAGAAGATTCTTCTCTAGCTGATGTAAGTGAAGCTTTTGTAGAACATTTAGCCGACTTAAGAAAGCAACTAATTAAAGGTCTGGCAGTTTTTGTGTTCTTTTTCATCATTGTATTTGCTACAGTGAACAAATGGCTTCCATATGTAACAAGAGGACATGATTTAGTTATTCTAGGTCCACTTGAAGTGATCAAATTCTATATGTCAATTTCAACAACGCTTGCCTTAGGCCTATCTTTACCATTCCTGATGCATTTTGTATGGAATTTCATCAAACCTGGGCTTAAGGAAAATGAAAAAGGATTTCTAGGATTATATTCTCCTGTAATGCTTGTTTTATTTGTTATTGGTGTTGCATTTGGTTATTATGTATTAAACCCACTAAGTTACAGTTTTCTCGTTGGAATAGGTGAATCAAACTTTGATGTCATGATTTCTGCTAGTCAATATATGAGTTATTTAATTATGACAACTGTTCCGATAGGTTTATTGTTTGAGTTGCCGATTTTAGCAATGTTTTTATCAACAATAGGTGTTTTAACATCTGTTGCGATGAAAAGTATTAGAAAATGGTCATACGTTTCGATGGCTGTACTTTCTGCTTTGATCACGCCACCTGACTTTATGAGCCAATTAATCGTGCTTATTCCTATGATATTATTGTATGAAATCAGTATTTTATTAGTGAAGAAAATTGAACGTAAACAAGCTGCAAAATTAGAAAAGGAAAGTACTAATATGTAAGTTAGACTTCCGATCCTATATAAACTTGCCCAATGAAAAACTGATAGTCTATTAATTGGTTTGAGTATTGGCTCATTTATCTGAAGATATCAGATAGATGAGCCTTTTGCATTTATACAGTGAATAATTATAAAAGAATTAATAGAAAAGCTACCTCATATTATTATGTTATAGTACAATGAAAAAGTGACTCGATGTGTGTTATGTAAGTTAAAACATCTAAAGAAAGAATTGTAAAATGATAAATCACCCATGTATTCTTGTATGAATTAAAAAAATATAATTTTATAGTAAATTTTCGTTTGATATTAAATCATTTGTAGGAATTAACTCAAACATATTCTAATATGCTTTTAAGGATAGAAAAAATATTGCCAAACAAATATGTACTTTAATCGAAGTTCATTTTTTAAGCGACTTCACTAAGAAACATTGAATTACTAATTATTACTTAATTTTTTATGATGATTTAATACGTTTAC
>NZ_QWUA01000093.1 GCF_003576525.1 Rummeliibacillus sp. POC4 | reverse complement strand
AAAACTAAAGAGTAGCTCCTAATTAGGAGCTACTCTTTCATTGATTTATTCGTAAATTTCTTTTAATGCTTTTTTCAGGGGTTCACGGACATTAACTTTTGAACGGATAGCCTTTGCTTTTTGCTCTGCCGCTTCCACCGTTTTTGCTTGTCCTAATTCTAATAATGTTGCCGTAGCTATCGTACCTGCTCTGCCGCTTCCACTCCCACAATGGAAAAAGACCTTCTTCCCATCATGATATGCTTTCATCACTTCATTAACTGCATTTTGAATTGATGGAACTATATCTACCTCTTTATCAGCAATTGGAGCGTGGACTCTTGTATATCCCACTTTTTCTGGCTCTGCAACTCGTAGATCTATTACAATATCAATCTGTTCATTGGCAATTGCTTCTTCTACGTCAGCAGCTCCTCCAAAGAAAATCTGGTTATTAACTAATTCCTGATAGTTTTTCACCGATTTCATTCTCCTTCGTGAAGTAATTCTTTAATTTCTTCATAATGAGGCATTGCTGTTATCGCACCTGCTTTTGTTGCAGCACATGCACCCAATTGGTTAGCAAAACGTACATAGTTAAAAGCTTCGTCCATTGTTTTTGGCATGCCATATAAGTGAACTTGGCGAAGTATACCTGCCATAAAAGCATCCCCCGCACCAGTTGTATCAACACATTCTATTTTAATAGAAGGTACATGTTTCATCTCATCATTAAAGATTACATATGCACCTTTATCACCAACTGTCACCATGATTAATGGAATATCAAATCTCTTTAAAGCATGAATGCCCTCTTCTAATGTATTGGATTGTGTTAAAAAGAATAATTCTTCATCTGCTAATTTTAATAAATCAGCATCTTTTAAGAAAGTAGCAATTGTATCATGACAAATTTGTGGGCTTTCCCATCGTAAGGGGCGAATATTAGCATCCATCGCAACTAATACTTGATGTTTTTTGGCAAGAGCAACCGCTTTTTTGGTAGTTTCTAAAGCAGTTGGATGGAACATTGTATTAGAGCAAAAATTAAAAATAGAAGCACGTTGGAAAGCTTCTTCTTGCAAATGCCCACTTTCTACTTGAAGATCCGGTGTATCATCAATATAATTTGTAAAAATACGCTCATGTCTCTCAGTTAAATGAACATGAACTCCACTAACACGTTTTTCTGGAATAATTTTGGCATAATCCATAATAACGCCTTCATTGTCTAGTTCATGACGGACAAATTCAGATGTTTCGTCATCTCCGGTTAAAGTAATCAGTGCAGCAGGTGCACCTATTCGACTAATACCTGCAGCAACATTCACTGTTGCCCCACCTAAAAACTTGGTAAACGTTGTATTCGTAGTATCATTAGCTATAAAATCAACAAATGCATCCCCGTAGACGAGAACGAATTCTTTTTTGGACTCTAACATTTACAAACTCCTTCACACATATCTTCCTTCTATCGTACCATGAAGTCTGACAACGCAAAAGTAACTTATGAAATAATTTAGGTATTACATCATAAGAAATGAAAAAAGATACTTTTTTCACATTCTACAAATCAAAAAAATCCTATTTCCAGCAGAACTTTATGCCCTCTGCTATACTTATCCTGAAGGAGATTGATAAATATGGATATTAATGTAAGAGAAGCTAAGTTAGCTGACGCACCATTTGTTGCACCTTTAATCGTAGAAGCTATTGATGAAATTGCGAATCGTCTTACAGGTGAAGATGAACCAAAAGCTATTCTCAATTCACTAGAAGAGCTATTTACACGTACAGATAACAGACACTCTTATAAAAACACATATATTGCTGAAATAAATGGTGGAGTTGCTGGAATTATGGTGGTTTATGGCGGTGATGAAGCACCCCTTTTAGATAAAAACTTAGAAACATGGTTAGCTGCTAAAGGTGCTCGAGTTCAAACTATTGAAGTTGAAGCCCGTGAAGATGAATTCTACATTGATACAATTTGCACCGCAAAGCAATACCGTGGACATGGAGTTGGCACTACACTATTACAATACGCTGATCATATTGCTAAAGAAAAAGGTTACCAAAAAGTATCCTTGAGTGTTGAAAAGCAAAAAGTACGTGCTCGACATTTATATGAGAAAATGGGATTTGTATTCTCAGAACCCTGGATGATTATTGGAGAAGAATTTGATCATATGGTAAAAGGTATTTAGTTATTTAGTTCAATAAAGATGGAGACGAATAGCCTCTCCATTTTTCCACTCAAAAAAGATGACTTCACGAATATATTGAAGTCATCTTTATTACATTTTTATAGTGATCTTTTTTATAATTCTAGCAATTTGTAAAGATATTTAACATATATCCACAAATACTTATTTAATAAGATGGATTAATCTTTAAAAACTGTCCGTTTTTCACTTTTACATACTCTGTTCCATTAATTTCTCCATTATACTCAAGAGCTTCCATATCTAAAATTGAAGAATTATTGATGACTTCATAATAGCTACCAAATGAGATTTTGTGCGTACCAGCTTTTAGATCTGCGCCTATTTTATACATACCTGGCTTTTTAACAGATGTAGCAAGTGTATGCTTTACTTTTGAAGAAGGGATAAAGTACGCTCCTGTACCGTAATCAGATAGCTTAAAGTATTGTCCAACTGATAAACGGACATACGCTTGATTGTACACAAAATCATTTGTCAAAATCGCATCGAAATTGGATGGTTGTTTTGAAATTTCATAGTATACATCTTTACCAAAAATCATGTACTCTCCAGCAGAGATATCTTTCCCTACTTTATATGAACCTGCGTATTTTGCATATGGAATAAGTGTTTTTGTAGATTTCACAGTTGAATATTTACTATAATAAGTTTTCTTTCCTGATTTTTTTAAAGCACGAACTTTATAGTAATATCTAAAAGAAGATTTTAACTTACTATTTGTATAGGATGTACTTTTCGTTGAAATGATGCGTTTATACTTACCGTTTTTTGAAGTTGCACGGTAAATGCGATATGAAGTTGCACCTTTTACCTTCTTATAAGAAATTTTGATCTTTGTTGTACCTGTTGCCTTTACCGTAATGACAGGTTTAGATAGTGACGTAGCTGCTGATGCATCAAGTTCGTTTCCAAAAACAAATGCAATAGAAAAAACTAGAGTTAATAACGATATGATATTTTTTCTCATTTTTTACCTACCTTTAATATTATTATGCTTAATTTTAATATAAAAGATAGAATAATACTATCGTTATTCATATCGAATACCTTGTGAAAGTTCTTTTAATTGCATCTCATTTAATATCCGTATAACTTTACGATCCTTTTTAATAATTTTACGTTCACATAAATCTCGAATAACACGATTTAGATGACGATGTGTTGTTCCGAGTAAATCTGCAATTTCACTTATATTTGTTGTTTTTAATTCTAAACCAAACTCATTATTAGGTGCAGTTATAGACAATAAATAGCTCGCAAAACGGTTTTCTACTGAGGCTAATAAATTAACCCGAGAAGCTGTAGTACTCGTTTGTAATTTATAACTTAAATGTTTTAAAAGATCCTGTAAAAATAGTGGGTTATTCATTTCAAAGTTATATATATAATCGAATGGTAACGAGATGCAAAAACAATCTGTGACAGCTGTAATTTGCGATTGGACCGGCACATGCCGAACCAATTCCAAATCTCCTATTATAGCTAGAGGTCTACTAAAACGTAATAATAGGGACTTTCCAGTTTCTACACTTGATGTTGCTTTTATCTTCCCCTCAACTAAGTAAAGTAAAGATTGCAACTCAACTCCCTCGTGCAATATGATTTCCCCTTCTTTGTAGCTTAGAAGTGAAAATGGTCGTGCATCAACATCTCCAAAAATCTGCTGAAACTTATATTCAATTAATTTTCTATGAAGTAGTGACGTGTCTTCGATAATTTTCATCTATAATCTTCCTTTTGGACATATGTCCTTTTTCGTTATAAATGTCCTTGTTATGATGATAAAAGCAAAGGACAATTATGTTTTAGCGAACAAATGAATTTTTTGTGATATAATTCTTCTTTGAGATTTTTTACAACTGGAGTGTCAACTTATGAACAAAAATTTCATATACCCATTGCTTATCGTGATTGGATCAAGCTCATATGGGATTTTATCAACAATTATAAAAGTTGCGATGGGTCGAGGCTTTGAAACGAACGAAGCCGTTACAAGTCAATATGTGATTGGTTTTTTACTAGCATTCTTGCTATTTATTATTACACAACGCACTTTACCAAAGCTTACTGGTAAAGGCTTTTTAATAATTATGATTTCCGGTTTACTTACTGGAAATACAGGAATTGTATATGGACAGGCTGTTCACTATTTGCCTGCTTCACTAGCAGTTGTTATGCTATTTCAATTTACATGGATTGGCCTCTTTTTAGATTGCATCATCCATCGTAGACGTCCTACACGTATTGAGTTATTATCTCTTGTCTTCTTAGTAGCTGGAACAATTCTTGCAGCAGGTATCTTAGATGCAGATTTAAGTGGACTCGATATACGTGGGTGGTTATTTGGTTTTGCATCAGCTCTTAGTTTTGCTTGCTTCATGCAATTCAATTCCAAACCAGTTGAGGGAGTATCGAAGATTGGTCGTATGACGATTATGGCATTCTTCGCCATGCTAATAGTATGCATTTTCCAAACACCAGAAATAATAATTAATGGGAAACTATTTGCCTCTGAGCTATTATACTTCGGTCTCGCCCTAGGCTTCTTTGGTATTATATTACCAATCCTACTCTTCACCATTTCTGTTCCTAAAGTCGGTGGAGGAGTAGCATCTATTTTAAGTGCAACTGAACTACCAGTAGCCATTATTGCCTCTGTCATAGTTCTTCACGAAAAACTAACAATGCTTCAAGTAGGTGGTATTATATTGGTGTTATTTGGTATGGTATTACCGACAATTTTACAAAAAAATTCAACTAAATAGCAGAATTTCACACTTATTTCGCAAACTCCCTTTATCCTTTTGTTACAATGATTATTGTCATAAGAAGGGAGTTTTTTTAATATGAAAAAAATGATTATGTTATTTATAGCATTGACTACTTCAATAGCTCTTGTAGCTTGTAATAATAATGATCACAATAACCATGCAACAAATGATAGTAAAAAAGAAGAAGCACCTTTAAAAGCCACATTAACGGTTCCAGATACGGCTAAAGTTGGAGACAAAGTTGTACTGAAAGTAACTGTGACTAAAGAAAGTAAAGCATTTACAGATGCAAAAGATGTGGCATTTGAAATTGAAAATAGCAAAACTAATTTCGACAAAATGATAGCAGCTAAACTTATGGATAATTCATATGTTGCCACTTATAAAGTACAAGATGCTGGAAAGTATAATATTACTGCTCACGTCTCTGCAAAGGACGGCAACCATGTAATGCCAAACACTGAAATAGAAGTAGACAATGCCCCTACAAAATCAGAACATGCGACTCAAAATACTTCTGTTAAATCTACTACAGAGGAACATGAACACCATCATGATGTAGCGATTACTTACAACCACAAGCATTCGGTAAAAAAAGATTCGGAAGTAAAGCTTAATGTATCTTTAAAACATGATGATAAAGTATTATCAGGTGCAAGCGTACACTACCAAGTCCTTCCTCAATTTGACGATGGTAAACCAACTTGGATTACTTTAAATGAAACATCCAAAGGTACATATGAAGCAAAATATACCTTCAGCCAAGCTGGAAAATATCAATTAAAATTGCATGTTGAAAATGATGATGGCCTTCATAGTCATGAAGTGAAAAACTTTCTCGTAAAGTAAAATTTTTTACTAAATCAATCAAATAAAGCCTGTATGGAGAAATTTATCCATACAGGCCTTTCTATACTTTTTAAACTATGCATCATGTTTTAATTTTTTTGGCCAAAAACTAAACTTGCCCAGAATAACGATTAAAGCCGGAATGACGATTGGACGCACAAGGAATGTATCGACAAGCACCCCAACTGCTACTGCAAAACCGAATGCCCGAAGCTCCATAACCGGTTGTGTGATTAACACGGCAAATGTCGCTGCTAAGATCAAACCTGCAGAAGAAATAACGCCCCCTGTTTTACCTACTCCCTCACGTACAGCATCTTTAATCGGTAAATGTACTTTCTCTTCACGAATTCGCGAGATTAACATAATAGAATAATCCACACCAAGCGCTACTAAAAATACAAATGTGTAAAGTGGAATACGATAACTGATTCCGGAATGGCCAAGTAAGTCTTGGAAGAAGAATACAGTAAATCCAAGTGCCGCTCCATATGATAATAGAATAGTTGCCATCATATATACTGGCGCTAAAAGCGAACGAGTTTGTATGCCAAGCATTACCATGATTAATACTGTCATTAAAATAATGATGCGTATTTCATCACCATGACTTGCTGCACGAATATCTGCATTTTGAGCCGTTTCACCAGCTATTAGCATATTTGCGTCATTAATATGACTATCATGTAAAATCTGATTTGAATCTTTTCTTAACTTTTCAAGATCATCAAAGGCTTTTTCTGTATAAGGGTTATTGTTTAAAACAAGATTAATCTTTGCTACATTTTGATGATTATCAGCATATGGATTTCCTTGAATTTCAGCCTTATTCACGCTCTTTTGATCATTCAATTTATCTACTAATGACGTTAATTGTTTATTAGTTAAATCATCTTTTGCTTTTATAATGACTGTACTTGGAGCAATTTCCCCTGCAGAAAATGCATCATTTAATACGTTATACCCTTGAATAGAGGACATTTCTTTTGGGAAAGAGTCCAATAAGTTAAATGAATAATTTACATGTCTAATCATAGAGGCAAAAATCACTAAGATAACAATAATCGGCATCATCGCAAGCCATGGTTTTTCAGTAACAAAGTGACCAAGCTTGTGCCAAAAGTTTTCTTTACCTGCACGTTTTATAGCGCGCTTACGTGGATTAGATGGCCAGAATGATTTCTCACCTGCAATCGCAAACAAAGCTGGCATTAAAGTTAAACCCGCAACAAGCATTAAAGCAACTGCTACTGCAAATACTGGTGCAAAACCACGGTATGATTCGTATACAGCAAAGAATAATGTTAGCATACTTAGAAATACTGTACCGCCACTAAATACGATTGGCTCTTTTACAAAGTTCAATGCGTTTTTCATTGCTTCATTGACATGTAAGCCTTTTTCAAGCTCTTCACGGAAACGTGAAAATAATAATAATGAGTAATCAGTGATAACTGCAAATAATAGAATCATCATAATAGATAACGATTGACTATCAATTGCAAACCAATCTGCTTTCCCCATCAATCCTAATAAGCGATCTACAACAGAATAGGCTATACCCGCACCGATTAAAGGAATAAATGAAAGCAACGGTGAACGGTAAATAACAATTAAAATAACAAATATTAAAGCAACTGTACCTAATATTAATACCACATCTGCCTTAGAGAACATCTCATACGTATCTGCTACGATACCAGCAGGACCCGTAAAATAGGTTTTTAAATTAGATGGTTGTTCTTTAGCAACTTGTTTTTTTAAGTCATCCATTGTTGCTTTTACAACCTTGTTTTCCATACCTTTAGGGAATAATACTGGTAAAAAGAATGTGGTATTATCCTTTGAGAAGAAGGAAGCACGTGCTTGTTCCGGCATTTTTGAAAGAGGCACAACGGTAAAATCTTTATTTGCATTTGTCATAACCTTTTCAATATTCATCATTGCCTTATTTACATCTTGTTCCTTCAATCCATCCTTGTCATGAACAACGACAAACAAGGGAACACCCTCAGATGAAGGAAAATATTCTTTTAAAGCTTTTTCAGCTTGGATTGATGCATCTGTTTCAGGAAGACCTGAGTTTTTATTTGGTGATGTTACTTCTTTTGCATGAGGTGCCATCCCGGACAACGCTGCAGCAGCGATAATCCAAATCAATAGAATAGCAAACCATCTTTTTTTCTCTTTAAAAATTTTCATCATTATCCTACTTTCTATTAGAATCAATCATAAATGTTGTAAGGATAAATAGCCCAAAGCTTATTAACAAAACAGTACCGCCTACTATATAAAAAACTAACGCAAATGTATCATTAATACCAAATGGCTTTAATGTGTTAAACCACATGCCCATAGTCAAGCCAATTGAACCAATTATTGCTGTCCAACCATGTACAACGACTAATTTAGCTGATTTAATCTTAAAGAGACTGTAGAAAATCCCCCATGCAAATACAGAAAGCCAACCAACTACTAAAATATGTGCATGAATTGGACGAAATTGATAGCTCCCTGATCCAGCCATATGTGACCCTAAATATGCGCCGACTAAGCCAAAAATGGCAGCCAAACGGATTAATCGTATACCCCATTTTCTTTCCAGCATGTTCTACCTCCATAGATTTCAGAATTTCTTTCTATGGTGTAAATATAAACTGTCTATATGAACTCTATATGAACTTCACATTACAATTTTGGAAGGATTATGGTGAAAACTGTTCCTATCCCTAATTGAGTTTCCACCTGGATGTTGCCTCCATGAATTTTAACAATTTGCTCAACAATTGCTAAGCCAAGACCTGTCCCATCCTTTGTACGAGAATCATCTGCACGGAAAAAACGTTGAAATGATTGTTCTTTTGTTGTATCGCTCATGCCAATACCTGTATCTTGAATTTGAACAGTAACTTCTTGATTGGTTGATGTTAATACTACTTGAATATCTCCATTTTCCTTGTTATATTTAATCGCATTGGTCAATAAATTTTCCCAGACATTTTCTAATAAGCCTGCATCAGCATTAATCAGTGTAGGTTCAAGTGTCATAGATAGATTAATGCCTTCTTCTTCCAACCACCATCGATATTTTTGAATCGTCCTTTTCATCTGCTCATCAAGTGCATATATTTTTCTCTCCATTTTACGTGAAGATTGGTCAAGAGAAGTTAATAATAATAACTGTTTCGTTAATGTCGATAATCGATGTGTTTCAGATTGAATGATAGAAACATAATCCCTGCGTTCCTCATCAGTAATATTTTCTGATACCAATAATCCTGCATATCCTTGAATATTTAATAACGGCGACTGAAAGTCATGAGAAACATTACTAATAAATTCCTTTCGTATTTGATCATTTTCTTGTAATTGCCCCATCATTGTATTAAAACTTGTTGCGAGCTGACCAATTTCATCTTTACTCTCAATTTTTAAGGGCGTATCAAATCGTTCATTAGCAATGCGCTTTGTTGCTTCCGTCAACTCTGTAATTGGTTTGATCAAAAGCTTTGCAAATAACAACATGGCTGCTAGACTAATTAACCCCATAAATATTGTCCATCCACCCATAATTGTATGTACTTCATTGAAAAGTAACTTTATATCTGGTCTTAAAAACATTGCATAGCGTTTATGATGATATTGAAATGAAACCCCTACTGTATTGGACAAATGATTAGCAAAGAATCCTGTTACAAATGTTTCTTTCGGGAAATCTCGCATACCATGATAAATCTCCCCATTCAACACTTGTTGAACAGTAGAGTCCGTTAAATCCTTTACTCGATAATCTCCTCCATAAAATTTTGAATCACCATTTTCATTAACTAGATAAATTTGATATCCTACATCCCCAAGTGTTTGTAGATAATGGTCTAAATTAAGGTCCTGCACCTCATTAATATGTTGGATAACAGATTGTGCAATTGTTACATTTTTAGCATCATTCTTTGACTTCGTAACTTGATGATAATACGTGTTCGTAAGTAAAAATCCTGCTAATGAGCTGAAAATCATAATGAGAATAGTTGCAAGTAAAAACTTACTATACAAAGACTTCATTGGCCCTGCACCTCTAACTTATAACCGACTCCACGAACTGTTACAATTTCTACACCTGTAGCAAACTTAGCCAACCTTTCACGAATTCGCTTGATATGTGTATTTAATGTTTGTTCATCCCCATCGTAATCATAGCCCCATATCTTCTCCATAATATCTGCTCTTTCAAACACCTGATTCGGACGAGTAGCAAGCAATGCTAAAACTTCAAATTCTTTGAGCGGCATCAATAATATACTTTGTCCTACAGATACTTCATAACTTTTTCTATTTATCGTCATCGAACCAACTCGAAGAATTGTCTCGCTTGGTTTATCGTAGCGTCGTAAAATGGCTGCAATACGGAATAATAACTCTTTAGGCTCAAATGGTTTTACCATATAATCATCTGAACCAGACAAAAAGCCCTTTTCTTTATCTTCCAGTTCTCCTTTTGCAGTTAATAGCAAAACGGGAATATCTAATTGATCTCTTATACGTTTTGTTAACTCATAACCATTCATTCCTGGCATCATTACATCTACTACTGCTAAATCAGGAATCTCCATTTCTAATACTCCGAGTGCTTGAACTGCATTTTCTGCTTTTAGTACCTGATAGCCCGCTTGTGTCAAATGGATACGTACTAAATCTAAAATATTCTTATCATCATCCACAATTAAAATTTTTGACACTCTCATTGCCTCATTTCTAGTTTTTTCTCCATTATAACGAAAGAACGAGATGGACTATAGCCACTCGCTCAGTTTTATAAAAAATACGCTATGAAAAAAATAATAAGAATTGGTCCAAATAGTATAATATAGCCCGTTGGCCTTGCAAAGTTAATCGTCCAACCAATTCCAAATCTTTTTTCTACAAATAAAGATGGGTCCTCTTTATTGAAATAAACTAATCCACCCTTCCAATAACGATCATCATCTAAATCTGTCAAACCATTAGACATATTGGAGGGGGCAATTTCTTTATTTAACTTACTAAATTTAATCGAGAAAATAGTACTCCCCATAAAAGTCAGCACGATAAAGCCTATAAATATAGCCAACATAAAATTCTTTCCAATGGCGGCATGATGTATCGTCGTCAACTGTAAAAAGCTGAATAATAAGGTTATCAAAAAAGCCGTTAAAAACAAAAACCTACTAGTATACTGTCTTTTTTTACCCTGATTATAAGCAGACTTTTGCATATTAAGTGCACTAATCTTAACTCCCGAACGCTTTGTCCCCTCTGATATTGTAGCAAACAAAATTTGTGTAACTAGCATAATTAAAGGCAGAGATATTACAGAAAAATAATTTTTCTCAGTAAAAGCATCAGCCTCTCCACTTGGACCCCAATGCGTGGGGACTTGCTGAGGTAGTAAAGGGTATTGATAATATGTGTAAATAATGAGTATCACTGATACTAAAGCTAAACTCCAAAAATAAGAAAGTGGCAACATATCATCTTGCTTATTTGTACTTGCTATTTTAACTTCAGTTAAGTCTGCTCCCCATTGTTTTTGCTGCTTTTCTACCTGCAGTTTACGATGAAAATACGTATAGAATAACAAACTAATTAATATAAAAAGAAGCATGGTGAATACTCCAACAACAATTTGAAGCTCTCCATTTTGGTTTATACTTAATCCCCAAATGGAATAACTAACAATCATTAATAACCAAATAATAGCCATTGCAACACTATATGTCTTCTTTGTTTGATTTACTGTCGCATGTTTTATTTGCGATGTTGGTATTGTAACACCAAATACTATCGTACTCTTTAACATATATGGTATAAAAATTTGAATTGCCCCTAACAAACTAAGCATTGCAATCGAAACCCAATATCCAACCATAACAATCCCCCTATTGTAATGTCTTCATTAGCCTTTTAATTAATAGTTCAAATTCACTTAAACCTAATCCATAAACAATACCCTCTGCAACAACAGGTCGTAGCATTTTCTCCATATGATCTAATTGCTCTCCTTTAACCCCTCCCTCTTCTCTTGTTACATTTACTACAGCACCTATTTTTGGAATGATGGTGATTAAGCCCTTTTTCTCTAATTCATGATAGCTTTTATTAACAGTATGCATATTAACACCTAGATCTGCTGCTAAGGAACGTACTGAAGGTAAGGAATCCCCAGGGATAATATCTTTATTAGCGATTCCCTCTATAATTTGTTGTGATATTTGCGTATAAATAGGAATATCAGAATACGGTTCAATTTGAAGAAACATAAAATGCCTCCATTTCTGTTATATAGTTAGTATAACAAAATTGTTCTATAAAAGGTAGAACAAAATAAATGAAGTAGGATTTTTATAAAAGATTTTACATTTGTAAGATAAGGAGGGAAATTGGC
>NZ_QWUA01000092.1 GCF_003576525.1 Rummeliibacillus sp. POC4 | reverse complement strand
TTCAGAAGAAAATAATGTTTTTCCTGTTGGAGTCAAAGGAAATAAAAAAATAAAAGAAATAATAGAAAAGGAATTACGTGAAAATATGTAAAAAAGGGGGATATATCAATGATATTTTATACAACTACTTGCATGATCTGTAAAGAAAAATTTAAGCTATTAGAAGGAACAAAGAAGTATCGTGAATATAAAGTAAATCGAGAGAAAAAATTTTGGTGTGATCCTTGTGAAGAAAAAATTTTAGAACAAGCTCGAAAAGGATTTATAAGTAGATTTTAGGTTTATCCCACACTATTGTAGTAAGACTCATACCTCAAAAAACGTGGGGCACTATTAGTAAAGGACGATTGGTACAATGAGCGGAAGAAAATATTAAAATCTCTTTATGAAAGAGCAACTGCTTTCCTTATTTTTAAAGGAAAGCAGTTGTTTTTAATATTTTCCAACTAAATTCGTTTATTTATTAATGCTTTTATGATTTTATCTCGATGAGAAAAAATAGAACATTCAGTAAGAGTGAGTACTGAAACTAAAAATCTAGAAGGCTACTTATGAATAAGTAGCCAGATAGTTTTTCATTTGTTTATAGGGCTCTTTTACGTCATTACCATGACAAATGCTTACAATATTAGGTTTCAAATCTTCAATAACATAACTACTTTTTATAGCTTCATCCATATTAGAAGTAAACATAGCCATTGGTTTTCGGAGTTGACCATTTTTTGAGGTGAATAAATCGCCACTGATCAAAACCTGATCCTTTTTATGATAGTACACTACATGACCTGGAGAATGACCTGGAGTGTGGATAGGGGTTAGATCATCAATATCCTGTAAGTTTCCATTTGTTATTTCTAATGGTTGTACAACACCTGGTTGCACAAGGGATTGCGCTTTTTTCCTACCAGGGAAAGGTTCCTTTCCTTCCATGTATTTAATATCAGCTTCATGGGAAAATACAGGAACATTTTTTATTTCTAGGATTTTTTTCAATCCACCGACATGGTCAGAATGGCCGTGCGTTAATAGAATAGCTTTTAGGTTACCCAACTTCTCCGCTTCTTCTAAAATCTTTTTCCCCATAAAAGACATTCCTGTATCCACAATGTATACACCATCTTCAACTGTTACAATCCAAGCACTCATTTTAAACATAAACCAAGTTTCAATTTTATAAATATTTGGAGATACCTTAAGAACTTTCATTTTTTCACTCCTCGGACTAGATTTGTAATATGCATTTTTTAGTGACGTAAAACTTTCATTTAAAGCTTTAAAATTTCATGCTGCCGTCCATTCATAAGATTATTCCAATTAATTCTATTTTATGTAAATTATATATATTACTAGAAAGTATATCAAATAATATATAAGGAATAGTCACAGCATCTACCATCATATATATAACTGAAAAGCGAAAGGAGTGGAAGATCGTGAAAGCTGCAATTGTGAATGCGTTTTCAAAAGAGTTGGAGATTAAAGAAGTTTCGAAACCTCAATTAGAAGAGGGAGAAGTTTTAGTGAAAATTGAAGCTTGTGGTGTATGTCATACAGATTTACACGCAGCACATGGGGACTGGCCTGTAAAACCAAAATTACCATTAATCCCAGGGCATGAAGGGGTAGGGGTTGTCGTTGAAGTAGCTAAAGGTGTTAAATCGATTAATGTTGGTGATCGAGTAGGAATTCCGTGGTTATATTCTGCATGCGGAGAATGTGAGTATTGTATAGATGGTAAAGAAACATTATGTCCAAATCAACTAAATGGTGGATACTCTGTGGATGGTGGATATGCAGAATATTGTAAAGCACCCGCAGATTATGTAGCGAGAATTCCTGACAACGTAGACCCAATTGAAATCGCTCCCATTTTATGTGCAGGTGTAACAACATACAAAGCATTAAAAGTTTCAGGTGCAAAGCCAGGAGAATGGGTTGCAATTTACGGGATCGGTGGACTAGGGCACATTGCATTACAATACGCGAAAGCAATGGGACTCAATGTAGTGGCTATAGATATTAGCGATGATAAGTCAAAACTCGCAAAAGAATTAGGGGCAGACATTGTCATTAATGGTTTAAAAGAAGATCCTGTACAAGCCATTCAAGAACAATTAGGTGGTGTACAAGCTGCAATTAGCGTAGCTGTAACAAAAAAAGCCTTTGAACAAGCTTATGAATCAGTAAAACGCGGGGGCTGTTTAGTAGTTGTTGGATTGCCAAATGAGGAGCTCCCAATTCCAATTTTCAATACAGTTCTCAATGGTGTTACAGTAAAAGGATCAATTGTTGGGACAAGAAAAGATATGCAAGAAGCACTTGATTTTGCCGCACGAGGAAAAGTACGCGCCATTATTGAAACAGCAAAACTTGAAGATATCAATGATGTGTTCAATAAGATGGAAAATGGTAAGATTAACGGTCGTATAGTACTAACACTAGCAGATGAAGAGTAATAAGTTCTAGATATAATCGTTATATTGAAATAAAAGGCTGCTACATTTAATGGTAATAATTAAATGTAGTAGCTTTCTTGATTTTGGTATTGTTCTCAAGAATATTTACAGTTTGTCTTAAGTTATTATAAGCTTTATTTAGACGTCATACTCTATGAGTAATTTATATGAAAAAATAACAAATTGTCTGCGGAGTATATGTATATATTGGCCGTTTACTGATAGCAGCAGATGTTTTTATGTATGATATAAAACCTTTAAAAACAAGATCACAAAATGCCATTTGATATGCAGCCGAAAATTGCTTAAAAAAGGATTGCCATTGTATTATTGCTGGCTTCTGACTAAAAAAGGTTACTAAATTACAAGTCGGATAACATAGTATTTTATAAAATATATTGATTTACCAACGTTCAACGAGTATCATAATGATAGAAAATTCAATAAAAGTACAAGGTGCCTTTGACAAAAGGAGAATAGGGAATGAAGTGAAAAGCTTCAGCGGACCCACCACTGTAGAGGAAAGTTTGAATGGAAATGCCACTGGACAATGTCTGGGAAGGCCTATTCAAATGTAGACCCTGAGCCAGGAGACCTGCCTTGATACTTGTTGACACAGATGATGGAAAAGTCTGCGGTTTATTTGTAATACAAATAAACTGCAGGCTTTTAATTTTATTAGGGAGAGATGAAAAATGAACTTGCTACAGCAAACTGTTGGAAAAATTAAAGACCTGGATGGAGACATGATGGCAAAGGCAAGACAAAGAGTGGATAATTTGATCAAACCACCCAAAAGTCTTGGCAAATTAGAAAGTATCGCTGTCCAATTATCGGGGATTACAGGAGAGCTTTTTCCAGCAATTGATCAAAAAGCAATCATTGTAATGGCTGCTGATCACGGTGTGTACGAAGAAGGCGTTACAAGCAATCCTCAAGAAGTTACATTTGCGCAAACGCTGAATATTGCTAAAGGAATAACAGGGGTAGGAACCATTGCAAAAGTATCAAACGCAAAAATTGTCACAGTCGATGTTGGTGTAAAAGTAGATCTTCCTACTGATGCTGGCGTGATCAATCGTAAAATTAGAAGAGGTACTGCCAATTTCACAAAAGGACCAGCTATGACAAGAGAAGAAGCAATCCAATCTTTAGAAGTAGGGATTGAAATTGCTAATGCAGAAATACAAAATGGCGTGAATATGTTAGGAACAGGTGAAATGGGTATTAGCAATACAACACCAAGCACTGCTATATTATCGGTATTAGCGGGTTGTGATCCGAAAGAAATTACAGGTAGAGGGGCAGGTCTTGGACAAGGCGGTTTAGCCCATAAAATAGAAGTGATTCGAAATGCTATTGCAATAAATCAACCAGATCCAACTGATGCAATCGATATACTAGCAAAAGTAGGAGGATTAGAAATTGGTGGTATGGCAGGGGTTATGCTTGCAGCAGCAGCCAATCGAGTACCGGTTGTTGTTGATGGCTATATTTCAACAGCTTCCGCACTTATCGCCACAACAATTGAACCTAAAGTCAAGGATTATCTCATCACATCTCACGCAACTGATGAACCAGGTGGCAAAAAGGCAAGCGAACTACTAGGCAAAGAACCAATGCTTAAAATGGATATGTGTCTAGGTGAAGGTTCAGGAGCAGCATTAGCCTTTCCAATCATCGATGCAGCATGCAGTATGATGAAAAACATGCCAACCTTTGAAGAAGTGGGAATGGAAATATAATTTGCATTTTTCTTTAAATGAATAACTATCAATCCTGAAAGCTGCCTTTGTATAGAACAAGGCAGCTTTTCTTATTCAATATATTGAAAGGCGCAGTACATATTGAATTATTTAAAGAGCGAGTTTTTAAAGATGTTGCTGAGTGAACATGGAGCTGAGGGTAGCGAATCTATTAAACCACAGCAAGAACAAAACTTCCTAGCAAATAAGAAAAGGCTACCCCAAGCGGGATAGCCTCAGCCTCTTAAATCTTAAAAAGCTCTTAATCTAAGAACTATAAAATTTTAATTTACTCGTTGAATTCTTCCTTCTACTTTATACTCGAATGGAGAAGATAATGCTTTTACAAATTCAACAGTTGCATCTAAGTCAGTTGGACCAACTTCCATGTCTTTAGAAAGTGCACCAAAACTAGTATCAATATTATCATACATATAGTTGTTTACAACAACAGTATATTCTTTTGATGGATCAATTTTGCTACCATCTGGCAAAATAATATCGACTACCTTTCCAGTTTTAGCTGTATCGTCATACGTATAAGTGTATTTAAAACCAGAAATATGATAATCAAGACCTCTTGTAGTAATTTGTTCAGCTAATATAACGCGTAAATCAGCGCCACTTAGCTTTACTTTATTAAGAACATTACCAAATGGTTGAATGGCAAATAAATCACCGAAAGTAACTTTACCAGCATTTAGTGGAGCGCGTACACCGCCACCATTCATCAATGCAAAGTCAGAATTCATTGCTTTTTTCATACCATCCGCGATTAAATTTCCTAGAGCAACATCACTGTTTTTTCTTGTTACAGTTGGATATCCTTTTTCAAGGAATGTTGATGAAGCTCCAACTTCTTGTGCTTTAAGCGGTTCAGCTTTATCAGCATATTTCTTCATTATAGTAGCAACTTGCTGATCTGGTGTGTAGTCGTTTTGATAAACGGTTTTAATCTCCGCAGATTTTTTGATAATATCGCCTGTCTTTGGATCAATTTCGACTTCTACATCAGAGAAAGCAGAGCCATAAGAGTATGCTTGGACGATTAATTTGTTATCTACCACTCTATTTACTTTGACATGATTATGTGCTGAGAAAATAACATCAACTTCATCGTCTACCATTTCTGCAATCTTACTTGCATCAAATTTGTCAGCATAGCCTGTTTGAAGGGCAGGATTATGTGCAAGAACGATGATTGATTTGATACCTTGTTTCTTTAATTCATCCGTATACTTATTAATTGCTTCTACTTCATCTGTGATTTTAAGTGTTTCATTACCTTTTTGTACAATCATTGAAGGCGTTTCTTGTGTAACTACGCCAATTACGCCGATTTTCTGACCACCAGAAGTAAGAATGGTATAAGGATCTGTAATTAGTTTTCCATCACGAGTGTCATAAGCGTTTGCAGCAACTTGTGGAAAATTCATCCCGTCATAACCAGGAGTTCCGTTTGGATGATTGCCACCTTTGATCATTCGTTTTAGTTCATCAATGCCTTCATCAAACTCATGATTACCAAATGTTCCTGCATCAAATCCAATCGATTCTAAAATTTCAATTGTCGGTTCATCTTGGAAAAGAGCTGAGATTAGTGGACTTCCGCCAATCATATCTCCAGAATGGAAGATAAGAGTATTTGGATTCGTTGCTTCTTCTTTTCTTAATGCTGCAGCAGTATATTCCATACTTCCTGCATTTAAATTGCCTACCTTAGTAATTGTATCAAGTTGACCATGTAGATCATTTACACCTAGTAGTTGAACTTTAACTGGGTCATTACTATTATTTTCATTTTTTAGATTAATATTAAAAATTCCGAAGCCTTTTGAATCTGTTTTACCAGTGTAAGAGAATGGGCTTCCATCTTTAATATAATCTTGAGCTTTTGGAGAAGTTGTGAACGTCACATTGACATCTCCATTGATTGGAGCAAGTGACCAGTTTTGGTCCGCTGTTGGTGTAATTTCTTTTTGTTCTGTAATGTAATCCATCAAAATTTGACGGTTTTCATCTGCAGAATCTACAACTAACTCACTGCCTTTAAGTCCTGGGAAGTTACCACCACCACCAGCACGATAATTATTTGTAACAACTACAAATTCCTGATTTGGATCGATTGGTTTTCCGTTATATTTTAGATTAATAACACGACTTGAATTTGGATTTTCTAATGCTCCAGTCGTTGAGTATTTAGCTGGTTTTGTCACATCAATTTGGTATTCAATGCCGTCAATAACATCAAAGTTATATACTCGGAAATCTGGATTAAGTAACTCTTGTTTATCTGTTTTATTTGGATCAATTGTATTAAATTGACCTGCAGACATTTCAATCCACTCTTTTACGACAGAACCTTTAATTTTCACAGCTTTTAAAGTGTTGTCATAGAGATATAGATCACCAGCACTACGGATCGTTAAATCACCTTTTTTGATCTCAGTGTACTCATCTACACCGTTACGACCAGCTTTAAATGGTGCACCTACTGATAATATAGGTAATTCTTTCAGTTCAGGCTTGTTCAGTTTTATATACTTTTCGACATACCATTTTTGTGCATTTGTTACAACTTGAATTGAAGGATCATCTTGAACAAGGGCAAAGTAGCTGTAAATATCATCAGTCGTTTTACCGATTGGCGTATTCACATAATTTATTGTTTTTTCATGAGTAGATTTTACAGCTTTTACGATCTTGGCATCAGGTTTTACAGTATCAATCTCTCTTGTGGAAGATTGAGAAGTAGAAACAGACCATTTACCGTTCACTTTCTTTAAGGAAAGATCAATAATACCTAATGAACCACCGCCATATCCAGCTTGCACAGCAGGGACACCGTTAATCGTACCTTTTTTGTTGTCAACACCAGGAAGAGGTTGGCCATTTGCATCTTTGAACAAAGCATCTAGACTGGCAATGTCTTTTGCAGGAAATACTTTATGCGTATGTGAGAAAGTAATTGCATCGATTCCAGGCACTTTAGTTAAAGAGTATACAGTGTCTTCAGTATTTACTTTTGAACCATTGAATCCGGAGTGGGCAAGAGCAATTACGATATCAGCACCTTTTTTTCTCATAGTAGGTACATATTTTTTCGCTGTTTCAATAATGTCTTTTGTGATTACTTTGCCATCAAGATTTGCTTTATCCCATTCGTTGATTTGTGGAGGAACAAAACCTATGTAGCCAATTTTAATGACATTTGTTTTACCTGATTCATCTTTTACTTTCTTCTTGATAATTTTATAAGGTGTGTATTTATTTTTATCATTCTTTGGATTTTTGTCGTGGTCATCCACATATACATTTGCGTTTACAACTGGAAAATCAGCATCATCATATACTTCATCAAGATATTTTAAACCATAGTTAAATTCATGATTTCCAAATGTTGCAATATCATAATCCATAATATTCATAGCTTTTATAGCTGGATGCACTTCTTTATCCTTTAAAGGTTTAATTTTTGCTTTATAAGTGCCAAGTGGTGTTCCTTGAATGAGATCTCCGTTATCTACTAACACGGAGTTTTTAACTTGTGATCTTGCCTTTTTTACAAGTGTAGCTGTTTTAGCTAATCCTAATTTAGGAGCATCACTATTTTTGTAGTAGTCAAAGTCAAGTAGGTTCGTGTGTACATCTGTTGTTTCCATAATGCGTAGATTTACTTTCGATTGGACTTTTTGTTTGGAAGATTTAGCTGCCTCCGCATCAAAAGTCATAAAGGATGAGGCTAACAAACTAATTGCAAGTGCACTAGATAAGACCTTAAAACCTTGAAATTTCCCATTAAATTTCAAACATACCACCCATTCTTTTGTGAATTTTGAGACCGAATCTCTCCTAGAATATAGCATTAAAATTGTTAATATGGTGTATATTATTTATTAAATGGTAAAATTAAACCTAATATTCTTCCTTATTAGACAAAAGATAGTAATATATAATTGTTTCTCTAAATGAAATTTTATAGGATAAAAGTATAACTTTGGCGATTTTTGTAGAAATAATACGTTTCAACGAGAAAAAGTAGTGAATCGCAAACGCTTCAAAAATACCCATATGAGTTCAGGCTCACATGGGTTAAATAAATTATCTTAATATGAAATTGTATTTTCGTGAAGGGAAATCAGCCCCTAATTTATTGATTTCAACTTTTGCATTTTCGATGAGATTCCGCGCTTTTGCTTTTGTGGCATCATCTAGTTTTTTGATTTTTTCACTAGGATGGTTCTTCGGCAAAGTAATGCCTAAAGCTTTTAATTGTCGATCAGCTTCCTCTTTGGAAATAGTTCCGTTCTTTACTTTCTGGAAAATTTCTTTGACTTTAGCTTTGGTGTTGTCATCCAATTTTGAGAATTGATCACTCTTTGGATGGTGTTTCGGTAAAATGATGCCCAATTTCTTTAGTTGAGCTAATCCTTCTTCTTTTGTAATCTTCCCATCCTTCATTTGTTTCATAATTTCTTTAACTTTTACTTTTGTTTCGTCATCCAATTTCTCGAACGTTTTACAATGTGGCTTTTTTGGTACCGTAACCCCTAATTTCGTTAAATCCTCATCCAACTTGTTTAGAACAGTCTTCACTTTTTGCTGAGTAACTGCATCGAGCTTTGAATTTTTTTCGGATGCAAATACATCTTGTTGAGCGGTTGTAGTACTAAACATCATGCTAAATGTAAGAGCACAAGTTAGTAAAAAGGCACTTAGTATATTATTTCTTTTCATATGATGTTCACTCCTTCATGTAAGATTTAAATATCTCTTGATAAAATTTTTGGTTAAAATGAACTCTCTTAAATAAGGTTCACTTTATATTGCCCAATAATAATAAAAATAAAAGGGGAAAATGGATTTCTTCTATATAACATAAATACGTTAAAATTCAGCGAGAATATTAAAGCATTAATATAGAAGAAACTCAATAACAAAAGAATTTTTAGTATAAGAATTCAAACATTAGTTATCCCATTTGTGAGATCTCCATGAAATTACACAACCAGGTCAACTACGTATTAAAAAGAATACATCAAATTTAAAAAAATCTAAAATTAATATTGTATTTTTATAAATAACATAGTATATTTATTCTATAATATGAAAAATTAATATTGTTTTAATATTCTTAATTTTATATAATAAAATTTAACTAGAAATAGTTATTTAATATTGGGGATATTTCAAAAAAATATTAACATCTAGGGGGTTATTTAATGAAAAAGAGAAAAAAATTATTATCAATGTTCATATCAGCGCTTGCAGTATCAATGCTATTAGCAGCATGTGGTTCAGATCCAAAAGAATCAAGTTCAGGTGATGGATCAGGAGCAAAAGATAAACTAGTAGCAGGAACAGAAGCTACATTTGCACCATTCGAATCGTTGGATGACAACGGTAAAGTTGTAGGGATTGATGTAGATATTTTAAATGCTATTGGTGATGAAACAGGCAAAAATTTTGAGGTTAAAAATATTGGTTGGGAACCAGTTTTCCAACAAGTAACAAATGGTGAAATCGATTTAGGTGCATCAGGTATTACAATTACAAAAGAACGTAAAGAATCATATGATTTTACAGATCCTTATTTCGAAGCAACTCAATTAATCGTTGTTAAAGAAGACTCAAAAATTAAATCTCTTGATGATTTAAAAGATAAAAAAATTGCCGTTCAAATTAACACAACAGGGCACATAGCTGCAAAAAAATTACAAGGTAAATCAAGTTCTAAAATCAAAGCTTATGAAAATCAACCGACTGCATATCAAGAAGTTATAAATGGCTCAGTCGATGCTGCAATTGGTGATAACGCGGTTATACACGAATATTTAAAAAATAATCCAAATGCAAAATTGAAAACAATTGAAGACGCTGCTTTTGAAAAAGAATATTATGGATTTATGGTGAAAAAGGGTAATAAAGAAGTACTAGATGTATTAAATGATGGTCTTAAGAAAATAAAAGAAAATGGTAAACTAGCTGAAATTACAGGCCAAGAACTTAAATAATTGGGGGTATCCAGATGGACTTCTTTGATATGCGCTGGGATATTATCTGGAATTATCGTGAGATGTTTTTGCATGGTATCTGGGTGACCATTTCTTTAACCATTTGTGGTTATTTAGGTGGTCTTATACTGGGAATCTTATTAGGTCTTGGTAAAACGTCGAAAAGAAAATGGATTTATTGGCCAGCGAAAATATATGTAGATCTATTTCGTGGCACACCGATGCTTGTTCAAATTTTGATCATCCATTTAGCACTAATTCCTTCTATTTTTGGTCAGTCTTATGGCTTTATGGTATCGGGGATTATTACGCTTATATTAAATAGTGGCGCATATATTGCGGAAATTATGCGTGCAGGTATTGAGTCAATTGATAAAGGACAAATGGAAGCAGCTCGCTCACTTGGTTTAACGAAAAATAAGGCAATGATCAAAGTGATTTTGCCACAAGCGTTTCGTCGAATGATACCACCATTAGGAAACGAGCTAATTGCCCTATTAAAAGACTCTTCACTAGTAACCGTGATTGCGGCTAATGATATTTTATATGCAAGTAAAGTTGTTGCAGGTGCAACTTTTAAAATTTGGGAGCCATATATAGCTGCTGCAGCTCTATATCTAATCCTAACTTTTGTCTTGACGAAAATTATTACTTTTATTGAAAAAAGATTTAGCAATAACTTCAATCCTAGAAAGAAAAACACTGGTAAAAAGGGTCATTCGCAAAACAAAGATGAAGGGCAGGTTGCGGCATGATCAAGATTAAAAATTTACACAAAAATTATGGTAACCTGGAAGTTTTAAAAGGTATCGATTATGAAGTAAAAGAGAAAGAAGTAGTATGTGTCATTGGGCCTTCTGGATCAGGGAAAAGTACGTTTTTGAGATGTATTAATTTGCTTGAAGAAATTTCTGATGGTGAAGTTTTTATTGGCGATGTAAAGGTAAATGATCCAAAAACCGATATCAATGAAATCCGTACAGAAGTAGGAATGGTTTTTCAACAGTTTAATCTATTCCCGCATATGACTGTTATCGATAACATTACAATGGCGCCGATACAAGTTCGTAAAATGGCAAAAAAAGATGCGGAGAAATTAGCATTAGAGTTATTAGATAAAGTAGGACTTCAAGAAAAGGCCTACAATTATCCCGAACAACTTTCTGGTGGTCAACAACAACGTGTGGCTATTGCGCGTGCCCTTGCCATGAAACCGAAAGTTATGCTATTTGATGAACCAACATCTGCCCTAGATCCAGAGATGGTGAAAGAAGTATTGGATGTTATGAAACAGCTAGCCGATGAAGGAATGACAATGGTGATCGTAACACATGAAATGGGATTTGCTCGTGAAGTAGCTGATCGGGTTGTTTTCATGGATGGTGGCTATATTGTAGAAGAAGGTCATCCTGAAGAAGTGTTCGGAAATACACAAAACGAACGTACTAAGTCATTTTTAGGTAAAGTTTTATAAATACGAAAATCCATTCAGTGAAGTAGTTGCTGAATGGATTTTTTTACCTCCAATCTATCTCGTAAACCGATTGGCATAACAGGAGGCTACAAATGCTTCTGGCTTAATCTTTGGCTCTACACCAATGGATTCGATTCTGGCTACCATTTCATTTACAAATTCTCTTGTTTTGTTGCGTTTACCAGCCCCAATATCGATATGCCCCTCCATCGTAAATGTCGAACCCTCATACAAATAGGGAATCACAATATCAATGAGCTGTTTCTTTTTCTCTTCAGTGAACATCGCAACTATTTCTTCGGTAAATGAAAGTTCCAACGATATTCTCTCATGTAGATGCAGCATTTTACGTGGTACAATCACTCTTCTAATACAAGCCCATACCCCATGCCCTTCCTCTAGAATGACGATTCCTGTAATAAAAACAGTATGAGATTTATGAACTTGCGAATCAGTGCCTACAATTAGCCGATAATGGCCTCTTGGATTTTGATTCATAAATTGAATAATATGTTGAAAAACATCTTCAAACGTCATATTTTTTTCTTGCAGATTTTGAAAAGGATCGTAACGAAATGAGGTCCCCATTTTTCACCGCTTCTTTC
>NZ_QWUA01000091.1 GCF_003576525.1 Rummeliibacillus sp. POC4 | reverse complement strand
AGTTATGCACAGTTTTTGCACATATTACGAAATAGCCTATGATTAGTTGCTAACTTATGCACTACAATTTATAAAATTGTGTATAAATTTATCTATTATCCCCAAGTGTAATATTTGATTTAGGATTTTTTAGATAGAATACTAATGCAAATGCGGATAACATGTGGATAATTGGAGAAGAAGGTTTTTGCTTTCATATGATTTAAAGCGCAAACGCAATTAAGACTCTAATTATGCCACCCTTTAAAGTTCATAAGAAAAAAACTTTATATAATTATTACTTGCACTTATCATAGTATTCAAGGTCTTGAATATCTTATTCGTGCTGCATCAAATGGTGTTCTAGTTTTATGGGAGGGAACTTAACATGCAGAAAAAGAAAAGTATTATAACAAGTTTGAGTATAGTGTCAGTGATGCTAGTAGGATTTATAGGGGCTAACAGCTTAGCACATGCGCAATCAAATGATGGAATAGGGTTAAGTGTAATAGACAAAGTCAATACAGTGGCAACTACAGAAAATCAAAATTTTATTGAACCTATCTTCGTCTATGGTGATTATTATCACTACTATAATTTTGAACAACAAGCTGTAGATTCACAAAGTATTAGTGACTTACCAACAGTGAATTTGAAATTAGACAATGGAGAGATGTCCTTCATAGAGAAGACATTAAAAAATATAATTCAAAAACAGTATAATTTTACTGTTACAAAAGATTCCGAAACACCATATAACTTCGTAGTAGACCTTTCAATGTCCTCAAAAAATACAAAAGAGGACATGACAGGGGCTATTTATGGGGTACTAACTAATAGAGACACTAAGAAAGAAATACGTTTTGATATACCTAGCGACAAAATGAGTAATGCGCTTATAACAACGGATTTCTTCAAATTAGCAAAGGGGAATTATACTTTGCGGATAGTAGATACTGGAAAACTGAAAAATCTAGAAAACTATAATTTTGTACTCATGAATACACTACAAGGTACTTTATTAGCAAAAGATGTTCCAATAGAAAAAAGCGGTAAACTAGTCTATGCAGGAACTAATGTTAGTTTTGAAATCTTTGTGTCACATGCTAATTTGCAAGGGGCAACTATTGAAACAAAGTGGGACTTGTATAATCCAAAAACAAAGAAATATGACAATATTTCACCATACAATGAGGAAAAGAAATATAGCTATAAATTAAAGAAAAAAGGTAATTATAAGTTCAGAATAACAAGTAGGATTAAGGGAACAAAAACAGTAGCAGTACAATACCATACCATTAAAGCTATAGATCAAGTAACCCCTAAAATCACAGCACTAAAACTAACAATAGGAAAATCAGTAGATAAAAAAGGAACGAAACAAGTCAGAGTGAATTATAATATAGAATCCCCTTACTATAATGGTCACTTGACTGTGTGGAAAAAGGGGACAACTGGAAAATATCAAAAGATAAAGGCCTTAAAGGTTGATGATATAAGTAGACATAGCTACAAGGATTTAAAGTTTAAAAAAAGGAGTATATAAAGTCACTTTATACGTAAAGACAGATAAACTTTCTTTAAAGGATACGATTAAAAGCACAACTAAATCAAAAGTTTTTAAAATAAATTAATCATCAAAGATACTTCAATTAGTTTTTGAAATGTGGATAGTACTTATTATTATCATAGTAATCCTCTAGTAAAATGATTTTTAGAATGAAAAATGGTATGAGTATCATGCACTCATACCATTTTTTTGAATTTATTTTTCGTTACGTTTTTTATAGATTGTTGTCATAACAACTAGAACAAGTAGAATAATTTGACCGACAATTGTTTCAACTGTTGGGTAGAAACCGATAGTTGACCAAACTGGTAAACCGCTAATTACTGATGATGGCAATATATCAGTCAATTGTAATGTATGAATGCTGACACCAATAATCTTGAACGCAAGAATATAGATTAAAATTGTAGCAACCGCAAAGAATTTGTGTACTGGAATCTTGCCGCTAACTCGTAATAAGAAGAAGGCTACAACTGCTAAGATGACAATTGCAGTTACAATTCCAAGACTAAAATCGGTTGTTGACATTTTAGGAGCAATTCCCATATAGAAGATTAATGTTTCAGCACCTTCTCGGAAGACAGATAGGAAACTGATAAATGCCATTGCCCAAATACTTTGTTTAGACATTGCGTGATTCATCTGTTTTGCTATATAAGAGTTCCATGCTTTAATATTCGACTTGCTATGCATCCAAACGCCAACACCAATCATCATTGCTGCAGCGATTAAACCTACATATCCTTCAATCATTTCACGACTAGTATTAATCGTAGCAGAGTTAAATATTGTAGACATTGAAACTGCTAAAACCGCACTTAATGCAACCCCGAAGAGAGCACCCATGTAAATCCATTTTCCCATATGTTGTTGATCGGATTTTTTTAAGAAAGCGATTAGTGCAACGATGATTAATAATGCTTCCAAACCTTCACGTAATAGGATTAAAGCTGAATCCCAAAAGCTATAGTTTTGATCACCTTGAATCAGTTGAATTTGTTGTTTAAAGTTATCTAATTGTGAGTTGATATCTTTTACATCAACAGTATCTTTCATCAAATCACTAGCAATAATCGGCATATCACTTTCAATTTTTGTATAGAGACTAGCATTTTTTGTACGGATATCCCCTTCAACATTTGGCCAAGTTGTGATGAACTTTTTGACCGTTGCAGAAGCTTTTTCATAATCTTCGTCGTCTATTTGAGCCTTTGCATCATCGATTAGATCAACTAGAGTTTGTAAAGAGTAAGTACCTTTAGCAGATGAAGCTACTTTTTTGCCAGCTCCAAAATCATTAATGGCCTTTTGTAGCCCGTCAAATTGATCTTGAATGGAATCCATATTCGGATTTTCATCAGAAAGTGCAATTCGTATAAAAGACATTTGTGTTTCAATTTTGCCATAAGCTGCAATGTCGTATTCTCGAACAGGTACTTCTTTTTTTGTCCAGAAAGTATTAAAGGCATTATAAGCCTTTGTAAGTTTTTCAACATCGCCTTCTTTAATGGAGGCTTGTAATTGATTTAGTGCAGGTTGCATAA
The DNA here is from genome assembly GCF_003576525.1 of Rummeliibacillus sp. POC4. GTDB lineage: Bacteria > Bacillota > Bacilli > Bacillales_A > Planococcaceae > Rummeliibacillus. Next base: position 9,235 of record NZ_QWUA01000091.1, on the reverse strand, counting down.
CATTTGCGAAGGCTTTTCTTTCAGCTTTTTCATCAACAGGATTTTCAGCCTTTTCAAGAGCTGTTAATGCTTTTGAGAGAACAGTTAATGCCTTCAAACGATCCTCTTTAGTAGTAGCTGTTTGTGTGTCTTCAAGAGCTTGTTCAACAGCTTTTGCTTCTTTTGAATCTTTGACGTTAGCTTGTTGCCAACTTTCCTCAAAAGTTCTGATTGCATCTTTTGCCTTTGCATCATTACCTTGTTTGGAATTCATTATGGCATCACTGATTGAAATATACAGGTTACTATAGGATTCCGCTGCTGCTACAGGATGGATTGTTGTGAGTGTAGCAAACAATAAGATAATGAGAAATTGACTACAACGTATTAAATAATGCTTCACCTATATAACTTCCTTTTTTTATACCAGGGAAGCAAGCGAAAACACCGCTTCCTCGATGTGTAATATATTCATTTAACTTATCTAGTCGTCCTAAACTGTTTTGAATCTTAATAAATTGTTCAGGATTCTTTTGGAAAGAGATAAATACGAGTCCGGCATCATAGGTACCTGTCGCATCAACAATACCTGAAGAGTAGGAGAATGAACGACGCATTATTCTAGCTTTTGCTTGTTTTGCTAGAAAAACATGTGATGTTTCGGGTACGATGTAATTTCCATTTTCATCTTTTCGTTCAATCTCCACTGCATCAAATTCATTTTTCTTTCCAATTGGTGCGCCTGAATCACGATGACGACCAAAAGTATTTTCTTGTTCTTTTAAAGAAGTACGATCCCATGTTTCTAAATGTGTTTGGATACGACGTACGATTAAATAAGTCCCTCCTGTCATCCAAGGTTTAGAATCACCGGATTGTACCCAAACAACCTTATTCATGTCCTTTTCATCAGAGGTATTTGGATTTTCGGTACCATCTTTGAATGCAAACAAGTTGCGAGGTGTTTGTTTTTTTCCGTTTTTCGTAGGGAATGAATTAAAACCGGATTGTGACCATCTCATAGAAACTTTTCCTGAAGCAGCACGGATTAAATTTCGAACTGCATGAAACGCAACTTGTGGATCATCAGCACAAGCTTGAATGCATATGTCTCCACCTGTATAAGCATCTTCTAGTTGATCTTTAGGGAAGTGGGGTAAGTCTTTTAGTTCTTTCGGTTTTAATGATGCAAGGCCAAGTTCTTTTTTCTCAAATAGAGATGGTCCGACACCGAATGTAATTGATAGATTGCGAGCATCTAATCCTTTTGCTTCTCCAGTATCTTTTGGTGGAATCATATCATTCTTGTATTCACCAATCATATTACCATTCATCATTTGAACAGCAAGAGGTGTCCACATTTGGAACAACTCTTGCAATTCTTTTTTAGATTTAACTAAAACATTTAATGAAGCAAAGTAGATATTTGTTTGAACAGCAGTGGCGATACCTGATTGATGTTTGCCATAAAAATTCACTTTGTTAGTAGCGGTTGTATCGTCTTCTTGTAAGAAATCTTTGCCGAATGCTTTTAATACGCCTCCCATACCAGTAGCGCCAATTGCTATTCCAGCAGCTCCAGCACCAGTAATTTTTAACATTTGTCTGCGTGTTATTTTTTTATCTATCAATTTTTCATCATTGTTTGTCTTAGTCATTTTTTTCTCACTCCATAATAATTCCCATTTGACTTAATGGTTCGCCTAAGTGGTTTACAGCTTCTGATAATGCTTTTGTATCTTCTTTAGTTAGTTTTGTGTAAGATACATAGCCGCCATCTTTTGTTTCATATTTTGCAAGTAAATCATTAACTGCTTTGAATTTGTTAGTTAAGTCTTCTGCTAGTTTAGAATCTTTGTCTTTAATTTGATCTTCTAAAATAGTGAAGATTTTTTCTGCGCCTTCTATATTAGCTTTGAAGTCATATAAGTCAGTATGAGAATAGATTTCTTCTTCTCCAGAGATTTTTGAAGTAGATACTTCGTTTAATAGATCTACTGCACCTGTCATCATAGTATCAGGCGTTACTTCAGCAGTTTCTACACGGCCACGTAATTCTTTAGCATCAGCAAGTAATTGATCAGCTGTTTTTTCATAACCTTTAGTTGTGTTTTCTTCCCATAGACCATATTCAATTTTATGGTAACCAGTCCAATCTTCTTCACCTTGGCCTTCTTCTTTTAAATCTGCTAATCGAGCATCAATACGTGGGTCAAGATCGCCGAAGCTTTCTGCGATTGGTTCAGAACGTTCATAATACATACGAGCAACAGGATAAATTTCTTTTGCTTTATCTATATCTCCAGCTTTAACAGCAGCTACAAATTTCTCTGTCTCAGCAGTGAATTTATCTAATTGGTCAAGGGCAAATTCTCGATATGCATCAATTTCTTTTTGTAAATCAACTGATGAGGCATTTTTTGTTGATTCTTCAGTTTTTGCTTTACTATCGTCTTTTTTTGCATCATCTGTACTGTTACATCCAGTCATTACGACGCTCCCTGCTAATAAAATAGCTAGTAATGATTGTGCCTTCATATTTTTATTTCCTTCTTTCTAATGATTTGTTACGTACGTTTTCACTAATAGCAATGATAATCATTATCAATATAAAAATCAATAGAATTAAGAAAAGAATTTTTTTTAGACAAAAATAACGCTAATAATCTATCAAATTGTATCATGTTTTTAAAGAAAATATAGCACGGAAATTTGTATAGCTTTCCTATATATATTAAGAAAAGGAAGGGATATACCAAAGAGTAAATATTAACATTGAATTAGAGAGATTATAGGAATTTTTGCCATTGGGGATTTGCTCTTGTCTTTAATAATTCAAAAGCATGTCTAACAATTATGAAAAAGTAAACATACTTTTGAAATGTTATTTAATCGAGAAATTGTTTTAGTTCATTTTCTAAAAATGGTTTGGCAGATAAAAAATCTGTGAATGCATTATAACGTGCCTTTTGCACAATTGTTGGTTGTTTACCAGTATAGTAAGCACGGATTAAGATATTCTTAGGTGTATGTTCCATATCGATAAATTCTAAAAGTTGTGCATCATAACCGACTAAATTTAAAATTTCAGCACGTATTGAATCTGTTGCAAGTGCCGAAAAGCGTTCTTTAATAAGTCCATGTTGTAACATAATATCGAGAGGAGAGGATTGTAATTGACGGTTGAGTTCATGTTGGCAGCAAGGGACACTTAAAATAACGTGTGCTCCCCATTTCACAGCACGTGCTAATGCCATATCAGTTGCAACATCACAGGCGTGAAGAGTAACAACCATATCAACTGACGTTTCGTCATTATAGTCATTAATATCGCCGACTAAAAATTCAAGTTGATCATATTGCAAATCCTTAGCGATTTTAGAGCATTCTTCAATAACTTCTTTTTTTAAATCAAGTCCAGTAACGCGAATATCTAAGCCTTGTTCGACTTTTAAATAGTGGTATAAAGCAAATGTTAAATACGATTTCCCAGATCCAAAATCTAAAATACGGATTGTTTTATCCTTAGGAAGATAATCTAAAGAATCGTGGATAAATTCAATGAAGCGATTAATCTGTTTGAATTTATCATACTTTTGCTTTTTAACTTTACCCTCGGGGGATTGAACTCCAAGACGTATTAAAAATGGATAAGGTTTATCTGGATCAAGCAAATAATTCTTCTTACGATTATGTGATAAATTTATTTCTTTCAGCTCTGTTTTTTCAGCTTTCCACAACACTTTGTTTTTCTTAGAAAGTTGTATATGGATATTCTCTTCGATGAATTCGCCTTGGAATTGGCGGAATTGATCAAATAGATCATTAATGCTTTGTCCGATTAAAGATAATGGAACATTTTCGTGTTTTAATATACGTTCGTATTGGTACTCTAACTGAATATGATAAATACCTTTTAGTTTAAGTGGTTTCAGCTTAACACGTTTTAAATTGTTAGATTTTGTTCGTGGTTGACTGATAGTTGCTGATACAAGTTGCTCCTTAAGAAGAAGCTGTAATAAATTTTGTTTCATTTCATTAAAATCCATCTTTTCGCCTTCTTTATTATTTAATCGATGGCATAAGTGTATCATAATTTAGGCCTTCTTAAACTAATGCTAGTTTTGTTGTTTTTCATCTATATAAGTTAGTGTCTTACCAGTCCAACCTGCAAGGATTGTTAATATAGGTGAAAGTAAACAGAAGAAGGCAAAAGGAAAGTATGCCCAAGTAGATACAGTTAATACTTTTGTGATGAATATGCCACATACACTCCATGGAACAAGTGGATTAACGACAGTTCCTGCATCTTCTGCGACTCGTGCTAAGTTTTTATTTTTTAAGCCAACTCTTTGAAATTGGGCTTGAAATGCTTGTCCTGTTAATAAAATCGAAAGATATTGTTCACCGATTAAGGTGTTGATCCCAATAGCTGTGAATGCAGCACCTGTAATTACAGAACCAACGCTTTTGAATAGTTTCTCAATACGTGATAGTACCGATTGTATAATACCTAAAGTAAATAATAGTCCACCCATACTAAGCGCTAATATTACGAGACCTACCGTAAACATCATACTATTAATACCACCGCGAGATAGGAGTGAATCTATATCTTTTATACCTGTATGAGAAGTGTATCCATTGAATAGATTAGATAACACTTCACTAAATCCATATTGATGATGAAAGTAAGATATGAGTATAGCTATGAGTGTTCCTGTAGCTAATGTTATAATAGCAGGAACTTTTTTTATTGCCATGATCATTAGAACTAACAGGGGAATTAGCGTGTACCAATGTACCATGTTAGTTGAAAGTAGGCCTTCCTTAAAGGTATTTATTTTATGCGTATTCTGTAAAACCTTAGATGGTGACAAAATAGCATAAATTATAGCCGAAAGAATAAGAGCGGGAATCGTTGTCCAGCACATATTCTTTATATGTTCAAATAAGTCTACGCCCATTATAGTAGATGATAAATTACATGTGTCAGATAATGGAGACATTTTATCGCCAAAGAATGCCCCAGATACAATTGCCCCAGCAGTAATTGCTAAAGAGATATCCATCGCGTTTGCCATACCGATAAAGGCAACACCTACTGTTGCAGTTGTTGTTAAGGAACTACCAATTGCAATACCTACAATACAAGTGACGATGAAAACAACTGCATAGAAGAAATGGGGAGTGATTGTTTCAAACCCTAAATAAATAAGTGTAGGAATTGTACCACTCATCATCCAGCTACTAATCAATGTGCCGATAAAGAAGAAGATAAAAATGGCACTAAGTCCTGCCGAAGCACCTTGGGTGAGTCCATTCTCTAAATCTTTGTATGGGATTTTTTTGTATAAACCATATGCTATCAATAATAGAATTGCGATAAGGATAGGCATATGTGGTACTGCATCAAAAATAGCAATACAAACAGTCATAATGGATATTATTAAAAAGATTAAGATAAATGCTTCCAAAAAGGAAGGGGTCATCTTAGCATGAATTCGAAACATTATAAATCCTCCTCAAAAGTCATCCAATTTGAAAATAAAAAAATCCTTCAATCCCATCAAAAGGGACGAAGGAAAACTCCGCGGTACCACCCTAATTGTCAAAATAGTTTTGACCACTTCATTGGTTCCAAGTTGTTAATGGTGTAATTCATCTTTGTCATAACCTAGGCTTACATCAACCGCCAAGTTTCTTTTTGCTGTCATTGACAAGACTACTTTTCGTCCATCGCTTGGAATATACTTTTTCACTTCAACGCGTTGAATCTATAAAGTATTTTACCACGTATTTAAATGTAGTCAATAAAATGAATTAAATTAAATATGTTATCTAGTCAATTTGATAAAAAAGAGCTGGATAAAACTTAGATCCAGCTCAGCAAATTTTAATGATTATTATTCTTTTTTCATAATATTAGTTTCTTTAAAGTATTTAATGAGGATATTTTCTACGTTTTCAAGATGCCATAACATAGCTTGTTTCGATTTTGTTTCATCTTGTTGTTCAATAGCCTCATAGATTTTCATATGCTCATCAAATAACTTTTCTCGTGTTGTTTGTTTAGAATATAGCCATATTCTTCTGGTTTCTTTCATCGTCTCGAACATCAGCCCAGATACTTGTTCTAAGAAAATAGAAAGTAATGGATTATGTGATGCTAGGGATATAGCAGTGTGAAATTCAAAATCAACTTTTTCCCCTAACTCTTCATTAAGAGGGGATTCTTTCATCTCCTCTAAAATCTCTCGCATTTTATTTAAATCTTCTTTCGTTCGATTTCGGGCCGCGGCAGTTACTGTTCCTACTTCAATAATTTTACGTACTTCTAAAAGGTCGGATATATCCTCTTTGTTCATAAGAATAGCCGTTGATAACGGAAATACTATTTGGTTTGCATCAAATGATTTAACAAATGTACCTTCACCTTGTTTGATATCAACTAATCCCATTGCTTTAAGTGCAGATAGAGCTTCTCTTATAGCAGAGCGACTTACTTGGAAGTTTTCCGAAAGTTGCTGGACTGAATCCAGGCGATCACCTGGTTGTAAGACACCTGTTCGAATCATTTCATGCAAAGCTTCTGCAACTTCTTCGTATATTTTTTTAGCTTTGATCTTTTTATATTGCAATATGTATTCACCTCGTAAATAGTAAAAACACTATTATTTCTATAATTATACATGATGTTGCTCTTCAAAGTATTTATTTACTTACGATAAATTTTCTAAAAATTGTTGAAAATATAAAAACTAAACAATATAATCTTATCATATAGTCATCAGATGACCTAATATTCATATTTTATAAATATATGGTTATAAAGGGGATTTTTTATCAGAGATTAGAATGTTTCTTGATAATTTAGGGGGAGAAAAAATGACATTTACGCAAAATTTCACAGCAGTAGGGGGAAGCTTGGGATGGACAGCACTAATTGCTGTTATTCCGATACTATACTTTTTCTGGGCATTAGTTATTAAAAAAATGAAAGGGCATAATGCCGGACTTACAACATTACTAGTTTCGTTGGTTTTAGCTGTAATCGCTTTCAAAGTGCCCGCTGGTACAGCAATTATGTCTGCTACACAAGGTGCTGTTTATGGATTAATACCAATAGGTTGGATTATTATCACATCTGTATTTCTTTATAATTTAACTGTAAAAACAGGATACTTTAATATTATTCGTCATTCAGTATTATCTATTACGGAAGACAGACGAATTCAAGCATTGCTTGTTGCGTTTTCTTTTGGAGCATTTTTAGAAGGTGCAGCAGGTTTTGGTGCACCAGTTGCGATTTCAGCAGCATTATTAGTAGGACTTGGTTTTAACCCTTTATATGCAGCAGGCCTGTGCTTAATCGCAAATACTGCACCAGTTGCATTTGGAGCAATAGGAGTGCCTATTACAGCAATGGAAGGTCCAACGGGAATCGCTGCAACTGAAATTTCAAAAGTTGTAGGACGTCAATTACCATTGTTATCAGTTTTTCTTCCATTCTTCCTAATTGTTATTATGGCTGGATTTAAAAAAGCTGTAGAAGTATTACCAGCAGTGCTCATCTCTGGTATTTCATTTGCACTTACGCAGTTCTTATCTTCTAACTTTTTAGGGCCTGAATTACCTGATGTTCTTTCAGCTTTAGTATCATTGGTAGCGCTTGCGGTATTTATGAAATTCTGGCAACCAAAAACAATCTTCCGTTTTAAAGCGGAACAGGAAGTAGCTGTAACCGTTGCTACAGTGGGACAAAATGAAGGAGAACATGAAGAACATTATTCGGGAGGGGAAGTTTTAAAGGCTTGGTCGCCATTTATTATTCTGACAGGATTTATCTCTATTTGGGGGATTCCAACAATTAAGCTTGCTTTAACAGGACATTACGAAGGGACAAATGTTATTTTAAAAGGTGTAAATGCTATTGGACATGCACTTACATTTATGCCTGAGGTTCCCTTTTTACACAACAAAGTACTTAGTGGCACATCTCATGAACCAATAGCAGCTGTATACAAGTTAGAATTGTTAGGGGCAGCGGGTACTGCAATTCTATTGGCAGCAGTTGTCACGAAATTTGTTCTAAAAGTATCTTGGAGTAAATGGATTGTAACTCTCATTGAAACAGTTAATGAAATAAAATATCCGCTAATAACTATTTGTTCAGTAGTTGCTTTTGCATATGTAGCAAATGTTGCAGGAATGACAACAACACTAGGATTGGTATTGGCAAAAACGGGCGCACTTTTCCCATTCTTTTCTCCAGTACTTGGTTGGTTAGGCGTATTTATCACAGGATCAGATACATCTTCCAATGTATTGTTTGCAAAACTTCAACAAGTTACTGCTGGTTCTGTTGGTATGGATCCAACCTTATCTCTTGCTGCTAATTCATCCGGGGGAGTTACAGGCAAAATGATTTCACCTCAATCCATTGCAGTTGCGACAGCGGCAGTTGGATTAGCGGGTAAAGAATCAGAATTACTACGGTTTACTTTAAAATATAGTATTTTCCTATTGTTACTGATCTGTATCCTAACATTCTTACAAAGTAATGTGCTATCTTGGATGCTTCCATAGAATAATTCTAAAGAGGTGTTATTTATAAGTTAAAAACTTATAGGTAACCCTTTTTACTTTCTGACAGTCAAAATTCATAATTCATCTCATTCAACATATTTTATAGTATTTATTAATAACAGAATCTTATGATATTATAGAATAATAGATTTATATAAGTGATAGTCATATATTGTTTGTTGAAAAATCTAAAAATTTTTAAAAATGATGTTTTATTGAAGGGGGATTTGATATGTCAGATAATATGTACCAATTATTTGCAATCATTATTTATATGGTTGCAATGTTGGGCATTGGATGGTATGCATTTATGAAAACGTCTAATTTGACAGATTATATGTTAGGTGGGCGTTCGTTAGGACCAGCTGTTACAGCACTGAGCGCAGGTGCTGCTGATATGTCTGGATGGTTATTAATGGGTTTGCCAGGTGCTATATATGCAAATGGGTTAATCGAAGGTTGGATTGCAATTGGTTTAACAATCGGTGCATATTTAAACTGGAGGCTAGTGGCACCGCGTTTACGCATGTATACACAAGTTGCAAATAACTCTATAACAATCCCTAGCTATTTAGATAATCGATTACGTGATCGTACAAAATTACTTAGAATTGCTTCGGGTTTAATCATTCTGGTATTCTTCACATTCTATGTATCTTCAGGAAGG
>NZ_QWUA01000090.1 GCF_003576525.1 Rummeliibacillus sp. POC4 | reverse complement strand
TTAAATAAGATAAATATGTGTTATACAGTATATCCAAATGTTTTTTATTTCGTGCAAGTGAAAAAATACAGTCTATTGATTTGCATAACACCCCGTATCAATATTTCCTCTATAAAATAATTATATTTTTTGTAATGTATTTTATTCAGAAATAACATAGTAAATTGCTATAGAATGTATCTTTAGATGGGATTTTTATTTTTTTAACAAATTAATCAATTAAAAAGAAAAGACTTGAATATTGTTTTTAATTGTTTGATAATTTAAAATATACAAAAAGTAGGAGATGTACATAGATGGGGAATTTAAGTAATGGTTTAGAAAATCGTGCACGTTTGTTAGTGAAATGCCCGGATAAACCTGGGATTGTTTCTGTATTGTCTTCTTTTCTACACAGTCACAATGCAAATATAATTGAATCTAGTCAGTTTTCAACGGATCCAGTGAATGGAACTTTCTTTATACGAATTGAATATCATTGTGATTATTTACAAGAAAAAGCAGCTGATATGGAATTGGAATTTAAGGGAATCGCAAAAAATTATCAGATGGATTATCATTTTTATTATCTAAATATTCGCCAACGTTCTGCAATCTTTGTTTCAAAAGAAACGCACTGTTTGTTAGAATTGCTGTGGGAATGGCAAAATGGCGACTTAGATACAGATATTGCACTTGTAATCAGCAACCACGAAACAGCAAGCCCAATGGTTGAAGCATTGGGTATTCCATTCTTCTATATACCTGCTAATAAGGATATTCGTAAACAAGTAGAAGAAGAGCAAATTCGTTTAATGGAAAAATATAAAGTGGATGTTCTAATTTTAGCTCGATATATGCAAATTTTAACACCTGATTTTGTTAATCATTTTAAAAATAGAATCATTAATATTCATCATTCGTTTTTACCTGCATTTATAGGGGCTGGTCCTTATGAACGCGCATTTGCAAGAGGAGTGAAATTGATTGGTGCAACTTCTCATTATGTCACAAATGATTTAGACGAAGGACCAATAATTGAGCAAGACGTTGAACGTGTAGATCACAGAGATAATGCAGCACAGTTGAAAAAAATCGGAGCCAAAATTGAACGCCGCGTCTTAGTAAAAGCGGTGAAATGGCATTTGGAAAATCGAATTATTGTAGAAGGAAATAAAACAATTGTGTTTCACTAGACATTAGGGGCTACCTAAATATAAGGTAAGCTCCTAATTTATTTGCAAATATATATATTCTAAGCAAAGGTTTGTGAAATAAAGTGAAATTTTTAGCGATAGTTTTAATTATAATTTTATTAACGCTTGGATTAGAAGTAGTTTTTAATAAATTATTAGGTGTAGAAAAAAAGAAAATCGCAGATACCCCCGGGAGAGAAGTTGATAGAAGGGGAAGAAAAATTATTCTTGTAAGTATTATATTTTTACTAATTTTAAGTAATGTATTCAATTTTAGTTTTCTTGATACCAAGTGGTGGTGGCTAGGATATTTCATCATTTTAGCTGGTTTCCAAATATTTATGGAATGGAAATATATTAAGAATTCAAAACAATATCTTACAACCATCATTCTCTCTATCTCATGTCTTGTAATGTTAATATTAGCAATTAGATATATTTGAGACTAGATAAAGTAAAAAAGCTGTCCATCGTAGGTTTAAACCTTTCAGGACAGCATTGTTCTATTATTTCATTTTTAAATATTGATCATAACCTTTCAAACGTAAATGGCAAGCTGGACATGTTCCGCAGCCATCACCTTTAATGCCATTATAGCAAGTTAACGTTTTCGTCCGAACATATTCCAATTTCCCCATATCATCTGCCATTTTCCATGTCTCTGCCTTATCTAACCACATCAAAGGCGTATGAATAACAAGCTGTTCATCCATTGCAAGGTTTAAAGTTACGTTTAATGATTTCACAAAATCATCCCGGCAATCTGGATAACCGCTAAAATCTGTTTCACATACCCCTGTAATAATATGTTTTGCTCCAACTTGGTTCGCCAAAACCCCTGCAAATGATAAAAATAATAAGTTGCGTCCAGGCACAAAAGTTGAAGGTAATGCACCGTCTTCCCCAGCTTTAACCTCTATATCATCTCGAGTAAGTGCATTTGGTGCTAACTGATTTAGTAAAGACATATCTAAAATATGATGTTTTACACCAAGTTCTTCTGCTATTTCTTTTGCACAGTCAATTTCTGCTACATGGCGTTGGTTGTAATTAAATGTAACAGCCTCAACTTCTTTAAACGTTTGTAATGCCCAAAACAAGCAAGTAGTACTGTCTTGACCACCACTAAAAACGACAATTGCTTTTTCATCTTTTAACATTGATTTCACCCTCCAATTTAACTAGCAAATTCTGTTTTAGTAAAACGAGTAAAATGTAAAGCCATTACGCCAATAATTTGCATGCTAATTTTAATAATTACTTGACCTAAAATAGCCATCCAAACCGCATTCCAAGGCACCATTCCAGCACCAAGAGGGGATAAACCAATAATGACGAATATGGAAGAATCTAAAATACCCCCGAAAATGCCACTATACATAATTCTCATACTAATTGAAGCTTTTAATCTTGAATAGATTTCAGTATCCGTTGTTTCAGAAACAGCAAAGCTTACCGCACTTGCAAATACAATCCAAAGTGTATCCCCTAGAAGATAGCTAGATATTGCTGAAAGTATTAATGCTAAGCCGATAAAAAGGTAGGTCTTTTTCTTACCATATTTGTTTTGAACAAGATCACGCAGTATAAACGTAGCTCCTATTAGAAAGGATCCATAAGGTATGATGAACACGCCAAGTTGCAAAGGCGTAAAATTTGCAGTTATCACATTTGCTAACACAATTGCACAAAGATATAAAAATATTCTCATTGAAAAGTCTCCTCTGAAATTATGAATTTAAACCATCGATGAAATTACACACATTATGTAATGAACTTTTCAAAATAAAATAAACCCATATCTCACAACACCTCCCTGAATGCTAAAAATAAGGAGGATGCTAGCAAAATAAAAAACTATATCCTAAAGATATAGTTTATCCCTAGTTTTTTATAGAGGGTTGTTCTAGTACCTCTCCTACATTTAGTAAGTTTTTTATTCAAATGTAATTTTACCATAAAATGTCCAAAATTGTTTAACTAGTTTTAATTTGTATGTAAGAACTCATAAAGAAAATGTAATAATAAAGAAATCCTGAGTTGAAAAGAAGTCTTAAATTATTATAAAAGTTCCCCCAAATCAAATCATAAACAGAATTGAAATCATCGAAACTTCATTATCCTAATCTTCATATACTATCTAAATCACCTGTAAAAGATTATTACTTCCAATCTCATAAATTACTAGAAATCATGCATATCCACAAAAAATAAAAATATCCTAGTTTTATAAAGCATATTAACAATGGACAAGTAAAAATACAACTGAAGAAAACCAAATCGTAGTTTATAAAACTAAAATTATCGGAGGGATTTAGATGTCTACAATTTTAAATTATATTAACGGTGAGTGGCTAGAAGGTTCGACAGGAAAGTTTGTACCAGTTATGAATCCTGCAAACGGAAAAGTTTTAGCGCATGTCACACAATCTACTGAAAAAGATGTTCAGTTGGCAGTACAAGCTGCAAAAGAAGCACAAAAGTTATGGAGATTAGTTCCCGCTCCTGAAAGAGCAGATATTTTATATAAAGTAGCTTATTTATTAAAAGAAAGAAAAGAAGATATTGCTCAAATTTTAACAAGTGAAATGGGAAAAGTGATCGATGAAGGTCGAGGTGAAGTACAAGAAGCAATCGATATGGCGTATTACATGGCAGGAGAAGGGCGCCGACTCTTTGGTGATACAATACCATCAGAACTTCGCAACAAATTTGCGATGAGTGTGAGGGTGCCAGTAGGTGTTGTTGGTATTATTACACCATGGAATTTTCCAATAGCCATTGCATCTTGGAAATCACTTCCTGCCCTAGTAGCGGGTAATGCTGTCGTTTGGAAACCAGCAACAGAAACGCCAATGACAGCGCAAGAGTTTGTGAAGATCTATGAAGAAGCAGGATTACCAAAAGGCCTTATTAATTTAGTAAATGGTTCGGGAAGTAAAGTAGGCAATGCAATGGTTGAGCATCCAGATATCGATATTATCTCGTTTACCGGTTCAAACGAAGTAGGAAAAGCAATCAATGGACGCGCTGGGGAATTGTTAAAGAGGACTTCACTTGAAATGGGCGGAAAAAATGCCATCACTGTTTTAGAAGATGCTGATTTAGACCTCGCTGTAGAAGGTATTCTTTGGGGGGCATTTGGTACAGCTGGTCAAAGATGTACAGCAACAAGCCGTGTCATTGTACATCAAGATGTTAAAAAAGCATTAGAAGATAAACTAATAAGCGGTATTCATGAATTAAAGATGGGTGATGGACTTGATGAAACGGTTAAAGTGGGACCTGTTATCAACAGAGAAGCTTTAGAAAGAATCGATGAATATGTCAAGATTGGCAAAGAAGCAGGGGCAATCTTATTAGCAGGCGGTAAAATCATTACTGAAAATGGGTTAGAGAGTGGCAACTATTATGCACCAACGATTTTCACAAATGTAACACCAGATATGCGTATAGCAAAAGAAGAAATCTTTGGACCAGTAGTGTCAATCATTTCTGTAGAAAATTTAGATGAAGCTGTGAAAGTGAATAACAGTGTAGAATTCGGTCTTTCAAGTGCAATTTATACAGCAGATGTCAATAAAGCCTTTAAAGCTATGCGTGATTTAGATACAGGTATCGTATATATTAACGCAGGAACAACTGGAGCAGAAATTCACTTACCATTTGGCGGTACAAAAGGTACAGGAAATGGTCATAGAGATTCAGGTGTAGCTGCATTAGATGTCTATACAGAATGGAAATCCATTTATGTTGACTACAGTGGAAAATTACAAAGAGCTCAAATAGATAACAATTAATTCAAAAAATAACCTGCAATTTCTACTTTGGGAATGCAGGTTTCTACGTTATACAAGGGGTGACTAAAGTGGAGAAATTAACCGTTGTCGGTTCAGGTATCATGGGAGGAGGAATTGCGTATACAGCTGCAATTAGTGGTTTCAATGTAGTGTTAAATGATGTCAACGAAGAAAATTTAAAGAAAGCACAATTATATATAGAAAGAGAATTAATAAAAAGTGCAGAAAGAGGCTACTTAACAAGCAAGCAAGTTGAAATAGCTATGACAAATTTAAACTATACTACAGATTTACAAACAGCTGCTCATGATGCAGACATTGTGATTGAAGCTGTTTTTGAATTAATTGACATTAAGATTGATGTATTTAAAAAACTAGATGTAATCTGTCCAGAACATACAATTTTAGCAACGAATACATCTACGATGAGCCCTACAGAAATTGCAGCTCAAACGTCAAGGCCTGATAAAGTTGTGGCCATGCACTTTTTTAATCCAGTTCATAAGATGAAACTTATCGAAATTATACGAGGGCTGGATACGTCAGATGAAACGGTAGCAAAAGTGAAAGAAATCGGAGCGAAATTAGGAAAAGAAACAGTGGAAGTAAACGAGTTTCCTGGATTCGTCACTAGTCGTATGAATTGTCTTATTGGTAACGAAGCGATGAACATGTTGATGGAAGGTATTGCTTCAGCAGAGGATATTGATAAAGCGATGAAACTAGGATTGAACCACCCAATGGGACCACTGGAATTAGCAGATTTAGTCGGATTAGACTCACGTTTGCGGAATATGGAATATCTATACAAAACATTAGGCGAAAAATATAGGCCAAGTCCCCTGCTTATTAAATATGTCAAGGCAGGTCGCTTAGGGCGTAAATCAGGAACAGGTTTTTACAATTACGAAAGTTAGTAATTGGAGGCGGAAATCGTGACAATCGGAGAATGCAAGAAGCGAATATCAGCTAAAGATGCAGTAAAGATGATTCAAAAAGGAGATAGTCTATTAGTTGGTGGATTTGGCATTTGCGGTACGCCCTTTACTTTAATCGATACGATCACTGAATCCAATCACGCCAGAGAACTAACTATTATTAGTAATAATTTAGGAGAAGCCGGGAAAGGGTTAGGAAAATTATTAATCTCAAAACATATAAAAAAAGCGATTGGTTCCTATTTCACCACCAATCGAGATGCTGTTAAAGCTTGGAACAATGGAGAACTGGAAATAGAGCTTATTCCACAAGGATCACTTGCTGAAGCAATTCGTGCAGGGGGAGCAGGCATTGCTGGGTTCTATACTAAAACAGGTGTTGGTACAGAAATTGCAAAAGGTAAAGAAGAAAGAGATTTTGAAGGTGAAACGTATATATTCGTAAGGGGAATACGAGCAAGACTGGCGCTTATTAAAGCTGATAAGGCTGATACAATGGGAAACTTAGTTTACGCGAGAACTGCTCGTAATTTCAATCCGATGATGGCCACTGCAGCTGACATTGTCATAGCAGAAGTAGATGAAATCGTAGAAGCCGGTACATTAGATCCTGAACAAATCATCACACCTCACAATTATGTAGACTATGTGGTTCTTAATGATCGATATGAAAAAATTGGTGGTGAGTATGTTGAGCGGACTAAGTAATTTAAGAGATGCCCGGATTAGAATTGCTAAAAGAATTGTAAAAGAACTCCATGCAGGTGCGGTTGTCAATCTTGGTGTTGGTATCCCATCTTTAATCCAAAATTATTTAAAACCCGATAGTCATGTTTACCTTCAATCTGAAAATGGTCTCTTAGGAATGGGACCAACACCACCAAAAGACGAGATTGATATGAACCTCATCAGTGCTAGCAAACATCCTATTTCCTTAGGAATCGGGTCTTCTCTTTTTTCAAGCGCCGATTCTTTCGCAATGATTCGGGGTGGTCACATAGATATTGCAGTTATGGGAGCGCTTCAAGTTTCAGAAAAAGGAGAAATTGCCAATTGGGCTGTACCTGGGAAGGATATTTTAGGAGTTGGAGGAGCGATGGATTTAGTTGCAAGTGCTAAGAAGATTATTATTGCCATCACACATGTTACCAAAGACCGAACACCCAAAATTATTCAAAAACTAACCTATCCAAGTAGTGGCACTAGAGCGGCAAACCTGATTGTAACGGAAAAAGCTTTGTTTGAGGTGAAAGATAACACACTTCTATTAAAAGAAATCGCAGAAGACTCCTCATTACAAGAGATTAAACAGCTTACAGAAGCGCATTTTATCATTTCTGATGATCTTCAAACGATGAAAATTAACTGAGGTGAAAAATAGATGACTTATAAAAATATTCTCGTTCATCAAGAGAGGGAACTAGGATTTATAAAACTTAACCGTCCAGAACAACGGAATGCATTAAATATAGAGACATTGCAGGAAATCGAAAAAGCGCTAGAGGAGATAAAAGCCAATCAAGATATACGTGTTGTTGTTATAACTGGGTCTGGTGAAAAGTCTTTCGCAGCTGGTGCAGATATTAAAGAATTAAACAAACGAACGATGATTGAAGCACTTCAACCAAATATGACTGCAACATTTCGAAAAATAGAAGAATATGAGAAGCCTACGATAGCAGCTATTAACGGATATGCTCTAGGTGGGGGATTAGAACTGGCTCTTACTTGTGATATAAGAGTGGCATCATTGAATGCCAAAATGGGATTACCGGAAGTGGGTTTGGGGATTATCCCGGGAGCAGGAGGAACGCAACGTCTCTCACGAACAATCGGCAAAGGGAAAGCAATGGAACTAATTTTAACAGGTGAAGTTATTTCAGCAGAAGAAGCAAAAGATATTGGACTAGTAAGTGCAGCTGTACCACAAGAGGAACTAATTGAAAAAGCAAAAGAATATGCAAGTAAGATCAGTATTAAGGGGCCATTAGCTTTACGATTAGCCAAGACGGCTGTTAACAGAGGAATTGATGTTGAAATGGAAACTGCACTATATTTAGAAAAGTTATCTCAAACTATATTAATGGGTTCATATGACAAACAAGAAGGAACTCAAGCGTTTCTAGACAAAAGAAAACCTCATTTTAAAGGGGAATAGGGGGAGTATGATGGATTTTACATTACCAGAGGAAATCCAACTCTTAAAAAAAGCCGTCCATGATTTTGTGCAAGGAGAAGTAGAAAAGGTAGCGATGGAAATCGAAGAAAATGACGAAATCCCAGAATCGATTGTGGAACAGTCAAAAGAAATGGGCTTATTCGGTTTAAGTATTCCTGAAGAATATGGCGGATTAGGATTAGATATGGTTGGAAAATGTGCAATCTATGAGGAATTAGGGAAAACACATAATGGCTATACTACATTACTCGGGGCTCATACAGGGATAGGTACTGTGGGGATTGTTGAACTTGGTACAAAGGAACAAAAGGAAAAGTATCTTCCAAAGATGGCCAGTGGGGAATGGATAGGCGCTTTTGCATTAACAGAACCAAGTGCAGGTTCCAACGCAGCTAATATCAAAACAAAAGCGGAAAGAAAAGGCGACAAATATATTATCAATGGCTCAAAACACTATATTACAAATGCAGTTTGTGGGAATATTTTTACCGTTATGGCGGTAACAGATCCAAGTAAAGGTGCGAAGGGCATTACTTCATTTATTGTCGAAAAAGATTTCCCAGGTTTTATTGTCGGAAATGTGGAGAAGAAAATGGGGCTTCGGGGTTCACATTCTGCTGAATTATTTTTTGAAAACTTGGAGGTTCCAGTAGAAAATGTCCTTGGCGAAGAAGGAAAAGGGTATGTCAATGCACTGAAGATCCTAGCGAATGGTCGAGCTGGGCTTGCTGCAAGAAATCTTGGATCTTGCGAAAAACTGCTGCAATATAGCTTGGACTATGCGATGCAACGTGTTCAGTTTGGAAAGCCAATCTTTGATCAACAAGCGGTTCAACATATGTTGTCCGATATGGCGCTAGAAATCGAATTACTTCGTTCTATGACCTACAGGGTAGCGTGGATGACGGATCAGGGAAAAAGAGTCGTAAAAGAAGCTGCAATGGCAAAGTTATATGGATCAGAAGTATACAATCGTATTGCCGATTTAGCTGTCCAAATTCATGGGGGTATTGGCTATATGAAAGAATATCCAATTGAGAGATATTACAGAGACGCAAGAATTACAAAAATATATGAAGGTACCTCTCAAATCCAAAAAAATATTATAGCAGGAGAACTAAAACGGGAATTTAAATAGCGATCAAAGTAGTAATTGCTGAAAAAGATAGTAATAGTTGTTTACATTTAAAATGGGGGTGCAAGGATGGGAAATGCAGTAATTATTGACGGTGTACGCACAGCAATAGGGCGTATGGGAGGAACACTAAAAGACGTTGAAGCCGACTTTCTTTCTGAAAAAGTTATACGTGAGGTGGTTCAGAGGAGTCAAGTAAATCCGCATCTAATAGAAGAAGTTGTCTGGGGACATGCAAAACAAAGTTCAGATGTACCAAATCTCGCAAGACTCGCAGCATTAAGAGCAGAACTTCCAATCGAAGTACCGGGTTATACAGTTCATAGACAATGCGGTTCAGGTTTGCAGGCTATTAATAATGCCGCACAACAAATTAGTTGTGGTATTTCAGACACGATTATTGCTGGTGGTGCTGAAAGCATGAGTACAGCTCCCTATTATTTAAGAAAGGCAAGGTATGGATATGGAGCAGGTAATGCAGAGCTAGTCGATCCAAATACCGAAAGTCAACCACGTGCACAGCCAATCGAAAAATACGGCAATTTAACGATGGGTTTAACAGCTGAAAATTTAGCATCCAAATACAATATTAGTAGAGAAGAACAAGATGAATTTGCATTAGAGAGCCAACAAAAAGCAGCTACAGCCATTCAAAGCGGAAAATTTAAAGAAGAGATTGTTCCGTTTGAAATCAAAAATAAGAAAGAAATCATGCAATTCAATACAGATGAACATCCTCGTTTAACAAGTCTTGAGAAATTAGCAACCTTGAAGCCTGTTTTTAAAGAAGGTGGAACAGTTACTGCGGGTAATTCTAGTGGCCGTAATGACGGAGCTGCAGCTTTAGTGATGATGTCTGAAGATTTAGCACTAAAACAAGGATTGGCCCCAAGGTTACGAATTGTTGCACAAGCATCTGTAGGCGTACCACCTGAAATTATGGGGATTGGTCCAGTACCTGCAACATTAAAAGCTTTAAGACTTGCAGGTTTAACATTAGATGATATTGACTTAGTGGAGCTAAACGAAGCCTTCGCAGCACAATCACTTGCGGTTCTAAGAGAGTTAAATATTGATAAGAAAAAACTTAATGTTAATGGTGGCGCAATCGCTTTAGGGCATCCAATAGGAGGAACTGGCGCTATATTAACAGTTAAAATCATGCATGAACTTGAAAGAATTGGTGGTAGATATGGACTTATTACTGCATGTATCGGTGGTGGACAAGGCATTGCAACAATAGTTGAAAATCTAAGAGTTTGATGATTGGAGGAACCGTTTATGTACAATCCAAGAGTTCTTCAAATCCTTTCCATGTACCATCCAGAGGGAGAAAAAATTCTGCAAAAAAATGCAAAAGTAATTCGAACGGATCAGTATGACATCCCACATTTATGTGAACTTGTCAAAGATGTAGAGGGAATTATCCTCCGTGCGCCTGCGAAAATTACGAAGGAAATCATAGATGCTAATCCACGTTTAAAAGTAATTTCAGGTGCAGGTGTAGGACTAGATAATATTGATGTTAACTATGCAACTAAAAAGAGTATCCCGGTCCTTCATGCACCTGCAGTAAATAAAACGTCTACTGCAGAGCACACCGTAATGCTAATACTTGCATTAGCAAAGTCAGTCTTACCTTTTCATAATCAGATGAAGGTAGGCAATTACAATGCAAGAATGGTCATCCCATCTATAGAACTCAAAGGGAAAAAGGTGGGCCTTATTGGCTTTGGTAATATTGCTCAGGAAGTGGCGAAAATACTTATAAATGGTTTTGATATGGATGTTACTGCTTGGGTTCGTACATACAAACCAGAAAAGCATCATGTCGCTAAAGAACTTGGTGTTACCATTCATACAAATATAGAAGAAGTCTTCCAACAAAGTGATTTTATCTCCATCCATTTACCATTAACGGATCAAACAAGACTATCAATTGACGAACGACTTTTTTCTATTATGAAACCTTCTGCCTATTTCATCAATACAGCCCGTGGAGCAATACTTCAACAAGAGCATTTATATTATGCATTAAAAAATGGTAAAATTAGGGGAGCAGGTCTTGATGTATTTGACCCAGAACCACCTGATGAAAATTTACCACTTTTAAAATTGCCAAATGTGATTGTAACCCCACATGTTGGAGGAACAACAGTAGAAAGCAATCAAATCATGGCCACTACTGTAGCACAAAATGTACTAAAAGTTTTAGCTGGAGAAAAGCCGCAATATATTGCGAATCCAGAAGTGCTAAAGTTGTAAAAAGAATAGGAGAATGATGATGGATCAATATTCAATAGCTTTAATTCCCGGAGATGGAATTGGCGTAGATGTTGTAAGAGAAGGAAAAAAGGTATTAGATACGGTTAGTGAATTGCATGGAGGTATTTCATTTTCATATAAGGAATTTGACTGGAGCTGTGAATACTATGCCAAGCATGGTCGAATGATGCCAGAAGATGGCTTGGATCAATTAAAAGATTTTGATTCTATTTTTCTTGGTGCCGTCGGATACCCAGGTGTGCCAGATCACGTATCACTTTGGGGACTTTTGTTACCGATAAGAAGACAATTTGAGCAATATATTAATTTACGACCTGTCAAACTATTAAACGGTATTCAATCACCATTAGCAGGAAAAACATCTAAAGACCTTGATTTCATCGTAATTCGTGAAAATAACGAAGGGGAATATTCGAATATCGGTGGTCGAATCTACGAAGGTACTGATGCTGATATGGCGATTCAAAATAGTGTTTTCACACGAAAAGGAGTCGAAAGAGTACTAAGATATGCTTTTGATTTGGCACAAAAACAAGGGAAAAGAAAGCATGTTACAGCTGCAACGAAGTCAAATGGTATCAACCATACAATGCCATTTTGGGATGAGTACGTGAAGAAGATCAATCAAGAATACCCTGATGTAACAAGTAATATTGTCCATATCGATGCATTGGCAGCCTTTTTTGTCAGTAAACCAGAAACAATGGATATTGTTGTAGCATCCAATCTATTTGGCGATATTTTAACGGACTTAGGAGCAGCAATTGTCGGAGGTCTTGGCATTGCACCTTCAGCAAATATTAATCCAGAGAAGAAATATCCTTCCATGTTTGAACCCGTACACGGATCTGCACCTGATATCGCTGGAAAAGGAATTGCAAACCCACTTGCATCTATTTGGTGTACGAGTATGATGTTGGACCACTTAGGTCATCCAGAATCTGCAAAAGCCATTATAGATGTTATGGAAGAAGTTATCCAAGAAAAAATCGTCACACCTGACCTTGGAGGAAATGCCACAACAGAGCAGGTAGGGGATAAAATCTGTGAAAAATTGAAAATGCACTTAGGGTAAACTAAAAAGCGGCTATAGAAGCCGCTTTTTT
>NZ_QWUA01000089.1 GCF_003576525.1 Rummeliibacillus sp. POC4 | reverse complement strand
TATATTTTTAGATTGGGAAATTCTAAGTAGTAAAAAAAGAGCAGTAGAATTACTCTGCTCTTGGAACACGATTTTTTAATAAAATTACCGTATTTCAATTGAATACAATGAAATACGGCACTTTATTTATATAATGGAACTTTTATTAGTTAGCATCTTACCGACCTTTATATTACATGTACTTTTTATTCCCCTAAAATAGAGGCAAGAACTGCTTTTTGTGCATGAAGGCGATTTTCTGCTTGTTGGAAGATGAAAGAGTTCGGTCCATCAATAACAGATGTTGCAACTTCTTCTTCACGATGGGCAGGTAAGCAGTGAAGGAACATGTAATCTTTTTTAGCATGCGCTACAAGTTCATCATTAATTTGATATCCTTTGAAATCTTCTAAACGTTTTGCTGCTTCTTCTTCTTGGCCCATTGATGTCCACACATCTGCATAAATGACATCTGCATCTTTTGCAGCTTCTACAGGATCATAAGTATGTGCAACAGTGCTTCCGTTTTTCGATGCAATTTCTGATGCTTTTTTCATGATTGCTTCATTAGGTTCGTAATTTTTCGGAGTTGCAACAACAACGTCAATTCCAACATGTGCACATGCAACTACAAGAGAGTGAGCTACATTATTGCCATCACCAACATAAGCTAATTTCAAACCTTTCAATTCGCCTTTTTCTTCAGCGATTGTTTCTAAATCTGCTAAAGCTTGGCAAGGATGAGCAAGATCTGTTAAACCATTGATAACAGGAATTGAAGCATGTTCTGCTAGTTCTTCTACCATTTCATGTGAGTTTGCACGAATCATAATTCCGTCTAGGTAGCCTGATAATACGTGACCTGTATCATGAATAGATTCACCACGACCGATTTGCAAGTCGCGTGCATTCATATACATCCCTTTACCACCTAGTTGATTCATCCCAACTTCAAATGAAATACGTGTACGAGTTGAATTTTTTTCGAAAATCATTCCTAATGTTTTGCCTTCTAATAACGGAGGACAACTGCCTTCTTTTGTAATCACTTTTAGCTTCATAGCAAGATCAAGTAAACCTTTTACTTCCTCGCTTGTGTAGTCTGCAAGTGCTAGTAAATCTTTATCTTTTAAAGAAGTCACCAATTTAAGTTGAACAAGTTCTAATAATTTCATCAAAATCGCTCCTTACATTTCTTGTGATAAAAACCATTATACATATGAATAAATATTAAATCAATTGTATTTTTATAATTTTTTCAAAAAATTAAAATCCTTTACGATATAACGTAAAGGATTTTAAAGGAATGCTATTTTAAAGTAACATATACATTCAATTTCTAAATTTGTTAACTCTTACAAATAATTTACTTATTTGTTTTCAGTAGAAGAAGCAATTTCAGAAATTACAATTTGGCTACCAAGTAAAGGTGATTCTTTTGCAGCATCACTAGGTGATTGTTTGTGTGCATTTTTGAAAGCATCACTTTCACGCCAAGCATTAAAGTTTTCTAAATTATCCCAATACATATTAACATCCATTTCATCGAATTCTTCATTAGATGTGCAAACTAAAACTTCAGTTTTGATAAATCCTTTGAATTCCCCGATTTGTTTATCAGCTGTGAAAGCTGGTGCCATACGACTAGCGAATCCTTTTTTAGTTTTAATACGGTTTGTAATAACGAACATGTTAAATCTCTCCTTAATTTTCGTATTTTTTATCTATTTTAGTGTATTACAATCATGAAAAAACATGTAACACAGTTAAAATTATTTTTGTAAAGTTAAAGTACCGTCTTCCATTTTATACACTTTATCGCAGTATGCTAACATACGTTCATCATGGGTTACCATGATGGCTGCTTTGTTGCGTTTTTTTACTTCATCCGCGATTAATTTTACGACTTCGTGTGCACGTTTAGAATCTAAACTAGCAGTTGGTTCATCAGCTAGAATAACATTAGAGTCATTCATCAATGAACGAGCGATTGCAACACGTTGACGTTCCCCACCGGAAAGTTCATTTGGATACTTTTTCAATTTATCGCCTAATCCAAGTTCAGTCAATAATTTTTTAGCTTTTTCTTGATCTTCTTTTGTTACTTTACCTGTCATTTTCTTCACTAAAATTAGTTGATCTACTACGCTTAAATAAGGGATTAAATTTGAGCTTTGTAGGATAAAACCAATTTCTTGTAAACGGAATTTTGACAACGCTTTTGAAGATAGATTAGTAACTTCTTTATCATTGATATTAACAGTTCCTGAAGTTGGTTTTAATAATGCGCCAACAATAGATAAAAGTGTACTTTTACCAGAACCTGATGGTCCAACAATAGCTACAAATTCTCCTGGTTTTACATCCATAGAAGCATGATTTAATGCTGTAATAGAAGAATTTCCTTCTTTATAGGTTTTTGTAACATTTTTAATCTGCAATCCATTCATTTATTCCACTCTCCCTAATGCAGTTAATGGATCAATCTTGGCGATTTGACGGACTGAAATAAGTGAGCTTAACAAGCTAATAACAAGTAAGGCGATACCATATAAAACAACTAGTTTGCCGTCTAGATCAAATGGCATATTCTCTGGGAAGATAAGAGCTGTTAAGTAGGTTAATGCAACCCCTATCAAAATACCAATAACTGATAAAACGAATACTTGTGATACGATGGCTTTTGTGATGAATCCGCTACTTGCACCAATAGCTTTCATTACACCAAATTGTTGTGTTTTTTGAATTGTAATAACATAGAAGAATACTGCGATAACAAAAGCAGAAATAACGATTAAGAATGCAAGCATCATTAAAATCGTTCCGTTTTCTTCCATGTAACCTGGCATACCGTTAATTGCCGCACTTTTTGTTACAGTTTCAATACCATTAATAGATTTATCTAATTGTGCTGGGTCTAAATCTGGTGCTTGTACAACAATTGCATTTACCACATCTTTGATTCCGTTGTTTGATCCTGGTGCAGCAAATGCATAATCTCTCCATTGATCAACGTTTGAGAACAATACTGGTAAATGGTTATAAGTTTCTCCTTCTACGAAACCAATAATTTTTAGTTTAATAGTAGAGCTATCTACTTGAACTTCGTCACCAATTTTATATCCTTTATCTTTTAAAGTATCGTTAGCAAGTACTCCATTTTTTACATCTGGATCTAATTGTTTACCTTCAATTACTTTAGGTTCGATAAATTCACCTGGATTAATACCTAATACAGCGATATCTGTTTTTTCCTCATCTTTTTTACCATGAGAAATGGCAGCCATAGATGCACCAAATGGTGTTGCATCTTTGACGTCTTTATTTTTCTTAACATCGTCTACTAACGAATTAGATATTAACGATTTACTAAATGTTGCTTTGGCACCATCTTCATATACTACATAATCTGCATCTAAATTCTTTACTGCAGCTGCACTTAGTGTAGATAAACCATTACCAAGTCCAGATAAAATAAAGACTAACCATGCGATTAATACGATGATGATACTCATCAATGTATAGCGCAGTTTTGCGTGTTTTAACTCTTTTAATGCTAAAAACATGGATTTATTTCCTCCTTATAAGTTACACTCATGTCACTTTTGACTTTAAAAAAATCAAAAATACTTACAAATCTATTATACACATAAGTTACACTTGTGTCACTTATTTTCTCCGCATACGCCATGTAATATTAATTGTTTTATATATTGAAGTTGCTCTTCTGTAGATAAATTTGGTTGTTTAGGAATATCAATTGTTTGAAAAATAAATCCTAATACTAAAGAGTCAGGGATCGAAGGATCGATATTTTTTTCTCTCTTACCATTTGTAACAATTCTTAATAAAGGCTCATACAAATCCTTATGCATAGATGATAGTTTTGCTTTTTTTCGAATGATTTCCTCAGATACATCTTGAATAAGTGAAACCATTCCTAGGATTTGATGTAACTCATTGAAATGAGCCATACGATTTAATAAATCCTCAAGCTGTTGTTCAAATGTACCTTCTCGTCTAACTTGTTTTAAATCACCTACACTTTTATCCATCTCATACAACATAAAATCTATTAATAATTCGTCTTTGTTTATATATTGTTTATAAATGGCTGCTCGTGATACTTCTAAAGTCTCTGCTAAATGGCTGATTGTAAAGCCATCGTAGCCAACTTGAAGAATTTGTTTCTTTGTAGCTATGAAAAGATCGATTGTTGAAAACTTACGGTCTCTACCCAATCTGCCACCTCATTTCTTCTATTTGTTTAATCGTATCACTTATCAGTATTAGACGACAACAATTATTATCTAAAAAGACTGAGGATACTGAAGAAGTCCTTTCTAATTCTTATTGTGAGTATTAGAACGAATTAATTGTTCTCGTACTCGCTTTTTTCATTTAAAGCCGCGGATTTCCGTTCCAGACAGACGCTTTCCGCGAGCACGTCCTCAGCTTCTTCCTCGCTACGCTCAGTCTCCATTCATCACTATTTCACTACGCAAAAGAAAAAAACTACCCCCTAACAATTTTAGTTAGGAGGTAGTTAATAACTAAGTTTTATTTGAATTCGTAGAAGCGAAAGAAATCAAATAATTTATACTCGTTCATTCTTTTTCTTTTATTCAAAAGTAATCTTATTTACTGTTTCACGGTCTAATTTTTTAATAACTTCAATCACTAATTTGACTGTATTTTCAAAGTCATCGCGGTGTAAAATTCCTGCATGTGAGTGAATATAACGTGTTGCAATACCAATCGATAATGCAGGTACACCGTTTGCTGTTAAGTGAATGGAACCTGCATCTGTTCCTCCGCCAGGGATTGCTTCAAATTGGTAAGGAATATTATTCTCCTCTGCTGTATCCACAACAAGATCTCGCAAACCTTTATGAGCCACCATCGAGCCATCATAAATAATGATTTGTGGACCGGCACCCATTTTACTATTCGATTCTTTTGAGGTGATTCCAGGAGTATCACCAGCAATACCGACATCAACAGCAAAACCAATATCAGGATTAATCTTGTTTGCAGCTGTTTTAGAGCCACGAAGTCCAACTTCTTCTTGAACAACCCCGCAACCATATACGATATTCGGGTGTTGTGTATTCTTTAAACCCTTTAAGACTTCAATGGCAATTGCACAACCGATTCGGTTATCCCATGCTTTTGCGAGTAAGTGTTTTTCGTTTTTCATCACCGTAAATTCAAAATAAGGTGTTACCATATCACCTGGTTTAATGCCCCAGCTTTCTACTTCTTCTTTTGAAGTTGCACCGATATCGATGAACATATCTTTAATTTCATACGGCTTTTTACGTGCAGCTGCAGGCAGAATATGCGGAGGTTTTGAACCTATGACACCGACTATTGTTTCACCTTTACGGGTAACAACTTGCACTCGTTGAGCAAGCATTACTTGTGACCACCAGCCACCAACTGTTTGAAATTTCAAGAAACCTTTTTCATCAATTTGAGTTACCATAAAACCGACTTCATCAAGGTGTCCTGCAACCATAATTTTAGGTCCGTTTGGATCGCCGACTTTTTTAGCAATAACAGCACCTAAGTTATCGTTTTCCACTTGATCTGCATAGGGTGTTATATATTTAGTCATGACATCACGAGACTCTTTTTCATTTCCTGCAATGGCACGAGCATCTGTTAACTCTTTTAACATCGTTAATGTTTCATCATATTGAACCATTATTTCGGCCCCCTAAGTATTTGTTCATGTCCATTATAATACCATTTGTCTCTATTTTCAAAAAATAATTAAAATTTGCCTGAAGACCCAAACCCTTGTGCAGAACGAGTTGAATCTGAAACTTGTTCGACTTGTTCGACTTGAACTTGAAGTACGGGTGCTATAACCATTTGAGCAATTCGCATATGCTTTTCTACTAAGAAATCCTTTTTACCATGATTTATTAATATGACTCTTATTTCCCCTCGATAACCTTCGTCAATAGTACCAGGACTATTTAGTACGGTAATGGAATGTTTTAGTGCTAGCCCACTTCTAGGACGAACTTGTGCTTCCGTTCCTTGTGGTAGTTCAATTACAATCCCAGTAGGAATTAATGCAGACTCTCCTGGTTTAATAATTTGATCTTCAACTGCATATAAGTCTAATCCTGCATCCCCTGGATTAGCTCGAAATGGCATTTTCGCATCTTTATGAATAAGTTGTACTTTTAATGTGTATTCCATCGTTTAGCCTACCTTTTTTCTTAAATAATATAATCCTCACTCATCGTATAGGAAAAACTAGATGTTGAAAAGAAATATAACAGAAATCATGAATATTCTAAATAACATAAAGAATAAAGACTTCAATAATAGTCAGCATTGTAAAACCATACACAAAATGATTATGACGAATTTTGTGACGAAAGATAATCATTCCTAGCCACGTACCAGCTGCTCCACCAATACATGCTATTAACCATAGCTGTCTTTCCGGAATGCGCCATCGACTATTTATAGCTTTCCACTTATCAATACCCATAAAGGTAAATCCGACGATAAACATGATTAAAAAGTAACTATTTACCAAATCCAATAGATTAGTGGACATAAATTCTCCTTTTTAAAACTAAGTTATTGATAAAAAAAGCATATAGAGAAACTTTCTCTATATGCAGATATACAACTATCTTATTTTGCTACTACATAAGATTTATTAGCAGTTATATACTTACCATTTGCTAATTTTAATCGCGGAATCCCGTTAGAGTTAAATACAATAGATTTAACTGTATACGTCTTTCCTTTAGCAAGTGCTGTTTTTCTTGCTGCGGATGTAAAGGTAGTGCTGGTATATTGATAAACCTTTTTCTTTAATTGTACTTTACCTGGATTTACATATATATAATTTGTAATGTTAGGTGTCACGACTCTTACATAATCCTTACTTGCCGTAATATATGATCCAGATGCTGTTTTAAGCCGAGGCGTACCACCTGTTGAATAACCAAGGTCTTTAATCGTCAATATTGTATTTTTCTTTACACCAACAAGTTTCTTTTCTAAATTGACATTATTGTATGCATACAAATAGGATTTAACGAGAACTTTACTTGGTGTTGTTGTGTAATATTGATCAATTGAAGATGTAACTTTCACGACATAATCTCGATTAGCAGTTACATATTGTCCATTTGTTAGTTTTAATCTTGGTGTACCAGCAGATGTTTTTTCAATACCTGTTATATTTAACAAAGTATTTTTTGCAATAGATTTACCTTTTGTGGCTTCAGTGAAACTTGTAGATGAGTATTGATTCAATTTTATCTTAGTTGCTATTTTTACTGGATTTGTCGTATAGTATCTTGGCTTACTTGCAGTTGTGATACCACTTGTCCCAGTTAGATAGCTCAAACTAACTTTTGGATTTAGACGGTTTAAATCTACATATGTGCTAATTCCTGAAACTGTACCTTGGTCTGTATATTGCCATAAGTCATAGGGATGAGATGGCGCTGCAGTACTGTTGTTATATCTTGGAATCCATACAAAATCAAATTTAGACGTATCTAAATTAAATGAATCATATAAGTGATTGGCTATATACAGCCCAATTTTCTTATCTGTTTTCGTACGTAATTGTTTTACATATGCATTAATAATCGTTCGCATACTTTCGCCGGATTTACTTGTGTTTTCTTCTACATCAAGTACATAAAATTTTGTATTCTTACTTGCTCTATTATAAAAATTATTCGCCTCTGTCTTAGCATCACTTGAGGATTCAGCTAAACTATATGCATAGACACCAAATGGTACTCCATATTTCTTTGCACCTGCTTCATATGTCGCATGCTTTGGATCTTCAAAGGTACTACCATATTGAGTTCGGATAATTACTAAATCCAAAACTTTACTCGCTTTACTCCAATCGATATCCTTTTGATAATAAGAGATATCTGCAATAGTCGGCTCTGAAGAAGCTTTTCTTAATAGATTTTCTGTAATTGGCTCTGTTTCCCACTTTTCTGTATGGTCAGGGTTCGCAGGTGCTAGTTCTTCTGCAGATACAGTATGTAAGGTTACAAGACTTGCTATCAACATTGTTACGATAAACGCTAATTTCCTCAGTACTTTCACTTCTCTTTTCTCCTTTAATATTTTTCTAACAAATTCTTATATGTATAAGTTTCTGCTAATTTTAAGAATAACAAACTATTACTAGAAAATATAAAACATCTTGCCTTCAAATACATTGCAAAAGTTACATTTCTATTAAAAATCGTTAACTTTTCCAGAAAAAAAGCACAGATTTCCTTTTGGAAACCTGCGCTAAATATTAGGATCTTAGTATGCTATCAAACTATTTTTATTGGCAGTTATATAATTACCATTTGTGAGTTGAAGGCGAGGAGTACCTGCAGCTGTATAACTAATTCCCTTTATATTAAGAGTCACTCCTTTTTTTAGGACAGACACTTTTGATGAATTCGTAAATGAAATATTGCTATACTGATTAACATTTTTTATTAATTTTACATAGTTAGGTTTTGTTATAACATAATTTTTATACTTTGATGTTAGTCCAATGACATACGATTTGTTCGCTGTAATATAGCTACCTGAAATTGTTTTTAACCTTGGATACCCAGTTGAACTATATTCGATACCTTGTATTGTTAAAATCGTATTCTTTTTAACATTGCCAATCTTAGTTTGGTTATTAAATGTCGTAGAAGAATAGGCACCAACAGCTGTTTTTGTAATAATAAATGCAGGTTTTACAGAATAATATTCGGTATGGACACTTGCTGGTTCTGTTACAGGTTGCTCATTTTCTTTTGTATCCGTTTTTGTATCCTCTATCGATTTAACAGGAGCTAATAATTCAGCCAATGTTAGATTTGGATTTAATCGATTTAGATCTACATTTGCGTTAATCCCATCAATTCTACCTTTATCTGTATATTGCCATAAATCATAAGCAAAATCGGGTTTAGATGTACTATATCGTGGAATCCATACAAAATCTGCTTTTGATGTATCTAGATTAAAGCTTTTATATAGATGATGGGCAATATATAATCCAATTTTCTTATCTGTTTTTTTTCGTAGTTGTTGAATATATGCATTAGTTATCTTTCGCATACTTTCGCCAGATTTACTAGTGTTTTTTTCTACATCAATGACATAAAACTGTGCATCTTTGTCTGCTCGATTATAAAAATTATTTGCTTCAACTTTTGCATCACTTGTAGATTCAGCTAAACTAAATGCATAGACACCAAATGGTACTCCATATTTTTTAGCACCAGCCTCATTTTTCTTATGATATGTATCTTCTTCAGTACTGCCATGTTGTGTACGAATAATAACCAAATCTAGTTTTTGACTAGCTTTTGACCAATTTATATTCCCTTGCCATTTTGATATATCTGCAATAAGTGGTTCGGATTTCAATAATCTAAGTTTATCAGTTTTCTTCGTATCGACGATAATTGGCGTTGTCTCCCATTTTGTCGTGCTATCCGGGTTAGCAGGACCAAATTCTTGAGCATGCGCACGATGGATACTAATTGTACAGACAATCATAGCAACCAATATCGCGGTTAACAATTTCACATTCTTCATCCTTATAGTCTCCTTTTTTTAATTATTCTATGTATTTAACTCTATAGTAATAGAATAACAAATTTTTTATAGGTATAAGGATTCATTAATAGAAAATTAAGGTTATACATCCATTAATAATTAAAAAAGTAGTCAGAAAATTTTTTCTGACTACTTGAGCTCTTTACTATATGTTTATTTACGAATTTTTATATTAAGCATTTGTTTGTACTTTTAATTGTTGTGATGGTCCGAAGAATTCAAAATGAATTTGAGATTCTTTAAACCCAATTGCGTATAAGTGATTAATGATTGCTTCCATAAATACGGATGGACCGCAAACATATACGTCATAATCTAAACTTACGTTTTCTTGTAAAAATTCTTTTGTGATGTAACCAACTTCATCTGTATTTAAAGCAATATAACTAGCATTTGACATTTTTTCTAAATTCGCAGAAATTTCTTTGTCAAATACATGTAATTTTGCTGTACGTGCACTATGAATAAGAGTTGTTTTTCTATTTGGATCAAGTGCAGCTAAAGTATCAAACATTGCCATTAATGGTGTAATTCCAACTCCGCCTGCGATAAATGCAACTGGTGCTTTTGATGCTAAATCTAATTGGAAGTCACCTGCTGGAGCACTTACTTCAATACGATCTCCAACTTTTGCTTGTTCATGTAAGTAAACAGATACTTTACCTTCTGGATTGCTTAAATCTTCGCGTTTTACAGAAATACGGAATGCATCTTTGTTTGTAGCTCTTGATAGACTATATTGACGACGATGCGTAAATTTTTCACCCGGAATATCAATTTTCACTGTAATATATTGTCCTGGTTTGTATTCAGGTAAAACTTTACCATCAACTGGTTTTAAGTAGAATGATGTAATTTCTTCGTTTTCAACTACTTTATCAGCAATTTCAAATTCTTTGAAGAATCTCCAACCGCCTTCTTTATTTTCTGCTTCTTGATACATATTTTCTTCTGTTGACATAAATGCATCAGCGATTACCCCATATGCTTCAGCCCACGCATTTATAATATCATCAGTTGCTGCATCTCCAAGAACTTCTTTAATAGCTCCTAATAAAAACTCACCAACAATTGGGTAATGTTCAGGTTTTATACCTAAACTACGATGCTTTTGAGCAATTTGGTGTACAACTGGCATAATGGCTCCAAGATTTTCGATATGAACAGCAGCTGCATAAACTGTATTTGCTAATGCTGCTTGTTGGCGTCCTTTTGCTTGGTTAGCATGATTGAAAATATTTAATAATTCTGGATGTGCGGCAAACAAATTTTTATAGAAAGTTTTAGTAATTTCATTTCCGTGTACTTCTAATACGGGTGCAGTTGATTTTACAATATCCATTGTTTTTTGAGATAACATGTTCAACACTCCTTTTCTTTAACAACTTAAAGATACACCTGCATATCTTTTAAAACAATATTTCAAATACATCTTTAACAAAAAAGACACATTTGAAATACATCTTTTAAAATCACCTTGATTTTTACTTTACATGCTATAATAGTCATTGAAATGGTGGTGGATTGGATGCGATTAACTTTATATACCGATTATTCTTTGCGTGTCCTGCTCTATCTTGGCGCTATGAATCCCGAGAAACTAGCCACGATTAAAGAAATATCGGATGCATATGGAATTTCAAAGAATCATTTGATGAAAGTAACGCATGAGCTTGGTAAGCTTGGATATATAGAAACAATTCGAGGTCGTGGTGGCGGTATTCGTCTTGCTATGAAGCCTCAAGACATTATTATTGGTCAAGTAATTAGACGAACAGAGGAAGATTTCTACTTGGTGGATTGTTTTAATCCTGAATCAGTTGGATGTATTATCTCTCCAGTTTGTAATTTAAAAGGTGCTTTAAATAAGGCACTACAAGCCTATTTGGCTGTTCTAGATGAATACTCTTTAGGGGATTTTCTACATTCAAAAGAAGAACTAGCCTCATTACTTTTTAATGAAGAGTAACATAACAATCAATCAAAAAACCTTTCATCCAGTAAAGTTTCTGGACGAAAGGTTTTTTCTCGCAAGAATTTCTTGTTTATTACAAAAGCAGAATAATCAGATAATTTCTTTGATTTCTGCCCGGAATTTTTCATCTTTTAAAAATTTTAATTGAAATGCATTAAGATTTTGTGAGAGCTTTTTTTGCTCTAATATACTTAAATCATTTGAAAAGAATACAATCTCTGTCTTATTTTTTTCTTTATCTGTTGCATACATTGCAATTGTAAGAACGAATGCAGTAGAACCACCCTTTTGTCCCGCATGGGTAAGCCACTCCCGATTTTTAGGGTTTTTCATTAATTGCTCCATTACAGGATCAAGATATTTATACACCTCTTTTTTAAAATAGGTTTTACCATTCAATTTATTCATGATCGATACATAATCTCTTGTAGTAGAGTGAGGCAATCGATCAGACCAAATTTTTTGGAAATCCATATCTAAAGTCTTTAATAATTGTTTTTTTTCTTGATTAGAGAGTGGTTGTTTTACCCATTTATTATGAATATCAATCGCTCTTCTACGATATTCAGCCATATCCATTTCTTTCATCATTTTTAGTATTTCTTGTTTTGACAATCCTATTTTTTCATTTTTCAATTGAGTAGGGATGTATAATGCACTTGCAGTTGGATACATAGGGTCATGATTTAAGATTCCTAGACTCTTTGGAACACAATTGATATTTTGAAGACCAAGTACCTCAATTAAGTATTCTGTATTTGCATTAGAGCTATAAGCTATCATTCCATTGGCTACTTCATATAATGGAACACTATCTATCTTATTTCCTTTCAATTGTTTAATCCATTCTTCATGTGCTCCCCCATCTGTCTTCGGAATATAGAA
Source organism: Rummeliibacillus sp. POC4 (assembly GCF_003576525.1). Classification (GTDB taxonomy): domain Bacteria; phylum Bacillota; class Bacilli; order Bacillales_A; family Planococcaceae; genus Rummeliibacillus. Next base: position 401 of record NZ_QWUA01000089.1, on the reverse strand, counting down.
TTTATCTAGCTCTTTTAGTTTTACTTTCTCATTTGGATCAATTTTCCCTTCTGCTGCTTGTTTTGCATATTCAATTGCTAGGATAATTTTGACTGTACTTGCTAGAGGAAGTGGCTTATTTGGGTTAATATCTATCCAAGTTTGATCATTGTGTCTTATGGACAAAGCAACATTCCCACTATTTAATTTTTCTTTGATAAAATGAGGGATGTATTTAGGATTTGTTTTTCCATTTTCCCTTTGTAATATCAAGTCCCCTATTGCTCTCATTAAAAATGCAATTACTATGGCCCCAATAAACCAAAATGCAAACTTTACTATCGTGACTCCCCCTTTTAACAATCATTTATTTTAAATCTTATCATGTAAATTACTATAAAGGTATATTAAGGATTATTGGC
>NZ_QWUA01000088.1 GCF_003576525.1 Rummeliibacillus sp. POC4 | reverse complement strand
TTTATACAAGGGAAGCCAGGAAGTTATTTCCTGGCCTCTCTATCTAATCCCCTTTTATTTTCGTTTAATAGTTGGCACATACAGCATTTCATCCTGTGTAGGTGTATAATCCACTCTATCGTTCACGCCAGTATAGATTTTCTCTTGGTAAAGGTGTATATGTGGTACATCCTCTGCAACAATTGATTCGATTTCTTGTAGCTGTTTTGTGCGACTTTCAGCATCCATATTGGAAGCAGATTCTTCTAATAACTTTTCAATTTTGTTATTCTTATAATCTGTTTCTCCGATATTTCTTTCAGCTCTATACCAATCTACTGCATATGCACCATCAAACATTGAATTACCTAAACCTAGCAAGTATGCATCCTTATTCTTTTTAGCTGTTCGCATTTCAACAAAATTGCTCCATTCCATAAAGTCAATCTTTACTTTAATATTCACCTTTGATAGCATACCAGCAATCATTTCTGTCACTTCGGCATCTTGTAAATAACGTCCTTTAGGAGAATGTAACGTCATTTCAAATCCTTTTTCGTATCCAGCTTCTTTAAGTAATGCTTTTGCTTTATCAATATCAAAATGATATTGGTCATATAAATCTGGATTTGCCCCAAAGTTGCCAGGCCCCACTTTTGTCAATGTAGGAATGCCCCCGCCTTTAAGAGCATTTTCTGCTAATGATTTATCATCGATCGCATAGTCGATAGCTTGTCGGACACGTACATCTGATGTTGGATAACCTTTTGTAGCCCGTAGTATCAACATAATAGTTCGGTTTGAAATTTCCTGTTTCAAAGATGTTCCATCATTATCTTCAACACGTTTCCAATCACTTGGAGGAATATTCGTTGCGATATCTACCCCTCCCGTTAGTAATTCAGACACGCGCGTTGAATTCTCAGGAATAACACGGAAAGTCACTTTATCCCATGTATCTACTTTTCCTTTAAAATAATCTTTAAATGGTTCAAATACTACCTTTTCATCACGTACCCATTCTTTAAATTTATAAGGTCCTGTTCCTATTGGATGTTCTAAAAAGTAGTCAAATCCTTTTTCTTTAATATATTTACTTGGCAATATCCCTGAACCTAGACGTGATAGTCTGTGGAGAAGCGAGGGTTCAGCTTTATAAGTAATTATTTTAAAGTTTAAATCATCAATAATTTGTACTTCTTTTATCTGTTTATAATTAGGGTATTCTTTTAAGGTCTCGTCTTTAGCAACACGCTCTAATGTGTACTTAACATCTTCTGAAGTTAATGGATCTCCATTGTGGAATTTAACACCCTCTTTTAACTTTGCTTCTAACGTAGTGTCTTTTACTATCTTATAAGTTTCTACTAAGTCTGGTTTTATCTCATTGTTTTCATCTCGTTTAAACAAATAGTCGAACATATTTTGATGAACCGATTCAGTAGATGTATTGTTATGATTGTGAATATCAAAAGAAATAATATCTGAACCAATTGCGATTACTAAACTCTTATCCTTCTTATCCCCAGAACTACTATTTGAATTACCACAAGCTACTAGAAACGTCGAAACAACTATAGCGAAGATCGCAACAAATATAAGACTTTTCCTTTTGCCCATATAAGCACCCCTTTTTGTTTTGTTGCTTATTATATGCAAAATGTGTATTTAATATTTTCTAATTTTTTTAGATTTAGTATTTCTAAATCTATTAATAATAATTAGTTTTGATCTTTTATTCAAACTTTTGAAACGAATAATGTCATATACTCTTTTGTTTTAAACTTTTAATATTGCGCATAGACTGATACATCCAATCAAAAAAGGAGTTTACAATTGCCAAAAATTCAAGCTGTTAGTACCTATTCTCCTCCTCATTTGCTTACGCAAGACATTGCCGAGAAATTTATTGGAGAACTATTTACAGGAAAGATGAATAAGCTTGAACGTTATTTGAAAGTATTTAAGAATGCTGAAATTCATAATCGTCAACTCGCCATGCCAATAGAATGGTATCAAACCAATCATACTTTCTCAGAAAAAAATGATTTATACATCGAATTGGCAACAGAGTATGGTGTAAAAGTCATTCAAGATTGTTTGGCACAAGTACCTAGTGTAGATGTCGAGGATATAGATGCTATAATTTTTGTCTCAACTACTGGTATTTCAACACCGAGTATTGAAGCAAGATTGATCAATCAGTTATCCTTCTCAGATAGCGTTGTTCGGATACCGATATGGGGGCTTGGGTGTGGTGGTGGAGCAGCGGGCATTAGTCGCGCAAATGACTATTGTTTGGCACACCCAGATTCATTGGTATTAGTTATTTGTTTGGAACTTTGTAGTCTCACTTTTCAACCAGAGGATTTAAATAAGAGTAACTTTATAGGTACTTCTCTTTTTGGTGATGGAGTCGCATGTGTTTTAGTTAGTGGGGACCAAGTAAAAAAATCCACAAATAAAATTTTACCTAGTATTAAAGGAACCGCATCAAAATTACTGCCAAATTCTGAAGATGTTATGGGTTGGCGCATCGAGGACAACGGGTTGCATGTAATATTCGCAAAAAGTATTCCAAGTATAATCGAAAAATGGTTTGCTCCATTTGTAGAAAGCTTTCTCACAAAAAATAAACATTCAATAGATGAAATTTCTCAATTTATCGCACATCCAGGTGGAAAAAAAGTTCTCGCAGCATACGAAACTGCTTTAGAACTTCCAAAAGAACTGCTTGCACCAAGTTCAATTGTTTTAAAACGTCATGGCAATATGTCTTCCCCAACAGTACTTTATGTATTGAAATACGTGATGGATCAACAACCAAACTACGGTGAAATTGGGATCATGGCTTCACTGGGACCAGGATTCAGTGGTGAACTGGTTTTACTTGAATGGGAGTGATGAAATGTTATTTGTAATTGTATTCACATTAATTTGTATCCAAAGATTAGTAGAGTTGCGAATTGCTAAAAGAAACGAACAGTATATGAAACAACGAGGAGCAATTGAATTTGGCCAATCTCATTATCCATTTATCGTTGCACTACATATTTTATTTCTCTGCAGTCTTCTACTAGAATATCTTGTAAAAAGCCCATCACTTAACGTCCTTTGGGTCTTGCTTCTAACGTTATTCTTCCTTCTACAAATTAGTCGTATTTGGGTGATTAAATCTTTAGGACATTTTTGGAATACTAAAATTATTGTTTTACCAAATGCCAACTTAGTAAAAAAAGGACCTTATAAATGGATCTCGCATCCTAATTATGTCATTGTTGCTTTAGAAATTTTAGTTATTCCATTAATCTTCCAAGCATACTTCACTGCAGTTATTTTTACGATATTGAATATGGTGATGATGCTAGTTCGTATCCCTGCTGAAGAAGCAGCATTAAAGAGCATTGATCATGAAGAGGGAAATTTGGAACATTTATAAAGGGATACATCAAATGTAAATTCTATGCCTTACATTCAATACAACGCAAAAAACTAGGGGTCATTATAAATCCCCTAGTTTTTTTATATTTGAACCTTATTTAATTTAATTTTTTCCTTTATTTTTTTCTTCCCAGAAATCAGCATTTTTAATACCGAGCTTTTCAGGATTAAATTGTGGATCTTTTCCGTCTTTTTTCTGTTGTTCATAGTCTTTAAGAGCAATGAGGGTTGGTTTGACTAAAAATACTAAAGAAATTACATTCACCCAAACCATTATTCCTAGACCAATATCGCCTAAAGTCCATGCTGATTTTGAAGTCCTTACCGCACCAAAATATGTTGCGATAATGATCAATAATTGGACAACTCGAATTGCAATTTTTTGCTTTTTCCCATCAAAGATGAAGGCAACGTTTGTTTCTGCAATATAATAATATGCCATTGTTGTTGTGAAGGCAAAGAAGAATAATGCTATTGCAACAAATGCTGCACCAAATCCTCCTATTGGAAACGCCGCATCTACAGCTGCTTGCGTATAAGCTGTTCCTGCATCTATTCCTGGAATATTTTCAACAATAAATTTACCCGCACCATCATCAAGTTGAACATTAAACATTCCTGTAAACAAAATCATTAAGGCTGTTGCTGTACAAACTAAAAATGTATCTAAGTATACAGACGCTGCTTGCACTAGACCTTGTTTAACAGGATGTGATACTTCTGCAGCTGCAGCAGAGTGAGGACCAGTCCCTTGACCAGCCTCATTTGCATAAATCCCACGTTTAACACCCCATGCAATCGCTGCACCTAACATACCACTAAACATTTGTTCAGCGCCAAATGCACTACGGAATATTAACGCAAATATATCTGGTACTTTATCTATATTAATAATGATAATAATAGCTGCTACTAATATATAGCCTATAGCCATAAATGGTACGATAATAGATGCTGCATTAGCAATCCGTTTTACTCCGCCAACAATGATCGTTCCTAAGATTAAGCAAACAAATAAGCCAGATACCCAATGTGGAATATCGAATGCGTTATTCATAGCATCGGCAATTGCGTTAGATTGAACAGTTGGTTGAAGTAGTGTCATCGCTACAAGAGCTGCTACCGCGAAAATCATCCCTAGCCATTTTTTACCCGTGAATTTATGGATATAATAAGCTGGACCACCACGGTATTGACCATTTTTTTCTTCTTTATATATTTGAGCAAGTGTTGACTCCACGTAAGCAGTAGCAGATCCGATAAACGCTGTTACCCACATCCAGAACACAGCTCCTGGACCACCAAAGGCAATTGCTGTAGCAGTACCAGCAATATTCCCGGTACCTATCCTACCAGATAACGCCATAGACATTGCTTGGAATGAAGATACACCCGATTCTGACTTTTCGCCATGAAAAATTTGTCCAAACATATCTTTTAGAAACCTAACTTGTACACCTTTTGTTAAGATGGTAAAAACCAAACCAACTAGTAAAATGCCGTAAATCATCCAAGGTCCCCATAAAACATCATAAATAGAATCAATAATGTTTTTCATCTTGTTGTCTCCCATCATAATAACTTTTTACAACTATTAATACCAAAACATTCGGAAGAATTTAAAAATTCTCTTTAAATATCATTTTAACTTTTACATTACATTTTTTATTTTAATATAAATATATATAGTTATGCATTATTTGTAACCGTTTACATAAGAATGGACACAAAATAGACACAATATGTATTTCCAGAGTGGACATTGTGACATTTTTTTAATAATCTAACCCTTCAAAAATGGCTTTATATAGGTATTTTATGACAATCCTCATTGAAATCGTTCACAAAATACAAAAATTGTCCACTGGTGATGATACAAACAGAAAAAATCAATGCATATCTTTATAATTAAGGTGTGAATTAATATTCATTTTATTTAATGAATATACAATAATTTTCAAGACATTTCCTGAATATCTTTTTAAAAAGATATGTTATTAATAATATATTTAAAAAGAAAATGGCTATCATAAGTAAATTATCTACTTATAATAGCCATTCTTCTATTTACTAAATAATATAGCCAATATTACGCAACGCATTATACATAAAGGACTCCATATACTTATAAATATCATCCCGTTCTGGTTCTTGATAAAGATCGTGATAACAAACTATCCATTCCTTGTATTGCATTTCTGATACATTTTGTTGCATCAGCCATTTTTTACTATGGGCTGAGGAAACAACTTTATCATTGCCACCATTCATTAATAATATAGGTATATCTGGAAAATCACCCTGAGTCATAACAATATTCTTCATAAATTGATGCAATTCTCGATACCAGTTCACAGTAATATCAGAATTATAGTAAATATCATCTTTTTCTTCTTTATAAAATTCATAACTACGTGTTAGTTGTTTAACCGTAATGTCATGGTGAATTTTTAAATTTCCTGTTAATTTACTAAGCCCTGTTAAAGCATTTGATAATTTTGATGGTTGGTGTATTAAGTGCATCCACGGAGATGTTAAAATTATTCCAGCACATTCGTATTTATGTTTTCTTTCTATTTGAATAGCGAGAGTTGCTCCTAAACCGTGACCAATTATAAATATTGGTAGATTGTAAGTTAACGCTACCTTCATCATTTGACGAATAAATTTTCCATACTCTCTAAAATCTTCGTCATGCGCTTTTTTTCTTCTACTCTCTTCACCGTGTCCTGGTAAATCACCAGTAATGACATGCATTCCAGACATTCTTAATTTTTCGATTAACCATGCATATCTTCTATGATGCTCATATGCGCTATGTATAAATACTACAACAGCTTTCGCCTGACCTTCAGCTTCCCATTTCCACATATTACTTCTCTCCTCATAAAATCCTATCTCTATTTTAACGTATTCTATTTTTTTCTGTTCCAATTATTATATGAGTTTGTTACGATTATTATAAAAAATCTGAGCTAGAAAAGAGGCGTTTTTTAATGATTTATCCTTTTAAAGATAAAAAGCCATCTATTGACCCATCTGTTTTCATCGGTGACAATGTAGTTATAACCGGAGATGTGACAATAGGTCCAGATTCGTCTATTTTTTATAACACCGTTATTCGAGGAGATGTTTCTCCTACTATTATAGGTCGAAAAGTAAATGTTCAAGATTTATGTTGTTTACATCAAAGCCCTATAGCACCACTTATCCTAGAAGATGAAGTAACAGTTGGACATCAAGTGACTTTGCATAGCTGTCATATTAAAAAAGGCGCACTCATTGGTATGGCTTCTATTGTTTTAGATGGTGCCGAAATCGGAGAAGGGGCTTTTATAGGTGCTGGTAGCCTTGTTACACAAGGAAAGAAGATCCCACCAAATACATTAGCATTTGGCCGACCTGCGAAAGTTATTAGAGAACTTACAGATGAGGATAAAAAAGATATGGATCGTATTCTTAACGAATACTATGAAAAAGGACAATATTATAAATCAGTACAAAATAATCCACTTACACGTTAGCTTTTACTTAATAGAAGATTTTCTTATGAAGGTTCAGATTAGTATTCTGAACCTTCCGTACTTATATGAACTTTTATATTGGAGATGCTTATATGAAAAAGATCCACTATAGTTGGGTAATATTAGTTATTACTTTCTTTTCTATCATCGTAGCAGGCATAATACGTTCGTCTTCGGGTGTTTTTATAGAACCCTTTGAAGCTGAGTTTGGTTGGAGTAGACCTGTTATATCCTTCGCTTTTGCTGTAGGACTTTTTTTGTATGGTTTTTCAGGGCCTTTTATGGCTGCATTTGTCGAAAGATTCGGATTAAAAAGAACAATGATTGCATCCATGGCACTTTTAACACTAGGCCTTGGCTTAACTTTTGTCATGACAGAGGAATGGCAACTTATTTTAATTTGGGGTGTCATGATTGGAATTGGTTCTGGCTTATTTTTGACCGTATTAAGCACACAAATTGGAAATCGTTGGTTTGTCAAACACCGTGGTCTAGCTGTTGGTATTTTAACTGCTGCTACAGCAACCGGGCAACTTGTATTGCTACCTATTCTCGCAAGGTTAATAGAGCAGTATAGTTGGCACCATGCTATTGCATTAATCTTTGGTCTAAGTACTATTATGCTCTTAATAATAGTACTCTTCATGAAGGATTGGCCCAAACAGCTTGGAATCACAGCATTAGGAGCTGTTAAGGATGAGTTTAAAATCAGTACCAATACTACTTCAAATGAAAACCCTTTTAAAATTGTATGGATCTCTTTAATGGAGGGAAGTAAAAGCAAAGCATTTTGGCTTTTAGCTGGCAGTTTCTTTATTTGTGGTCTTTCAACTACTGGTCTAATTGGTACTCATTTTGTAGGATATTGCATGAGTTATGGTATTCCGATGGTTCTTGCTGCTTCGATGTTAAGTTTTATGGGAATATTCGATCTGGTTGGTACAACTTTATCCGGTTGGCTTAGTGATAAAATTGATAATCGTTGGCTATTATTTTCTTATTATGGGCTTCGGGGCCTTTCCCTATTGTTTTTACCTTTTGCATTAAATAACGGCTCTATTACTCTACTTGTTATTTTCTCAGTTTTCTATGGCCTTGATTGGATTGCAACAGTACCTCCTACTATTGGCCTTGCAAGACGCGAGTTCGGTATGAAGAAAAGTGCTATGATGTACGGTTGGATGGTCGCATTTCATCAAGTTGGTGCAGCAGTTGCTGCTTATGGTGGTGGGCTAATATACAATATCTTTAATTCTTACACGTGGGCATTTATACTTTCAGGGGTCTTTTGTGCATTAGGAAGCCTTTTTGTCATTTTACTTAAAAAACATGATCCTAAAAACGAAGTTATTATGGATTAAACTATCTCTAAGTGACACTTTAATCAGTGGGTTTAAATTTATCCATCCTTATTTCCAGGAATAACCTCCTGTATCTTCTTTTTATTTTACTTGAGATTCTTACTACTCGTTAATGTCTGTTAAATCTAAAACATTTTGAATGTTATTTTACGTTCTATCGTCCAACATAATAGTATAATATAGTTTTATATACTATTATGTCCCAGTCTTCATTATTAAAATCCAGATAGGCATATCAAGTAATATAAGGAGTGAACTTCTCATTTTCAGAAATAAAAAGAATGTATCTTTACCTCTAGTTAGCTTTTTGTGCATTTTATTTTATCTTTTATTCCTACTACTATATCTTCAAAACAAAATTAGTGGATTGTCTTTTATATTTATCTTATTACTTAGCCTAATCATTTTAACATCTGTCAGTATTATAAAAAGGAAAAAAGAATATAAAAGGAAACTAACCTTTGCGATTTGTATTCTTTTTGTATTATTTTGTTATGAGCTTCCACTTATTTTTTATGATGCTACGACACACATAGCACTTCTTTATCAGCCACCTGAGGAAATAATTGAAGGGACTAATATCTATTTACTGGGTGTAAATAGTGTAGAATTCTCTTTAACTAAAAGTAAATTAGATGTTTCAAAAATCTTGGAAAGACAACATATTAAGCCACTTACAATTATTGAAGGTGCAAATAAAGATCGATACGCTAGTAAAAATAGACAAATTTTAAGTTGGCTTCATCTTAAAGAAGACGATACTGAACAAATGAAGAAAAATGTTAGTTACTATTTAAATCAAACTGATCAAAAAACTAATCAAAAAATAGATGCATTTCTAAATAGAGAACGTATTGGTGGAGATAGCGGAGGTTTAGCACTTGTATTATCTGGAAAGGTTAAAAATGGAGATTTGCAAAACGAACACCCTATTGCCATAACTGGATCAATTGACAAAAATGGAGACGTAAAACCAATTGGTGCGTTAAAAGAAAAAATCCAAATCGCTAGTATTTCAGGCATTTCTTATATGATTATTCCAAGCGAAAATAAAAAAGAAGCTATTAAGATACGAAAGGCGATTAATAGTAATATTCAAATTTTTGATGTAGCAACAATTGATGAGGCAATTGATGTTGTTGAAAAGATTAATGAAAAATAAAAAAGTCGATCACTTTTTTGTGAACGACTTTTTTATTTTGTTAAAACTTCACTTTTATTTTGGAGAAACAGCAAATTTAGCTTTTAATGCTGCTGCTTTGTCTGTATTTTCCCAAGGCACATTCAAGTCTGTACGACCAAAGTGACCGTAAGCTGCTGTTTGTTTGTAAATTGGGCGACGTAGGTCAAGCATTTTTATAATTCCTGCTGGACGTAAGTCAAAGAATTCTCGAACTGCTTCTACTAGATCACTCTCTTTAACTTTCCCAGTACCGAAAGTATCGACTGCGATTGATACTGGTTGTGCAACACCGATTGCATATGCAAGTTGTACTTCTGCACGTTCTGCAAGACCTGCGGCAACAATATTTTTCGCAACATAACGAGCTGCATATGCACCAGAACGGTCAACTTTTGTAGCATCTTTCCCAGAGAAAGCACCGCCACCATGACGAGCATATCCACCGTAAGTATCGACGATGATTTTACGACCAGTAAGACCTGCATCACCTTTAGGGCCACCAATTACGAAACGGCCTGTTGGATTGATGAAGTATTTTGTGTTGTCATCTAGAAGTTCTGCCGGTACAACTTTGGCAATAACTTCTGCTTTTAAATCTTTTTTAATTTGGTCTAAAGATACTTCTTCATCGTGTTGAGTAGAAATAACAATTGTGTCTACTCTAACTGGATGGTTATTTTCATCATACTCGATGGTTACTTGTGTTTTACCATCAGGACGTAAGTAATCTAATTGGCCTGATTTACGAACTTCTGTTAAACGACGAGCTAATTTATGTGCCAAGCTAATTGGAAGTGGCATTAACTCAGGTGTTTCGTTACAAGCATAGCCGAACATTAAACCTTGGTCCCCCGCACCAATTGCTTCAATGTCTGCATCTGTCATAGAGCCTTCACGTGCTTCTAATGCTTGGTCAACACCTTGTGCGATATCAGGTGATTGTTCACCGACAGCGACAAGTACTGCTAAATTTTCTGCATCGAAACCATATTTACCACGAGTGTAGCCAATTTCTGCAACTGTATCGCGAACAATACCTTTCATATCTACATACGTAGTAGTTGTTAACTCACCTGTTACAAGTACTAGTCCTGTTGTAACAGTTGTTTCGCATGCAACACGCGCATTTGGATCTTTTGCTAAAACTGCATCTAAAATTGCGTCTGAAATTTGGTCACAAATTTTATCTGGGTGTCCTTCTGTTACGCTTTCTGAAGTAAATAATCTTCTGTTTGTCATTTGGTTTCCTCCTATTATCAACGAGATCCTCTCGAAAAAAAGATACGGTACTCATTACCCATGTCCGTTTAAGTTCTAAACGTCAAGCCAGCTATAAGCTGCTTTTTTAACACGAGGATATAGAAAGTGCCATAATATAAATAGAATGCAACAAATCGCATATAATAATGAAACAAATCAGATTTGCTTCTATTTTTTGAAAAAAAAAACCTTTCACTCATCGAAAATCAATGAGGAAAGGATATGTTTCGTAAGCACCTTTCACTCTTATCGTTCAAGGAATCTTCCTTGCATCAGATTAGCACCAACGCATCACGTGAAAGATAATGCAGGTTGCCGGGCTTCATAGGGCCTGACCCTCCACCAGCTCGGGATAAGAGTATCCGTTCTAATGCATATAGTAAGTGATATTACTATGAAAGTCAAACTTATTTTCTTATAGTAACAAAAAAATCAAAATCATAAAAATAATTCCCTATTAGTATAGACTATTCATTTCAATGTGTTATACTAATTCTCGAGATGAAGAATAGAAACCCTTTTAAAGGGTAATAACATAAAAAGGAAGGTACGAACAAAGATGAATTCAGTAGAAATTGCGAATGAACTGAAGGGTTTATTACAAGGAAATAACATTTCAGAACAACTTTCAGTCCCACAATTAGTGGAAAAAGCAACTTCCCGCGGTGAAGCAATCTTAACAGTAGATGGCGCTGTTCGTGCAGTAACAGGCAAATATACAGGTCGTTCACCTAAAGATAAATTTATGGTAGTCGAAGAATCTTCTAAAGATCAAATTGATTGGGGTAAGATTAACCAACCAATTTCTGCAGAAGTATTTGATTCATTATTTAACAAAGTTGTTAACTATTTAAAACAAAAAGAAGAAGTTTTTGTGTTTAAAGGCTTTGCAGGTGCAGACAAAGATTCTCGCTTAGCAATCCGCGTTGTTAATGAATACGCTTGGCATAATCTATTTGCTCACCAACTATTCATCCGTCCTACTGATGAAGAACTAAATGCACATGAAGCTGATTTCACTATTTTATCCGCTCCTACTTTTAAAGCGGACCCAAAAGTTGATGGTACAGCTTCAGAAACTTTCATCATCGTATCTTTAGAAAAACGTATTATTTTAATCGGCGGCACTGAATACGCTGGGGAAATGAAAAAATCTATCTTCGGTATTATGAATTACTTATTACCACAAAACGGAATCCTGCCAATGCATTGTTCTGCAAATGTAGGCGAACAAGGTGACGTTGCTCTATTCTTTGGTTTATCAGGTACTGGTAAAACAACGTTATCAGCTGATGGTAATCGTAAACTAATCGGTGACGATGAACATGGTTGGTCTGATAACGGCGTGTTCAATATTGAAGGTGGTTGCTATGCAAAAACAATCAACCTTTCAGCTGAAAAAGAACCTGAAATTTATAATGCTATCACATTCGGTACAGTGCTTGAAAATGTTATCGTAGATTCCGAAACTCGAATTCCTGACTACGATGATGAGACACTAACACAAAATACTCGTGTTGCATACCCAATCCAAAACATCGAAAATATCGTTGATCCTTCTATTGCAGGTCATCCAAAAACTGTTATTTTCTTAACAGCAGATGCTTTTGGAGTTTTACCTCCTATTAGTAAGTTAACGAAAGAACAGGCAATGTATCACTTCTTATCAGGTTTCACTTCAAAAACACCTGGTACAGAACGTGGTGTTGTAGAACCTGAACCTGTATTTTCAACTTGCTTCGGAGCTCCTTTCTTCCCATTACACGCTACTGTTTATGCAGAAATGTTAGGGAAGAAAATTGATGAACACCAAGTAAATGTATTCTTAGTAAACACTGGTTGGACTGGCGGAAGTTATGGTGAAGGTAGTCGTATGAAACTTTCTTACACTCGTAAAATGGTACGCGATGCTATCGACGGTAAACTTAATGATGTATTTACTGACAAAGACCCTATCTTCGGTCTTGCAATGCCAACTGCAATCGAAGGTGTACCAACAAATCTTTTAAATCCACGTAATGCTTGGGCTAATAAAGAAGCTTATGATAAAAAAGCAACAGAATTAGCTGGTATGTTCCATGAAAACTTTAAAAAATTCGGTGCAGCAGCAGAAGAAATCACTAAAAATGGTGCACCACTCGCTTAACTAAAAATTATTTAAAAACCTATAAGTAAATCCAAAATCGTATGAAAAACGAGCAGTATATTCAACTGCTCGTTTTTTTGTGCATTTTTTATCTGGAGAGACTTTAGCGTTTATGGTGAAATGAATTTATTTTCTCCTGGGATGGGTTTATACGCTCTGGTGGTCCGTTTATCCGCTCCTGTGATTGGTTTATCCGCTCTTGAGATAGTTTTATTCGCTCCTGAGACGGTTTTATCCGCTCCTGTGATCCATTTATCCGCTCGAATTCAAATTTTATCCGCTCTCTAAGCAATTTACGTCATAAAATCTCCCCCACATTTCTGCAAT
>NZ_QWUA01000087.1 GCF_003576525.1 Rummeliibacillus sp. POC4 | reverse complement strand
ATGTCGTACATTTTTTTGATTACTTCTGGATAACCTTCTGTTTGAAAATTAGCGAACGTCATTTTTTGAAATTCTGGTGTAATCTCGGACGACTTTAGTAGTCTATTGATCTTTTTTTGCTTTATACATGAGCATTCCACCCAAACTTGCTCTTTTCTAACAATACGGCCATCGCCAAACACATCAGCATCTCGCCATTCAATTGTTCCGCCTTGATCTTTGCATTTGGGGCATTTATACTCAGTCGCTGCAGTAGTCTCCGAAGATGGTAGGACGGTTATTCTCGCTTTGAGAGCTTCCATGACTTCCTCGATTGTTTTGGCCATTTTCTTCACCTCGTTTACGTTTCATTTCTAAGTCGTGTAAGGAATTTATGTTTTCGTTTTTCCAATTTCTAAGGATTCCTTGAGCATACTTGATCTTATTTCGTGCATTTGCAATAACCGATTCTTTTAAGGCTTCTAAAACAAGTTCTGGTCCATATTCATCTATTTCATAGCCAATCTCTTCACCGACAAACGGACTTAAAGGACCAATATTAGATTCATAGAATTGATAAACAACTGACTGACCTACTTCTTTTTCTTGTCTGTTGTCTGTTTCTTTATCTTTATCTGTTTCTTTGTCTTTATCTAAATCTAAGTCTGTCTCTGTTCCGTCACGTGACGTCACGCTAACGTTATTTTCACGTTTTGGAGCTTCTAATTGAGCTTGTTTTTTACGCTCCCTATAACGCTTATTTCGTTCTGCATTCAACTTACGAACCCGATCCATGCCTTCAATATTCTGATGTGTCTCCCAATTTTTAATACGAATTGCTTCATTCTCTACCTCTATCATTCCGTAGCGTTTAAAAGTTTGTAGAGCCAATCTGACGGTATTAAGAGGCCGATTAAATATTGTAGCCATTTCCTCTTCGTTCATTGGAATGTTTTCTGTTAGCATGATAAAACCGTTAGAATTTGCTTTTCCTGCGGCTGCTAATAACTTCACCCAAATAACAATGATTGTGTCCGCATCTGGTAAGGCTTCAATGAGTTTAATTTTTTCGTTCTCAAACATGTCTGTTTTGAGCTTTATCCATGTTATTTCAGCCATGGTGTACCTCCTAAACTTTGCTAAATTGATTCTGATTCAAAATGTTTTCCTTTTCCTAGAAATTCATTTGGAGTACATCCGAAAAAGTCACATAATGTTAATAGCGTACTTATACTAAAATCGTTTTTTTCGTAGTAAATCTTAGTTAAGGTATTTCTTGATATGCCTATTTCTTTTGATAGTTCAGTTATACTTAAGGATTGCTCTAACATTAAAAATCGTAAGTTATTTTTCATTGACTATCATCCTTCACCTACGGTATATAAATCATCTTCCCTGTTAGCTTTGCGACTTCATTTCTTATAAGTTGTTCATCACTGTTGTTGTCCGATAAATGCAGCAACCATATTTCTTGTACTTTTGATAGATCATTAGCTTTTAAAAACTCTAGTAAGTTTTCCAAACTGAAATGTGACTTCATAACTCGATTTTTCAAGAAAACTGGTATTCTACCACTCTCAACATTTTCATCTAGTACTGACTGGCAATAATTACATTCAATCATTAGATGACTTAGTCCAGTAAACTTGTATTTGATGTAATAAGTATCAGTAGCAAATAGAAGCTTTTCGCCTTCCTGATTCTGTAGTAAAAATCCGAATGGCTCATTAACGTCATGCTGCACATCAAATGGAAGTATGGTCCATGTTCCAATTTGGAATGGTTGCTTGTTTTGAATCACCTTTATTCTGTGATGGTCAATACCTGTGCCGTCTTTTGTTCCTTGCGACATATAAACATTTATACCTGCATTTAAAACGCTCTGTAGCCCTTTACAGTGGTCTAAATGCTCATGTGATACTAAACAACCTTGTATGTCGTTTGTCTCGAAATTAAGAGCCTTTTGGATGTTTTTGAATGATATTCCACATTCAATCAGTAGCTTGGTAACGCCGTCTGTGATGACGTATGCGTTACCTTTACTACCTGTTGCTAGAGTATTAATCTCAATCATTAGAACCCTGGTCCTTCTTGCATATTTGCAGGAGGTTCACCAAAGATATCTTGTTGTTCAGTAAATTCGGCTTCAATTGGCTCTGGTTTTTGCTCTGGTTCTGGTTGAACCTTAGCTTTTGGAATATCAATCATTTCTTGATTTGCATTTTGATTAATTTCTTCCGCAAGATCTTGTTCAGGTGTTATATCTTTTCGAGATGATTCAAACTCGTTTTCTGTTGTGTTATTAATCGCTTCAATTAGCAAATCACTATCATCTGATGTATTGATAAATGCTTTAGCTGCACGATTGATCACAGTACGTTTCGCCATCTCTTGCGGGAATTTTTTATGAACGGCTTGTGACGTTTTACTTTGGCTCCAAGAAGCTTCAATTTCTTTTTTGGTCATAACTGTTAATATTTCTTCATCATCTGTTGTTTGAACAATTGCATAAGCGCCTAAGATGTCTTTATCACGATTTTCAAACTTTGTTTTATGACTTATTAAACGTTCACGTCCGTGGTAATTTTCGTAATCAAATTCATCATCTTGATAAATAACATTTGCCCAAATATCCTTTACATTACTTAATCGTTTAAGTACTGTTTGAGTACCAAAATACGAACGAGATAACTGTAACTTACTACCATAAACTACAAAGTAGCATTGTGTTTTTGCTGGACTTAAACCCTGTACTGTCATATCAAGTAATGCGTTTGCGATAGAATCTTTGGTGCAAGCTTCTAATGCCGGACGACCACTTTTATCTTTAACCTCTTGAAGTTTAAAAAATGCAGATTTTAAAGCGTTGCTAGCACTGTAATTTGGAGGTATTACTAACCCCTCTTTTTGTAACTCACCTAATTTATTGTTAACACTGTCTGTAATATCTTTTTGAATGATTGCCACTTGATTTGCCATGTTATATGTCCTCCGTTTCAATTACTTCAAAATCATTTATAAATCTTTCTTTTATATCCCCATAAATATTTGATACAAACAAATCAATTTCGCCTTTATGGTTGATTAAAGTGATTTTATCGTTATCAATTTTCTTGATAATATAAATGCCATCTAATTTTGTACCATCGTAATCGTAACCAATAATTTTTACAGCTTTACCCATCAAAGAAGGGTTAAAAACCCACTTTTGAACAGTAACATTCATTTATATAGCCTCCTTGTACTCGGCCTCTGGTACTTCAACTCGTAACTGCTTGTCCTTTTCACTGACAACTAGACTGATAATTTGTGAATCACTATCGATTAGTTGTGTAACAGCTTCGGCATTATCTACAAAGATTGGTGCTCTCATGCCATAGTGTTCGCTTAGAGTATTGATAATGTCGATGCCAACATTGATCTTTGCTGCATTATTTAGGCCTGAGCTGTATGGAACTCCTTTATACAAAGTTTCACAACATTCTTTTAGACCTCCATTAAGCTGTTCCTTAAACAATTTGAATCTCGCATATTTGAACTTGCTATTGATTTTTTCTTCTAATAAGCGAACTTTTTCTCTGACAAATTCTTCTGTTAGATATAAGTGATGATCCAACTTTTTAATTTCGTTGGTTAAGAAAGTTTCACGTTCTTCAAGTTCAGTAATACGC
>NZ_QWUA01000086.1 GCF_003576525.1 Rummeliibacillus sp. POC4 | reverse complement strand
CCCAAGTTCCTTTCCTTGCTCCGTTACTTTTGCTAGTCGTTCAGATTTGCTTAAATTAAATGCTTCTAAAGCTGTTTGACGAGCTTGCTCAACTTGTTCAGCTGGTAAGTCTTGTTTACATGTTGGGCAAGTGCAATTATCTTCATAATGGAATTGTTCTGAATCGATTACGCCCCATTGATCGCGTAGTTGTTGTAGTTGAACATCCATATCAGATATTGCTCGTTTGTTTTGTTCTGCAGTTCGACTCATCATTTCAATTTCTTGTTCAGCTTGTTGAACTGGCTTTTGTATAATGGATAAATTGCCACGTTCTTCTTGAAGTCGAGCGCCAAGTCTATAAATTTCGTCTTTAGAGTTATATTCGAAATCACGTTTGTAACGTTCCATATCGTTCTCTAACTTCATGAGTTGCTGCTCTTTTTCAACAACAGCTTTACCGTTTTGTATATTGAATATGATTTGCTTTTGACCATCAATTTCTTGTTCGATAGAACTAACTTGCGCCTTCAAGCTATCCACATCAATCTTCAGTTCAGGAATCATATTTTGATTCTCTTCGATTTGGTATGGAATAACATCTAAATCTTTTTGAATTTTTTTACGTTTATTAGCAACAATCTTTTGATACTCTTCAACCGTTTTATTTTGAAGAATGGAAGGTAA
Source organism: Rummeliibacillus sp. POC4 (assembly GCF_003576525.1). Taxonomy (GTDB): domain Bacteria; phylum Bacillota; class Bacilli; order Bacillales_A; family Planococcaceae; genus Rummeliibacillus. The sequence continues at coordinate 8,668 of NZ_QWUA01000086.1, read as the reverse complement.
ATCTTTTAGTTTCATGTTTGCACTTATAACATCTTGATCTGTAATGTCACCAACTATGTTTAACAATTCTTTGCGTCGATCTTGCCAATCCCACTGTTCGTTAAAAAATGTTGGGTTGGTCAATAATTTGAATTTTTCTTCCGGAATAATTTCACTAATACGTTTGTCATATTCAGTTTTTGTTTCGATTGGCACATCATCGATGTAATAGTCGGTTGTATGTCCCTCTTGCTTTTTAGTTGGTGAATTACGTGGTTTCTTCCAAACTTCTCTGTAAACACGTTTAAGAGTTATTGGAATACCATCAATCAACAAAGTTCCTTCTACTGTGTGATTTGTGTTGTGGACTTCTTTACCGTCTATTAATGTTTTAATAGCGAAAGCTGAATCGCTTTTATTTTGGCTATCTTTACCAAATAGCAACCAGGTAAATGCATCAAATGTTGTTGTTTTACCAGTTTCGTTATCGCCAAATAGATTTGCACTGGAACCGTTAATCTTTAAATCAAATGCTTTTATACCTTTAAAATTTCGTAGTACTAGGTCTTGAATTTTAACCTCTTTCATTCGTTTTCCCTCCATGTAATTTGAATTTGTTGGGGCTATGTAATAAAATGATGTAAATAGCTATTTGATAGCCCCGAATCCACTGCTGCGAACAGTGGATTTTTATTTTGTTGGATATTCAATACTTAGTGCAGTAATGCAGTCAATCGTATTAACGAAACCTTCCGCAACTAGCATTTCGTACACTGTTTTATTACTGTTTTCTGCCATTAATGAATGGAAATGATGTAGATCCAAGATATCGATAGCAATTTCAGCAATCTCGTGTTGTGGTGTTTCTTCATCAAATAGATAAAAGCTGTTGTCAAAGAAGTTTTCTAATTCGATGCCACTCATTTCAACAACTGCATCATGTAGACTACGCGAGAATAAAAATTGAATTGCTAGATCTGGATTACTCGAAAAATCTAAAACTCCATTTGTTAATTGTTGGACCATTGTCTCACCTCGTTTCTTTTGGATTTACTACATATTTTTCGTACTCGCTTTGTGTAAGAAGCGTATAGAACTTAACCCCTTCAATTTCTGTAGAAATCTCATAATTGAAGGAATTGAAAGACTTGTAAGGTGTTGCACAATAAGTACTAAAATTAGCGAAGAATACTTCTGGTGTATTGATAAATACCTGTGAAGAATTGCTATTGATTCTTACATTGAAAGTTGAATAAGATTTACATATTTCTCGTAAGCCATTTGTTAAATCCACAATTTTAGCAATTAAATTCGTCATAATCTCACCTTCTTTCCGATGCATTTAACTCGCATCACGAAGCGCACAAGTTATTGAGCTTTCCACACTCAAAAACATGAAGTTTCCTTTCACTCGCATTTGTATAAATACTGATATATTGCGTTATGCGATTATGCGCTTCGTGACAGGAGTTACCCTGTCGTGTTATAATTGATATTGGATAATTAAGGCTTTACTAAATCAACCGCTGATTAACTCCCAAAAGTTAGTCAGCTTTTTTAATGCCATAAACCAAATACTCCGATAGTGATCATCAATGCTATTCCACCGTAAAGCCAAAGCTTGTCCGATAAGCAAACATCTTCTGTTTCGAAAAAGTATTTGTTCAATTTACGCATCTGGTCACCTCTTCCGCTGGTATTCCAAGTTTGTTTAGTTTTTTGATTACTTCCAAAAATCTGTCATACTCTACTTTTCTTTGACGAAAATTTTCAAGTTCTTTCAGTGACTTATCTATGTCCTTAAGCAACTCACGCGCTTCTTTGTATTCCTGGCGTCTAGCATGTATCATCATTTGAACATTTAATGTATCGATGCAGTTGTGTTCTTTGATTGCTGCGTCTACGTCTTGTTCGCGAAAGCTTAATTTGTTCATTGCACCCATCCTCTCGCTTTCCATCTTGGCTTATTTTCGCGTCTTCGCTTTTTCTTTGAAATTCCGTAAACTCTTTGCAACACCATAAGGAAGTTTTCTCCCCATACGCAACCCTCATCAACTTGATCAAATATATCCTCCACTATTTGCATTTCATTTTCATTTAAAGCTTCTGGTGGTTTTGTCAGTAAATTATTTCTTAATGCTTCCATACCTTCAGCCATTTCCTTATATGCATTTATAGCTAACGCTAATAAATGACGTTCAATATTTTTTCCATTTAAAATTGGTGCTGTATATCCACCAGAAAATTTATAGATAATATCTGAAATAAATTCTGGATTGTCGAAATTGTTGATTGCTTGATGTGCCACATCCTGTTGCATAACTCGTCTGTCATTTTTCATATGACTAATCATTTGTGGACTCACATTAAACTTCATTGACATCTGTTCGTTAGTGATGCCGTCCTCTTTTGCCAATAACTTGATTGAATCCCCTACTTTTGCCGATTTTTCTATCATCATAAATCCCCCTATTTTGTATATTTTTCTATCACATAGATACTAGTAAACTTGTTAAGATGTAGTTAATGAGATGGTTGTTCTTTAGCCCATTGAAGCAAGAATTGTTTTGCTTCTTCAGCAGGAAATAACCATTTTCTTCCGACTTTGAACTTAGGAAATCTTTTATCATAAAAGAATGTTTCTTTTATAGTTGTTTCACATAGTTTTACTTGTTCACACAAGTCTTTCATATCCCAATACGTATATTTGACTTGGACCTCATTTAAACGTTTTTGGATTTCATTACGTAAGACTTCATCAACGTGTTGTTCATCTATTTGAACCTGAAACATTAAACTGCACGCTCCTTATTTGTTAACTTGTTTAAGAAATACAATTGCCCTTTCCCAGTTACTTTTGGAGTTTTATTGATTGTTGTTATTCCACTGGAACGAGGTATTGGTGTTTCTTTAATTTCAAACAAGCCAAGATCCATACTTCGTTGAGTTGGCATGTTGTAATCAGTGCCTGAACGTTTAATCAAGTAACCATTTTCACGTAGCCAAGCGAAAAGTCGTTTTTCACCGAAATCAACACCATTTTGCTTTAGCAGTTTTGCTAACTCTCGAACTAAAATGGATGATTTACTTGTTTCAATTAATTCTGCAAATAGAACTTTAGGTCTTTGTTGTTGGATGATTGACTGAGCTTCTTGATGCGCTAACTCAGCTGCATGACGTTTTTGTTGTTCTTCTTTTAAACCGTTTAAGATACCGATTAAAAAGTCTGGATCTTGCATCGTTTGCTCTAATGTTTCTGGTGTTAGATAAGCACCATGTTTTCTGATTGATGGTAGAACTTCTGATGTTACCCAACGTTTGAAGCGTTTTGCTGATTCTAGTTTTGATGAAAGAATTAAACTGTATAAACCAGATTCGTTTATAATCGTCATGTTTCTACTTTGACCTGGTGTCGCAATTCGCGACGTTAGTTTATCTTCGTAATCAACATGCTTTGCTAAAGCATCACGGGAATTTGAATATCCTAAAACTTGAGCAACATCTTTGCCTACAAACCAAGGTTCTCCGTCTTTTTCTAAAACTCGAACTTGTTGATTTTCAAAATTAAAGAATTGTAATTGATTCATTTGTTTCACTCCTTAGTAGGTATTTCCTCACTCTTTGTCGAATATTGACATGAGGAGGTGATTAAATTGAAGTTAAATCATGATTGTGTAAGAGATCTGTTATTAGCAGTTGAAGATATACCGAGCCTTACAGGTTGGTATTCCATTCCTCAATTAATGAAAAATGAGAATCTAAAAGATAAACATTATTCAATTGATGAAATTGCATATACCGCTACTTGCCTTGGTGATGCTGGATTCATTAAAACTGATCCTAATAATCGCGAACCTGAATACTACACAATTCAGAGGATGACTTGGAATGGTCACGCATTCCTAGATGATATTAGAGATCCAAAGGTTTGGAAAAAAACTAAAGAAATAGCCTCTAATTTGGCAAGTGTATCTGTCAAAAGCCTATTTGAAATAAGCACTAATTTGGCAAGAAAATATGTCGGCTTAGACTAATCTGCTCTTTTAACTAATTTAGTTCGTTTGCTGGGGTCTTTTTCGATAACCTCAGCTAACGGATTTGCAATCCCTGTAAGAATTGAAATTGCTTCTTCAAATGTAAAATTGTTTTCTTCTAAAGCATCAATCACAACATCAGTGACATTTTTGACTTTAGAAATAGCATTTAACATTGTTAATCCGTTAACAGCATTATTGATTACTAAATTTTCTACTTGATTTTTGTCCATAATTTTCACCTACCTTTGTGCTCTCTTGCACCCACCAATAAAGAATTAATGTCATGGCGATTAGCTATTGCTGTCGCTCCATCCTGAAACGAGGATATCGTCGCGTACTCCGCTCGATTAATTGCTTATTGGTGAGTGCAATGCGATTGTTAAATGATTTGTTTTAAAGTTTCGATTTTCATCTAGCTCTCCTTTGAGAGATTTCTATCCTACCAATCTATGTGGTAATATTTTCATAGACTGGAGGTGGTAAATATGTCTAAAGAAAAACCTGAATTAATTGATCCTAACGAATTTGCACTTGCTGTAATATCATCTATTCCTCTTAAAGGTGACTCCCCAGAAACCGTTGCAGAGGAAAAGTTGAACTACTATTTAGCTGCTTATGAGAAAGCTCTAGAATTTAATAATTCTTATAAGAAAAATGAAAATCTACTTGAACGTTACAAAAGACTAAATAATATTTAACTTTCAATTTATTGGAGCTCTAAGATGATTTTTGCTATATTTTTCAATTCATCTAAGCTCCATCCTTTTTCAAGAGATAGGATTATTACATCGCCAAGATGATGGCTTACATCCATTACATTGTTAGTTAAATGAGTAAATTCAGAATCAGAATCATCATTTTCAAGTAACTTTGTTATTTTTTCTATTTGCTCAAGTGTCAATACGTTCACATCCTTTCGTTTGGTGAGTGCAAAGTGTGAATGTTTTAGGCTGACGTTCTTTCATGCAACTTACGGTTGCATATTACATCAAAAAAAATTGTCCAATCAATTCCAAGTACATTTGCAATTTTTTTCGCTACGTCAACAGATGGTCTTCGTTCACCATTTTCAATCATACCGTAATATTGTCTAGTTATTGATGCACCAGATTTAACGGCTACATCTTGATGAGTTAAACCTAATTTTTCTCGTTTTGAAACTAAAAGCTTTTTTAAATCTTGTTGTTCCATTTTTTCACCACCTTATTTGCAACTATCAGTTGCTTTACAATTACTATTATACGCAACTTTTAGTTGCTGTCAATATTTTTATGCAACTTTTTATTGCTTTTTTTATTTAAATATAGAAAAGCAACATATTGTTGCTTATAATTAAAAATAAAGTTAACAGAAATGAGGAATATTTATGTTCGCTCAAAGACTGAAAAGCTTGAGAAAAAATAAAAAATTAACACAATCAGACATGGCTAACATGCTTGGTATTACAAGACAGGGTTATGCTAAATATGAAAATGATGAGAGCGAACCAGACTTAGCTACTATTGATAAGTTAGCAGAATTTTTTAATGTTACTACAGATTATCTACTTGGACGTTCAGATATTATGAATCCTAGGTTATTCGAAAACGCTGGCATTACAAATCAAGAATATTTAAACCTATCTGCATATCAAAAAGAAGTAGTAGATTTCTTTTTAACGCGAGAAAATTTACAATTCTATGATCGTCCAAAACGTTTATTAGATGCATTAGAACAATTTGAAATATTTTATGAATATTGGAAGAAACAGCAAGAGCAAAAAGATGAAGAGTAATTCAAAAGAGATATAGTCTACTGTGTCTCTTTTTTTACATAAATATTGTAGTTATATTTACTTATCTATTTTCTAATATTAGGAGGAATTATATTGGGTATATTTTTAGCGATAGTAGGAGTCTTATTATTATTAGCATCTATTATCGGGTCAATCGTATTTCTAGTCTTATCATTACTAAATAGAAAGAACGATGAAAAATTTAAGAAAAACATAAAAAAATTAATAATATCAGGAGGATCATTTATTGTTTCGATAATATTATTAATAATTGCTGGAGCTATTGGATCGAATAACTACTCAAATGACACTTTAGAAACAACTAGTTCACCAACATCAAATAAAGATGAAGAAAAAACTGCAAAAAAAACAGTTGCATTTAAGTATGATGATTCTATAGAAGCTGATAAAAACGGGAATTTTAAACTTCCTATAAAAGTAATTGACGGATATACTCCAAAAATCACAGAAGGTGATGAAGCTAAACTTAAAAAGAAAGATTCAAATAATTACATTTTAACTGGTAAAATTAATAAAAAAGATGATTCTGGTATTTACTATTTGGATTTTGTTTCAAATGATGATAAACAAGAAGAAACTATATTTATTGAAAATACTAAGGCATATGATTCTTATAAAAAGGAACAAAAAGCCGCTGCTAAACAAAAAGTAAGAAGTAAAGCATTACAAAATGAAAATAAACTTTCTTATGGGATGTTAATTAAAGCACAAGATCGTTACGCAGGTGAACCGTACCATATAACAAAAGGACATGTTATGCAGGCAATGGAGCAAGATGGTGAGACAACACTTCTTGTCCAAATAACAAATAAAGGTTATGGATTTTGGGATGATATTGTTTATATCAACTATCCTAACATAACAGATGCTGTTGATGATGACTTTGTTGAAATATGGGGGACATTAGGAGAAAAAATGGATTATGATACTCAAATTGGAGGTTCTAACTCTGTACCTTCTATGAAAGCTGATTCTATTAAAGTAATTGGACATCTAAACTAAAATTTAATAGCAATGGAAAATCCATCTATACAAAGATGGATTTTTATTTTATAATTTATAGAACATACGTTCTATAAAGGTGGGATATCATGGTACAGTACTATACACATCTTGAAGATTACATCAAAAACCTATATCTGAATATTGGCATTGTAAAGCCAGAACAAATTGATATTAATACTATTGCAACTCGATTAAGAATAAAAGTAATCCTTGTACCCTTTAATTCGATGCGTGCCAATAATGTTATTTGCATTAATGAACGTACTTCTAAAGAAGAACGATGGCAACAATTTGGTCATGAATTATGTCATGTGCTATGGCACTGTGGCAATCAGTTTGGTATTCCATATTTTTTCCGGGAATATCAAGAATGGAAAGCAAATAATTTTGCATTGCATTTTTGTGTACCTACTTTCATGCTAGATGAACTTAAATTAGATTATGAGTATTACAAAGCTATATATCAAATACAAGATACCTTTAATGTAGACGAAGAATTTGCAAAAAAAAGGCTTGATAACTATTTAACTGTTAATAGATGTATCGTTTTATAGATATCTATATACATAAATTTATGTTGTGATTAGTTTGATGGGAGTGATCTAAATGGCCAATTTTCGGAAGCGCGGTAAGAAATGGGAATACCGTATCAAATATAAAAACGAAAATGGAGAATGGAAAGAAGTAAGTAAAGGTGGTTTTGCTACTAAAAAAGAAGCTCAAATACATGCCAGAGAACGAGAAATGTTAACTTCATCAGAAGTTGATGGTTCTCGAATGAATTTGGGCACCTATTTATTGAATTGGTTAAACACATATGTTGTAGATAAGAAAAAGTTAAATACCGTCAAGACATATAGAAATGCAATTGAAAAACATATCATCCCAGAGTTCGGTAATTTGCAACTTGGTGATATTAAACCAATGAAATATCAAAATTTCCTAGATTCTATTATAGAACGAGGATTTTCTACAGAAACAGCTAAACGTATTCATACACCATTTCGGTCAGCTATGGAACAAGCCGTTCTGAATGGATATATTTCTAGAAATCCAGCAGCACATGTAAAGATCAAAAAGAAAGAAGTAAAAAAATTAAAATTTTTAGAACCTGAGCTAGTTCCTAAAGTATTGGAGTTTTTATATGAACGAGGATATGGACTAGGAATTTATTTCGAAATGCTATTTGAAAGTGGTATGCGTAAAGGTGAATGTTCTGCATTAGAATTAGACGATATCAATTGGAAAGATAATACGATTCGTATCGATGATTCTTACAACTACAATGCTACTAAAGAAGAAAAGAAACTAGATGGAGTTAAAACATCATCATCAGAACGTATAATTGTTATTCGTGAAGAATACATGAAAAAATTGAAAACCTACGTTAAGTACCGTATGGAGAAACGTCAACTAATAGGTAACTTGTATAATCATGAAAACAATTTTGTCTTCGGACGTGATGATGGAACACCATTCCCAAAGTCAACGTTATACAATGCTTTTAAATGTGCATTAGAACATATTGGCCACGAAACGTTACCAATACACTCTACAAGGCATACACATGCCGTTATGTTTCTGGAAGCTGGTGTTCCTATGAAAGAAGTTCAAGAAAGATTGGGACATAAATCGATTCAAATTACTTCTGATATTTATTCACATATTACTAGAAAAATGGAGACTGTTTCGATTGAAAAATTCGATGAATATATGAAAGAAAAATCGAATATTAAAAAAGCGTAAAATTTTTCGGGGGCAAAATGTGGGCAAAGCAAAAAAATTGCCCACGAGTAAAAAATTCGCGGACAAATAAAAAGGCGTTGGAGCTTAGAGCCCCAACGCTTTAAAT
>NZ_QWUA01000085.1 GCF_003576525.1 Rummeliibacillus sp. POC4 | reverse complement strand
ATTAAAAATTATATTTATAATAATAAATTACTATAATTTAGGTATTTTAAATGTGATTTGTAAAAAATAGTCTAATAGTAGGTAAAAACTTCAAGGAAAATAATTAAAATGGTCCTGTTGAATTTTGTGAAAAAAGACAAAGGAAAATATAATCCTTTAAAACATGACTTTTGAAATGCTATTTTTGTAAGAAAATTTCTTTAATAAATCTCCCTGTTTCCAAAAAAGGTACTTTTGGGCAATTATTAGAATCATTATAATTTTTATGTGTATATGCTTAATATAACTAGATTTTTACAAATAACAGAAATTATCTCATATTCGAGATTATTATTATACCAAAATATCAAGAATTGACCTTTATAGTTCATTTCACATAAACTTTGTTCGTAAGAAAGTTCCAATGTATTAAAAATAACTTTTAAAATGTAGAGGAGATGGTAATCATGGCAGGACAAATTCGTATGACACCAGAACAACTTAGAAATGATGCGAAAAGATATGGTACAAGTAGTGCGCAAATTGAAGCAATATTAACAGATTTATCTAATTTACAAGATAAATTTCGATCAGAATGGGAAGGTAAAGCATTTGAACAATTTGATGTTCAATTTGAACAATTAAGACCAAAAGTACAACAATTTTCAAAATTATTAGAAGAAATCCAGGGACAACTTCAAACTACTGCAAATGCTGTTGAACAACATGATCTTGAGCTTTCTAGAAACTTTGGGTTACAATAAGTCATTTAGTTTATTCAACGAAGGTTCACAGTCAACACCTTGAAACTCTAGAAACTAGTAAACCTTCTAATATACTTAGAGTAACTTTAGGACCGTTGAATTTACGACGGTCCTATTTTTATAAAAGAAGAACAAATGAGGTGTAGAAATGACTAAAAAAAATAAGTTACCACTTTTTATAGCTCTGGTATTACTTCTTGCAGCAACTATTTCATACATATCTTTTAACTCTGCAACAAAGGAAAAAACAGAAAAAGCAGACTTCAAGATGGATGTTGCTGTCGTTAATCTTGATGAGTCAGTGAACTACAATGGAAAAGAATATAACTTTGGAGACGAATTTAAAAAAAGTTTAGAAAATAATGATAATCATCGATTTCATATAGTAGATGCTGCTGAAGCAGATAGTGGAATTGCCGATAAACGGTATAATATGGCCATTACGATTCCAAATGATTTTACCAAAAAGGCACTTTCAATAGATGATGTATCACCTGAACCTATTAATCTTTTTTATAAATTAAATGAATCAGATAATGAAATAACAAAAGCTCAAGCTCAGAAAATTTCAGGAGACTTATTAAACACTTTCAATCAAAAAGTCATTGATGTTTTCTTTGCAAGTGTTATTGGAAATTTACAATCTGCACAGAAGAACCTAAGTAATATTGTAAAAAAGCAAGATCAATTAGCTGCAAACTATGCATCCAACATCTATGAACCTTTGTATGACTATTCAAGTAATCTAAAAAAAGTAAATGACAGTACTAGTTATACCAAAGATACTTTCAGTGGACTTAACAAAGATTTGAACAATTTCTCAAAGGATGCTCAAAGCAGTTTAGAAGGTGCAACTTCAGTCGATCATACAATGAAAATGATGCAAGAATATCTTTCAGCAGGAAATGACAGTTTTAATAATCTTTTAAGTATTATTGATGAAAATAGTACAGCAGTTGATGCGAATAATGCGGAAGAAACTATACAAATGATAAAAGACCAACAACTTCTATTAAGTAAAAAGCTTGATGAAGACACTACACTTCTAACAACAGAAATTCAAACAAATTTAACAACAACAAACGAGAGCATTTCTCAATATACTACATCATTAAATAATCAAATAAATAATACTATTTCAACAGAAGTCTCTGAATTAGTTACAGATTCTTTAAATGATTCTTTGTCTAATTCAAAGAACAAAGCCAAAATTAATACATTATTACTAGTTCCAAAAAGTAATATTGAAAAGAATATATTACAAACAATCGACCAATTACCATCTTTAGATGAACAACAACTTAGTAATGTAGAAGTATCTCAAACTACAAGGGAGCAATTATCAAAAATTATTTCCGCAGCAAAAAAATATGCGAACGAGATGAATCACCCGGTTTCAACTAGTGGACAATTTTCAATTCAATATTACATTCAGCAGATGAAACAACAACTTATGTATGAAGGTACGATTTTAACAGATGAAGTCAAAATATCAGCTCAAGAAGCAGGAGATAGAACATTTTCCATAAATGCTCCAACTGGTTTTGTGACGAAGAATATTGTATTGACATTACCGAACGGAACGGATTTTACTGTACAACCTGGAACAATCGAATTACCAGCTTTGCCGAAAGGAAAAATTAGGGTGTCCGCAACATTTTCTTTAGTTGATCCAAGTACAGACATTTTGGCACCTGTAAAATGGAGTTGGACATTAGGTAGGCATTACGAAGAAACAGCCCTTTCTAATAATTTGATTACCAAGGTTTCTATCCCAACAAATTCAGTTATTTTAAATGATGAACAGCAAAATTTAGAGACTAAGGAAACCACTGAAGAAAACCAAGCTCAACAAGACGGAAATGAAGTAGATAAAAAAGAAGAAATAGTAAACAACAAAGAAAACTCGATCGAAGAGGAGACTCAAACAACAGAAAATTCAAAACAAAATATTACAAAATCTCCAGGAAAAGATGCTAAAGCAAAAATAAAAACAAAAGAAATTGAAAAGTCATCGGATTCTTCACAAAAAGAAATTACTGTAACAAATGATACTATTCATCATGAAATTGAAACAACACTTGCAACAAAAGATGACATTCCAAATCAAGTTGCTGTTTCTATTTGGAACTATCAACGTTTACAGGCTTTATTTAATTTGTATTTTAATATTGATGTGACAAATCCAGATCAATTTGCTCAGCTTAGCAATAGTACTTTTGAAAAAATAGGAAGTAAGCAACCAGATTCTCTTTATTATGCACTTTCTAATAAAGGTATGAAGGAATTTATCATTTCAATCATTAAACAAACTTTGGTTGATGATATAACGTCTAAGCTTGCAAAAGATATGGGCAATATTAATGATCAGGTAAATAAATACAATGAAGAGTTAAATGAAATAATAGATAGATTTCCAACATTACTGCAACAAATTGATGAAGCAATAATTTCTGCACAACAACAAAATGATGAACTTGATCTACTTTTACCTGCAGCTGAACAGTGGAGAGAAGCAAGTAATAATCTTGTACTGTCGGGTACAGAAATGAGTGACATTAACAATTTATCAGGGCAAGTTAGTATTGATTTGCAGGATGGCATCGGGGATTTATTGGCAGCAAGTAGTTCTGTTGCTGATCGAGCTGAAATAGCTAATTCACAAGCAGATTCTGTTTATGATTCATTCGACAATATATATCAAACTGCAGAACAAGTGAAAAATGGTAGTTCCATGATTACAACTAAAGCAGATAAGTTAGCTGATGATTTAATCAAGAAAGTTTCAAATGATAACGATTATGCGATGAATTTCAGAAATGTATTAGCAAACAGTAAAATAGGAAATAAGCAAAATGAAGCATTATATGACTTCTTATCAAATCCAATCAGTATGGAAAAATCCTCCGTAGAAAATGTTCGTGATACGCGTACTACTTTTTATCTAATCGTTATAGCATCATTCCTTGCTTTATTTACAGCATATGTAATGTCAAGTTTTAAACAATTCACATTCAAAAAGACTGATTTTGAGAATAGCGAAGAGCAAGGCTTGGTTCGAAGTAATTTACCTATTCTTCTCTTTACAACAGCAGTTGCAATAATTGAAGGATTAATAGTAGGTACATTATCTTTAACAGTTAATAAATTTATATCTGTTTCACCCGTAATTTGGATAGTCATTATAACTTTGTTAATGACGCTATTAGTCCTTTTTACAACTTACTTACTTCGTCAATTGAAAATGATAGGTATGTTCTTGATTTTACTGATTATCAGTATGTATATCTTCTTTACAGAAGCACTAGGATTTGACTTTGAACGTTCTCATATTATTCAAGAATTTTCTAGGTGGTCACCATTACATTATTTAGAAGTTAGCATTTCCAATGTTTTAAATAACGCTAACGGTAGCTTTATAACAATTGCTTTCATGTCAATTGCGACTATATTAGTCTTTACTTTGAATTTATTTGTCATAAGATTTTCACAAAAGAAAGAAGAGGCTGTTTATGAAGCATAAATGGTTGTGTGTCTCTATTTTAACAGGGTCGATAATTCTATCAAATACAACTGTTCTAGCTGAAGAAGATAATGGACAACTCAATATTGATATCAATCGTATTAATGAAGATAAAACAAAAGTTGATACAACTGATAACAATGTAGTAGAAACAGAGGATTTATTTACTGATGAAAGTGATCAATTAGAAATGTATATTAAACAAACCGAAAAGAAAGAAGAGAACAGTACATTAAACTCACTCTTTCAAAAAGACTTCATGAATCAAGAAATTGAATTATCAACAACTCAATTATTTCAAGAAAAAATAAGTGTAAGTAATATCCAGTTGGAAGAAGAAAAGAAGGAGAGTCAGATGAATCGCTGGCTCTTTTTCACAATTCTTTTCATCATTATTACGGGGTTATGCTTTGGCATATTCTTTTTACAGAAAAAGCTAAATGTAGGTGAATCAAATGAATAATCATGTACGAGTTACAATCGATTTTTCTAAAAGAGGAGGACGGACTTACGATATAGCCATCTCAAAGAAAATGACAGTTAAACAGTTATTAATCGCTTTAGAAAACAATTTACATGAAGAGATAGATATGAATAGTATCATAAAAATTCCTTTAAAAAGGATAACACTTCAACCTGAAGATCAATTATTAGATTGTTTCATTTCGAATGGAGAGTTACTAATCATTGATGGAGAACAAGATTAAAAGGGGAATTTGCAATGGAAAAAAAACTCAAACTAGAAGACATCGAATTCGAAGTAAGAAAGCAAGATGAGTTGCTAGTATTATCTATACCACGAGCCGAGACTTCTTTAAGAACAGAACAAGAACTGACGCTATTAAATCAGGACACAAGCTATTTCTTACATTCAGATGTAAAAATAGATGGTGAAAATATAGAATTTCAATATTCTTTAGCCGGCTTTAAATCATTTAGTTCGATTAATCAGTTAGAGCGGGCGGAGCAACTTAGACTACTACATAATGTTGGACGATTCTTTAAACTAATCGATGGACGTTCTACCATTGTATTACATCCTGATAATTTAGTGTTCGATATTAATCTCATGCCGTTTATGGTTTATCGCGGTATAAAAAATGTTCTTCCACCACTAAAAAATGCTCAAGATGATTTCTTAAAAGCATATAAATGTTTAGTAATTTCAACATTTTCAAATGAGTTTCAATTTATAGACTTAATGAATGGTTCATTAGCACGTGCTAACACAACTGCATTTGAATTAGCTGTTCAAAATACTGAAAATATAGAACAACTTGAAGTATTATTGATGGAATATTACCAAAAAGAGCATCAGAAGTCTGTGAAAAAGTTTCAAAAGGTTGCGAAGAATCAATTTAAAGGATTTAAGATTGCGACTCTATCATTGTCTATTGTTTGTATTATTCTTTTATCTTTGGTCCTATATGCGTTCAGTTCTAAGATTCCAATTGAAGAATTATATAACGAGGCCAATGCTTCGTATATTAATGAAAATTATTTAGATGTCAAAGAATTATTAAAAGATCAAGATCTTGATCAACTACCTAAAAGTATTAAAAAAATATATGCAATTTCAAGTGTAAAAACAACTGGGTTATTTGATACGCAAAAAACAAATGCTATAAACTCTATCTCTACAATATCAGATGATCGAATATTAAATTATTGGATTAAAATTGCACGTAACGACTTTAGTGGGAGTTTAAAACTTGCACAAAGTTTAGATGTAAATGATTTGAAAAAATATAGTTTGAGTCTTTACCAAAACCAATTAAAGAAAAATACAACAATGGAACAAGAAAAAAAGAATGCTAAATTAGAAGAAATTGAGAACGAATTAAAAGAAATTGAAGATGAAGAAAGAGCTGCAAAAGAAGCAGCAGAATCAGAAGCTCAAAAATTATTAGAAGAAAAGCAAAAACAACAGCAATTAGCAGAACAACAAAAAGCAGATGCTGAGAAAAAACAAGATAATAAGAATGAAGAATAGGGGAGCGATGAGATGCAGTATATCTTAACAGTAGTTGAAGAAAATCATTTTCATCGCTACGAATTTAATCCAAATCAGCAAGAAAAAATTACGATCAGTTCGGACATAAAAGCTACGATTACTATCCCATTTATGGAGAATAATCTAATTTGTGTGTGGGATGGTAAACAATTAATGGTTAATAATGACCAGTTAAATATTAACCAAAAAAAAGCATTTGCCAATGTAACATTAACGTTTTTAGAAGTTGAGAATACGTGTTATGACCTTTTAGGTGTTACACATTGGACTCTTGGGAATGAAGTGGAAGATACCATTATTGTAAAAGGAAATACTCCCGTAAAAATCATTATCAATAAAGTAAACCAACATGAATATTCTTATTTTACTGTTGAAGGTCATCTATTTGTTAATAACAAATCAATGCTACAAGGAAGCTTCCAAGATGGAGATTTGCTTTCTATCCAAAATATCATACTTTCTATCAATAATGATCTATTGACAGTTGCAAGTCCAGTCGATGGTTGTCATGTACAATTACAAGAAATACCATTCAAAACATTGGAATTTAAAAATACGTATCATCGTTCACCAAGGGTTCGATACCATCAACCAGATGAGGATAAATTGATTGCTACACCACCTTCAAGGCCTACCAAGCCTAGTGAACAATTAGGTCGAATTATTGTTCCACCATTAGTGATGTTGGCTGCAATGTTATTGGTCTCTATTTTTAGGCCAACTGGAATCTACATTATAGTGATGCTATCAATGACAGTCGTAACAGTTATCTATGCAATCACGGCATACATTCGAAATGTAAAAAAGTACAAAAAAGATATGGAAAATCGTGATGTTAAATATAATGCGTATCTATTGGAAAAATCAAAAGAATTATATGAAGTACAAGAAGAACAATTTAAAGCACTTGGATATCATTATCCAAAGATACTTAACCTTGTAGAATTGTTGCGGAAGCATTCTGCAAGAATGTATGAAAAAACGCCTTTTCATAATGATTTCTTATTTTATCGCTTAGGTAAAGGAACAATTGATGCAAGTTATCCTATCAAATTAAATGTAGAGGAATTCACATTAGAAGAGGATCCCTTAATGGAGAAAGCAATACAGATAGAACAGCAGTATAACCATATACAGGATGCTCCAATTATTGTAGATTTGATGAATGGAGCAGTGGGTTATATAGGAAAACGTCCACTTGTTTTGCAACAACTAAAACAAATGATTGCACAATTAGCTTTTTTCCATAGTTACCATGAAGTTCAATTTGTGATGGTTTTTAAGGAGCAAGAAAAATCCTTATGGGAATGGATGCGTTGGCTACCACATGCCAGTCTACAATCTATCAATGTTCGCTCATTTGTCTACCACGAACGTTCAAAAGAACAAGTTATGAATTCACTTTATCAAATGCTTAAAGAAAGAAAACTACAAATAGAAAAGAAAAATGCAAGAGAATTGAATGTATTTATACCGCAAATTGTTCTTGTAATTACAGATGAAACGATTATTTTAGATCATACCATAATGGAACTGCTACAAGAAGATTGCAGAAATTTAGGAGTATCTGTGATTTATGTACAAGATGTTTTGGAATCCTTACCTGAGCACATTTCAACTGTTATTCGGATAAAAGATTCAACAACAGGGGAACTCTTTATCCAAAATGGCGAATTGAAAAAGCAATTATTTGAGTTGGAATCAGTTGTTTCTGATGATTTACTCGAAGAACTAGCTAGAAGATTAGCTGCCTATGAGCATTTGCAAAATCTCGAAAACCGTATACCTGAAAGTATTACGTATATGGAAATGTATGGCGTTTCAACGGTGCAAGAATTGAAAATAGCATCGAGATGGCAAAATCATAAACCATATAAAAGTCTTGCTGTACCACTCGGTTTGAGAGGAAAAGAAGATATCGTCTATTTAAACTTGCATGAAAAAGCACATGGACCTCATGGTTTAGTTGCCGGCACAACAGGATCAGGAAAATCAGAAATCATTCAATCGTATATTCTATCATTAGCTACAAACTTCCATCCATATGATATTGGCTTCCTTTTAATCGACTACAAGGGTGGAGGAATGGCAAATCTATTCAAAGATTTACCTCATTTACTGGGGGCCATTACAAATTTAGATGGAGCACAATCTTTGCGTGCATTAGCTTCTATAAAAGCAGAACTTAGAAGAAGACAACAAATATTTGGAGAAAATGACATAAATCATATTCATCAATATCAAAAGCTTTACGAAGACCATAAAGTGCAAGAACCTATGCCAGAACTTTTTATTATTTCTGATGAGTTTGCTGAGTTAAAAGCAGAACAACCAGATTTTATGAAAGAGCTTGTGTCAACAGCACGAATTGGTCGATCTCTTGGTATACATTTAATCCTTGCAACGCAAAAACCTAGTGGAGTCGTAGATGATCAAATCTGGTCAAACTCAAAATTTAAGTTGGCATTAAAAGTGCAAAATGAAAGTGATTCGAATGAAGTTCTAAAAACAAAAGACGCCGCAGATATTACACAACCCGGTCGAGCTTATCTACAAGTAGGTAACAATGAAGTGTACGAACTTTTCCAAAGTGCTTGGAGTGGAGCAATCTATAAAGGAAATCAAACAGTTGAGGATGTTGAAGACTTTACCATTTACACCATTAATGAGTTGGGCCAATTTGAAGTTTTAACCGAAGACTTAAGTGGCCTTTCCCAAAAAGTCATCGCAAAACAACAAGTAACAGAACTTGAAGCGGTTATAGAGGAAATTCATGAAACAGCAGTATCTCAAAAAATCAAGTCAATCCCAAGACCTTGGTTGCCACCATTGAAAGAACGAATAAATCGATTCGAACTAAAACCGCAACCTAGAAAAAACAATCATTTAATAGCTCAAATTGGTATGTTAGATTTACCACATGAGCAATTGCAAACACCGTACACCATTGATTTTATAAAGGATGGACATTTAGCAATTTTTGCAAGCCCTGGTTATGGGAAAAGTACGATGCTCCAAACGATTGCTATGCAAATTGCAGATTATTATACACCGGAAGAAGTACATTTTTATTTACTTGATTTTGGTACAAACGGTTTACTACCATTACGCAAACTTCCGCATGTAGCGGATATGATTCGTTTAGATGAGGAACAAAAACTTCAAAAATGGATGAAACGTATAAATGGACTGATAAAAACTCGTAAAAAGTTATTGAGTCAATATGGTGTCGCTTCAGCTGCTATGTATAAAGAACTAACACATAAACCATTACCTGATATCGTCATTTTCATAGATGTAATGGATGCGGCAAATGAATCCTCATTAAAAGATGGATTTGATGAATTAATGACGAAAATTGCACGGGATGGTGTAGGACTAGGTATTTTCCTTGTTATGACAGCAAGTAGACAACTAGCCATTCGAACACCAATTCTTATTAACATTAAAACACAAATTGTGTTATACATGATTGATCAATCAGAAAGCAGAAGCATCATGGGAAAATCAGATGTAACAATTGAAGAAAATCCAGGTCGCGCCTTGATCAAGTTAGATGAAGTAGTTCTAATGCAAGTAGCAATGCCGGCAGAAGGGGAAGATGATTTACAATTATCTGAAAATCTGCGCAACAATATTGAAGAAATTAGCCGCAACTGGAATGGTACAAAACCTGCTTCTATTCCAATGGTACCAGAACGTGTGACAGAAGAATTTTTCTTAGAATTATCGTCAGTTAAAAAGGCATACGCTGAAGATAAAATGCCATTTGCTGTTGATATGGAAAATGTAGAAGCAGTATCTCTAGATTTTAGTATCCAACAACATCTAATAGTCATAGCTGATACAGAAAGAAGATTTATGCAGGGATATGAAGCTATTTTAAATTCTATGGAAAGGTCAACGTTCAATCCACAGCTACTTATCGTCGATCAAGTAACTGCTTTGTATAGCTCACTTCAAACATATAAAGCACAATATATTCAACAAATTGAAGATACAACAGCTTTAATCGAACAGGTGTTAGAAGCAATGCAAGCTCGACAAGAATCTTTTGTTGAACAAAAGGAAGATGGTATTTCTTCATTACGTGAATTTACAAAGCAATTGAGTCCAATTGTTGTGTTATTTACTGACATGGAAGCTATTAATAGTCAGTTGTCTTCTACCTCACAAACGCAGCTAGCTAAAGTAATTTCAGATGGAGCACCATATGGTATCCATTTCATCTTTGGTATGAAGAGCCAAATGTCACGAAGTTATGATGAAGTTTCAACAGCATTGAAAAAATTGAATACAGCTATTTCAATGGTACGTTTAAATGATCAAAGTGTGATAGAAGTTCAAAGACCATATCGTGAAAAAGAATTAAATGCATATGAGGCTTATATGATTCAAGGTAATCATACGGAAAAAGTGAAAATCTTATCAGTGTTGCAAGTGGAGGTGATCTAAATGGCTTGGGAAGATTTGAACATCTTCAATTGGGGGTTAAGTAATTATGAAATTAAGGCCAAAAACTATCGTCAGCTATCTCGAGCATTGTCAAACGACAAAGAAAGCTTGCAGGATAGGATCGATGACATTGAAAAATCAACGAATGCTTATAAGCAAGAACATCCTAATTTGAGTGATGTTGGATTTCCAGCTGAATTATATAAAACAAAACAAACGCTTGTTGATCAAAAAATGGAACAATTAATGGACGATTTAAAGAATGAAAAAATTAGTTACACAACTGCCATTACTATTGCCAACGAACGGGCTGGATATTATCAACGTCTAGCAGATGAGGAAAGACGTAGAGAAGCAGAGGCAAGAGCCAGAGAACGAGAAAAAGCTGCAAAGGGGAAATGATATGTCTCAAAATGTTGAAATCACCGGAAGTAGTTTAAATAAAGCAATCGAGCAAGCCAAAATTATAAATCGTTCTTTATTGGATGCACATGCAAGTGCAGAAGGATTTAAAAGTACATTAAGTAATTCACAATGGTCGGGTAAAGCAAAAGATGAATTTCAGGCATTTTTAGACATTCTTATTCAATACCATTTTGATCTGTGTGACGCTGCAGATAAAAACTTAAAAGCATTAGAAAATCTAAAGAAGCATATGGATCAACTTATGAATGAACACATAGTCAATGAGGTGGAGGGAATCGGATGACAGCATTATATACAGCTGAAGAATTACTATTATTAGCTTCAGCATTTAAATGTCAAATGTTATTTGGACTCCCCGATCGACAATTGCTTGTGATGAGACATCCACAAGGCTTTGACGAGGCGAAGCAAAGTCTTATTGATAAGGAAATTATGACTGTTGACGGAAACTTAACAACTAACGGAGGCATGGTCATTCAACTTCTAGAGCAATATGCTATAAGCAATCGTTATATCCGATTAGATAATCTCATGACAGGCTTTGGAACAAACAATCATCTGATCACTATTAAATGGCGTGAAGATGGAAAATTTCAATTATATGTGCATCAAGATATAGCCTTTTTAAAAAGAATTATGGAAGGATATCCACTTTTTAACCGAGAACCATTACCGGAAGATACAACCTATTTGAAAAAAATCATTAGGCAAAATGACGTCGAAGAATATTTTGAACAAGAAAAATCAACTGTACAACTAGAATGTTTTAAGATTGACTATGAGAAAAAAACAACATCTATAGAACAATGGATTTTCTTTGAAAATAACGGAAAACTTCAAGGAATCGATGTCAACCAAGAAAACACCTATCAACTAAGTCAATATTTCCTTGTAAAGAAAATTTATGATTTCTATCGTTTTCCTTATAAGGAGGCGGATTTACGATGACTCAAGAAATAAAAATGAATGTAGAAGAGATGATTTCATTTATCCAATACATTCAAAAAATTATAACTGAGCTTGAAGATAAGATGAAACCAGCGATTGAAGCCTTAAATGATATTAACTTTTATCAACAAGGAAAAGCGAAAAAAATAATGGGGACATATGACGAAGCCAATAGTCGAATGCTTGAGTTAAACAATTTATATAGTCGTGCTTTTTCAATAGTCAACGATATTATGAACAGTATGATTGAAGAAGATCAGGCATTAGCAACGGAGATAGCTAAAGGATTGGGGCTGATGGATGAGTGAAGCTTCTGTATGAAGATGAAAAATGGAAGAAAATCGCCTCTGCATTAGAAAATGTCAATGAAGCCCATAAGTATGACAATAAATATGAAGATGCAGATGAATTATTCGAAGATTCAAAAGGCGAAATTGCTGAAAAAGATGTTGATGGTGCCATCTCTTTTAATCCTAAAACCTATCAACCAGAAGCAAAACCGATTCGTCAAAACTATAAAAAACTCTATAATTATGCCAAAGGAATTGGTAAAATTATAGACGAAAAGGTAGATACACCCTTTTATGAGGCAATCGATGAATACATTCAAAAGATGACTGATTTAAATGTCACTGCGTATCAAACAGCCAATACGATTAACGTCCAGGAAGGTTCCTTATTCTCAGGTGCAAAAGATAAAATTACGCTAAATGATCTATACGATACGGATACAATCTACTCAGCCAAACTCAAAACAGAGTTCGAAACTTGGAAAATCCAAAATCCAAGTGAAACAGCATCAGAAGAAGATTATCGTACAGCCGCACTAAACAGCGGCGCATTCGAATACGAAGGAATCCGAGCGGGACAAGAGAAAAAAGAATTTTGGTTTAACCTGATTGCAACAGGTGTGGTAGTCGGTTTGGCTATAGTTTGTCCACCCGCAGGCTTAGCCGCAGGGGTTATTTATACGACCATCGACGCGGTAGGAGCAGTCAAAGGAGAAGACCTCATTTCAGGCAGAAAACTGTCCGATGAAGAAAGAATGATGCGCGGTGCATTTGCGATAGTACCTGGTGCCGGTGGACTAGCGGCAAAGTCATTACTAAAGCACATGCCAGCCCTAGGAACGGTAATGAAAACAGTCTCTAAAACAATGGATGATGCCGTCAAACCAATTAAAACCACAGTGGATAACCTGACTATAACGGGAAAGCAAGCCGTAAAAACAACGGTGGCAAAAACACAACAACAGGCATTGAAAGCTACGGATAGTGTAAAATCGGTCAAACAATCAATGGAAACGTCGTTTAACAAAACATTAGAACACGCCAAACAACTTGGAAAAGCTCATATAGACCAACTGAAATTTGCCCTGACTCATCCTATTATTGCCACAGTGACATCAAAAGAAGGACAAAAGAGCATTCGAGGAACTGCTAAATTTATTGATAACGTATTCCGTCCAGTTGAAGTAAGAACCGTACAAACCACAACAGGTAACAAGGTATTTGCAGGTTTTGAACGAGGCGAATCGTCTGGTAAACTAACAGAGAAAGCTGAAAATTATATAGCCATAAAACAGGCGGAGAAGGATGCTATAAAGGAATCTAAGGGTACGGGTAATACAAAAAAGCATTTAGATGATGTACCTAGAATAAAAGAAATTGAAGTGAATTTTAATAGAAATGTAAAACATGATTCAGAAGAGTTTGCTAGACAATTAAAAGACCAAGAAAAAGGAATGAATGAGTTAACGGTTGATGAGTATCTAAAAAATAGAGAAAGATATATTGCTGAGGGCCGAGCGTTAGAAGGTAATGTTGCTCAACAAACCGCTCGAGAAGAAGCATTTTCTGATAAGCTTGCAGAACTTATGGCTAACGGAAAATCGTTTGATGAAGCAGAAAAAGAAGCTAAAGAATGGCTGAATACCCAAGCAGCACTTCATAATCCAGATCAAATTGCAGGTGGAAAACCAGATAAAATTGGTGGAATGGGGCATAAGGGCATTAATTCTTCAATTGGTTCCCAATGGAGATATAGAATTGATGTTGTTGATGAACAAATAAGAGAAATGGCAAGAAGTATGACACCTGGGCAATTAAAAAACACTTATTTGAATGTAAAACTGACACACTAA
>NZ_QWUA01000084.1 GCF_003576525.1 Rummeliibacillus sp. POC4 | reverse complement strand
ATTTAAACATTTTAAAAAATATTTCTAATGTTGGTTTGTAATTTGCTTTCTCTAATTTAAGTTTTTGTTTAAGAAACCTTTTTATAATTCGGTAAGTTCTTATTGAATATTTTGGATCTAAAAAGATAATTAAATCTGCACTATTAAAACAATTGCTTACCCATTCTTCATTGTGCACTCCTTCAATTATCCAACTGTCGGTTTGTATTATACTGGTTAGATACTCTTTTCTTTCTTGTTCAGTTCTTTTTATATCACCAGACTTATTCCTTATCCAAACTACATTATCCAATTCGTAATACGGTATACCTAACTTTGAAGATATTTCTTTTGCTAAAGTTGTTTTACCACTTCCAACTGAGCCGATAATATGTATCCTTTTGTATATTTTCTTTTTCATAAAAGCACCAACTCCATAATGACTTTTTCAAAAGACAATTCGACATTACAGTTGGATTTACCTCTTATTAATTGAAATGGAAATTCTATTACCTTTGAATAAATAAGCACAAATCTATTTTTCTAGAAATGCGTCCAAATTATTGAATAAAATTATATTAAAAGAATTGGTTCGATTTACGAGATAAAAATGTAAATAGTTTAGGGACTCTATCCCTAAAGGCCAAATAGTTATGTTCTGCTTCTTTAATAATTTGAAACTTTGTATTTGGTATTTTCTCTTTTAAGATTTCATATATGGCTTTATTCGAAGCTAAAAATTCCACACTTATTGCTTCGGCATCTCCAGCTTCCTTAGTACCGCAGTCTAAGTAGACACTTTCAATCAGTGATAAATCAGTACATTGTATTAACTTTTCAATTTCCTCCTGGTTACGATAAAATGCTGAAGACAGAATTGCTATATTTCTGAAAATTTCAGGATAGCGACACATTGCATAAGTTGAAATGAGTCCTCCTAAGGAAATCCCTGCCATAGCAGTATGCTCTTTTAATGTCCTATAATTATTATCTATGAATGGCTTAAGTTCATTCACTATAAACTCAACATATTGTATCCCTCTTCCACCATCTATTGATTCCTTACCTAAAAATTTCTTACTATATTCCCCACATGTCCAAGGACAATATTCATTTATTCTTTCTTCACTATTTTGGTCGATTCCTACAACGATAACTTTTAATTCATTTTCATCTAAGTAATCTTCGAGTTTTAATGAAGTACCCCCTATTGCATCATTATCTTGGAAAATATTCTGTCCATCGTGCATATACAACACTGGGTAACTCTGTTCTTCTTTAGTGTAATTTTTGGGTAGATATATTCTAATTAATCTTTCTTGTTCAAATGATTTTATGTAAAAAGGAACTATCTCTAACAAAAGCTATTCCACCTTTCCGTTTCATACTTATTGAACTGTCTAGTCATTAGTATAGATATATTACATCATAGCATCGTCTGATTTTAAACATTTATTTCCACATAATGCAGAGACTTTAAACTAATTAAAGAAAGCTAAGCAAAGGTTAATAGCTTTTTATACCCGTGAGATAAAAAATAAAAAAGAAGGAACTCATATTTGGGTACCTTCTTTTTATTAATAGATTTTTTATTTATTTTCTGAAATTTTTACGAAGAATAACTTTTCATTTTCATTTAATGATAATTCTTTAATATCCGACATAGTTAAATACATTAATGTATTACATCCATAATCCTGTGATGTAAAAATAGAAAGCCCATTTTTATCCAAAATATTAAAATGAAAAAATGGCGTTATATTTTCATATTCCGAATCTATCTCTTCTACCATACTTTTAAAAATAATATTTTTAATACTTTCATTTAAACTTATTGTTAATTCAATAAGATTATCTTCGTTCTCTATTCTCTTACATTGAGATTCTGATAATATTATGTTTTTCACACCATAGCCTGTGGAGGGATAACCTTTTTTGGGGTATATTATATCATTGTCATAATAATGAATAGTTAATTTTGTGCCTTTCGTTAAAAAGTGCACTGTTAATTTATTCCAAATTCCAATTATTCTTTGCATTCGATTTCCTAAATTTCCTTCTTTATCTTCAAGATTACTAGTATCTAATCGATAATTAAAAAAGTCATTCAATTCTACCCCTCATTTTTATCTTAAATAGCTGCCAAAACTATTGTACTTACGGGTCAAAGAGCCCAAAGCTATGGTTAATTTTGAACTTAAACGTTATTGTATAGCGGATATTTGGTATCCAGAAGAAGGGATTACCTGTGAACTATCTAACTATGGGCCCCTTAAAAGCTAATTATTACAAGTCAATCTCTATATAATCATTATTATTAGTTACATTTGCATCTTGATACCACAATTGCCCTTCATAGTAATAATAGAATCGTAAAGTTGTACCATCATCATACCATGTTGGCGAACCGTTAACTTCATATAGAATAAACGTTTCTTTTTTGGGCTTTATAGTAATTGACTTTGGATAAATAATTCTTTCGTCATCCGTTAAACTTATTAGTGTTAATGTTCTATCATAATCAAGAAAATCTCTATCAAATAAATCCCCATAATTTTGAATATAGATACTCTTGCTACTCTTATTTTTTACGGCAATTACTACATAACTTTTGTTACTATCAGTTTCATCATCCATAAAGGTGTATACATTAGGGTAAGTAGCAAACTTTGTTTTAATTGTTACAGTTTTCGAATATGCACTATAAGTTGTTTTACCATTCTTCTTAACATAACTCTTTACGCGATAATAATGTTTGGCATTGGCTTTTAAATTGTAATGTGTATATGAATTTTTGGAAGTCGTTTTAATCTTCTTGTACTTATTATTCGCTGCTCTATGATACACTACATAACCATTAACACCTTTAACTTTTTTCCATGTTAAAGAAGTCGAGTATGCTCTTGATGAAGTATTAAATGACGTAGGTGCTTTAATCGTTTTCGCATGAACATCATTTCCGCCAAACGTTAAAGATGTGATTAAAAGAAATAATAATGATACAAAAGTAAATATTTTCTTCATGACATTCCCCATTTCTATAAGAATATGAAGTTATAATATGCTAAGCACATTTGGAATAATAAGTATAAAATTCAAAATACTAAATAAGATCTTTTAAATTTGAATTTTTCAACAAAAACACTTTTGTTTTTTCTGATAATGGAGTAATATTTAATTAATCTTATATGAAAGGTTGGTTTTTATATGCAAAAACCTGCATTTATCCCAAGACCTTTAGTACGTGTCAATCAATGGATCATTTTATTAAGCACTATTGCAACATGGATTTTTCAACAGCCATTAATTTTATTAATACCTTTGGTTGCAAATTTACTTGGCCTATTATTTAATTTCAATCCATTTATGAAGTTCGCTCGTTTATTTTTAAAGAAAAAGCCATCAGAATATATTCCAGAAGATGTAGTTCAACAAAAATTCAATTCATGCATTGCTATCACATGTTTATTGTTTGGCTTTATTGGGTTCGAGCTTGATAAATCTGTAATAGGCTATATATTCACAATTATGGTTACAGCGGCTTCAGGAATCGCTATTTTAGGTTTCTGTATTGGTTGCTTTATCTTTTTCCAACTTAAACAACTACGCTATAAACTAAAGAAATCACATGCATAAAATCAACTGACTCATTTTTAATATATTGGTAAAATTTTTTCTTAGAAACCCTAGCATGTTTCCCTGAAAAGTGCTACAATATATTTTGTTGTTGATAAACAACTTATCAGTTGTTGCCGATTTAGTTTAATGGTAGAACGGTGGTCTCGTAATCCATTGATAAGAGTTCGATTCTCTTAGTCGGCATATTTTTTATAATGTGTAAATCCCTTATAAATGTTGATAATACAACTTTTATAAGGGATTTTTTGGTAAATTATGTTATTACCTTTTAATTAAACAATTTATTGTAATAATATATTCGAAATCCTACTCAAATTACTAAGAGTTTTGATCTCACCTTATTTTAAGGGTCAAATTTATACTTTTATGAACATTTGTATTAAATAATTATTCGACAGAGAAATTATAGAGTACCAAGTTTTCCAAAAATAAGTTATGATTATATAAAATAGCCTGTGAAAGAAGGACTTGATATGAAAAACTGGAAGATTTTATGCATCACTTGTTTAACAGCTTCTCTACTTTTCGCATGTTCAAATACTGAAGATAAAACAGGTGATTCAAAGAAAACCGAAGCCTTTACTACTGAAACAGCAAAAAATACCGATGCCAATTTACCAGAAACAACAGATAGCACAGTTACAATCGCTGGACAAAAAATGACAGATACCGAACAACAAAAAATAACTGATTTTATCGAAAAATATCCAGTTGAGTATTCAAATGCAATCGAAACAGGTGACTTCACACCTTTAGCAAATGAATATATTATGCATGAAACGAAACTATATGAACATCTTTTAAATGAAGTTGAACAGCAACATAAAGATGGCACTACTCAAAAAATAAATAAAATAGAAATTTCTAAGATTAACCGTCTTTCAGATACAGATTTTACTGTCGATACGAAAGAAACAATTGAAGAAACTAAAAATGGCAAGAACAAATCTATTTTACGTGTTCGTCAATACAAGCTCTACTATGACTATGTAGAAGGCGATGATTCAAATAGTTTCTTTAAAATAATGGATATTCAAGATTTAAAATAAACAAATATATCATAATGACGACATAAAATAGGCACCTATCTACAAGTATTTTGTAGAGGTGCCTATCTCAATTTATTGATAGTTTCCTAAGATTTTTACTGCTTGATTAGTAATTGAAGTATCAATGGCTTTATCAAAGTCAAACTCTCCAACTGTTGCGCCATTCTTTTTGTACATTTCATATTGGTTACGAATATCATCTTCTCGCATTTTACCATCCGGATCTAAACCTGTTACATAAACTTTATCCCATAATGCAGGATCTTTTAATGCAGTGTACTTCGTCATTATATTGATAATCTCCGCTTTCTCTATATCCTTTGTAAAAGCATCATTATAATCACGTACACCTTTTAGATAAGCAAGCATAAAACGTAAAGATATATCCTTTTCATCTTTCATAAACTTAGGTGATGCTAAAACTAAAGCGATTTGTGAATCTGGTGCAAAATCGGTTGCGTCACCAAAGCGAGTTAATATTCCTTTACTTACACCCTGTGCTATTAGAGGTTCAATACTAAGTGCAGCATCAATTGAACCATTTTCTAATGCACCAAGCATACTACCAAAATCGGACATAACTACAGTTTTTACATCTTTTTCTGTTAATCCAGCATGCTCTAGCATTAAAGCATAGATATAGCCATCAATTGAATTTCTTGAAGAAATAGCAATCTTCTTCCCTTTAAAGTCTGGGTAATCTTTAATAACATTTGTCATCTTATTACCGATGACAAATGTAAAATAAGATTTTCCTGGCATATTATGTCCTTTATCTCCTACTATTTTAACATCGATCCCTTGTGCAATTGCATTAAAAAATGATGCAGTAGAAATGCCACCCGCTATATCAACTTCCCCTGCTGCTAGTGCTGGCAGCATATCATCGCTATTGGCAAATTGTGCAAATTCGACTTCAATATTGTAATCGTCAAAATAGCCTTTTTCATTTGCAATATAAAATCCTGCACCTGAAGCTGCTCCGTCTTCAGCAACAACGACTTTTGTTCTCTTTTTTAACGGTGCAAGATCACCTGATTTATTTTCTTTACTTACTGCATTATCGACTTTACCGTTGTCTGTTTTGTTTGTACTTTTTTCTGAACATCCTGCTATGACCATCGCTAGTAACAGCAATGGTATCACAAGCCCCCGTTTCAACCATTTCCCCATTGAAATCCCCCTTTCCTTAAAACAAACTTACTTTCTAGATTTTTGTACTTCTTCGTGCAAATGATTTAATATCTCTATAAAATTCTTTGTTGTTTGCTGATGTGAACGGATTTTTTCGATATTTCTTGGTCTAGGTATATCATTTTTAATTTCTTTAATAATTTTCCCAGGTTGGGCACTCATTAGTAAGATACGATCACTTAACAGTAGCGCCTCATCAATACTATGTGTGATAAACAATACCGTTTTCTTAGTTTCTTCCCATATTGAAAGTAATTCCTCTTGTAAGATGAACTTATTCTGCTCATCAAGTGCTGCAAAAGGTTCATCCATCAGCAATATTTCTGGATCATTGGCAAAAGCACGAGCAATGCTTACTCGTTGTTTCATACCACCCGATAATTCTTTTGGAAATAGTTTAGAAAACTTTTCAAGGCCTACTTTTTTAATATAGTAATCTGTTCTCTCTTTGATCACACTTTTTGGTAAATGCCTCATTTTCAAACCAAAAGCAACGTTTTCTTCAACTGTTAACCAAGGAATAATCCCTCTTTCTTGAAACACCATTGACTGAAGAGGTCTATCTTCCTTGCCTAGTTTAATCTCAAAATCTCCAACACTCGTTGTTTCTAACCCCGCCAAAATTCTTAATAGAGTTGTTTTACCACAGCCGCTTGGACCTACTAAGCAAACAAACTCTCCTTCAAAAATCTCCATTGAAATATCTTCTAATGCCGTAACACTATTATTTTTTTTAAAAAATACTTTAGTTAAGTTATTAATCGATATTTTCGTATTCTCCAATACCTCACCTCCAAGGAAGAATCTTCTTCTGCAGATATCGTAGAATTAGTGAGAATAAATAACCGAAAAACGAGATGAGTATTAGCCCTACAAACATTTCTTTCAATAAAAATGCTTTGTAAGAGGTCCAGATTAAATAACCGATTCCTGAAGTTGCACCCATCATTTCTGCAGCTACTATTGTTAAAAGAGCTATTGCCTGAC
Organism: Rummeliibacillus sp. POC4; assembly: GCF_003576525.1. Lineage (GTDB taxonomy): Bacteria > Bacillota > Bacilli > Bacillales_A > Planococcaceae > Rummeliibacillus. Next base: position 7,882 of record NZ_QWUA01000084.1, on the reverse strand, counting down.
CCATTTGAATCCCTTCCATCATAACTGGTAGTGAACCTGGAAGTGCGATTTTAAAGAAAAAGTCTTTTGAATTTGCTCCGTAATTTTTGGCTACATCTAAATATATTGAGTCTATATTGATAACTCCAGCAGTCGTATTAATAACTACAGGGAAAAACACACTTCCTGCGATTGTAAAGATTTTAGAAAAATCTCCAATTCCAAATAAAATAATGATAATTGGTAGCAATGCTAATGTAGGAATTGGCATAAGAGCCATTACAATTGGTGATACAAAATGTCGAATTGGTGAATATAACCCCATCAACAGTCCAATCACGATACCAGGAATTACACCAAGTAAAAATCCAGCAAAAATCCGATAAAGTGATACCCCTATGTGATGGAATAATTCCCCACTTACGGACATGTTATAAAATGTGTATATAATATCAGTTGGCGGAGGGAAGAAACGTACATCAATAAGATTTGTTCTGGATAAAAATTCCCACAAAATTAAGAGAAAAATGGGTGAAGCGATCGTTAAGGTCTGCTTCCATCGTTCATTAAGTCGTCTTTTCTTCCATTCCTGTTGTTCAACTTCGACAGGATCATGGGTTAGAGCTCTCTTTTCTTCTTTCATCCTTCACCACCTCTTCTATAAAATGATATGTATTTGACTCCCAAAGTGTGTCGACTGCCTATTGATATAAATACAATATTTTAAAGAAAAAATGACTGACACAAAAAAGACAAGCAGATATTTTATTTACTTTACAAATAGTCAATAAGTAATGTTATAATAAATAAAAACAAGTAATATTATCATGTGATTAGAGGGTTTATTTATGAAAATAGATAGAGATATTGTATATTTAGAAAAATTTATAGCAAATAATGATTTTCCATCAGCTCGAAAAATTGTCGAACAAAACTTAGATAAATTTACTAAGCCAAGAATACGTTCACAATTATCTTTAGACGCACTAACTTTTTTAAACTGCATCATTCAAATAAATGATGGAAAAAATAAAAACATATACTCAAGAGAAACACAACTTATTATTAGACATATAAACAATCTGGCTTATGAATGTAAATTAAGTGAGCTTAAATGTTATGTATATTTACAAAAGGATTTATTGTCAGAACCTGAAATTTACAATTCTTTAAGCGAAGATGCTAAAGTATTTATTCCAAAACCTAAAAACTTAGAAAATGATGTTGTCATTTAAAAAGAAGTCCCAAAGCTATTGGCCTTGGGACTTCTTTTTTTGATTTGCACTTATCCTACACAATGATTAAAACTAGAATTGACGAGCTTTCGCTTGACTCCTCAAGATTTGGTTTCGAAGTGTTATCTTCGTTTCTCCCTTAACTTGAGATTTTGAATGTTTTATTCTAGTCCAGAGTTGATGAACCTTTTGAGACTTTGGATCTAAGTGGTCCGGTTTCCCCATAATGTTCTTCCCTCCTAATCATGTTGGATTTCATAGTGAAATCTTTTTTAGTATGGCTCTTACTTTTCAGTTTATGCCTAATTAGAAATTCACACTATCCGTTAGTACATATCCAAAAACGATTCCAGCAATTATAGTGAACATAATTGTAGTATCACCTAATGCTAAAATTTGATTTGTAAATACTAACTTATCACCGAAGCTCGAATAACTCAAATAAGGTAGTAGTAAAAAATACAAAGCTGGTAATGCAATAACGATTAATTTTATCCAATCCATGCGCCATTTCTTTTTGCCTTTTTTCTCCTTAAGAAATTTAGGTAATCGTAATAAAATCCCTACGAAAATCGGAAAAATTAGGTTAAATATCATTATTTGTTTATTATCAAAAGAAATTTCTGCTTCTTTTCCCAAATATACACGAAATCGTAAAGCCATATAAATTGAAAAAACTATTATAATAACCCAAGTGACATAATCCAAAAAGCGTTTCAAACTAAACCTCCTCCAATTACATCATTACTATTAAAATTTCGCCTAAAGTGAAATTTTTCCTTTAAATAATTTATCGTAAATGTCGGAAATTATTATGTATAACTATAAATAGAAAAACGAAAGAAATTTTAAATGAAAATGAAAAACCCGGAAAATTAATTCCGGGTCTGATTTCACTTTATCCTTCATATCGATTAAATGTTATTTTAGCTTTGCATATATCTAAGACTCCTGCACGAAGCATTCACCTTGGACCTAACTTTTTAAAGCAGCTCACAGTAGAAGAATATTATTGAGAATTAAGAACTAAAGTTCTACTTACTCTTTAACCATTCAACATCCTGATCATAAAAGATGTTATCCTTTATGACGATTAAAACGTTAAGCTTTCGCTTTAAACTCAAACCTGATCCACGGGACTTCACTCTCCGTTTCATTAGAAATGAGATATTAACTTTTTAATCTCGCCCAGAGTTATGAACTCTCTGAGTAATTATCGCTTTTTTGGCGGATCACCCATCGAATTCTCCCTCCCAATCATGTTAGATTTACGAATCCTTCATGATGTTTAAAAAAGTCTTGCAATCGCTAAATTACTCAAACCTGATCCACGGGACTTCACTCCGTTTCATTAGATTGAGAATGTTTAACGCTTTAATCTACTATGAGCTATAGTGCTCACCTGGACTTGGTTCACCCATCGGTTAACCCCTCCTGTTTATGAAAGGATTTGTTAAGTGAAATCTTTTATAGTATAGCTCGTACCGTTTCTTTTATACACTAAATTAAAAATTTTTATATTAATCGAACATGTGATTTAAATTAGCCATTTCAATTGCAGATACGGCAGCATCATAACCTTTATTTCCTGATTTTGTGCCAGATCGTTCGATGGCTTGTTCAATATTTTCTGTAGTAACGATGCCGAACATGACTGGTACGCCAGATGTTAAACCTACATTTGCAATACCTTTTGCCGCTTCGTTACAAACATAATCATAATGAGATGTTGCACCTCGAATCACTGTACCTAAACCTATAATGGCATCGTATTTTTTTGTCTCCGCCATTTTTTTTGCGATAAATGGCACCTCAAATGCTCCAGGAACCCATGCAACATCAATATCTTCCTCATCTACACCATGACGCTTTAAGCCATCCATTGCTCCTGACAATAGTTTTCCAGTTAAAAATTCATTGAATCTTCCAACGACAATACCAATTTTTAAACCTGTTCCGATTAATTGTGCTTCAAATGTTTTTCCCATTTCCATTCACTCCTATGCTAAGATATGTCTCATTTTTTCTTTTTTTGTGTGCAAATATTTTTCATTTTCTGGTTCAGCTTCAATTTCTACAGGTACTCGTTCGACAACTTGAATACCATACTTCGTTATTCCTTCGATTTTGGCAGGATTATTGGTCATTAAACGAATTTTTTCAATTCCCAAATCACGCAACATTTGTGCACTTAAGCCGTAATCTCGCATTTCTGCAGGGAATCCAAGATGGATGTTGGCTTCTACTGTATCAAAACCTTGTTCTTGTAACTCGTAGGCTTTTAGTTTGTTTAGAAGGCCAATACCTCTTCCCTCTTGACGCATATATAGGATGACTCCATTTCCAGCCTTTTCAATTATTTCTAGCGATTTTTGTAATTGTGGTCCGCAATCACAGCGTTTTGAGTGGAAAATATCACCTGTCAAACATTCTGAATGAATTCGAACTAATGGTGCCTCTTCGTTTTGAGGCTTACCTTTAACGATTGCAACATGTTCTTTTTCATTTAGTTGATTTGAATAACCAATCATTTGAAATTCCCCAAATGATGTTGGTAGTTTAACAGAAGCCACTCTTTCAATTAATGTTTCAGTTTCGTTTCGGTAGCGTATTAAATCTGCAATTGTAACAAATGTTAAGTTATGTTTCTTTGCAATTTCATGTAATTGAGGGACTCTTGCCATTGTTCCGTTATCTAACATAATTTCACAAATAACTCCCGCAGGTACTGAACCACAAAGTTTTGCAAAATCTACTGCAGCTTCTGTATGTCCTTGTCTTTCAAAAACACCATTTTCTTTTGCAATCAATGGAAATACATGTCCAGGTCGACGGAAGTCTGCTCCTATTGATTTACTATTAATCAATTGTAGAATTGTTTCAGAACGTTCATATGCACTTATTCCAGTCTCAGTTGTTTTGTAGTCAACGCTGACAGTAAATGCCGTTTGGTGATTATCCGTGTTATTTTCGACCATCGGATTCAATTCAAGTTGTGTTGCTAGTTTTTTAGACATTGGTGTACAAATTAGACCGCGACCATATTTGGCCATAAAATTAATGTTTTCTGGTGTAGCAAATTCAGCTAATACAAGAAAATCGCCTTCGTTCTCACGATTTTCATCATCCACCACAATGATTATTTTCCCTCTTTTTAAGTCTTCTATTGCTTCCTTGATTGTATTAAACATTTACTTTCACCCCTTTAAAATCCATTTTCTTTTAAGAAATCTAATGTAATACTTGATTTTTCATCTTTTCTTTCTAAATGATGGATTATATATTTGCCGAGTAAATCATTTTCAATATTGACAACTTCTTGTTCTTTTTTTATTCCTAATATCGTTTGATCAAATGTATGTGGAATTAACGAAACCGTTATTTGTGTTGGTTTTACATCGAAAATAGTTAAGCTAATACCATCAATCGCGATAGAACCTTTCATCATACAAAATTTACTTAGCTCTTTACTAATTCCTATATCTACATAAACTGCATTCGCCAATTTTCTTTTTCTCAGGATTATACCGGTACCGTCTACGTGACCTGATACAAAATGTCCGCCAAATCTGCCATTTGCGGGCATCGCTCTTTCTAAGTTAACGACTTGGCCCGTTTGTAAAGCGTGAATATTTGTAGCTTTAACAGTCTCAGGCATAACATCTACAGTAAATTGTTTAGTTGAAAAAGAAATAACTGTTAAGCAGACACCATTGATTGCGATACTGTCTCCTAAATGTATATCTTCTATAACCTTTTTCGATTCAATCGTTAACTGCATACTTTTTGGTTCATTTTTTATTGTTTTTATTACCCCTAATTCTTCAACAATTCCAGTAAACATATAACAACCTCATTTCGGTACAGAAGTAATTTTGATATCTTCACCAATCATTTCAACGTTTTTAAATTTAAGCGGATATGCATCTTTTATATGATGAATATTTATATCTCCGATCATATTAACAGCATTATTTCCACCAATGATCTTGGGTGCAATGTATGTGATTAGTTGATTGACATATCCTGATTTTAAGAAACTTGCATTTACCTTGCTGCCCCCCTCAACATAAAGCTTCATAATATTACGTTTGCCAAGTTCTTTTAATACTTCTTTTATAGAAATAGTTGGTTTTTCAATTTGAATAATCTCAACATGTTCTTGTGAGAAGCTTTTGACCTTTTCCTCCGATACTTCTGAACCAACAAAAATGAGAGTATCTGTTATATCTTCTGTAACTACTTTTGCATTGTCTGGCATATTCAGACTTGTATCTAATATCACTCTTATTGGTTGTTTTTTTGTATTACCCAATCGATTGGTTAAGCTTGGATTATCAGCTAAAATCGTACCAATCCCTACAAGTATGGCATCGTTTGACTCGCGATCTCTATGAACATCATATTGTACTTCTAGACCTGTAATTGCTTCTCTACCATTATTTTCCGTTGCTAATTTCCCATCTAACGTAATTGCTTGTTTTAGTGTTACATAAGGGACCTCATTTTGAATAAAGTGAAAGAAAGCTTCATTTAACTGATTAGCTTTGTCTTCTAAGATACCTGTAGTTACCTCGATTCCAGCATTTTTTAAAATGGTAACACCTTTTCCAGCAACAATTGGATTTGGATCCAAAGAAGCAATAACCACTCTTTTAACGCTAGCTTTTACGAGCGCGTGCGCACATGGAGGTGTCCTCCCATAATGACTACATGGCTCTAGCGTTACATAAACGGTGCTTCCATTTGCCCTTTCTCCTGCCATTTGCAATGCATTTACTTCTGCATGAGGAGTACCCGCTTTAAGATGAGCTCCAAAACCAACGATTTCTTGATTTTTTACAATGACGGCACCGACAACAGGATTGGGATTGGTTTGTCCTTCAGTCACTTTTGCCAATTGAAGCGCAAAATTCATGTAAAATTCATCGGTCATTTGAATCACTCCAAATTCTATAAACTTTCCAAAAAGAAAACTCCTAAAGAGTTTATTCCTTAGGAGTTTACGGGAGATTATGTAATAAATGGTATTATGAAATAAACTTATGCCTACAACTTCATAAGAATTACCATTACACATCGTCCTTCTCCCATCCAGACTATACTGTCGGCTTTGGAATTGCACCAAATCCTGCCTATAAAGGCTCACGGGCTTAGAATTTCTTCATCACCGTCGATTGGGATTTTCACCCGACCCCGAAGGACATTACTATAAAATTGTTAAATGGTTTTCTTTAAAAAGAAAACCCCATAGATTTACTCTACGGGGTGGATTGGAAGTTTGAATTTAAACATTGCTAAATAAACCTATATAACATAAATAGATTCCATAAGCAATAAGCATTCCATACATCCTTCTCTCATCCAGACTATACTGTCGGCTTTGGAATTACACCAAATCCTGCCTATAAAGGCTCACGGGCTTAGAATTTCTTCATCACCGTCGATTGGGATTTTCACCCGACCCCGAAGGATTATTCATCTATGTGGAAAGTATAACACTCTTTTTTTAAAATTACAGTAGAATTTTTAAATTTTTTCAAAGAAATATTTAATAGTCTTTATTTATATTACGTTATTAGTATCCTCGTAACGTTTAATGATCACTTTATTCAATAAATCATGACGTTTAATCAGAACACTAATCATTTGATGCCATTTTTTACATTCCTTTGCCGCATCTTTGTACTCATCTGAATCTTTATCAATTTTCTCTTCACTTTCTAAAAAGACATACTCAATAATAGGACTAGCCAAGTCATCTACGACTAATTTTAAACTTAGTTTTGAAACAGTATCTTTTGAAATGTCTTCAGTTTCTTCTGTATCATTTTTCTTATTATTTTCTGGCTCCATTATATATACTAATGAGTTACCACCATCATCAAGTAACGTTCCTCCCAGTAAACCACCCCTTGATATTAAAGCAATTTGTTTTCCATCTTCTTCTATAGAAGATTCGTATATTTCATTAAAGAGAAACTCCTTTACGTCAAAGCCAGTCTCAAGATTTTCTCTGGTTGCAATAAATAACGTTTGGGAAGCTTCATCTAGTAATAATGCATTTAGATAATCATCAGAAATTGTCGATTGTGAGTGAATAAATTCCTGCAGTAATTTTTCGGTTTCCTTTTTTATTTCCTCTTCTTTTCCATTTTCAATTAATTGAATCTGATGTGATCCCCATTTAAATAATAAAAAGGCAATGAATAAAAAGATCAACTTTGCACCAAGGGTATCTACTATAAATGTAAGAATGAAGAATAGCCCGCTCGCTATAAATGTCAATAATATATTCATGTACAATCCACCTTTACAGATTGAATATTAAATACGCTTATATTTATAATTCTATGAACTTTTACTATTTTTCATTCTTATGTATTTTATTTATGGTGTTTTTATCACTAATAATTAGATGATAATAAAAAATTGACAACACTACAAAAAAACTATAAAGATTCGATTACACAGATCCGTCAATTACATTTTGAGAAAGGAGGAGGAGAAACTATTAATGGAATATGGTATTACAAGATGGATGAAAATGAGCTTAAGAAAGTTTCTTCCGAGTTACGAAAGCATTTAGAATTATCATAATAAAAAGCTATCTGTAAGTATTTTATATCATACTTATAGATAGCTTTTTCAATGCGAATATTCGCTGT
>NZ_QWUA01000083.1 GCF_003576525.1 Rummeliibacillus sp. POC4 | reverse complement strand
TATAAAAAACGCTTTTCGTATTAATCGAAAAGCGTAAACTTGCTTACTTTGTAATGAAAGGGAATTACTAAAAATTATATCTTCTTGTAAAAGAAAGTGTCCTCTATATCAAAAGAGTATCTTGTTGGATTGAAAATTTGTTCAGTACTACCTACAAATAACACGCCACCCGAATGAAGGGAGTTACTAAAATTGCGATAAATTTGATCTTTAGCCTCTTCTGTAAAATAGATCATAACGTTTCGACATACTATTAAATCGTAATTACTGTCATAGGAATCATTTAATAAATTATGTTTTCGAAATGTAACGGTTCGTTTAATCTCATCCTTTACTTTATAAAAAGAGCCTTCTCGTTCAAAATACTTAGACTTCATATTCGCAGGTACTTCAGCCAGTGAACGTTCAGGGTAAACACCAGCTTTTGCTTTTGCAATTGCATTTTCATCTAAATCTGTGGCAAAGATTGAAATTTGAGATAATGGTAAGTAATTTGAAAGCACCATAGCTAAAGAGTATGGTTCTTCACCTGTTGAACATGCAGCACTCCAGATTTTAAGCCTTTTATTACTTTGCAATAATCTCGGTAAGATTTTATTTTGCAATACTTCCCAACGCTTTCCATTTCGATAAAATTCAGATACATTAATTGTCATCCTATCTAAGAACTCATCAAGAAGTTTTTGATCTCTTTCAATTCCCATAAAAAAGTCTTTAAAACTTTTAAATCCTCTTTTTTCATAAAGAGAAGTTAACCGTCTTTTCATCTGTGCTTCTTTATATAAAGCTAAATCAATGCCCGTTTTACGCTTAATATTTGCAATGAATTCTTCGTAATCAGTCATTTGAGCATCTTCCCTCTCTTTAGTCCTATGTCTATTATACCGGATTAGAAATAAATCTTAAATAGAAGAAATCGAGAGTTTTACAATATTTCAGTCATTAGTATTGTTTCAGTTGTGTTTATTGAATAGCTTACATTTTTTATAAGTTTATAAATATTAAAGAAAATAAAAAAACTGTCCATCGTTAAATGAACAGTTTTCTCTTCTTTTATACTAGTGAAAACTAGTGTAATTCTTCTTCTTTGAAGAATAAGCCAATTTCACGTTCTGCTGAAGCTAGTGAATCAGAACCGTGAATAACGTTGTGAGATACTGTTGTTGAGTAGTCACCACGGATTGTTCCTGGTGCAGATTCTGCAGGGTTAGTAGCACCCATCATAAGACGAGCAACAGAGATTACATTTTCGCCTTCCCATACCATTGCAAATACTGGACCAGAAGTGATGAATTCTACTAATTCACCGAAGAATGGTCTTTCTGCATGTTCTGCATAGTGTTTTTCAGCAAGTTCTTGAGAAATTTGCATAAGTTTTGCTCCTTTAAGAACAAATCCTTTGCGTTCGAAACGATCTACGATGTCGCCTACTAATTGGCGTTTAACACCATCTGGTTTTACCATTAAAAAAGTTTTTTGGATAGCCATTGTACTATTACAACTCCTTAAGATTATCTAGGATTTAAACCCTACTTGAAAATATTATCATTGAAACACATAATGTTCAACAATAACTATTAAAATTTACGTTTTCCCATATATAAAGCGATATCTCTTAATGACTTTTTCGCAGAGTTATTTGGTAATGCATCTACTTCTTTCAAAGCCTTTTGTAAATATAAATTACTTATATAATAGGATTCTTCTATTGCATCAGATTGACGAATTTTTTTCAAAAAGGCTTGTCTCTCATTTTCATTCATCGTGCCAGCCAATGCTTTGTCAATAAGAGGTCGCATTTCTAAATCATCTTTAACCAATAAAACTGGAAGTGTAATATTACCTTGCATTAGATCACTACCAGCAGGCTTTCCAAGTTGTTTATCTGAAGCTGTTAAATCTAGAATATCATCTATAATTTGAAATGACATACCTACATAATAGCCAAATCGTTTTAAATGATTTGCCACTTTTTCGTCACAACCTGAAGCAATTGCTCCTAGATGACAACTAGATGAAATTAACAACGCAGTTTTCCTTTTTATTCGTCTAAAATAGTCTCGGATATTTTGCTCTATATGCAATTTATCTTCAATTTGAATAATCTCACCTATACAAATCTCAACCATTGTTTTAGATAAAATCTCATTTGCTTTTTGGCTTTCAATTTTTGTAATATATTCTAATGCTTTCGCAAAGATAAAATCCCCAGTATACATCGCTACACGATTATTCCACTGAGCTTTAACAGTAGGGCGCCCTCTACGAAGTTCAGAATCATCAATGACGTCATCATGAACAAGGGAAGCCATATGGACTAATTCAAGAGGTACAGCCACATTTTTTATATGATGAATATCATATTGACCAAATTTAGCGCCAAGCAAAACAAAAACAGGCCTTATTCGTTTTCCACCAGCTTTAAGCAAATGGAGAGAGGCATCATTCAAATAGTGTGAAGATGAATCCAGCGCTTTTTCTAATTCTTTTTCGATGATCCTTATGTCTGATTGTAAATCGGCATAAAGAAGTTTTAACTTCATCTTTTCCACGCGTTTAAACCTTCTCCCACACTAAATTTCCTTTTTAAAGCCCATATGCATAGCAGCAGCTCCACCACTATAAGATTTATATACTACTTTTTGTAAACCAGCTTGTTCAAACATTTTCTTTAACTTTTTCATCCCTGGAAAATCATTTGCAGATTCTTGTAACCAAGAATATTCTTTATAACTCTTAGCAAAGATCTTACCAAACAAGGGCATAATATAGCGGAAATAGAATCGGAATAATTGACGATAACCAGGAATTTCTGATTGGGATGTCTCAAGGCAAACTACTTTACCGCCTGGTTTTGCTACACGATTCATTTCTCGAAGTACTTGCATATAATCAGGCACATTACGTAACCCAAAACCAATTGTTACGTAGTCAAATGTGTTGTCTGGAAATGGTAGCTCCATTGCATTTCCTTGTATTAATTCTATTTGTTTTATATCCTTTGTTTTTTCTAATCCGACATTTAACATATTCTGACTAAAGTCTAGTCCAGTAACATGTCCATTTTCTCCGACAGCTTCAGCCATTGCAATGGTCCAATCTGCAGTACCACAACATACATCAAGAGCTTTAGATCCCGGTTTAACGTCCATGTGTTTCATCGTATCTTTTCGCCAGCCCTTATGCATTTGAAAACTAATAACAGAATTCATCTTGTCATAACTATCGGAAATATTTTCAAAAACTTCATGTACACGTTCTTCTTTCGATTGTGGTGTCACTATAAATCAACCTTCTCTCATCGTTTGATGTTCAGGTATATCACTTTCGATATACTGTAACACTATTGTTTTAACTTCATCTAGTAGAAAAGGAGAAGATTTAATACTTCGAATTAAATTAGATGAAAGATCTGAAATTTGATATCGAAGAATTTGCTCATATTTCATACCAGCATTTTCCTTCTGTTGTTCCAAGACTCCCATAAAACGGTTATTTTGATGTAATTCTTGATATTGGTTCAATTCACGTTTAAATCGAGTAAGAAGTAAACCTTGGTTTGCAATATCAATATATGACTCAAAATGAAATCGTTTTAAAAATTGTTCAGTGGTCTTTGCTTCAATAACCCGAAATACTTCTAACCATTCCTTTAAATTTCTTTTTTTCGGTTCATACATAGCTGTCTTACATTCACAAACTTCAGCAACTGCCTCCGATAAATTACGAATAAGTTGAATATCTGGAATTGATGCAAGTGTCGTGTAATACAATCCGCTATAATAGTCTCCCGCAAGGACTGATAGTTGCTGACTTTTAGATGTAGCATTTTGTTCATCAATTTGCTCATGCTCGTGCAAAGCCGCATTGATCATTGCTACAGCAGTTGCAGCTTTCTCATGTTGTGCAGACCATCGTTCACCATTTAACTTTGGCAACAATAAATATAGCAGTTGACCATCTTCAACAATTGGTTGACCTGTAAATTGAAGGAGCGTTCTATGATGCAATTGCATTAGAATATTATTTTTTAGTTGCGATACTTGTTCTTCAATATAAGTTGCATTCATAAACTTTTCTCCATTCAGTTTGTATCCTGTTGTCCATATTATATTTACTATTATATTTTATATATTAATTTTTTGAATCGCTTTCAACAACTCCAAAAGCTGTTTGAATTTCTGCTTTTCCTCGAATTTTCATAGCGGAAGTATGCTCAGTAAATTGTGCAATCATTACTTCACCATTGTCTAATTTCTCTGAATGATGAAACTTGGTATCATTCCCACGAGTTAAACCAATGACATGTACGCCGTCTTCTTTTGCACGTACTACTATATAATCGTTTTGAGCCATTTAAACTTTCTCCTTATTTTCGACTTTTCTCCAACAATCATAACACAAAAAAACTCGAAATTTAAGACATTTGAATGAATGAAAGTATTTCTGAACGTTTTACTTCATCTTCTTCAAAAATGCCCTTCGCTACAGAAGTAACCGTTTTAGCCCCTGGCTTTTTAATTCCGCGCATTGTCATACACATATGTTCTGCCTCAACCACTACGTAAACACCTTTCGGATTCAACATTTCCATTAGCGTATCTGCGATAGTTCCTGTAATACGTTCTTGGAGTTGAGGACGATGCGAAACTGTTTCAACAGTTCTTGCTAATTTACTTAATCCCGCAACTACACCATTTTGAGGGATGTATGCTATATGAGCTTTGCCGTAAAAAGGTACTAAATGATGTTCACACATTGAATAAAACGGAATATCTTTTACAAGAACTAGTTCATCATGTCCTTCGTGGAAAACTGTCTCGAAATATTGTCTAGGGTCTTCATGAAGACCTTGGAACATTTCGGCATACATTTTAGCTACTCGCTTTGGTGTGTCTAATAAACCCTCTCTTAGTGGGTTTTCACCGACTGCCTCTAATATCATTGTTACAGCAGTTTCTATTTTTTTTAAATCTACATCAGTAGATACTTGGTCTATTTTTTCAAAGTTTTTTTCTATCAACATAAATCCCCCAATATTTCTGCAAAGAGTCTCAAAATGAGATTACCACACAAGTAAAGTAATCGCAAAATATGTAAACGTTTTTAATAAATTAAGTATGTACTACTAGTAAGATTCATTTTTGAATGTTATTTCAATCACAAAAAAAGAGCAGCCTTAACGGCTACTCTATGTAGAACAGATGCTTGTACTATTTAACAGCATCTTTAAGCGCTTTACCTGGTTTAAATGCAGGTACTTTGCTTGCTGCGATTTCAATTTCTTTACCTGTTTGTGGGTTACGACCTTTACGAGCCGCACGTTCACGTACTTCAAAGTTACCAAAACCGATCAATTGAACTTTATCACCCTTTGCAAGAGCTTCTTGGATAGTTTCAAATACTGCTTCAACTGCTTTAGAAGCATCTTTTTTAGAAAGAGCTGCAGTTTCTGCAACAGAGTTAACTAATTCTGTTTTATTCACACCACTCACCTCCTCTCAAAGGGGCTTTTTCTAAATCATGTAAAAAGATTATCACAACAAATTTTGCTATGCAACAATATTTATACTCCTTTTCCTAACTTTAAGCAAATAATTTATCAAATCGACACAAAAAAGGAATTTACATATCGTAAATTCCTCTTAAAATCAAGCTATTTATTTTCTCTTTCATTGAAACAACTATTAGGATGAATTCACTGATAGAAATTGCACTTTATAGTATAAAAGTAACCATTCCTTGTTCACCTTTATTCACCATTTTTTCAACTGTTTGACGCATTCTAGCTTTTGCATGTTTTGGAACAGCTTCGGTTTTGTATGCAATACTTTCTTTCATCATTTCATGTAATGGCGTTCCGAATATCTGAGTACTCCATAGTTTTTCACGATCATGTAAATAAGCATTGGTTAAATCTTTTAATAATTGTTGGCTATAAAACTCCGATCCGATAAGTGGTGCAAATTCTGCTTCCATATCGATTCGTAGAATATGATAAGAAGGAGCTTTAACTTCCATCCGAACACCAAAGAAATTATTTTGTTTAATAAGTTCTGGTCTAGTAGGTTCGAATTCGTCTAGGATTGGTAAAGTAACACCATATCCATCTTTATTTGCTTCCTCAATAGCTTTGTGGAAGCGTTGATAAGATTTTCTCGCTTGTTGCGATTCTTTAATAAATAATAACCAATCCTTCTTACTTTGAATAGGTTCATCTAGCCATTCATCACAGATAGATTTGTAGATTTCATTCTTTAATTGTAATGTAATAACTGCATGCCCCAACCCTGCATCTACATTTTTCACTTGAGCAGATGCGATAAAATCTTCTTGTAATAATTCATGTGTTAAACGTTCAATATCTCGAATTTTATTGACCGATGCTTTCCAGTTATCAATGGATTGTTTGATCAGTTTGTTTAGTTCGTGATTTTCATCTAATACATCTAACCAATCTGGTTTTTCCATCTCTAACTTATCAATAGGAAATTCATAAAGGGCCTCTTCTAAAATATGACGAACTTCATTTAAAGTCATTTGATCTACCGATGTAGAAATGACTGGCGCACTATAACGTTCTTGTAATTCTTCACATAATTCCTTCGCGACGTTATGGGCAGGCATTTTACTATTCACAACGATAACGAAAGGCTTACCAATCTCCTGTAGTTGTTGAATAATTTCCTCTTCTGCCTTGCAAACAGCTTCTCTCGGAATTCCATTTACTGTACCATCTGTGGTCATAACAACCCCGATATTCGCATGCTCCCTAATAATTTTATCAGTACCAATTTTAGCTGCTTCTTCAAATGGTATTGGATCATTATGCCAAGGGGTATGTACTAATTTGGGACCATTTTCATCCTCATACCCTTTCACACCGTCAATAATATAACCCACACAATCAGCGAATCTTATTTTAAACGGCATGTCTTGATTTCCAACAGTGATTTGCGCTCCATTAGCAGGTACAAATTTAGGTTCAGTCGTCATTATTACTGGGCCTGGAGAACTTTGTGGCAATTCGTCTTGTGCCCGTTGACGTTCTTTTTCATCTTGCATGTTTGGTAAGACCATAATATCCATCACACGCTTTGTAAACGTTGATTTTCCAACTCTAACCGGGCCAACTACACCGATATAGATATCACCATTTGTACGTGTCGCCATTTGCTCGTACACTTCTTGTGACATAATCCTTCCCCCTTTTTTTCAGCACTATATCCTATGCAATAAAAAAACGTTTCATGCACAAGACATGAAACGCTTTTTGAAGTTTACTTATTTCTTAGTTGATTTTGTTAAAAATTCAACTTCATTTTTTTCATTTACTGTATAAGGCAATGAATAGGCTGGTAAGATAGGATATTTGTCAGAAAGTAAATAACGTATATCTTCACCGGGCTTCACTTTTACTTTACTTTCATTGACCATTTTTTGTAATTCTATCGAATAATCGATACAAATTTCGCCACTACCTTTTACTACTAAAGGTAAGTTCGTATTAGAATAAGGACTCGGTACTGTCGGTGCCTTTTTATACCCCATCTTCTTATAATCGAATTCATAGACATCATCTTTAAGCTGTCTAGAGATTGGTACAAAGCCGTTTACACCTTTTTTAATATTAAGCTCCCGGATTGTTTCAGAACCTCGTAAATCGACTAATTTTACTTCAGGATTTTTACTTTCGGCATTCCATATTACATATTGATAAATACCGCCTTTTTCAAATGCATTTCCTGGTGTCTTTGCAATATATCCTTGAGTTAATTTTTCAAAATTAATCGGATATTTAATATAGCGATCCACATTTTGATCACGGTTTTGGATAGGTAATAGTCCACCTGTATCCTTTCTAAACTGGTCCACAGCTTTTTGTACTGTTAATAATTGAGCCTCATCTGGTACCTGATTTTCAACTTTTTCCTTATCAGGATACATACAACCTGACAGGGCTACTGTCATAATGAATACGAATAAAATTAAACTTATTTTTTTCATAAACTACCCTCATTTTTTTGAAGAATCAAAAAGTCATAACAACAAACACCATTGTTAAAAAACCAATGATAAGAAAAACATAAGCTATTAAAGCCACAATTGTACTTATAATTCTATTATTAATTTTTTGTCTACTTAAATATATCAACCCTGATGCAATCAGCAAAAAGCCTATTGAATAAAAGGATATCCACATCATATCCATTGGCGATATACCTGTTCCTGTAAGTAGTACTAACTCTGTCAACAGTACAACCACCCTTCCTATGTATAACGAAAATCATTTCTCACAGATGAAAGTATAACATAAAGTATCACTTTAAACATTGTAGTGATATAATCCTGCTGTTTACCCACATCAACCCGGTAAGACCCTTCTCAAATAATAATTGGTTAGAGAGAATACATTACCTATATAAGCATGATTTCAGTTTACTTTATCAGTTAAATAAGGAAACTTATAGTATTTTTGCCCAAATTTATATTTTTATAGAAACCATTTTTTATTACTATAAATAAAAAAACAAGAGATGTATGGTAACCATCTCTTGTCCTATTTTAACAATTGAGCATAAATAAAGTCATTTGCTAGCTCTAAGATGCTCTTTATAAATCGTACAATTTTGTGAACTACCATTAAAAATCGTAGGTAGCATCCAACTCTTGCGTTTTTTCACGAAGCATTAATTGTTCCACAGCTTTATGTGGATCGATTCCTTCAAAAAGAACCCCGTATAAAATTTCTGAAATAGGCATTGAAACATTATATTTTTTGGATAGCTGATGAGCTGCTTTTGTTGTACGAACTCCTTCAACAACCATACCCATTTGATCAAGAATTTCATCTAATGAAAGTCCTTTACCAAGCATATTCCCAGCTCTCCAGTTACGAGAGTGAACACTTGTACATGTTACGATTAAATCACCCATACCAGCTAATCCGGCAAATGTTAATGGATTCGCTCCTAGTTTTACACCTAAACGTGAAATTTCTGCTAAACCACGTGTTATAAGTGCTGCTTTTGCATTATCACCGAATTCTAAACCATCTACAGCTCCTGCTGCTAATGCAATAACATTCTTCAATGCTCCTCCAATTTCAACTCCAACAACATCTTGGTTTGTGTATACACGGAAGTATTGATTCATGAAAAGATCTTGTATTTTTTCAGCACTTACTAAGTTTTCACATGCAGCAGCCACAGTTGTTGGGTGATGCTGCACGACCTCTTCTGCGTGACTCGGGCCGGATAATACTACAATATCTTCAATCAGTTCTGCTGGAATTTCTTCTCGCATTATTTCTGAAATTCTTAATAATGTGTTTGGTTCAATTCCTTTAGAAACATGAACAAATAACATTTTTTTATCGAGTGTTTCCAGTATTTTTTGACATGTTTCTCGAATACCTTTTGTTGGAACTGCCATTACAATAATATCTGCATGATGAACAGCTTCTGCAATATCTGAAGTTGCTTTTAAATTTTCAGGTAATATTGTTGTAGGTAAATATTTTACATTTGTATGTTGAATATTAATTTCGTTTGCTTGTTCTTTACGATGAGACCATAGTAAAGTATCATGGCCATTTTCAGCTAAGACAATGGCTAAAGATGTTCCCCAAGAACCTGCTCCAAGTACCGATACGCGATTCATGTTGAAATCTCCTTTCGATTTCATGTTCTAATTATTAATCACGTGCTCTTGTGATTAATTTTATTGGTGTACCTTCAAAATCAAATGTTTCACGAATTCTATTTTCTAAGAAACGTTCATATGTGAAATGCATTAATTCTGGATCATTTACAAATACCACAAAAGTTGGTGGTTTGATAGCCACTTGAGTGACATAGTAAATACGTAAACGTCTACCTTTATCTGTTGGCGCAGGATTACGAGCTACTGCATCAGAAATAACTTCGTTTAAGATGCTAGATTGAATACGCATTGAGTGATTTTCATTTACTCGATTGATAATAGGTAAGATAGAATGGACACGTTGTTTTGTTTTTGCTGATACGAAGACAATTGGTGCGTAGTCCAAAAATTGGAATTGTTCTCTAATTTCTTTTGTTTTTTCATTCATTGTCTTTTCATCTTTTTCGACTGCATCCCATTTATTCATGACAATAATTACCGCTTTACCTGCTTGATGAGCATATCCTGCGATTTTCTTATCTTGTTCTTGGATACCTTCTTCACCGTTCAAGACAACTAATACAACGTCTGATCGTTCAATTCCTCTTAATGCACGAAGGACACTATACTTCTCAGTTGACTCGTACACTTTCCCTTTTTTTCGCATACCTGCAGTATCAATAATGACATATTCTTGTCCATCATATTCGTAACTAGTATCAATTGCATCACGAGTTGTACCTGCTACATCACTTACAATGACACGATTATCGCCTAAAAAGGCATTGACAAGGGAAGATTTGCCAACGTTTGGACGGCCTATTAATGAAAACTTAATCACGTTCTCATCATATTGTTCCTCATCTTCTTTAGGAAAATGCTTAGCTACTTCATCGAGTAAATCTCCTAATCCAATTCCGTGAGAACCGGAAATTGGGAATGGATCTCCAAATCCTAAAGAATAAAAATCATAAATCATTTGACGCATGTCAGGGTTGTCAATTTTATTGACTGCTAAAACAATTGGTTTCTTTGTTTTATATAAAATTTTTGCTACATGTTCATCCGCTAATGTAACACCTTCTCGACCATTTACCATAAAAATAATAACGTCTGCTTCATCCATAGCAATCTCTGCTTGATGACGTATTTGGTCAATAAAAGGTTCGTCTCCAATATCAATACCGCCAGTATCAATAATATTAAATTCATGTGTTAGCCAATCCGCAGAACTATAAATACGATCACGTGTTACACCTGGAATATCTTCCACGATTGAAACGCGCTCTCCTACAATTCTGTTGAAAATAGTCGATTTACCGACATTTGGACGACCAACAATTGCGACAATTGGTTTCGCCATAACTTTCTTCATCCTTCCGACTTCTAATAAGAGCTATTATACAACAAAAAAGATGATGGTACCTGATAAGTTGACCATCACCTACAATTGAAGTCTTTTTGTATACTTATTTTATCAAATATTGCCTGTAATGCAAGAAAAAAAGCAGGCAAAGCCCTGAAAGCATCTGCCTACTTTATTATTTTAATATTTTTTTATGATTCTTTTGAAAAGTTTTTAAGCTTATCACCAATTACATCGCCAAATGAAAAACCATTTGTTTCTTCAGGAAATTCAAATTCATCGACTTCAGGCTCTTCTTTGTTCTCTATTAAAGCTTTAATACTAAGTGACAAACGTTTATCAGCTTTGTTCACAGCTAGAACTTTTACTTGAACTTCTTGACCTTCTTTTAAAACTTCATGTGGTGTTGAAATATGATTATGAGATATTTGGGAAATATGCACAAGTCCTTCTACACCAGGGAAAATTTCTACAAATGCACCGAATGTAACAAGTCGTTTAACAACGCCTGTTAAGACAGACCCAACAGGAGCTTTTTCATCGATTTGTGACCATGGGCCTTCTTGAGTTTCCTTTATAGATAAAGAAATACGTTCTTGTTCAGAATCTACAGATAATACTTTAACTTTCACTTTTTGTCCTTCAGAAAGAACTTTTGAAACATCCTCAACATGATCATGAGACACTTGGGAAATATGCACAAGTCCATCAACTCCACCTAGATCAACAAATGCACCAAAAGTGGCTATACGTTGCACAGTCCCCTCGATAATATCGCCTTCATGAATATTATTAATAACTGCACCTTTTTCTTTTGCCTTTTGTGCTTCAATTACTGCACGATGAGAAAGAATTAAACGATTTTTTTCTTGATCCATTTCAACAATTTTATAGGTTAAAGTTTTTCCTTTATAATCTTCAAAAGATTCAACAAAATGATCTTCAACTAAGGAAGCAGGAACAAAACCTCGTACGCCTAGATCAACTACAAGGCCACCTTTAACGATATCTTTTACTTCAGCTTCAATTACTTCTCCATTGTTAAATTTCTCGGTTAACTCTTTCCATGCATATTTTGCATCTACTTGACGTTTTGAAAGAACATATTGTCCGGGATTCTTTTCGTCAGGCTGTTCAATTTTTGTTACTAAAACTTCTAATTCATCATTTACGGAGACAGCGTCAGAAGCTTTTTCTATATGTAAGCTTGAAAGCTCACTAATTGGAATTACGCCATCAAAAGGTGCACCTGGAATTGTAACTATTGCAACTTTTTCTTCGACCTTTTCAACTTTACCAGTAACAATATCACCTTCACGGATCTCTTTTAACTCGTTTAAGTTCATTTCTTCAGACATATGTAATCCTCCTTCACAATGTTCACTTTCTATTTTATTAGAATTTGCTAGTAAAAACAAAAATTAACCCTTTAAATACAATTATTTTTTATTATCAGGATGATGTTCATCTAATAATTCTTGAATGTGCGCCATTATTACTTCTGTTACTTCTTCTGGTTTTGCTTTTCTCTCACGATACGGTTCTATGTCAATCGGTTTACCAAATACAACTTTTACCTTACGGAATGGTTTGTATGGTCCAACGATTGCACAAGGTACCACATTGGCATTTCCTCTCAATGCAAAAAATCCAGCTCCAGAGAACCCTTTTCCTAGCTTACCCGATTTGTTTCTATGTCCTTCTGGGAAAAGTCCAACAACTTGACCTTCTTTTAAGGTATTAATGGCAGTGCGAAGTGCTTGACGATCACTTAGACCACGTTTAACAGGAAATGCATGTACTTTAGGTAAGATTCCTTTTAAAATTGGTACATTAAAAAGTTCTTCTTTGGCCATAAAGTTAACAGGTCTTGGTGAACAAATACCAACAACAGGTGGATCTAAATTATCAATATGATTAGAACATAATAAGATACCACCTTTTTCAGGGAAATTTTCAACACCTATTACATCCATTCGATAAATGGGCTTCAATACTGTATAAACAACAGACTTTGCAAATTGATAAAAGTCCATATCTATGCCATCCTTTCACTCACTAATTGTAAAATCGCTTCTGCTGCTTGTGTGATTGTTAAATCAGTAGTATCTAAGAATATTGCATCAGGTGCTTGCACAAGCGGAGATGCTTCTCTCTCGCTGTCTAATTTATCTCGCAAAGCAATTTCTTCTTGTAATTTTTCAATAGATGTTTCAATTCCACGTTGCTTATTATCTTCAAAACGACGACGTGCACGTTCTTCCACTGTTGCTGACATATAAACTTTCAATTCAGCTTTTGGTAATACTGCAGTTGCAATATCTCTACCATCCATCACAACGCCACCACGTTCTGCCATTTCACGTTGACGATTGACCATAATTTCTCGCATTGTAGCATGACAAGCAACTCTTGAAACATTTCCAGTAACAACATTAGAACGAATCTCTTTTGATACGTCTTGTCCATCAAGATATACTAATTGTCCTTGTGCTGATGGTTTTAATTCAATAATTGTTTTTGCTAATAAATTGGTGACGCTTTCAGCATTCTCTAAATCTATATGTTCTTTCAATGCTTTTAATGTAAGTGCTCGATACATTGCCCCAGTATCAATATAAGTGTAGCCTAATTTCTCAGCCACAATCTTAGCAATCGTACTTTTACCAGCCCCTGCAGGACCATCAATAGCAATTTGAATATTCTTCTTCACGGTATCAACCCTTTCTTTCCGTAATATTGTAACACAGAAAAGCGGAGGGCGCTCGTTCTGCTGCGACAAGCACTGGAACCTTCGAATCGAAAGCGTTTTTTCAGCTTTCGACCGAGAAGGTGAAGTGACTCAAGCAGCAAGCGCCCGCAGCTGGACAAGAAAAGCGGAGGCGGCTCGTTTAGACTCGAAAATCATTGGAAGGCCCGAATCGAAAGCGTTTTCCAGCTTTCGACCGAGGGACTGAAATGACTCGAGAGTCTAGCCGCCGGAGCTAGACAAGAAAAGCGGAGGGCGCTCGTTCTGCTGCGACAAGCACTGGAACCTTCGAATCGAAAGCGTTTTTTCAGCTTTCGACCGAGAAGGTGAAGTGACTCAAGCAGCAAGCGCCCGCAGCTGGACAAGAAAAGCGGAGGCGGCTCGTTTAGACTCGAAAATCATTGGAAGGCCCGAATTGAAAATATTTTATAAAGAAAAAAGCCCTCAATTTGAGGACTAAAAAGCTGTTTCTTTTTTCCGAATTTGCAATTGCCGTTCGAAACAAAAGCGTATAATATTTTGACGATCAATATCATCCGTATTGCTAAATTGTAATGGAGCTATTACAGTGTTATCTTTTTCAATGAACCTCACAACCTTTGCCGAAGTATGGACATATTGAACTCCATCACTTAAATTTGTAAATGGTAATACAATTGTCAATTCGACTTCATCGTTTTCTTTAAAAGGAACTGGTTGATTGATAATAATAGCTAATCCTCCGGCACTAATATCTTCCGTTATAAACTGAAAATACTGATGATTATATTCTATTGCCACATCAACAGGTGTTAGAACTCTTACAAATTCACGTCTTTGAATTTTTATGATTTCATCATCTGTCGGAAAAGAAAGCATAATCATTGGAATATTCGACATTACTCTACCTAAGACTTGCGTTTTAAACGCATGCGCCACTTTTGATTCGTCTACGAATGATGCTCGATATTGACTACCTTCAATTAGAAATGCGGTTTTATTTGTTTTTGTGTTAACGGGATAATCAATATAGATTGTATTATTCTTTTGTTCGACAATTTTACAGCGAAAACTTTCCCTATTTTCTGAAGAAATTGATTCTAAAATGATGTTAGTACCTAATTTCAATTCCATTGCAATCTC
>NZ_QWUA01000082.1 GCF_003576525.1 Rummeliibacillus sp. POC4 | reverse complement strand
AATTACTTTCATGCTGGGCGCACTAAAAAAGTTGCTATCTGCAATCGACAGACAGCAACTTTAGGTAAATGTATGTTTACAATCCCCTACACTTTTACACTACTTGCTTTTCTACCATGTACAAAATAATAAGCAGGAATTAATAAGAAGATGGCTATAGCTAAAATAATGTACATCGTATGAAAACCAAATTGTTCAACAATTAAGCCAATAACATAAGCTCCGATTCCCATACCGGTATCCATGCAAACGAAAAATGTTGAAATGGCTAATCCTAAGCGATGTGGTGGTGATACTTTCACAGCAATTGTTTGCATACTAGACATTAATGTTCCGTACCCTAAAGCTAAAAATACGCCCGCCAGTAAAAGAATAAAACCATTGTTCGCAAAAGCAATTAATAATAAGCTACAAGCAAACAACACAAAAGACGGATAAACAACTATATTTTCGCCTTTTCTGTCAAATAATTTTCCTGCAATTGGTCGACCTATAAATAAAAAGATGGCGTAAACGACAAAGAAAAAAGATGCAGCTTTTGTTAAATTGATTTCAATAGCATACGAATTAATAAAAGAAATAATACTTGAATAAGTAATACCACTTATGAACATAAGCAATGAAATCGGAAGAGCTGTTTTCTCAAAGAAATCTTTCAATTTAAAGCCCTTTTTCAAATTTTCTTTTTGTTCCGGTGTTAAATCAACCTCTGTTATTTTACCTAATGCTGTTGATACCAATGCTAGGATACTGAAAGTGATACAATAAGCGAACATCGTGTTATAACTAAAATTATTCGTAATATACAACGCTAAAAAGGGACCAATAGCTGTTGCAGCTGCCGTACTTAATGAAAAATACCCCGTACCTTCGCCTCTTTTATCATCTGGTAGTCTTGCCATAGATACAGTTATCAAAATTGTCGTTGAAATACCAAATGCAATCCCATGTAAAAATCGAATAACCATTAAAAATCCAATGCTTGTCACGAATAAATATGTAATCGAAGCAATTAAAAATAACGTTAATCCACTATACAATAATTTTTTACGCCCTATTACATCAAGAAATCTTCCTGCAAACAATCGTGCAAATAACGCCCCCACAACAAAGATACTTGCGGCTAATCCAGCGCTACTCTCTGATGCTTTAAATTGCTGAATCGCATATACAGCCATCGACGTCATTAATAAGTAAAAGCTTAAAGCAACTAAGAAATTAGATGCTAATAAAAATATAAAATCCTTCGTCCAAATTTTTCCCTTTTCCACGTTATTTATCTCCATTTCTTGCAAAGTCAATCAATCCCAAAGCAATAATGCTCGGTTATCTTCTTTCGTATTTGAAAAACTAACTACATTTTCATTTTTCATAATCAAGTATACACCAATATTTTTAAACACTTCTATGACGAAAAAATTTTAGCTTTTAATATAACTCAACATGAAAATTGGTTAAAGTACCGTCAGAATAACAGCAATACCGTTTAAAACACTATGAATAATCATCGCAGGTATTATAGAACCTGATTTTTCATAAGTCCATGCAAATACTAAGCCTGAGATAAAGTTCACTGGTAGCGTGTTATACGTTGGAATATGAACGATTGTAAAAATGAGCGAGCTAAATAGTATTCCGCTTCTAACTCCCCATCTTAACTTCATCCATTTATAAAGAAAGCCCCGATAGAAAATTTCCTCGTAAATAGGTGAAATAATGGCTGCTGATATAAATGCAATGCTAAATGTAAACCAAGTAATATTTCTTTGTAATGACTCAGTCTTCGTATTTTCAACACCTATATGGAATAGGTACATCAACATTAAAATCATGCAATTAGTAACTATTAAAATGAATACCCAATAAATGATAGATTTCCAATAGCTTTTAGTAAACCGACATAGGCCTATTTCAAACCATTTCAAATGATGTGGCTTAAGCGCAATAAAATATACACCTAAAGTAAACACAATCGCCATTAGAAAACCAGTAGCTGTACCTGAATAAAGTCTATCCTTGAATATGTGCAGTAAAAAACTATGCAATAAATATTCGACGAAGAATGGTACAAACACAAGCGTTAATAAAAGTAATAAAGTAAATTCCTTATAAGTCCATTTCGAAGATGCAGTACTATCTTTCTTCATTCTTAAATTCCCCCTGAAAAATAAAGTATGTTACATTTAGAATAAATGGTGACGTTACGTAACCTACAAGCGTTATTTTAAGGAGGATGGATTCAATGACGTATTTTTCTACAGGAGAGGTATCGAAAAAGCTAAATATATCCTTACGTACACTGCGATATTATGATGAAATTGATCTAGTAAAGCCTACTTTAAAAGAGAATAATGGGAAGCGATACTATTCAACTGATGATCTACTGCTTCTAGAAAAGATTTTGCTACTAAAATCCGCTTCTATATCTTTAGAAGATATCAAAAAAATAATGAACCAAGTCACGATTCAAACAACACTATCCATACATAAAACGCAGCTTGAAGATAAAATCAAACACTTGCAACAATCCTTGAATCATACAAATACGCTAGTGAATATGTTAAAACTGGACGATGATATTCATTGGGAGCAATTATTGCCGCTTCTTTCAGAAGAAAATCAGTCCTTGAAACGCCACAGGAAAAATGATGTAATGAATAAATTATTCAATAAAGAACAACAAGAGGCTTTAAAGAAGCAACTTCCGAAAATGGAGAGTAATTCAGATCATCTATTGAAGTGGCTTAATCTAGCAAAGCGAATTGAGTTATGTATAGAGGATGGGAAAACGTTTGATTCCCCGGAAGGTCAATTGATCGCACACGATACATTACTGTTATCCAACGAAATGTTTAATGGCGATGATGAATTAGCAAAGAAATTTTGGGAAGCACGTAAATCTGAAGAGATTTCAGCTGATTTGAGCCTTTACCCTGTTAAAAAGGAAATTATATTATTTCTAGAAAAAGCAATTAATTATTATCAAAATAATTAATAAACGAAAAATAATAGTCTATAACATTTTCAATTTAAAAATCTGATATAAGGAACATTTGTTCTATATATAGAGAAATATAATAATTATACATATATTTTATGATTATACAATGCATTTTTGCTTAAATTATCATAATTTATCGCATTATTATCAAAAATGCTATTTTTACAACGATAGAACAAATGTTCTGTTTGTAAAAGATAGGATTGATCTAATCTATTATTGCTTCAAGAATGAGCTTTATAAAACTAAGGGAATTACAATATAAAAAGCCCAATTCTTCAATTCAAATGCTGAGAAATTGGACTTTTTTGTAATGATAAAAATTATCTGAGATCTTGCCAAATCAAATACTGTTATTCTCCCTCTTTTTCTGCGGCCATTGCATCAGCTCTAGTAGGATGAATCGTTCCAAATGGATGGTTAGGCGGGGTATAGATTGAATATAACTTTAACGGAGTACTACCTGTATTTGTTACATTATGCCATGTTCCTGCAGGGATAAAAATAGCAGAATCATCATTGACATTTTCTTTAAAGGTTAAATTATCTTTACTCTCGCCCATTTGAGCAACCCCTTCCCCTTGCTCTATACGTAAGAATTGATCGACATTAGGATGTGTTTCTAGTCCAATATCTTCTCCTGGATTTATACTCATTAATGTTAACTGTAAATGCTTGCCTGTCCATAAAGTGGTACGATAATTATTGTTTTGCTTTGACGCTTCGTTAATATTAATGACAAACGGGTTAGCACCATTATCTTTGAGCGTTTCTTTATGTTGTACCATGCTGATCCTCCTTAATTGTGATATGTCATTAGAATTCTCCCTTTCATTAATTTTTCATACCTTTTTTTATTACAAATCAATCTATTAACATAAAACTTCAACATAGTCTAAATTCACGTACAATAAAACGCCGAAATTATTCATTTTGACGTTTCTTATTTGATAAAACTCTATTAACTAAACCACTTTACTTATTGAGTTTTTAGATAGGTGTTTCATTTTTTCTAATTGACGGAAAGTTGTGTTAAATTAGCAAAGAAATACGCTTCTCTTAGTTTACGTGAAGGTGCACTTCCATTAACATAACCAGCGGACCCATTATGTAGCATATTTGCTTGAACTGCTTATAACGTTGCATAAGCAGTAGTATTAAAAGAAAAAAGCCTCTCCGTTTAATGTAGAGAGGCTTTTTCTTCGTTAGATTTTTATCTAATAGTTTTTAGATAATCTTATTTAACAAGTGATTTTCCGCCAGCAATACCTGGTGTTGTCATTGCATAAGGATCTAAAATTTTATCTAATTGTTCTGCTGTTAAAGCACCAGATTTAATGCAAAGTTCACGTACAGAAGCACCAGTAGCGTATGCTTCTTTTGCAATTTGTGCAGCTAGTTCATAACCGATATGTGGGTTCACTGCTGTTATAATACCAACACTTTTTTCCACATATTCTTTAAGATGTTCTGCATTTGCTTTGATACCAACTAAACATTTTTCTGTAAATACTTTAAACACATTTGTCATAGTAGAAATTGATTGAATTAAATTAAAGAATAATACAGGTTCCATGACATTTAATTCAAATTGTCCAGCTTCTGAAGCAGAAGAAATAGTTAAATCATTACCAATAACTTGGAAAGCTACTTGGTTAACGACTTCAGCCATAACAGGGTTTACTTTACCAGGCATAATAGATGATCCTGGTTGACGTGCTGGAAGGATAATTTCAAACAAACCATCACGTGGACCAGAAGCCATTAAACGTAAGTCATTTGCGATTTTTGACATATTAATCATACATACTTTTAAATTAGCCGATACTTCTGTATAGCAATCTGTATTTTGAGTAGCATCTATTAAATTTTCGGCACCTTTTAATGGTAAACCACTTAATACGCTAAGATTACGAACAACCGATTTAATATATGTTGGATCCGCATTCAATCCAGTACCTACTGCTGTTGCACCCATGTTCACTTCATAAAGATGTTGTCTTGAAAGTGAGATACGATCGATATCACGTGATACTACACGACTATATGATTCAAATTCTTGTCCAAGTAAGACTGGAACTGCATCTTGAAGATGTGTACGACCCATTTTAATAATACCAGCAAATTCTTTTGATTTAGAAACAAACGCACTTTGCATTGTTTTAGTAGCTTCAAGTAATTGATTTAATAAGCTTAAAACCGCAATATGTGTTGCAGTTGGAAAAGAATCATTTGTTGATTGTGACATATTAATATGACTATTTGGGCTGATTACCTTATAATTACCTTTTGTTTCTCCCATTAATTCAAGTGCGCGATTGGCAATCACTTCATTTGTATTCATGTTAATAGATGTGCCTGCGCCGCCTTGAATAGGATCTACTATAAATTGCTCATTCCATTGTCCAGCAATAACTTCGTCACAAGCTTGAATAATATACTTACCGATATTTTTATCTAACATGCCAACTTCCATATTTGAAAGTGCAGCAGCTTTTTTTACAATCCCTAAAGATTTAATAAGTTCAGGGTGAATTCGATATCCTGTAATAGGAAAGTTTTCAATAGCTCTCATAGTTTGAACACCATAATAAGCTTCTTTTGGTATTTCTTTTTCTCCTATAAAATCTTTTTCGATTCGAAATTCAGTTGTTACCATAATCATTATCTCCAGTTCTAAGATGTAATTGCGTAAGCTCTTTACACTAAATCTTTCATATAGATAGTAACACAAATTCTCTCTAAAAAATGTTACAAAATTGATTTTATAATAGGTTGTAATATTAAAAAAATACTAAAAATACACGCTATTTTGTACATTGCTGAACAAATAGTCCATCATATATTTCAACTATTCACTCGAAATACTATATAATAGTTACATCTAACAAGAAAGGTTGAGAATTATTTATGTCAAATGTTGAGAAAATGGTTGAACACGCGCTTGAACTAAGACGTACAGGTCGATATGACCAAGCCTTAAATATGTACACAGCTGCTATTAAAGAAGAACCGTCAAATAGTAATCTATATCGAGGAATCGGGAAAGTTGCTTATCTAATGGGACAAAGTAAACTTGCAGTATCCGCTTACTTGTCAGCATTACATATTGAAATTGCGAAAATCGAACATTTTGGTTTAAACGAAGAAACACAAAAAATGTTCGATCAACTTCCGGAAGTATTAACAAAAGATTTACCGGTTATCGGGGCATTTATCATTTATTACGATACGAACACACTGCGTCACTTAGCACACGCAATTGCTGACTTTGACGACAATGCCTTAAGTCAAGAGCCAGAACTAGTAGCCTTCAAAGAAATTTATACAGCTCATTTAAAAGGTGATCAGGAACTAGCAGATATACTAGCAATTTATAATCGCACTGAAAAAGACTATACGGATCAAGAATCGACATTTTATATTCAAATTGGGAAAGAACTTGCTTTAGCGTGGATTAAGTGGGATCACTTAGGTAGTTTGGATGTAGGAAATTTATATTTTTAAGATTGATGAAGCCAACAGTCGAGTTTAACTGTTGGCTTTTAATATAGTCTTATTCCCTGCTATCAAAATTATACCTTATTTAGTTTACATAATAATATTATGTGTTAACATTGGAAGTGACAGTATATAAAAACACTCTTATCTTACAATTGATAAGAGTGTTTTCTCATTTCCTAATGATTCAGCATTTGTTGACTATAACTCTCTATAAACATCCGAATCATTAAGTTACCTTCTTTTGTTCCAATAGATTCTGGATGGAATTGTAACCCATATACGGGATAATGCTTATGTTGTATAGCCATGATTTCCCCATCATCTTTGGCAACTGCCGTTACTTTTAAATCATTTGGTAAGGTATCTGGATCAATCACTAATGAATGATAGCGCATTACAGAAACAGATTCTGGACATTTTTCGAATAGACCTGTCTGATTGAATTCGATGTCAGAAAAGAGTCCATGTTTAATTTGTTTCGCTCGAACAATTTTTGCACCAAATGCTTCACCGATAGATTGATGACCTAAACAAATCCCGAGTATAGGGAACTCAGTATACAGCTCTTTAATAATATCAACGGAGATTCCCGCTTCTGTTGGTGTTCCAGGGCCTGGAGAAATCACGATAGCTTCCGGATGTAATTTGCGAATGTCTTCCACATACAAAGCATCGTTCCGAACGACTTTAACATCTTTTCCAAGACTGCTAATTTGTTGATAAAGATTATACGTAAATGAATCATAGTTATCTATAAGTAAAATCATGAGCGCACCTCCAACAATGCTTTTGCTTTGTTTAGTGTTTCTTCGTACTCATTTTCAGGGATTGAATGATAAACTACTCCTGCACCTGCTTGCACGTATGCTTTCCCTTTTGTAACAACCATCGTACGGATAGCAAGAGCCATATCCATGTCTCCAGAGATTGAGACATAACCTACAGCACCCGCATAAACTCCTCTTTTGTGATGTTCCAAGTGGTTAATAATTTGCATAGCACGTATTTTAGGTGCACCAGAAACTGTTCCAGCTGGGAGAGAGGTCGCCAATACATCTAAAGGATGGATATCTTCTTTTAATTCCCCTGTTACTTCAGAAACAATATGCATAACATGTTTGTAACGCTCTATTTGCATATATTTTGGTAACTTTACTGTACCTATTTTTGAAAGTTTCCCAATATCGTTACGTCCTAAATCTACAAGCATACGATGTTCAGCAAGTTCCTTTTCATCTTGTAACAATTCCTTTTCTAACGCTAAATCTTCTTCAACAGATTGGCCTCTTCGTCGAGTACCAGCAATTGGATTTGTGGTCACCGTTCTACCGTTTACTTTCACTAAACTTTCGGGAGATGTTCCAAGAATGACATAGTCTTCAAAGTCCATATAGAACATATAAGGTGATGGATTAGTTGTTCGAAGTCTTCGATAGAGATTCATCGGATTCCCCGTAAAATCTGCTTCGAATCTTTGAGATAATACAACTTGAAAAATATCCCCTTGTTCAATATGATGCTTTGCTTGTTTGACCATCGTACAAAACTCTTCTTTTTCTATCGTTGAACGGAATTGAATTGTATCTGTATCGTCTTCACTTTGAGTGAAAATAGGAGAAGCTAGTTGTCTATCAATCTCATTTACACGCTGGATCAATTGATCATGTGTAAGTCCATCTTTTAAGAAATCAATAGCAACAATATGCACCTCTTGTTTTAAGTGATCGACAACAATAAACGTATCGTAAAACAACACATGCATATCTGGCATTTGTAAATCGTCTTGTAAAATTTCTCCTATATTTTCATGATAAAATGCCGTCTCATATCCAAAATAGCCAATAGCACCCCCAAAGAACGAAAAAGGGTATCTTTCCTCTTCTGTGGGGATTAATTCCTTTAGCATTTCAAATGCATCTGTATCTGTTTTTAGTAGTTCTTGTTCTTTATTGAATAATTGATAAACATTATTGGATGAAATCATTTCTGCAACTGGATTAACTGCGATAAATGAATATCTTCCACTTTCTTCATGCTTTGCTGATGATTCAAATAACATTTTCTTTGAACCCTTTAAAGCATGGTAAATCGAAATAGGTGTAAGCATATCACCCTGAATTGTCTTCATCTCATACATTCTCGTCTCAACTGTCATTTGTTTAACTCCTTTACTAAGCTCTTCTCAACTCAATCCAGCTCATACCGCAACAATAAAAAAGTCCCCATAGAAAAAAATCTATGAAGGACGGAATTCCGCGGTACCACCTATTTTGTAGCAATTTTGCTACCACTCACATAATAACGGTATGTGCCGGATTACCCTACTACATGTTCAAGTAATCACTCACAGGCCCATTCAATAAGGGAATGGATCGGCTTCCACCAAACGCCGACTCTCTACACCATTTCATCTTATTTACTACTCCTGCTCAACGATTTCAATTTGAAATTGTAAGTATGTTACATATTATAAACAAATTTATGAGAAAATTCAATGTATTATTGTTCAACATGGATTTTCGTAAAGAATTTTAACATGTAACGTAAATAGCGTCGTGTAGTCGTGATACGTTCTTCTAAAGAAGCGGCGATTGTCTTATAAAATGATGCACCATCATCTGTGCTTCTTAAATTTCGAACAGTTCTCTTTTCATCTGGCCATGATCCCACTAAATAGCCTTCATCTTCAAGTTCCCATGCAATTTGATATAAATAGCCATTCGACGGACACCAACCAAATAAGTCTTCTAATTGTTGACCAACTTCGGCCATATAAAAACTAGAACGGGTTTGTGAAAGCTTTAAAGCTAAATATCTCACAGCATCTTTGACAGAAATCAGTTTAGAAAAATAACTTCTGAATTCTTCAGGTAATGGATGCTCTGGTCTAGGTGGCTTTTCACCATTTCTCGTTAACTCATAATAGAAACGATCTAAAACGAGAACAATCTCATGAAATCTCTCAAAATAGAGCTCGTTATACCGGTGAAGTCGATTTCTCCCAATTTCAGTTGATGTATATAAGACTTTCTTATGCATTTGTCTTGCTTGAAGTGCTCCTTCTGCTTCAAGCTGCTTCGCTATTCTAGCAACATATTCATAGCCAACTTTACGCCCTGGGAATTCATCTTGAAATTGCTGATGAATCTCTACAGAGTACTTTTCAGAATCTTGGGTTGCATAAAGCCAATAGAGAGCTAATGTATCTTTTACACTAAAGCCTACTGTTTGTTGAAAGTTCTTTTCTTTCAATGATGAACCCTCCTTTTGGACTTTTAACTATATTATACCAAAATTCTTTCTAAATAGTGGGAAATTTCGATGGAAATTTATTAGTTTTATCGAAATTCTATTAATAAATCAAGCTATTATAATAAACAGTAAATTCAAGTCGATATCATTGCATAGTGAACGTTGAGCTGATGATTTAAGTACAGTTGATTTACTCTCTAAAAGGAGTCATTGTTGAAATAATAAAGCACCAATGTTATACATCAGTGCTTCGCTTTACCTTACTATGGTTCTTATTTAACGGTAATCTTATATGGTTTACTTTTAACCCCAAGACTGTTTTTAACAATAACTGTTAATATGGTTTTTTGAGGTTGATTTTTTATATACAATGAAAAATGACCATCTGGATCAACATGATCATAAGCTAGTAATCGCTTATTTCGATAAACGTATACTTTTGAGTTAAGCTCAGCATTGCCTCTCAAATACTTTGTATTCGAAGTAACTATTTGAACAATGGGTTGAGCTGTTGTTTTGGATTGCTTAACCGTGACGAATGTTGGTTCGCTTACATTACTAACTGAATCTCCTGCCGTTATACTCAATTTTGTATCTAACGCTTGAAAAGGAATCGTTAGTTTAAAATGTCCTTTTTTATTTGCAGTTCCTGTTGCGATTTGTTTTGAATCTTTTTTTACTACTATGGAACTGTTCGGTTCTGCTGTACCAGATATACTGCTACTACTTGTCGAAACGGTATTGACAACAGGTTTTGTAATTATTTTTGCGGAAGGGGTATGAATTTTGATATACACACCATTTGAAGCATTCCCCGTTTGATCCGTAGTGATTAATGTTATTTGATATTCTTGATGTGGTTTTAGTTTTTTTACGGTGTAGTTTTCATATTCTGTTGCATCCACAAATTCATCATTTACATAGATTTCTGTCATATTAAAATCAGAGTCTTTTGGATTTACCCACGATAATTTGACGGAGTTTGTCTTTAGATTGGAACTAGATAACTTATTGACTTCCTTGGGTGGCGTTATATCCTCTTTTGTTCGAAAAGTTTTCTCAACCCCTATAGAACTATCACCATTTTTATCTATGAATTTTAAAAGTACTTTGTAATTCCAATTTTCACGCAAATTTTTTAATGTATAGGATGACGAATTTGTTGTTGATATAGTCTTAGATCCATCGATGATCATAATAACCTTGTTAAAAGAAGATGTATCAGGAATGGTATAGGTTATTGTTGCTTGATGATCTTTAATCTTAGTAATTTGGACATTACT
Organism: Rummeliibacillus sp. POC4; assembly: GCF_003576525.1. GTDB lineage: Bacteria > Bacillota > Bacilli > Bacillales_A > Planococcaceae > Rummeliibacillus. The sequence goes on along the minus strand of NZ_QWUA01000082.1, from coordinate 4,599 downwards.
TAAATCTTTTGGTACGGTATTATAAAGCTTTGGTAATTGAGCTAATCCATAACCGTATTTAGAATCTTTGCCTTTTATCCCTAAATCTAATGCATTGGTTTTTAATTTTTGGATGAGTTCCGTAGCTGAACTATATGGATATTTTTCTTTTAGTAATGCGAATAATCCCGTGACATGTGGAGCAGCGTAGGATGTACCCGTTGCATAGAAAAGTTTACCTTTACTATTGATCGTTGGTATATAATCTCCAGGTGCTACAAAGTCAATGGACGTACCTGTATTTGAAAACACGCTGATTTTTTTATCCTTTCCAATGGAACTGACAGCAATCACATTATTATAACGTGCAGGGTATGTTGGTTGGGTAGCTCCTTCATTACCAGCTGAGGCAACGATAATGATCCCTGCTTTAACAGCTTTATCAATGGCTTTTTTTAACGCAGCATCGTTTTCGTATACACTTGATGAAATGTTGATGATGTCCATTTTGTATTTGATAGACCAGTTGATGGCTGCAATTATTTCTCCGACGGTTCCGTCCTTTGTCCCATCCGCATATTTTAAGGAATAAAGCTGAACATTTGGTGCAACACCAATAATATCTGAAATCGAATTATTAAATGTTTTACCACCTATTTGAGCGCCAATCACAGCTGCTACACTTGTTCCGTGACCTTCGCCATAACCACCTCTATCCCAAACGTCTGATTCATCGATATCTTTTGTTTCAGGATTATCTTTTACAAATGATATACGTTTGACGACATTCTTTAAATCTGGCACATTATTAATCCCTGTATCGATCACCGCAACTTTTACACCATTTCCTACGTATCCTTTTTTCCAAAAGGATGGAGCTTTTACATAATTTAAATTCCAATAAGAAGTATAAGTAGGAATTGGATTCGAGGATTTCACAGTTGTATCATCTGCAATTCTCATTTTCTTTAAACTATTATTGATAAATTCAATGTTTCTGTTGTTTTTAAGCTTTGCCAATTGTTGATCATTGACGATCGCTCTGACCATTTCAACTTTATCTAAAATATTTTCAACTTTTGAAACGTTTTTTAAGATGTAGGTCTTTCCTTCCTCGTTTTTATAGGAAATCATAACATCTGTAGATTGATTTGCAGATACATCTGGAGCGTGATACATAGACCAGCAACCAGTTAAGCAAATAGCTAAGAGCAATGTTCTTTTCTTTAGTTTTAGGAATGTCCCATTTTTCATATCATAACCTCCGTTGTACCGATACATTGTTCTTAGAGCAAGGTGATATTTTGTTTCAATAATATTATGTATTTATTAATAGAAAAAGACTGCTTAATTGTATTTCAACATAAAAAGCAATCTTTTTCTACTATTATTCTAGTATGCCATATTTTATTTTTATCCGAGATAATTTTTCACCTATTGGTTTGGCAAGGACAAGTAAGAAGAAAATATTAGAAACTGCATATGTTGCCGTAAAAGGAATAGCAGTTCCAGCTGCAGCTATATATCTTTTCCATGAGAATTCTCCATCATAGGAAAGAACGGTCCAAATATCCATAATTACTGAATAAAGAATACCGCTGAAGAATCCATAAATGATTAACGGTATTTTATATCCCATCCATTTTGTCTTTCCTAGAATCCCTGCAATATAGCCTAATATCCCCCAAGTGAACATTTGAAAAGGTGTCCAAGGCCCCTGACCAAAGAGGATATTCGAAGTAATCGCTGTGGTTGCACCAGTTAAAAATCCACCTGCAGGTCCAAACGCAAATCCGGTTATTGCGACGATGGCCGTAACAGGTTTAAATGCAGGTACCCAAATAAAAGCAGCACGTCCTGCAACCCCTATTGCTGACATCACTGCAATGATTAAGATTTCTCTTGGTTTTGGTTTTTTCTGTTCAAAAGAAATGAAAAATGGGACACATGCAAATAGTACAATAATAAGAGATAAAATGTTATAGCGACGATCCTCCCATAATGTCACTCCTATCACTAAACAAAGAGGAATAATGATTAATGTTACTATAGAAGTCACAACAAATCTTTTATTTATAATTGAATTGTTTCTTTTAGTTGTATGTTGCATCGTTTAATCACATCCTCACAAGTAATGACATTTGAAAATAGATGGCGCGACATTCGATGCGCAGCAGTTGTGTAATAATGATTCCCACTATAAAATGTCTTTGTTGCATCCATTGAAATAATGCTTCCATCAAAAAATAGTGCACAACGATCCGAATGGGATGCAGAAAATTCAATATCATGTGTTACCATAACAATCGCGATACCTTTAGCCTTTAAACGTTTCAAAATATTTGCTAAAACTTCTTTTGAAGCAGCATCCAATCCTTTTGTAGGTTCATCTAGTAAAAGAATGCAAGGATGTAGTAATAGTATTTTTGCGAAAGCCAACTTTTGCTGTTCACCGCCACTTAAATCGTATGGGTGTCTTTCTAATAAGTACTCTAAGTTAAGTAAACGAACGATGGAATTAATTTCATCTGCTGCTTCTTCGTTTGATAATTTCAATGTTTGGGCAACTATTTCTAATTCTAGTTTTACGGTTTTAGTCACAAATATTGTTTGTGGATTTTGCGGTAGAACAGCCATACATTTATGATACAATTCATCGTTTGAATATTTTTTAATAGGTTTATCAAAAATTTTTATTTTCCCGCGGTAAGGTCTATGTAATCCAGACATGACACCAAGAGCAGTTGTTTTACCAGCGCCATTTCCGCCTAATATACTGATTACTTCTCCAGGATAAGCTTTTAATGAAAAACCTCTTAATATATCGTTTCCGTCTTTTTCATACCGAAACCATGTATCGTTTACATCTAGTACAGGCTTTTTATCAATGGTAACAGGTTTTGGCTGATTTACTGCTGGACTTTCTACAAAATTTTGAGATAACCATTGTCTGCCTTCTCTTATCGTTAATGGTGCCTCAGTTTGACTGTTTAGTGCATGATGAACACGAATAGGGGTAGGTAAACCTAAAAGCATAGGATGAACATTTGAAACGTTTTGAAGTTCCTGTGCTACTTTCTTAGGTGTTCCGTTGCAAATAATCCGTCCGTTATCCATTACTACTACTCGATCTGCTAGTGGATATACCTCTTCTAATCGATGTTCGACTAAAATAATCGTTAGACCAAAATCTACATTCAACTTGTGTATAGTAGAGATGAATTCACGAGCAGCAATCGGGTCTAGTTGAGATGTTGGTTCATCTAAAATGAGAAGTTTCGGTTGCATGGCCATTATAGCAGCAAGATTAAGTATTTGTTTTTGACCTCCAGAAAGTTCCATTGTACTTTTTCGAAACCATGTTTGAATACCGAAATAATTCGCCATCTCCGCGACTTTCCTACGAATCGTCATTGTATCAAATCCTAGATTTTCTAAACCAAAGGCCAATTCATGCCAAACTTTATCTGTCACTATTTGATTTTCTGGATTTTGCATAACAAAGCCAATTTCAGCTGCTGCAATTCTTTCAGATAATTCGTTTAGTAGTATTCCTTCAAAAAGGATTGATCCAGATGTATCACCATGTGGGGTGATTTCCCTTTTTAAGTGTTTTAATAATGTACTTTTCCCACAGCCAGAAGTCCCACATATGACCACAAATTCACCTGCTTCAATAGATAAATCAATATCATTTAATACAGGTTGTTTTGCAAGCGGATAGCTGAAATTTAATTTTTGGATATCAACGAACGCCATTTTAATGCCTCCCAAAGTTCAATCGTAACTGGAATAGCTACTAGTAATGTAAAAGATCCATATAGAAGATAAGAAATCGGATGAAAAGTTATTTCACTGAAAGTAGGGTAAAAATAATAATCGTTATATCCTAAAAAACTCCCCAACACATTCACACTAGCCAATATAAGCATGATTGCTAAAAGGAGTCCGTCTCTTTTTTCGAATGTAAACAAAGAAAAAGTAGAACGCTTCGGCATTCCATATCCCCTTGCTTTCATAGAATCCGCTGTTTCAATTGCATTATCTAACGCCCATGAAATGAGAATCGAAATAATTCGAATGCCACATTTAATGCGGTGTAAAAAGCTCCCTGTAGTAACATCCATTCCAATCGTTTTTTGCGCATGTGCAATTACACGAATTTGATGTTTAAAACGTGGTACTAAGCGCAATGTCAATGAGATGATTAATGCGAATGAAGGTGCAATTTTACCGAATAAATAAAGAAACTTATCCGAAGTCATAATGGTGTTGTAACAACCAAACCAGAAAATAACGGAGCAAATCATGATTGACATCGCAAAGCCATAAACAATAGCTTCTATTGTAATGGGATTATTATCTACATACAAAATAATCAGTTCTCCATCATGGCTAATCAAAGGGTTGACTATAGCTGCTACTAGGAAAAAAGGAACCATCCATTTTAAACCAGAAAGAAAAGATGTTCTGTTCACTTGTAAACTCAATAGAATCGAGAAGATAAGAGATATCATCAGGTATATTGGATGCATATAAAACATGGTCATTCCTACTACTAATATAAAATAACTAAAAAGAACAATCGGATGATAGTTTGCAAAAGCTTTCAATATATTT
>NZ_QWUA01000081.1 GCF_003576525.1 Rummeliibacillus sp. POC4 | reverse complement strand
TATTTATAGGAAAAATTATATGTATTTATAAATGGTTTATGATAATTTATAGAATATAATTTGTTTTTTACAAGAAGGGAAAATAAAATGGAATTTTATGTCCAAAAGACGTTTCATCAAATTCAGTTTACAGTCAACTCTATTATCGAATTATTTTCATATGTAGATAGAAAAGATCTTAAGTTTTGTCCTGTTGAAGGTAAAAGAAATTTGGGACAACTATGCGCTCATCTTTCACTAATATGCAGTGCGGATTTGCAAATTTTGCAAGAAGCATCCCTAGAAGAAATGAATGTATACTACTCTAAACACACTGCTTATACAAAAGAAGAATGGATGATTGCGTTAAAACAAGGATACGAAGATTTGAAAAACTATTATTCATCTATAGATGATTTAACAGAGGAAACATCTAGTTATTGGGGGACGACATACTCTTATTTTGAATGGCTATTAGAAATATTAGTCCACTTGCAACACCATAGAGCACAATTACATCAATATTTACTATTACTAAAGGGTAATGTTAAAGCGACTTTGTTTGAATAGATTGTCAAATAACGTTGGAGAAGGAGAGGAACAATATCAAACCAAAAAGAATTGTTGATCATTATAAAAAGTCCATTCAATTTGTAGGTAATCTAGAAGTTTTAAATAATGAGCAATGGCTAATGCCACTTGCTATAGGAAAGTGGTCCACTTGTGAAATTATAGGTCATTTAATCTTTTGGGATCAATTTCTTATTGAAAAAAGACTACCTGCATTACTGTTGGGAATGGAAAAGGTAGTTACTCCAAAAGTTCATGAAGCAAATGAGATAGCAGCTTCAATGAGCAAAGAAAAGTTGAAAGGAGAGGTGATTCACGAATTTATCGAAGAAAGACAAAGACTATTAACTGTCATTAATGAATTATTCCATGAAGTATTTGATCAAACTTTTTCAATCGGTAAAAGTCATTTAACATTAAGTGATTATTTCAAAGGGTTAATGGATCATGACTTACATCATTTTCAGCAAATTGAAGATTTCGTGTTACTGAAATTATAAATCCTTTAATCCCCTTAATAAAAGAAATCATCTTGAGATTAAACTAAATATCATTCATTACGCTTGTTTCTTTCAATAAAAAACAGGTGTTTTTTTATGCATATTTACACCACTACTTATAGCATAGCGAGAAATGAAGTAATAACACAGACTATAAATTTATAAGTAATATTACATATACGAATAAATTTAGATAGGAATATTTTAATTGGTAAAATGAGGCCTAAAGTTCTGTTATTTGGAAAACTATTGATTCATGAAGTGTAAATGTCGGAAAATAATAGATATGGTAATAATGAAGGTAGGTGTGAGTTTGGATAAAGGTGGACTAATTAATAGGAGATCTACTTTGAAGGGACAAATAGCTCAAAAAAGACAACAGATTTCTATTTTAAATGGTAAAATCGAGCGTCTTAAAGCTGCAAAAGCACAACTAGTTGAAGTCATAAATGAAAGTAGCGATTATAAAAAGAAAGTTCAAAATTTAGATATAGATACAACGCTTTGGATGGGAACTACGAAAAATAAATATGAAGATTTAAAGTATAGGATCGAGCAGGCTTTAGCGGATTATAACAAGGATTTACAAGGGGTAGAAGAGAGTATCGAAGATGAAATTGTAAGACTATCTAATCAGGTACAACTTTGTTATGCAGAAATTTCCTCTCTACACTCTAGTATTTCAAGTCTCAATCATTCTATTGAAAATTAAAAGGAAAGGTGAATGACTGTGGGTGAAATATCGATCAATAAATCAGTATTTGATGCAATGGTTAAGGAAATAACAAACGCGAAAAATGATGTAGCGGGAGCTAAAATACCATCCTTTAAACTCAAAATTACTGATGTAAATTGCATGGAAGAACAACTAAAAGTTATAGAGGATTTACAAAATATATTCAACCTTTATAACGAATTTTTGGAAACAGACTTGAAAAAGCTACAAACGATAGGAGATTCTATGGTACAGCATGATGAGCATCTAGCAAACCAAATCAAAAATAAATAACATGCTAGGAGTTGAAGTGCATGAAGATAGCGATGGAAGAATTGCTAGAACTTCAATTAGACTTACATAATAGTGTGAAAAGTATCACGGCTAAATTAGATACACTGAAACAAAAAACGGATAATATTAGCAAAATCCATTCATTTCAAGGAGAAACTGCTGATACAACGAAACAGTATTTTAAGAATGTTCACGGACAAACAATTATCGATTTAGAAGAAACTGCCCGACTTGTATTGAAAAACTATTCCGAAGTGATTAAAACATTTCAACAAATTGTAGATGCAGATTCAGCTGCTATTCTAACAAAAGAATATTTGCTTGATTTAGATAAAGAAGTAAAAACAATCGAAACTGGCATGTTGGATACACATCATGAAGGTGAGCAAATTTTAACAAGCGTATCAGATATCATCAGCTTACAGGTACCACCTATTTCACATTTCATCGATAATGTAGACAACTCGGAAAAGCATATAGAAGAAGTCAAGGAAAGATTCCATCGATTTGATCAAAGAGGATTACAAATTGTAAAAGATTCAAAACAAGACGTAGAAAAAGTCATGCAGAAAATTATACAACTTACCGCAAATAGCATAGCATCATCCAATCATTTTCCTAATGTTAACTCAAAAGACATTGGAAAGGTACAAAAACCTGATGATATCAAATTCGCAACGATGGCTGTAGGATTGCTAGCTGGAATGAAGAGCTTTGATAAAGTATTAAAAAATATAAATAAGGCGAATACAATGATGACCGCTACAGCGCAATTATATACTTATTACAAATTAGATGAAGCATCACGAAGAATATTAAAAAATTCAGGTATACATGCTTTAACAAAAGAACAATATAGAAATTTAAATAACATACTTTCGAAAACTACTTTATATAAATTTAAAGTAAAAGAATTTATGAAACATTTAGGAGAGTTTAAAACAAAAGCATTTACAGAAGAAAATTATAAAGCTTTAAAAAACAGCCTGGATGTATATGGAAAAGAGCGGGGGAAGCTCGCTTTGATGCAAGAATATGATAAATTATTTGGATTAGAAAAATATAGAGAGACTTTAAAGCTCTCTCCTTCAAAAAGAGTTTTAAAAATGGCTACTACATTTGGTGATGAATTTGTAGGGAAAACCTACAAGTCTACAAAAAAAACAATCAAATCTTTACCAAGTTGGAAAAATCCAAAAATAGCTTACAAAAATGCAGCAGAAAGTTTTAAAGAAAGTACTAAAGGGATGAATTCTTTAGGGAAAAGTATGATGGTTGCAGGAAAAAGCTTAGGACCGTTGGGTGTTGGAATTGTTGCTGCAGACAATTATAAAACTTACAAAGGAAATACTCAAAAGGTTGTTGTGGGTACAGTTGTGGATACTACTTATGGTGCAGGGGCAACAGCAATGGGAGCAACTGTGGGTTCGTTTTTACTTCCTCCAATAGGAACAGTTCTTGGAGCGGGTGTAGGAATTGGGTCAACTTACCTAGCAAATTTAAAGTGGGGAAAACCTCCAAAAAGTACAACTGAACGTACAAAAGATTTGGCGAATAGTGGAATTGACCGAATATCAAAAACAACTAAGAAAATGGGGGAATCATTAACAAAGTGGTTTAATTAAAATTATTGAGGAGATAACTATGAATCATTTAACAGAGAAAGATGTTTCTAGTATTAAGTATGAGATCAAAAATGGAAGATTAACATTATCAGGAATAAGAACGTATCTTATTGGATTATTTTTTTACTCTGGGTTTACAGTTGGTCTTGCTTTTTTTGTAGCAAATGCTAACACAGTAGGGTGGGAGAATTTGTCTAGAAATTGGCATATTCTATTTATTCTTGAAGCAATACTTTTTGCCATTCATGCATTAGCACTTCTTTTATGCAGGGGAAATAACAATATTAATCAAAAAATATTAATGGTATGTATTGTAGTATTTACATATAAGACAGCATTAGATCCCTTTTTGACGATGACCATGTTTTTTAAAGATAGAGATGTTTATAAATTGTATATTCCAATAGTTATTTTTATAATACTTGCAGGTTTTATAATTCACATATTAATTTTAACAAAGTGGGTGAAAGGTCTAAAGCTTAATAGGAATAACGAAAAAAAAACTATTATGCAAAAATCGGTAAAATGGAGTTTTATCTTTTTTATATTAGTAATATTTACATTAATCATACAAAAGGGATTACTAGGAAATTTAGAATTATTGTTTGGGATTTTTATTTTCACTGTTTTATATATAGCATTTTTAATTGGAGTATGTGAATTCATAATAGCAACGTATTGTGTTTTCCGCTTCCCATCTTTTGTAGTAAACCCACCATCGCAAAAGAAATCACAATATGTAAATCCTAAGAATGAAAGAAAAAAGAAAAAAAGAAAGAAAAAATAAATAAGAAGTAATTGATCTTATAAATTGGAATGGTGTAAGAATGAAACATTTAAGTCAAAAATATTTTGCAAGTTTCAAAAATGTTTCAGAAGATAGACTAGACAATACAGGAATGTATGTTTTTAATATAAGTACCTTAATATATTCAGCGATTATGATTTGAATTCCATATCTAGTCCTGAAAACATGGGGGACTGTTGGTTGGGAGCAATTAACTCCTTTTATACAGAATGTTTTTAAAATAGAGGGAGTATTAATAATTCTACAACTATTTATTTTGCTATTTTGTTTTAAAGTGAACAAAGTAAACCAAAAAATAATAAGTATTTCTATAAATATTTACGCATATAAAATGGCAATTGATCCGTTTGTAGGGCTTGCTTATAATACGATAGATAGTGGTATATATGATATTGTAAAATACTATTTATTCTCAATTCTTATTTTAGGATTACTTATACATTTTGTTTTTCTTTCTTTATCATTGGATTAGGAAAATAAAAAAAGGGAGATATTCAACATCAATTTAGAGTCAAACAAAAATAAAAAGAAATTATTTATTATTTCCAATTATTTTTATTCTTGTAGTATTTTCATTTTTATTGATACGTACTTTTACTAATTACAATGATATTATTCTTTTACTAGTCGCAATCGTTATATTAATCTGCATCGCCTATGCAGTATGTGAATTTATTATTGTAGCTTATTGTATATTCCGCTTCCCATCTTTTGCAGTAAACCCACCACCGCAAAAGAAGCCGCAATACATAAATCCTAAGAATCAAAGAAAAAAGAAAAAGAGGAAGAAGAATAGAAGATAAGGAGTTATTCAAAATACTGATTTCCGAATCTTTTAAATAGAAAGGAGATTTACCATGATTGTACGTGAAGAGTCACTTGTTATTCGAAATGTAATTTGTGTTGAAGAAATTATTCCGCATGAAGAATGGTATTTACCTGCTTTAAGCTTACGTAGAAATTTAGTGAATAAGGATATTTACTATACCAGTCCTGTTATTTTTAAAGCGGAGGAGATGAAAAATGAGCCTGCTTTTGGTAAATATTCTTATTATATTGGGTTAAATACCGAGGTTGAGGTAGGGGATGATGCAGATTTCAAACAATTAGAGTATTTGGAGATTTCGCCTGCTATTTATGTGAGATGCGCAGAAATTGATGAGTTAGAAGAGGCATATACGCTCTTGAGAACATATGCGATTGAAAATAATCTCATGATAGAAGAACCTTTTTATCATGTATGTTTTGATGCATTTGATCATGTCATTATGGACATTTATGCTCAAGTGAAAGAAGGGTGAGAAATGGTTGTTGATTTTGAAACAATGATGTATAAGAATGTGGTTTGGCATACATATGAAATCCATTTTAGCCAATTTGAGCTTGTAATGGAGGACTTTAATGAAAAATTAGTGAAGGCGAATTTAACTATAGCAGGTCCTCTGTTTTATGCATTACATAACATTCCGTTTGATGAGAAAATGCTTATCGATATCTATATTCCAGTAGAACAAACTCATATTCCGAAAGACTCTGATTTGTTCTTCCAAAGTTATTTCTATATAGATGAGATGTTGATGACGAGAGTCAGAGACAATTTTGAAGTGAAAACTGAAAAAGCATATGATGAATTGTTTCAATATGCGATTCGAAATGATTATCAGATCAATTCACCCATCTTTCATATTTTAAGAGGTGACGATGAAGGGGAATGGGTGGAATTGAAAGTAAGAGTGTACAAAGAAATTACGTAACTTATAAAAATATTTTGAGTATAAACAGTTTGTGCAAAGAATATAACATTAAAAAATACTTCTTATCATAACTTATTCTTACAAGATGTTGTCTACTCTTAAATATAAAGAATTTGTAATACGTTTAATAATGGTAAAATCTTAATTTCATCTCTAGTTCATTTGGTGAGATTGTATATGCAATAGTATCTGGAAAAGTATTTAAGCTAACGAAAATGAACGAAGACACATCTGAAGTTCAAAGAGTTGCTAATATCTCGTATATTAGGTTATTAATTTTAGAAAAAGTGGGAGGGATCTGTTTGGCAGAATTGGTTTATCAAACGATTGGTGAACTAGTTGAAGAAAAAGCATTAGTATATCCTAATAGAGAAGCGCTTGTATATACAAATCGTAATTTCCGTTTAACGTATTCGCAATTTAATCGACATGCAGATGAAGTAGCAAAAGCATTAATGGCTATTGGATTAGATAAGGGGGATCATTTTGCCGTTTGGACAACAAATGTACCTCAATGGCCGGGATTACAATTTGGGTCAGGTAAGATGGGCGCTCCTCTCGTAACGGTAAACACAAATTATCGAACGGCAGAATTAGAGTATTTGTTGGAGCAATCCGATTCGCGTGCCATCATCTTAATTGATCAGCTAAGAGATTATTCATTTATCGATACGCTTTATGAAATTTGCCCTGAATTAAAAAATTGCGAGCCAGGAAATCTTGAAAGCGAACGGTTACCATTATTAAAAACAGTTGTTGTGATTAGTGAAAAAAAGTATCCTGGTACATTTACTTATGAAGAATTTTTATCAAATGGACAGACAATTTCTGATGAGCAACTAACTCAACGTAAAAGTTCCTTGTCTTGTGATGATGTCATTAATATTCAATATACGTCAGGTACAACGGGTTTTCCAAAAGGTGTGATGTTGAGTCATTTTAATCTAATCAATAATTCTATGAATATTGCAGAATGTATGAAACTAACATATGAGGACAAACTCTGTATTCCAGTACCGTTTTTTCATTGCTTTGGATGTGTTATTGGTACACTAGCGATTGTTTCTGCAGGTGGAACAATGGTACCGGTACAAGAGTTTAACGCGGAAGAAGTTTTACGTACTGTTGAGAAGGAAAAATGTACAGCACTTCATGGAGTACCGACGATGTTCATAAACGAATTGAATTTGCCAAATATTCAAGATTACGATCTATCATCTCTTCGTACAGGGGTAATGGCAGGCTCTATATGTCCAATAGAAGTGCTAAAAGGCGTTATGAATAGGATGGGGATGAAGGATATTACGATCTGTTATGGTCAAACTGAAACTTCCCCTGTGCTAACGCAAACACGAACCAATGATCCTATCCATTTAAAAGTGGAGACAGTTGGTCGAGCTTTACCAAATGTTGAAGTGAAAATTATGGAACCTGGTACCAATAACGAAGTTCCACCAGGAGTACAGGGGGAAATTTGTGCACGAGGCTATGTAGTGATGAAGGGGTATTATAAAAATCCAGATGCAACACAGGAAGCAATTGATGAAAATAACTGGCTTCATACAGGGGATCTTGGAACGATGGATGAAAATGGCTATGTCCGAATAACAGGAAGATTAAAGGATATGTTCATACGCGGTGGTGAAAATATTTATCCGCGTGAGATTGAAGAGTTCTTGTACAAACACCCTAAAGTATTGGATGTACAAGTTGCAGGTGTTCCAGATGTGAAGTACGGTGAAGAGGCAGCAGCTTGGATCATCCTAAAAGATGGTCAAACTGCAACTGAAGAAGAAATCAAATCATTTTGTGATGGAAAAATTTCACGCCATAAAATTCCTCGATATATTTACTTCGTGGATCATTATCCAATGACCGCATCAGGCAAAATACAAAAGTTTAAACTGAAGGAACAATTTAAAAGCTATATATGATGTAGTGAAGTTAACGAAAGAGCTGATTGTAGATGCTTATCAACAATCAGCTTTTTTATGACGTTTATTATTTTTGTTCAGGGCAGTTTAGTACCTTTTATCGGCTTTTTATTTCTTTTTGATATAAATTTATTTGCATTTTGAACTGATTTATTACCATTTAGCGTTTATTTATTTCCTTTCTAAATGAGTTTATTTCAACCTTCTTTACAAACAAAAAAGGCGCATCCTTTGGCTGGACGCGCTTTCTAAATTCAATTAAATATAGTTTCCGTATTTACCTAATAATTCTTTCGTTTTCTTCTTGCCAAGAATATTCTCGATTTCTTTGAGCACATGTTCAGGAATACCTGTTAATACCCATGAGATCGAGAACGATGAAAGAAGTGGGCGTAATTTTTGTATTTCTTTTTTCGAAAGTGGAATCTGATAAGTTTTGGCATATTCGGCAAGCTCCTTATCTGATTTACGGTTGATTTCACTTATTAATGAAAGATAATCCATTTAGTCATCCTCTCAAGATATTGTTCTTTACAAAGCGCCCGCAATCTATTATACTTTGAATTTGTAAATCGTAATGATTATGAATTAGAAAGAAGAGAAGTATATGGCGCAAAAGCCGTTAATCGAATTACAAGATGTTTCATTTCAATATGAATATACAAATGTTTTAAGAGATATATCATTAAGCGTAAGAGAAGGCGATTTTTTAGCGCTACTTGGCCCAAATGGCTCCGGAAAATCGACATTATTGAAAATTATTTTAGGGTTATTAAAACCTACCAAGGGTACTGTAAAACTATTTGGAGAACCAGGTTCGACTTTTAAGCATAGAGAATGGATAGGATATGTGTCTCAAAAGTCTAATTCGTTTAATTCTGGATTTCCTGCAACGGTAAAAGAGGTAGTAGCGAGCGGTCTTACTAAAAAAATCGGCCTATTTAAAAGAAGATTACCAGATCAGCAAGCCAAAGTAATAGAATCTTTGAAAGCTGTTGGTATGGAACAATTTGCAAATCGTAATATTGGTGAACTATCCGGAGGTCAACAACAACGTGTTTTTATCGCAAGAGCGCTTGTAGCAGAACCAAAATTGCTTATTTTAGATGAGCCAACCGTCGGAATTGACCACGAGAATGTGCAGTCATTCTATGATATGCTGACGGATTTAAATGAGCGACATCATATGACGATGATTTTAGTTACACACGATGTGGACACAGTATCCGATACGATAAGTCATGTAGCTTGTTTAAACCAAACTATTCACTTCCACGGTTTTAAAGACGATTATGATTCCTTATCCGATGATCAACTAAATGCATGGTATGGCCATGCAGTTCGAAAAATTCATCATGATAATAAGGAGAAACAAAAATGATCGAATCAATATTACAATATGATTTTTTACAAAATGCTTTTTTATCGGGGATTATTATTGGCATAATTGCTCCATTACTCGGTGTATTTATTGTAGTACGTCGTTTATCCCTAATAGCTGATGCATTAAGCCATGTCACTTTGGCTGGAATTGCTGGCAGTTTATACTTAAGTCAAAGTGTTACAGCATTCGCAACACTAAATCCTATTTACTTAGGAATTGTTTCTGCGGTAGGGGGTTCTGTCTTAATCGAACGTCTCCGCAGATTATATAAACATTTTGAAGAATTAGCGATTCCAATTATTATGTCAGCTGGACTAGGAATGAGTGCTATTTTTATCTCATTGGCACAAGGATTTAGTGCCGATTTGTTTAGCTATTTATTTGGTTCTGTTTCCGCAGTTAGTAGACAAGATTTATGGATTGTACTTGGAATTGCCATTTTAGTGTTTGCGTTTATCTTTATTTTTTATAAAGAATTATTTGTCCTTTCATTTGATGAGGATTATGCAAAAGCTAGTGGTTTACCTGCAAAAACAATTCACTTACTATTCATGGTAGTAACGGCTCTTGTTATTGCGGCAAGTATGCGAATAGTAGGGATATTACTTGTTTCTTCTTTAATCACATTACCTGTTGCAGCGAGTATTCGAATAGCAAAGGGTTTTAAACAAACTATTTTCTTTGCTATTCTTTTTGGTGAATTGGCAGTAATTATAGGATTAGTAACAGCTTTCTATCTAAATTTGGCACCTGGTGGTACAATTGTAGTAACTTCTATTTTAATTTTACTATTGGTCATTATGATCAAGAAAATTGTAATGGCAATTCGTGCAAAGGATTGAGGGGAGTAATTGGGTTATGAATTTGACAAAGGCATGGGAAATACTAAAGGATAGCGGGTTTAAAAAGACAGATAAACGAGAGCAAATCCTAGAGATGTTCGAGGAGAATGATAAGTACTTAACTGCCCGCGATCTGCTTGTGGTGATGAAAAAGGATTACCCAGGTATGAGCTATGATACGATTTATCGTAATCTAGCTACATTTGTAGACCTGGGGATATTAGAAGAAACCGAGCTATCAGGTGAACGTCACTTCCGTATGCAATGTGAAACTGAACATCACCATCACCATTTTATTTGTATGGAATGTGGGAAGATCAAAGAAATTCACTTGTGCCCAATGGATATGCTCCACGAACAACTTCCTGAGTACGAGATAGAAAATCACAAATTTGAAATTTACGGTAAATGTCCGGATTGTATAAAGAAAAACCTGTCATAGCAATGGATGACAGGTTTTTGTTTTAGTAAATTTTAATGTAAAGATTTATCATTTTTATATTCGAGTACTTGAAATATACTCGAAAAAAATGATATGATTTAACAATAAGTGTGTAGAGATATTGGTTTAACAGACCAAAAATATATGTCTCAATGATACGTCTGCCATCTGAAATACTATATGGAGATGATCAATATGCATGAGGAAACAAGATTACCTAGAAATGGAAAGGAATTCATATTATTCTTAGCGATTATATCTATACTTTCAGTTAATATTATCGCACCTATAATTATGGGATATCAATTTGGATTCAGTAAAGATGTGTATCTTGATACCTTAAAAGTAATTCCTTTTGTATGGATTTTTGTCGTTTTATTGGTAACACTTGTTGCAAATCCACTTGTTACAAAACTTAACCAAAAGTTTACGGAGCCGACGGACGGATTTAATGCAAGAATATTATTTACGATATTGTTTAGCGTAACTATTTTGTCTATTTTACTGACAATTATTGGTTCATGGATTGGTACAAGGCAAATGAGTTTAGATCTGATTCGAACATTCTTATATAATTGGCCACGAAACTTTTTCATCGCATTTTGGGTTGAAATGTTAATCGCTCAGCCAGCAGCAAGATTTACTATGAAAAAATTGCACGCAAGTCAGGCACGTAAAACTATAAATGTGTAACAACAATTAGTAAAAATCTATAGTTGATTGACTTTTTAGAAAATCAGTCTTCTTATTTATAGACAGAGTAAGTGAAAAATAGAGCCTGAAATATATAGGGAATTACCCGCATGTAATTGAGCTTGTTATCCAGAAGGATGGCAAGCTCAATTTTTTTGAAGGTTTAATTGGGAATTTTAAAAAACAGGGGCGACTTATTCAATCCTCAAATGGAAATTCAATAATATATCCTAATTGAATATCGCATTCTTCAAGTAGAGGAATTGATAAGGTAATAATAGTTGAGATAACGAAGCAATTAATCAACATTTTTGATAATAGGTCTTTGTGCTTCGATTTAAAAATACTAACAATATATTGAATGAAAAAGAGGAAAATAAAACAATTTGTAAAGACATTCATGAAATACTGCAAGTCCATATTCTCCACCGCTTTCCTCGATTCTTAGAAACTTTAGTATACTGATTATTATACAAAATGGTATTCATAATTGTAATAGAATTATACATATTAATTTAAACAGAAAAGTCAAGAAAATATAGAAAAATAGTTACTTTTAACATAAGAAATTTTTTCAAAAAAGATAACATTGTTTGCCAATCTTGTTACAACTTATTTGAGTGTTGATTTCTTTCATAATTTTCAAGGTATAATATGAGCGGGGAAAGTTATAGTAGGGAAAAGGAGAGTATTACATATGCGAATGTTGTTTAAAACGTTTTTATTAGTCTCTGCTTTAGTAATTGGTTTAGTTGGTTGTGGGAAAGAAAATTCTAAAGCGAATACAAGGGAAATCATTATACCTAAAACTGAATTTTATCAATATCTATTTATTCAAAGCGTCGATGATAAAGGAATATCAACGAAGGAAACAAGTAAGCTAGTAGAAGATCCTGCAGTTGTTCAAGATTATATAAGAACTGTAAATAGATCAGTTGTGATGGTTCCTAAAACTGAAAAACAAGCTGAAGTTGTAAAACAGTTAGACAAACAAGGTAGCTACATAATAGCCCTTGGGGACACGAAAGAGATGAACAAACTGACCTATAAGATTTATATGTTAAAAGATGGAACAATTTTCTTCCAAGATACGATGAAAAAAGAAATGATGTATATGACGGTTAAAAAAGAGCCTGAGAAATTAGAAAAAGTGAAGAAAATATTAGATATTAATTTTTAATAAAAAGCGAAAGACTGCTCTAGAGCAATCTTTCGCTTTTACTTTTAATCTATTAAACTCCAAATTCTTTTTTTACCCAATTTTCAGCTTCAAGCCAACTTTTTATGCGAACAACACCATTTGGAATTGCTTCACGGTTATATGGTGCATCGAACAATAGAACAGGTATATCTAATTCTTCATGGATTCTAACGGCATTATCATGCTTATCTTCCATAAACAATTGAACGCCGTGTCTAAGTCCAGCAATCACCTTATCTGTTGCTCCAACGATATCAATCGTATCATAAGGTAGGTGATTTGCTTTAAACCAATGGTCTGTCACTGCACGGGAGTTTTCTTCACGAGCTGTAATATAGTTTAAAGAAACATTTGGATACCAATTAGTTAAAATACGTTTTGCATTTAGTTGAATAGGGGGGTTTTTATACATATTTAGTTCTTCAGATTTAAACCATTTGAAGAAATCGGCTTTATCAACAGCCAACGCTTCAGTAAGGTCATAAGTTTTAACATCATCTAACGTGATATTAGTTTGATATGCTTCATTGATATAAGGTAATAGAAAATCTGGTGTTGTAACAGTACCGTCAATATCAATGCCAAAACTATATTTCTTTGTCAATATTATGTCCCCCTAGATGCTATTGTTTTGCGTTTGCGGCTTTTTCAGCTTCTTGCTTTTTGTAATATTCTTCAGCAAGAATATCGATTTCTTTTTTCAATTCTTCTACCATTGTTTCTTCTGGTACTTTTCGAACAGTTTTACCATGACGGAAAAGTAAACCTTCTCCGCGAGCACCAGCGATACCGATATCAGCTTCGCGTGCTTCACCTGGTCCGTTAACTGCGCAACCAAGAACAGATACTTTAATAGGTGCTTTAATAGTTTGTAAATATTCTTCTACTTCGTTAGCAATTGAGATTAAATCGATTTCAATACGACCACAAGTAGGGCATGAGATTAAAGTAGGCATGTTAGAAGCTAAACCGAATGATTTCAATAATTCTTTTGCTACTTTTACTTCTTCAACAGGGTCAGCACTTAAAGAAACACGTAATGTGTTACCAATGCCTTTAGATAAAATAGCACCAAGTCCAGCAGCAGATTTAATAGTACCAGAGAATAATGTACCTGATTCAGTAATTCCTAGGTGTAATGGATAATCAAATGCACGAGAAGCTTTTTCATAAGCTTCAATAGCAAGATTAATATCAGATGCTTTCATAGATACGATAATATCGTGGAAATCAAGATCTTCTAAAATTTTAATGTGGTGTAACGCACTTTCTACCATACCATCAGCAGTAGGATAACCGTATTTTTCTAAAATTTTACGTTCAAGTGAACCAGCATTAACACCAATACGGATTGGAACACCTTTCGCTTTTGCTGCATTAACAACAGCTTCAACTTTTTCTTTACGACCGATATTCCCTGGGTTGATACGGATTTTATCCACACCGGCTTCAATAGCTTTTAGAGCAAGTTTATAGTCAAAGTGAATATCCGCAACGAGTGGGATATGAATACGTTTTTTTATGTCAGCTAGCGCATTTGCAGCTCTTTCATCAGGACAAGCAACACGAACAATTTGGCATCCTGCTTCTTCTAAACGAAGAATTTCTGCTACTGTCGCTTCAACATCATGTGTTTTAGTTGTTGTCATACTTTGGATGATTACTTCATTGCTTCCGCCGATTGTTAAATCACCTACACGAACTTTACGTGTTTTCGAACGGTGCGTGATTTCATTCATGAATTACTCTCTCCTTCGTGGCTTATAAAAGCCTTCACTAATCACTATTTTAGCAGTGTTTCGAAGAAAATGACAAGAAAGAAACATTAACCGCTTAATTTGAACATGAATTAGCATTTTTTGCACGGAACGGTAAAATTACTTCCTCTCCAGGTTTAAAACTTTGCTTTAATAAATGGGGATTGAATTTGTATACCAGTTCAAGTCGATCAGCAAAAGTTAAATTTTCAGCTGGGTATAGGGAAAATAAAGATTCCCATGTATCACCAGGTGCAGTGGTTACGGTAATTGTTTGGATTTTATCTGACTCCTCGCATTTTTGTTGAGGTGTATAAAAATCTGCTTTTGAAATGGTTCCTTCGATTAAATCTACTTTTATAAAATAAGCACAGACTATTATAATCAGTGCGGAAACTAGTACTCTCACAAAAAATCCCTCCCTTTTCCACTAATATATGAAAAAGAAAGAGATTCAGACCTATTTTTTCGGTTGATTTGGATATTTTGAACAAGCAATGATCAAGTAAATAGCTGTAATAGCAATGCTGAGGCTTGATACCAAGCGGTTATTGGATATGAAAAAAGCAGATAGTGAGGTGAAGATTGTTGATAATGTGACAGTAAATGCAGTAGTTCGCCAAATATGTCGGAATTCACCGCGCTTATGCTGAAATTTCAGTATCCCTAACCCGATAAAAGCATAAATACTAATTTGAACAAAAAGTGTAAAGGAATTGATCACGAATAATAATAAAAAGGCAAATGGATATATTAGCCATTTTATATCATTGATAAATTGCTTTAAACCGTTAATCTGGCTTGTTTCTAAACCAACGCCTGTTAGAAATTGAATAAAAGAAACAATTGTTACGAATAGTACGAGCAACAATACAAATTGTATGACCTTTCCTATAGGAAGCAGTCGATATGCAGCTAACTTTTTAGGATGAATGAGGCTGTCTTTGAATAACTGCCAATGTGTAATCTTCATATATATAACCTCCAACTAGTATATTAACATGGAAATTATCGTGATATGTATAGGCAAGATGTAAAAACAGTTAAATTCTTAATATAATTTTTAGTACATGTTCTTAAATAAGTTTTTTGGGATAAGGAACTTATTTTAAGTGTAATCCGTATATAATATCAAAAGTGTGGTTCCTTGTTGTTTGACAAATCTGTATTAAAAACAATATATATACTCTACTGACTTAATAGGAAGAAATAATACACTTAA
>NZ_QWUA01000080.1 GCF_003576525.1 Rummeliibacillus sp. POC4 | reverse complement strand
GAGAACAATAATGGACAATAGTAGGGGCAAAAAAAATCGGAAAAGCAAAAAGAACAAGATCTTAAGATGGGTTATTGCAACATCAATAGTTTTACTGTTAGTTTCCATAAGTTATGGATCATTTGCTTTTTTTAAAGTAAAAAACGCAATGGATGATTCAAAAGTTGATCTACAAAGAAAAAATAATCGATCCGAATTAAGAGAAGAAGAAGTTACATTTAGTAAAGATCCAGTATCGATATTGTTATTGGGAATAGAAGATTACTCTAGCAAGAAAAAGGATGGGAGGGCAGATACTCAAATTGTAATGACATTAGATCCTAATACCAAAAAAGTTCATATGGTCACTATTCCAAGAGATACAAGAGTGAATATTGAAAATGCCGGTGAATATTCAGGTATACATAGGATCAATTCTGCTTACACCTATGGGGAATTATCAGGATACGGAGAAGCTAAACTTCAGGTAGAAACTGTAGAGAAATTATTGAATATTCCAATAGATCATTTTGTAGCGATTAATTTTGAAGCATTTCGGGATGTTGTGGATGCTCTAGGTGGTGTCACTATCGATATTAAGAAAGGATTTTGGGAAGAAAATATTTATAATAAGAAAAAAATCCATTTCAAAAAAGGGGAAGCACATTTATCTGGGGAAGAGGCATTAGCTTTTGTTAGAATGAGAAAACGAGTAGAGAATGTCACGTATTCTCGAGAAGAAAGACAAAGACAATTTTTGAAAGCAACGGTGGAGCAAGTTTTAAAAACAGGAACAATCCTTAAAGTAGGACAACTATCAGACATACTAGGTAAAAACATTGAAACAGACTTAACTTTCAATGATTTATATGCTTTGCAAAAGCAATATACAAAACTAAACAACTTATCCATAAATTTAATTGACATAGAGGGAACAGATCAGCTGGTAAACAAAGTGTATTATTATATTCCCAATAGGCAAAATTTAAGTGAAGTAAGTGATAGATTACGAACTATACTGAAACTAAATAAGACTGAATTTATAACAAATGCTGATTTTGGTCAATAAAGAGTATATCTGAAGCTTGAAAGTGGATATATATAAACAAGTCTACATCATTGAGTTATTTTTTATCTGGATTGTAGGAGTACCCCATAAACAATGGTCAATATGATATTTGTAATCTTTTATACATGACATCTGGTAATTCAATCGGTCCCATAAAAAAAGCATAATTATTGTATAAAGAATAAAAGCTTTTAGGAGGGATTGTTTATGAATGAACCAACAACAACTAGATCAAGTGAAACTATAGGCTTTAATTTTAAAAACGAAGAATTTTGGAATGTTATTACACATGGTTTAGGTTTCATACTTTCCATTCCAGCGCTCATATTACTAATTGTAAAGGCAAATGTTCTTGGGTCTGCATTACATATGGTAAGTTTTATTGTTTTCGGTGTTTCGATGATGGCATTATATTTGGCATCAACCTTGTTTCATGGATTTTCAAAATATAAACAAGTTTTCTCGAGATTAGATCACGCTTCCATCTATGTATTAATAGCTGGGACATACACACCTATTGCTCTCTTAGGTGTAGGAGGAAAGCTTGGTTGGGTTATTTTTGGTATTGAATGGGGCTTAACCATCTTAGGAATGATCTTTAAATACTTTTTCATCTATCGATATAATGCATTATCGTTAATCATATATATTGCAATGGGATGGCTTATTGTCATCGCATATCGCCCTTTAGTAGATAAGATATCTTGGGTGGGAGCTATTGTATTACTAACGGGTGGAATTTTATATACTGTAGGAACGTATTTTTATCAAAATAACAAAATTCCATTTAATCACGCAATATGGCATTTGTTTGTTTTGGGTGGAAGCGCGGCCATGTACTTGTGTGTGTTGAATTATTTGTGAGTTGCTAAATTATCACAGTAGAAAAATATAAAAGCCTACTATCCATTTGATGGAAGTAGGCTTTACTTATTTCTAGAACATTATTTTAGCTCATTAATTTGTCTAGTTAATTCATTGAACTTCTGGTCAAGATGTATATATTCGGGGTCATTAGCGGATAAAAAACTTAATCTTCCTAAGACTTCTTGGCGTTCATTTTCTAGCTTTAATCGTAATTCTGTTGAGTTCTTTTTTGTTTCATTTTCTGATACTGATTCAAGTTGCTTTTGAATCATTTTATTTGAGAAAACAAGCTTACTCGTAGTGATTTTCTTTAAAAAGTAGAGATCGTGTGATACGACAAGTAATGTACCAGTATATTCAGATAATGTTTCCTCTAATTGTTCTCGAGATGGTAAGTCTAGGTGATTCGTTGGTTCATCCAAAATAAGGGCGTCCTTATCTTCCAAAATATATGACATTAATTTGCATTTGACACGTTCACCCATACTCATTTTAGAGATGGGTTCTTTCCATTGTGCTGCGGTAAACCCTAGGTGTTTCATCAAATTTTGAACTTTGCTTCTTTCTTCGAAGTTTTCTTTATAAAATAATTGTTCAGGCGTTTGTGATAGTGGTAAATCAAATACCTCTTGAGTCAAGTATCCAATATCTGCACTTGGAGAAACCCATATGTCACCATCTGAAGTTTCAAGACCCATAATCATTTTCAGGAATGTTGTTTTTCCGCTGCCATTTGGCCCAATAATCGCTATTTTTTCACCATGTTGAATAGTGAAATTGCCATCGCGAAATAATGTTCGACTTCCAAATGATTTTGCTAGATGTTTAACTTCTATAAAACGTTTTCCCAACTTTTTATGGTGGTCAATGGAAAATTTAACTGTATATTCAGGGGAAACTTTTTCTACTTTTGCTTTCTCAAGTTCATTCTCTAATCTCTTTCTTTTTGATTTTACCTGTTTATCCATTCCTTTTGCTTTTACACGATAGTATTCTTTATAGCCATCTTGCTTCGTTGATTGGCCATGAGCTATTTGAGACCAATTTGAAATTTGATGTATCTGTGATTGAATCCTTTTTATCATTTTCTGTTGTTTTTCAAACGCTAGTTGCTGGGAGCGCCGTCTTTGTTCTCGATGTTGGATGTAATCAGTATAATTTCCATATTGTTCGAATAGCTTTTTGTCTTCAATTGACCAAATTTTTGTAGCAACTTTATCTAGAAAATAACGGTTATGAGAAACAACAATTATCGAACCTTTATAATTTTTCATCAGCTTTATCAATAACTCAGTACTTTTTAAATCTAAATGATTCGTCGGTTCATCTAGTAATAGAAGATTGACATCCTTTGATAAACCTTCTGCAAGTCTTGCTTTTAACCTCTCACCACCACTAAGAAAGTTAAAATCAGTTGTTGGAACATTCCATTTTGATAAAAGAGTAGCCTCTAATGGATTTACATTTTCGGAATGGTAGGTTGCTACTTCTTGTTTAACATAGAAAGTGGTTATGTTTTTTTGAGGATAATGTAATTGCCCATTACTAGGCTTTAAATTACCTTGAATAAGACGTAATAATGTAGATTTTCCAGCACCATTTTTGCCAATGATACCAATGATTTCACCTCTTCGAATCGTTGCATTTATATCTTCAAATAAAGTTTGATCTTGAAATTCGAAGCTTACATTTTGTAGTTTTAAAAGTTCCTGCATATTGTATATCCCTCTTTTCAAAGGGAGAATAAAAAATACCCCCAAAAATTTTTGGAAGGACTAGTCATTTTGCGCCGATTTAAAACGAGCTATTCAAAAACAATAGCTTTGTGTATATAAAGAAAATGGGCAGACTAATCCTATTTTTTGAAATTGAAATATTGGCATTCCAATAAATAAAAAATAAGATTATAGAATCATCGTCCACCCATCGTCCCTTCTGTAATATTTGTCACTATTATACATCAATTTTCATAATTTTGAAAGAATTAAAAATAATCCTTATCAAAAAAGGAAGCACTTGAATAAAATATTTAGTATAAATACCTATAATATAAATCTATGAGCTTAGACATGATTGTCTAGGCTTTTTGTTTAGTTGGAGATTGTACCAGAAATTACTTGTCTAGTTTTCTCAATTTGCATTTATAGTTATTACTATAACACTCTTAAATTTCATGTTTTTATCATAGATAATATGATGGAAAGGAGAAAAATAGATGAAAAGGTTCCTTGCGATTTTACTTGGACTTTCTATATCTCTTGGTACTGCTGGCTATTTACATTATGATGTATATGCTGATGATGATGTTCCTGCAATCACTACTGAATCAGCCATTAAACAAGAAGTTTTAAAAAATTTAGATCAAGTGAACCTTGAGTTTACGATTCCTACAAAAATTCCTGCATATAAATCTAAAGAAGTCGATAAAATGTTCAAAAACATTATGGAGCAATTAAGTTCGACAGCAAATTATGGCTATGGTAATTTGACGGGTTATTCTTATCATATCTCTTCCAAATTAGGTTTGATGCATATAAAAGTTGAAGCATACTATCTTACAACACCAGAACAAGAGAATAAGATTAACGATAAAGTAAAACGTATTGTGAAAGAAAATCATTTGAAAGATATGACCGACTTTGAAAAAGTATACTTTGTAAATAAATATATAGCTTCAAACACTAAATACAGTTCAAATGCAACTGATGGTGGTCACTCTGCATATGCAGTACTGTTTGATCATAAGGCAGTCTGTCAAGGTTACGCATTAGCGGCTTATCGTATTTTAACGGAAGCCGGCGTTGAAACAAAATATATAACTGGCAAGGTGAAAGATTCAAACCATGCATGGAATAAGGTAAAAGTGAACGGAAAATGGTACAACCTAGACATTACTTGGAATGACCCAATGCCTGATCGTGGTGATCGTTATCGCTTAAATTATTTCTTAATCAGTGACCAACAATTAGCAAAAGATCATTATTGGAAATATCGTTCTAAAAATCCAGCTAAAAGCAAAAATTATGAGTTTCTAATGAACGCACAAGCTTTTGATATCAACAGTAATAATTTTTACTATACTTTACAAAATGATTCCAATGTATATAAATGGAATATGAATACAAATAAAAAAACAGCATTATTCCAAAACAATCTGCCATTAAAATATATTGATGTAAAAGGTAAATGGTTAACATTAGAAGATTTTAATGGTAATACAACAAAAGCAAAAATTGACAGATCAAAAAATACAACGGTAACCAAAAATAACTTTAATCATTGGTCAGCCTATGTGAAACAATGAGTTGTTCTCATGACCAAATTGACTTTCAATTAAATAAGGTTACCTCCATCAAGGTAGAAAAACGCTATTCAATATTGTTGAATAGCGCTTTTTTAACCTTTTTTACCTTCCTTAATAATGTCAATGTTATGTAGGCTCGCACCTATATCTCTTATTTTGCATACCCTAACAATGTAGAACGTATCTCATTTGAGAGGAGAATTATTGAGAGTGAAAGGGAGAGAATACCATTACTTTGCAGATGGAAATACCGCTAAAGGAAGTTACAGCCTTTTTGATATTAACTTTTCTGAGTTAGATAAGGTATTCATCTTAAAAGGTGGACCAGGCAATGGTAAATCCATTATGATGAAAAACATAGCGAAAGTTTTCAATGAACAAGGATATGACATAGAGTACATTCACTGTTCTTCAAATGCAGATTCACTTGACGGTGTCATTATATCTTCAGCAAAAATTGCAATTGTAGATGGTACGGCTCCACATATTCTAGAACCTAAAGTGGCTGGAGTAGTTGAGGAATATGTGAACCTTGGCATAGCGTGGAATCAAAATCGATTAGTATCTCAAAAGGATAAGATCAAACATTTAATCGAGCAGAAAGAAACCTATTATATACAGGCTTATGAAGCATTTTCTGAAGCATTATCAATTCATGATGAATGGGAATCTATTTATATATCGAATATGGATTACGAAAAATTGGATGGTCTAACAGAAGAATTAAAAGACCGTTTCTTTCAAGATATCGAGCTAAACAAGGAGGCAAACGTTCGTCATCGCTTTTTAGGTGCAGCTACTCCAAAAGGTGCTATTGACTTTGTCCCCAATTTAACAGAAGGACTACGTAAACGCTATTTTTTAAAGGGAAGACCGGGTTCTGGTAAGTCCACACTTTTAAAAAAATTAGCAGAAACAGCAGAAAGCAAAGGCTTTGACGTAGAAATTTACCATTGTGGTTTTGATCCAAACAGTTTAGATATGCTGATTTTCCGTGAGTTAGGTATGGCAATTTTCGATAGTACAGCTCCTCATGAGTATTTTCCAAGTAGAGAAGGAGATGAAATTATCGATCTCTATCATATTGCGATTACACCAGCAACTGATGAGATATATGAGAAACAAATCAGCGATATTGCCTCTCGTTATCGTGAGAAGATGAATGAAGGAACTGCCAATTTAGCTGAAGCAAAAGAAATACATGAAAAATTGAGGAGAATATATATAGATGCTACTGATTTTAATATCGTTGAAAATATTCAAAATGATATTACATCAACTATCTCCAAAATGTTGAAATAAAATTATTAAATCCATTCACATAACGAAAATAAGATATAAAATATCCATTGAATTGTCATAATTTTTTTGCGGATTAGGCGATTATTAGATCAGTTAAGGCATATTATAGACTAAATTAAAAAGTGGAAAAGTTAAGGCTAAACAGTTTAAATACCAATATAGTCACTAACAATTACCTACCATTTACCTAATAATGAAAAGGATAATTGTATTAGAAGTAATTTTAATCATATTCAAATCCATTTCATAATTACAGAGGTTGCTCTTTTTATAAGAGTGGCCTTTGTTTTTTTACTGCCTTTTAACAAGTGATTTAAAGTATTCGAATAGTTTAAAAGACATAAGTATTATTTATAGAATAATATCATTTTAATTAAATTTATTTATATGTAGCTGGTGATATATGATATTAGTATAAAAGTTAAATATAGGAAGAGAGATGATGATGATGGTATTCCATTTTAAAGCGATTGATCATATCCAATTGGCAGCTCCTAAAGGTAGTGAAAATGTATCACGTCAATTTTTTTCAGGAATATTAGGTTTTGAAGAAATTGAAAAACCTGATACATTGAAGAAAAATGGCGGAGTTTGGTTCGCTTCTGGAAATATTCAAATCCATATCGGAATTGAAGAACCCTTTTCACCTGCGAAAAAAGCACATCCAGCTTTTGAAATAAATAACCTTGAGCAATTGAAAAAACATCTTTCAAATAACAAAATTGATTTTCTAGAAGATGACAAACTTCCTAATGCAAACAGAATCTACATATTCGATCCTTTTGGCAATCGAATTGAACTATTAGAATGGAATGAAGATAATAAATAAAATGTCCTTTTTTTGAAAATCTCTTCTATTTGATTAATAGAGGAGGGATTATTCATGAAAAAGAATTGGTTAATAGCTATCGATGCAGGACATGGAAAATATACACCTGGAAAGCAAACTCCCGATGGGGCAAAGGAATGGCATTTTAATAACAAAGTAGTACAAACAATTGAAAAACGTTTAGGTAAAGCAAATGGGATTAAATATATTCGAGTTGATGATCCGACGGGAGAGAAAGATAGAAGTCTAATTGAACGGGTTAAACTAGCCAATATTAAACAAGCGGATCTATATATATCAATTCACCACAATGCAAACACAGGGAAATGGGGAACTTGGACAGGTGTAGAAACATTTGTCATGATGCCCAAAAGTAAAAATCCGAAGTCAACTATAGCTGCTCAATGTATTCATCCCAAAGTTGTAAAAGCCATGGCACTAAAGGATCGAGGTATTAAAGAAGCCAATTATTTTGTACTAAAGGAAACAACGATGCCAGCAATATTAATAGAAGGTGGTTTTATGGACTCGACGATTGATATAAAAAGGATTAGAGATAGGAAAAGATTAGAAATGCAAGGAAATGCAATTGTTGAAGGAATTCTAGAGTATATTTCGCTTATAAAGGACAGATTCTAACCTTAAACTTTCGTTACAGATATAACGCAGTCAATGGCATTTATATTTATTTCAAAAAGGGTAATATTCGCTTAAAGGAACCAAAAATTATAAAATAGAGTCATAGATTACAAAATATACGGAATGATTGCTTGTAGGTGATTTTTATGAAAAAAAGATTAAGAATATCATTTGTTATCAATATTTTGTTGATGGCTGTGTTAATTACTGTGATAGTCCAAACGAATAGTCTTGCTGTGATGAAAACGAAGATGGATAAAAAGTCAATAAATGAAGAGTCGGTTGTTTTACGTCAAGCACACTATGACCAACGTCAAACATTGTTCGAAAGACTATCAGTGACAAGGGAATCCACGGTTATGCTGGGGGATAGCATGATTTTATACAATGAATGGGCTGAAGAATTTCCGATTGCACCAATTCTTAATCGTGGGATTGGTGGAGATACTACATTTGGTCTTTTAAAGCGATTGGATACCATTACAAGTGGTAAACCTAAGCGAATCGTATTAATGATTGGCGTAAATGATATATCAAAAGGATTTACTGAAGAACAAACTCTAAAAAACTATGACAAAATTCTATCAACAATCGAAGAAAAAAGCCCATCTACTAAAATTATTATGACATCTGTATTACCTGTAAACAAAGAATTATACGGTTATCGTGTCCACAATTCACAGGTAGTTAGTCTAAATACAGGTTTAAAAAAATTAGCAAGCAAGCATAAGATTCTGATGATAGATATTCATGACAAGTTCTTGAAAGACGACCATATGGATAGCCAATATACTAGTGATGGCCTTCACCTAAATGGGAAAGGTTATGCTATATGGATTAATGCTTTAAGACCTTATATGGAAAATTAGCTATGTAAAAAATGGATGACCTAGGCCTTCTAAAAAGCCTTTAGGTCATCCTTCTTTTTATAATTAGTTTTTGCAAACTTGCATGAAATATAAAAACCAAACAGCGTGATTTTGTTCATCAGATGCAGCTTCAGAAAACGCACAACTAATCCAAGGCTCATGAACTTTTCTAGCTACAGAATGATAAAAATCCACTGTTTCTTGCTCATCGTGGAATGCTTTATCAATGCCATGTAGAAAGCTTTTCGGATAGGTTGGCTGAGTTTGTGGATGATATTGACATCCTGTTAAACAAAAATAAATATGTTCGAACATATGAAAATGGCGAATTTCATCTTCTCTTATTTCTAAGATTTTCTTTTTCATACTTGCTTTAGGTGCCATATTAGCAAGCATTTCGTAAAAACATATTGCTTCATGTTCTCCATCCATTGCTTTTGTTAGGTCATTCAATACAGAATACTGCATTTGATGATCACAGTTATTAAAATCCAATAGATATCCCTCCCACTAAATACTTTATGAAAGGTTGGGATACTGCGGAACTTGTCTAATTTCAAATATTAGAAAATTAGCCCGATATTATTTAAGGAAGGAATTGACCAAAAAACATCGAATAATAATGGAGTAAGGAGATGTTAACTATGAAAAATCAATTAGATTTATTTGAATACGCAGATAAACTAGCAAATCTAAAATCGATCATTCAGGAAATACATAACCTAGAAGTAGGGAAAGAAATTACATATTCAAACTTCTGTATTCGAAGAACAAATCGATTTTTTGAAGTTCTTCAAACAGATATTTTTCATGAATGTTTTCGTGAAGCTGAGCAATGCATCCATTTTATCAAAAGTTATCTTGAAACGGATGATTTTATCAAGTAGTTATCGAGCAAATTTAATCTTCCTTGATTCTTTCTTGTTAAAGAAAGATTTGTGGATAGCTAAGGAATAGACCAAAACGATAGACGACCATAAGAAGTTCCCTATAAATAACTGCTTATTATATGAAAGAATTATAAGATAGCTAATAACTCCGAAACCAATACAGTAAAGAACCATTAACCATAATCCCCAAGGTTTTAAATTCATATATCCATATATGATTATTAAAGTTGTGATGGCAATAAGAACACGGAATAATTCCTCTGGAAAATTAGGTAAACCGATTTTTTCAACAAATTCAATCTTGCTAGCGATTTGATCAAAGAAAAATGTCGTAGCGATTAAAGCTGTTATTCCGAAAATGTATATATAACTAATTAGTGTAATTCCAATTGGTCTTTTCAAAGTAGAATCCCTCCATATTCTAAAAATTGCAACTAAAAACAGTACTAATGTATTACACATATAATAATATATATGCATGATAAGTTGCTTTATAACCATAAGCAAGGGGCTGATCCGTAAGTTTTCTACTTACAGGCCAGCCCCTTGCTTATTTATATATCATATTAACAATATTAAGAATCTTAATGAGATTAAGTGAATAGTATAAATAATATATAGTTCTGGGACAAGTGATTAAGGGAGGGTAGATTTAGATGAATGCGGACAAATTAAAACAATATATTGCACTCTTTGGAGGATTGCTCTCAACGATTTACTTATTTCTGGATTCGATAGGTGTAGCCCCTAAATGGTTTACGCCAAAAGTGATAAATAGTTTTACGGATATGGTGATGGCAGCGGTACCATTTATTATCATTGGATATGGGGTTTGGAAGAACAGTTATATCGTTACTAAAAAAGCAAAAGAGCAAGAGAAATGTTTGAAAGAAAAAGGATTAAAATAACACAAAGATAGGTTTCGATGGTGATAATAATAATTTTACTTCATTAAACATCAAAAATATAAGAGGTGGATTTCTGAAGGAGAAATTACAAAAAGCTTTGGAACGTCAACAATTAGTAACAATCATATATATGTCTAAATTAGGGAAAACTACAAAAAGACGTTTGAAGATATTGGAGATAAAGGATGATAAATTCCGCGCTTATTGTTATAAAAAAAATGCTCAACGAACGTTTTTCATAGATCAAGTGCTAGCTGTTGAACCAGTTATTCAAAAGGGAAACGAAATTATTTGAGTGATTACTGAAAAATAAAAGAAACCATAAAACAAATTTTGGGTCTCATGGTTTCAGTCAATTTGTATGTTTGCTTCATTACTTTTTTATTTGGTGCCTATTTTCTTTTTTCTATTTTCCTAGTTAAGTAGTCTACTTGCCTTTGTAAATTTTCTATTTGTTTTGTTAGTTCGGTCTGATTATTTGGTAATTGATTATTTGAATTTTGATTATCTTGATTATTATTATTTTCATTTTGTAATAACTGTTGTAAAGCTATATTACTCGCTACAGTAGTTAATCCATCTCCTAAAGTATTGAGTATAGACCCAATAAAGGCTAGCCTGGCGGCAAGGATATCAGGTGATTCGTTATTAAATTCATTAGGATAATTATTTTTATTAGCCAACCTAATGCCTCCCTCTATATTTCTTTTATTATTAAAATATGAAAGTCATACTGAATTAGTGTGTGCAAATGATATTGTACTTTGCCTAACGTGCCAATAAAATAGCTCTTAGAGTATTTATTGGGATAAATACCCTTATCCTTTTTCCGTATGTATTTATTAACATTAAAATACTATACTCAGAAAATTGTAAAATAGTACCAGATTCCCAATATCAATTTAACTGTTGTTATAGCCCCAAAAGAAAAAGGCCCATCCAAATAAATGGAAATCCCAGACCCCTCTTTTTATAGAGGGGTTCGCTTTTGAGAAATCCATCAATTATTGTTTTTGGGATTCACATATTTACCGTACTCAGGTATAGCAATCTGTTCAAAATTTTTAACGAGTTTTTGTAAACTTTTTGTCAGCAATTCGCCTGACATAGGTAAACCGTGTCCGGTAACAGCAACAGCAGGTTTTAATGCTTGTAACTTAATGACAGATTCCTTAGCTGCTTTCCAATCTGTAGTAAGGTATCTAGGAGGTCCACTGATTTCTTGCTTTTGAGTTAAAACGTTATAAAGGTATTCTTGTTTAACTGTAGTAAATGCATCACCTGCTATTAGAGTCCTATCTTTTTCTCTAAATAAAGAGACATGTCCAGGAGTATGTCCAGGTGTATGAATCCATTTAAAATCAGGCATATGAGGAATTGTTCCATCAGATGGTAACTGTCTTACGTTATCCCCCAAATTGATTGGCTCATTAGGAAATATGAAAGACATCTTCGCTACCATTCCACCTTCGACAGTTGTGTCTGGTTCTGGGTAACTTTTTTTACCCGTTAGATAGGGAATCTCTAATTCATGTGCATAAACAGGGATTTTCCAATGTTTAACTAAATCAATAATAGCTCCAACATGATCAAAATGACCATGCGTTAAAATAATAGCACTTGGCTGATTATCACCAAAATACTTTTCGGTAGTTGAAATAATTTCATCGGCTGATTTAGGCATTCCTGCATCAACTAAAACAAAATCATTTGTTTCCAAATTTCTAACTAAACACATATTCACAACTTGGATAGTGTAACAAAGTAAGCTTGGTAATACTTCAATACCCATCCCACTTCCTACAGAAGTTACGGGGATATATTTATAATCATTGCCATAATTCATGTCTTGGTCCATTTTTCTACCTCCTAAAATCCTTCGATGGTTATACTTCCCTTTTAAAAGAAAATTATTTCATCCCAAATTTATACAAAAAAAGTACGCTTGAACGGGAATTCAAGCGCATGAACGAAGAGGGTTATGGTTAAGAGTAGACGGTTCTTGACACCGTCTATCTTCATTTTTAACAACTTGCGATTTATTTATACGGTCTAGAATAATTACAGGAAACTGTAGTTTCAAAATTTTGTATGCTTTTTCATTCTGAATAATTATAGGCTCTACGAGAATAATAAAAACGAAACGAAGAAAGGAGTCCAATCATGGAAATACCAGTTCGTAATAAAAGTAATGGAAAGGAAAATACAAAAGAAGCGAAATTGGCATGGTGGCAACTGTCCCTTATTGGTGTTGGATCTATTATTGGGACAGGTTATTTTTTGGGCTCAGGAATTGGTATATTAAAAACTGGCCCTTCCATTATTGTTTCCTTTATCCTAGCAGCTCTTGGCACATATATAGTATCTAATGCACTTAGCAAAATGTCAGCACAAAACCCTCAAAAGGGGTCTTTTCGTTCTTATGCAAAATTAGCATATGGCCGGTGGGCAGGCTTTAGTAGCGGTTGGGTTTATTGGTTCTCCGAAATGCTAATATCTGGTAGTCAGTTAACGGCCCTTTCTCTTCTTTCTAGATTTTGGTTTCCTAATGTTCCACTTTGGATATTTGCTACTGGATATGCCATTCTTGGTATCACTGTCGTTTTAATAGGAACTAAAGGTTTTGAAAGAATCGAAAATGTTTTTGCAGTGATCAAAATTGCAGCTATTTTAATGTTTATCTGTTTGGCTATAGCTGTTCTGTTTGGCTTTTTTGGAGGGAGTAGTAAAGACTTTCTTGTTCACAATTCTATGAAAGAGTTTTTACCAAAAGGAATTACAGGGCTTTGGTCTTCCTTAATTTTCGGCTTTTATGCTTTTAGTGGAATAGAAATCCTAGGTATATTAGCAACGAGACTTAAAGTCAAAGAAGAGATTCAGAAATCTAATACTATCATGTTAATTATCCTAACAATTATTTATTTATCCTCCATATTTTTAGCGACAAGCTTAGTAATGATTGATAAATTTAATACTAAGGAGAGTCCGTTTATCATTGCTCTGGATAAATTTAATCTTTCATTTTTCCCTCATGTATTTATTGGAGGAATCATCATAGCAGGTTTTTCAACTATGGCTGCATCTTTATTTGCTGTCACCAGTATGCTAGTAACGATGTCAGAAGATGGTGACGCCCCAAAAGTTTTTTCGAAAAAGGGAAAACTTAAAGTACCACCTTATGCATTAGCATTAACAATTAGTGGGATGATTATTTCCATTGTTTTATCGCGTCTAATGCCAGATTCTGTGTATGAATACATTACAACAGCTGCAGGGTTAATGCTTTTATATAACTGGGTGTTTATACTTATTTCTCTTCCAAAGCTAATAAAAGCTACTGGTTTCGACCATGTTAAAAGAATTATTGGAATGATTTTAATATTGTTAGCAGTTAGCGGGACATTACTTCATGAGTCCAGCAGACCTGGATTTTTTGTAAGTATAGTGTTTCTCCTAATTATTTTGACAGTCGTTCTTATTATGCATTTTGGAAAATCCAAAAAGAAGAAAAAAGAAAAAAATATATTTCCGAGAGGGATTTATTAATGACTTGCTAATAGTTTTACTGCCTGAATACCAAAATAAACGCCAAACCCAATAAGAGATAATCCAGACACAATAGATATAAAAGCAAGAAGTTTCGTAGTTAGGTACTTCCTAAAGCTACTTGCTACACATGCCATAGTAATATCCCAAAAAAATAGTCCCAGGAAAATAGCTGAACTGTAAAGAATAACATCGGCTGTTTCATAATCTACTACAGTTTTAGCTAGTACTGAGCCATAAATTCCAAGCCAAAAAAGAATCGTTAGTGGATTTAATAAAGACATAAAAAAGCCTGAAAAAAATGATTTAGTAAGAGAAAAATTGTGATCATTACTCCTTTGAATGGTTTTACCTACACTGACAATGCTTTCAATCCCCGTATATACAAGTACAAAAAAGCCAAAAGACCATAATAAGGTTTGCATAAAGGGTGTATCTAAAAAATTTATTACTCCAAGGTATACTGTCAGCATATACAAAGCATCTGCGCACATAGCACCTAGTCCAACAAACCAAGAGGGGAAAAAGCCCCCTTTAATACCTTTATCTATTTGTGCGGCATTAATTGGACCAATTGGTGCTGCAAGAGATATTCCGAGGAAAACATAACTAAAAAAAATACTCAAATTATTGGCTCCTTAAAAATAAAAAGTTGTTTGTAACAACATGCTATTCAAAAGGGTTAGTTTGTAGGACAACTTTTTGGGAATTTCCAAAGGTTGAAGAACTCTAATAAAGCTATTACAGGAGAGAAATTAAATGACTGTTTATGTTCATCAAACATTTGAGATTAAGCAAGATAAATTTAATGAAGGAATTGAAAATATTCAACAAATAAAAAAGTATCGAAACGAAAACTATAATCATAAGGTAGATATTTTAGTCCCAATAACAGGTCCTGATCATACGTACTCGCTTATTTCGACATACGATGGATTAGCGGAGATGGAAATACAAAATAAAAGAATGTACGATGATGAAGAGTATTTAGCATTAATAGGCGACTTATTTTTAGAACAAATTGTTCAAGGTTCGATCAATACACAAATTTATCGTTCGATGAGTGAAATAAAGAATGATAAACAAAAAGAAAGTAAAAATAATTAGCATAGGGTTCAGCGGCTAAGTTTTTATAAAGTAGAAACAAGTACATTTACGGAGAAAATGATATGAACATAATAGGAAAAAAGTGTGTATGAACAAAATAAGAGGGGAATTGTAAAAGAAATGTATCTGCATAGTTTCGATATCGGATTAATTAATGGATTGAAAGAACCAAAAGAATAGGAAATCTAATCATAAAAAATAACCGGGAAGCCAATTAAGGTCACCTGGTTTTTTTATCCATTTCAATCTTTCAGCGTGTGTTATTTGTATATAAAAAATCATCCCTGGCAATAACGCTTCACAAATATTTACGATAAAACTAAAAAAGAGCAAGAGTTTTCGCACTCGCTCTTTTCTTAATCATGTAGTAATCCAAGTGTAATTTATAATTCCAAAAGCAATTAAGGTCGCCAAAGTTGATATAATTAATAAAATAAAGGCAATTTTAAATTCAATACGTGCTTTTGCTTTATTTAATTTATAAAAATATACCTCTGTAAAAAACATGGTCAATATTATAATTAGCCCACAAATATTTAAAAAAATTATCCCACTCATTTAATACTCCTCATATAAACATTAATCTCTTCTAAAGTTTATTTCTATAGATAATTGTATCATACAAGTTTTCACAAATTATCCAAACTTTAAATAAGTACTAACATAAACAAAAGATACTGAAGAGTCATTTTGGGAGT
>NZ_QWUA01000079.1 GCF_003576525.1 Rummeliibacillus sp. POC4 | reverse complement strand
AACTAGCCGTGTAGGAAAATGATATCTACACGGCTTTTTTAGTGATAGAAATGACAACTTTATATTCATACTCGATTTTTCACACAATTATTGATACTATAAACTTACTGAATACTTCAAAGGGGGAATCCTGTGTTACTTGATAAAAAAAGAAGGCTGGGCAAACAGCTTGAAGAATTATCAGTAGGGGAGTCGATTCAGCTAACAGAGAGAATAGAGGATAAGGATTTATTATTATATTTAGGTTTAACAAATGACAATAATCCTTTGTACATACAACATGACTATGCTGCATCAACCGCTTATGAAAAACCAGTAGTACCGACTATTATGCTGACTGGAATAGTTACTTCAGCTATTTCCAAACATTTACCAGGTGCAGGATCATATATTTGTGCTCAAACCTTTCACTTTCCTACTCCTTTATATCATTATGAAACAGTTCAAATTCAATTAACGGTAGAAAATATTGACACTATTAATCGTCAGATAAAAGTGAAAGTTGAAGGATTAAATAGTAAGGAAGAAATTGTGTTAGAGGGTACTGTAACAGCTATTCCACCAATTCACCCAAAATGAATTTGGTAACAAAGGGTATTGGATTAAAAACATCATAGAGCAAATTAGATTTGAGATGGGGGTTTCAAATCAATTGCGGAGGCATATAAATGACAAACAAAATACTTGTAGTGGACGATGAATTATCAATTGCGACTTTATTACAATACAATTTAAAACAAGCTGGATACGATGTGATCATAGCAAATGATGGACGCGATGGTTTGCAGAAAGCAATTTCTGAAAAACCAGATTTAATTTTGTTAGATTTAATGCTACCAAAATTAGATGGTATGGAAGTTTGCAAAGAATTACGTATAAAAAAACTGGATATCCCAATAATAATGCTTACTGCAAAGGACGATGAGTTTGACAAAGTACTTGGCCTAGAGTTAGGTGCCGATGACTATATGACAAAGCCATTCAGTCCAAGAGAAGTAATGGCACGCGTTAAAGCAGTTTTAAGACGTTCTAAGGTGATCAAAAACTCTCAAGAAATAGAGGAAGAGAGTTCAGAAGAAAAATCTTATCACTTTGGTCGTTTAAATGTTTATCCAGATCGTTTTGAAGTATTTATGGATGATAAGTTATTGGAATTTACGCCAAAGGAATTTGAATTGCTTGTATATCTTTTGGAAAATAAGAATCGAGTTTTAACTCGTGATCAATTATTAAGTGCTGTATGGCATTATGATTTTGCAGGTGATACACGTATAGTAGATGTTCACATTAGCCATTTACGTGATCAAATTGAAGAAAATAGCAGAAAGCCGAAGTTTATCAAGACAATTCGAGGTTTAGGTTATAAATTCGAGGAGCCAAAAAATTGATACAATCTTTAAGATTTCGTTTACTGATTACTTTTAGTTCATTATATATTGTTACTTTAGCTGGTCTAGGATTTACTCTGGGTCAGCTTTTCCCGCTATTAGTAAAAGATACTGTTAGGTCAAATTCTATTAAAGCTAAAGATGATGTGATGCATGCTATTAAGGAACAACATGTTTCATTAACAGAATCTCAAGAACGTGCAATTATTAATTCCATTAAAGATAATACAAATTTACAAGATTTATCTGATATACGATTGCAGTTTTGGATTTTGCTTGCAATTATTTTCATATTAGCTTTTATTATTTTAATAATGGTGACGTATCGTCTTATTAAAAATTTATCGCAGCCTATAGATAATGTTATGATGACAGCATTTGAACTTGCGAAGGGCAATTACCGTGCACGTGCATATGAAATTACTGGTTCACCGACATTGCGTTTAAGTAAGGCAATCAATGTTCTAGCACGTAATTTACAAGATATTGTGATTGTTCGTGAAATTGAACAAGAACGTTTAAAAACGTTGATTGAGAATATGGGTAGTGCACTAATCATGATTGGGCGAGAAGGCGAAATAACAATTGTCAATCGAACTTTTACTGAGTTATTTGATCAAACATATGAAGACGTTAAAAGACAACTATTTCGAGAATTGGGGCTACCTATCGAATTAGAGGAATTTGTAGATCACGTTTTTATGACCGAAATTCCATATAGGAAACAAATTCATATTCAAGTTGAAAAAGGCTATTTTGATATGGAGGTTTACGGTGCGCCTGTAGTTGGAGAACATGGACTTTGGCTTGGTGTAGTGATCGTAATGCATGATATTACGGAGTTGAAAATGCTTGAACAAGTTCGTAAAGACTTCGTAGCAAACGTATCACATGAGCTAAGAACACCTATTACATCTATTAAAGGTTTTTCTGAAACATTGTTAGACGGTGCATATAAAGATCAAGAAACCTTATTGAATTTCTTAGATATAATGTATCAAGAAAGCAATCGTTTGCAGATGCTTGTAAATGATCTACTAGATTTATCTAAAATAGAAAAAACAGGTTTTACAGTGAATATGGAAAAAACAAGTTTAAAAGATGTCATTATTCGAACTATAGAAATGACAAATCAGAAATTAGACGAAAAGAATATGCATTTTGAAGCAATTATTGATGAAGAGGTTTATATAAATGGAGATAATAACCGTTTAGTCCAAGTCATGATGAATTTAATGATTAATGCCATTAATTATTCACCTGAAAACACAAAGATACTAGTTCATCTATATGAAGAATCTCAAAATGCTATTGTCGAAATATCAGATGAGGGTATAGGTATTAGTGAAGAAGAACTTCCGCGAGTATTCGAACGCTTTTACCGTGTAGATCGCGACCGTAGTAGAAATTCGGGTGGAACAGGTTTAGGTTTAGCTATTGTTAAACATTTAGTTGAGGCACATCATGGGAAAATCGAAGTTGAAAGCAGCGTAGGAAAAGGAACAACAATGCGTCTGATCTTTCCGAGAATAGAAAAGTAATTCATTTACAATGACTTAACATTAAGTTTATATTATCTTCAAATTTAGTAATTATACTAATTTATGAAGCCCCCTTCAAATTATATAATACAAAAAGAGAGTTGCATTATTACATGCGCTCTCTTTTTGTATGAGCGAACGTTTTTTCGCATTTTACATAGTCGTCTTTTCCTTTCTTATTATAGGCATGGTAAAATAATAAGAACGAATCATTCATGAAAAATTATTATTAGATAAAAAATGAGTTAATTATTTAGGAGTGTGCCAAAATGACAAAGGAAAAATTACTTTTATTAGATGGTAATAGTTTGGCTTATCGAGCGTTTTTTGCGTTGCCATTGTTAACAAATGACCAAGGAATTCATACAAACGCGATTTATGGATTTACCACTATGTTACAAAAAATTTTGGAAGAGGAAAAGCCGACGAAAATGCTTGTTGCATTTGATGCTGGGAAAACAACCTTCCGACATAAAACATATTCCGAATACAAAGGTGGTCGTCAAAAAACACCTCCAGAATTATCTGAGCAATTCCCGTACCTTAGAAAATTACTTGATGCTTATCGGATTAAACAATATGAGTTAGAAATGTATGAAGCAGATGATATTATTGGCACATTGAGTAAAGAAGCGGATGAAAAAGGTCTTGAAGTTATTATTGTTTCAGGAGATAAAGACTTAACACAATTAGCATCTAACAATACAACTGTATATATTACTCGTAAAGGCATGACAGATATTGAACATTATACGCCGGATCATATTAGTGAAAAATATGGACTGACACCCCACCAAATTATTGATATGAAGGGATTAATGGGTGACTCATCTGATAATATTCCTGGTGTTCCTGGCGTAGGTGAGAAAACGGCGATTAAGCTTTTAAAACAATTTCCTACTGTAGAAGAAGTTTATGCGCATCTAGAAGAAGTAAGTGGAGCAAAACTGAAAGAAAAGCTTGGAAACAACGAAGAACAAGCGAAAATGAGTAAACAACTAGCAACGATTAATCGTGAGGCTCCAATTGAAGTTAAACTGGATGATCTAAACTATGAAGGCCCTGATGTGGAAAATCTATTTGCTTTATGGCAAGAACTTTCGTTTAAATCATTAATCGAAAAAAGTGAATACGAATCTGAAGCAAAGGAAACAGCAGAGTTGAATTTTGAAATTATCGACGATCTTACTGCTGATCAATTAACTAGTCCGATGGCGATCCATCTAGAATTAGCTGACGAACACTATCATACTTGCGATAAATTTGGTGTGGCAATTGCAAATGGTGACATAGCTTACTTTGTTCCGTTTGAAAAAGTCTTGGCGTCAGAAAATCTTAAATCTTGGCTTGAAGATGATTCAAAGAAAAAATATTTATTTGATTCGAAGGCAACTCAAGCAGCATTTTTGCGTAGTGGTATTAAGTTAAAAGGAGTAGAGTTTGATCTACTACTAGCAGCCTATATTTTAAATCCCGCAATGTCATCAGATGATGTAGCTGTTGTGGCAAAAGAATTCGGTTATAGAGATGTTCAATCGAATGACGTTGTTTATGGAAAAGGAGCTAAAAAAACAGTCCCTGAACAAATAGTTATAGCAGAACATACATGTCGAAAAGCCTCAGCTGTATGGAATCTTCAAGTAAAACTTGAAGAACAGTTAAAAACCAACGAACAATATGATCTATACCGTAATCTAGAATTGCCATTAGCTACTATTCTTAGTGAAATGGAAAGTGAGGGAGTTGCAGTTGATCGCAATCGTCTCATCGAAATGGGTGCAGAACTAACCGCTAAGCTAAAAGAGATTGAAGAGAATATATATCAAATCGCAGGAGAAAAATTTAATATCAATTCACCAAAGCAACTAGGAGTTATTTTGTTTGAAAAACTTGGTCTACCTGTTATTAAAAAGACAAAAACAGGTTATTCAACGGCTGCAGATGTGTTAGAAAAACTAGCTCCAGAGCATGAAATTATTCAACATATTTTACAATATCGTCAACTTGGCAAACTACAATCTACCTATATTGAAGGGTTGTTAAAGGTCATTCATGAAGAGGACCAAAAAATCCATACACGCTATCAACAAGCGTTAACGTCAACAGGACGTTTAAGTTCAACAGATCCTAACTTACAAAACATTCCGGTTCGTCTAGAAGAAGGGCGAAAAATTCGCCA
Source organism: Rummeliibacillus sp. POC4 (assembly GCF_003576525.1). Classification (GTDB taxonomy): domain Bacteria; phylum Bacillota; class Bacilli; order Bacillales_A; family Planococcaceae; genus Rummeliibacillus. Next base: position 11,025 of record NZ_QWUA01000079.1, on the reverse strand, counting down.
AGCATTTGTTCCTTCTCATGAAGGTTGGAAAATGTTTGCTGCCGATTATTCTCAAATCGAATTACGTGTACTTGCACATATGTCTAACGATGAAAATTTGATCAATGCTTTTAACCATGGCATGGATATTCATATGAAAACAGCAATGGATGTTTTTCATGTTGGAGAAGAAGAAGTTACATCAAATATGAGACGTACTGCCAAAGCCGTTAACTTTGGAATAGTATATGGTATTAGTGATTATGGTTTATCACAAAATTTAAATATTACCCGTAAAGAAGCTGCTGAATTTATCGAGCGCTATTTTAAAAGCTTCCCTGGCGTCCAAAATTATATGAAAAATATCGTAGAAGAGGCAAAGAAAAAAGGCTATGTAACAACAATACTAAACCGCAGACGTTACTTGCCCGATTTAAATAGTTCAAACTTCAACTTACGTAGTTTTGCAGAACGTACTGCTATGAATACACCGATTCAAGGAAGTGCAGCAGATATTATTAAAAAAGCAATGATTGATATGGCTAAAGCTTTAAAAGAGCAAAAACTTCAAGCGAAAATGTTATTACAAGTACATGATGAATTGATCTTCGAAGCACCCGAGGAAGAAATTCCTGTACTTGAAAAATTAGTACCAGAAGTTATGGCAAATGCATTTAAATTACAAGTACCATTAAAAGCTGATTATGCATCAGGTCCAACATGGTATGAAACAAAATAAAGGAGTGATCGCATGCCAGAATTACCTGAAGTTGAGGGAGTTGTGCGTGCACTTCAACCTGTCGTGACGGGGAAAATAATCCGTCGCGTTCAGGTTTCAAATACAATTTGTACCTCTATAAAAGAAGGAAAAGCATGTATTATCAAGGGGATGGACCATGAAATTTTTTCAGACGCAATAAAAAATATGACTATTAAAGAAGTTAAACGACGTTCTAAGTACATCTATTTCTTCTTAGAGAAAGACAATATAAACTATGTACTAGTGAATCATTTAGGGATGACAGGTGCGTGGTTTCACGTACGTTCATTAGAAGAAATAACTGAAGCAAAATTTCAAAAGCACATACATATCGTGTTTACTTTTGGAGAGAAAGAATTTCTTGTATATGCTGACATACGACGATTTGGCGAACTGCGTCTACTCCATTCAATTGAGGAGTATCCACCTCTATTAGAAATAGCACCAGAGCCTTTTTCAAAAGAAGCATTGCCTTATTTTTTAGCAAAAGCAAAATTACCAAAATATGCGAACAAGGCAGTGAAAGAAGTGATTATGGATGGGCATGTAATTGCAGGCTGCGGCAACATTTATGCAACTGAATCTTTATTTCGTATGAAAATTCATCCTGCACGAAAAGTTTCAAGAATCAGTGAAAAAAGAAAGAAAGACTTATTTTATACAATTGTGGACATTTTACAAGAAAGTATTGATGCTGGTGGGTCTAGTATTTCTGATTATCGAAACATCAATGGTGAAGCAGGTGGCATGCAGGATCGATTGAAGATGTATGGAAAGAAAACGTGTCCAATATGTCATACTAATACAAAACAATTGGTAATTTCAGGACGTAATTCAGTGTACTGTCCAAATTGTCAACATTAAGGGTGAGTGAAGAAATGATTATTGGTTTAACAGGAAGTATTGCAAGTGGTAAAAGTACAGTAGCAAAAATGTTACAAGAATTAGGTTTTCCAATTGTCGATGCCGACATTGTTGCGAGAGTTGTAGTAGAACCAGGTACAGAGACATTAGATAAAATTGTAGATGTATTTGGAAAAGATATATTACTAGATAACGGCAGTTTAAATCGTGCAAAATTAGGAGATATAATTTTCCATAATCCATCAAAAAGAAAAGAATTAAATGATATTATGCATCCAGCTATTCGTCAAGAAATGTTGCGTCAAAGGGATGAATGGATTGAAAAAGGGGAAAAACATATAATAATGGATATTCCATTACTTTTTGAAAGTCGATTACAACATTTTGTGGAGAAAATTTTAGTCGTTTCTGTTTCTGAGGAAACCCAACTAGCAAGATTGATGGAAAGAAATCACTTATTAGAGGAGGAAGCAAAAGCTAGAATAGCTTCTCAATTACCTCTTTCTGTAAAAGAAAAGGGTGCTGATGCGGTCATTTATAATAATGGAAACTTAGAAAATACCCGTGCTCAACTGTTGAAAATACTGGATTTATGGGACTGCAACTGTTAAAAAGATATAAATTTCTGAAAATATAAATTTTAAAATATAGATTAAATTATGTTTTACTTTCTAATAAATGTGCTATACTATTTGTGAATAATACAAATTAAGTATAACGTAGTGAATAGGGAGGATATTATTCATGACAGTTTCGATTGCTATTAACGGATTTGGCCGTATTGGACGTATGGTATTCCGTCAAGCGATTCTACAAGATGATTTAAATATTGTTGCGGTAAATGCAAGTTATCCAGCTGAGACATTAGCTCATTTGGTTAAATATGATACATCTCATGGTAAATTTGATGGTGAAGTAAAAGCAGAAGAGGATGCGCTAATCGTAAATGGTAAGCGTGTACAACTTGTAAATGAACGTAACCCTCAAAACTTACCTTGGAAAGAAATGGACGTAGATGTTGTTATTGAAGCAACTGGTAAGTTCAATGAACGTAGTAAAGCAGCATTACATCTTGAAGCAGGTGCAAAAAAAGTAATTTTAACAGCACCAGGAAAAAATGAAGATGTCACTATTGTAATGGGCGTTAATGATGAAAAATTAGATCTTTCTAAACATGATGTTATTTCAAATGCAAGTTGTACAACAAACTGCCTTGCACCAGTTGCAAAGGTTTTAAATGATACATTTGGTATCATCAATGGTTTAATGACAACTGTTCATTCATATACAAATGACCAAAAAAATATTGATAATCCACATAAAGACTTACGTCGTGCTCGTGCATGTGCTGAATCGATCATTCCTACTTCTACAGGTGCAGCTAAAGCGTTAACACTTGTGTTACCTGAATTACAAGGTAAATTACATGGTATGGCATTACGTGTTCCTACACCTGATGTATCATTAGTCGATTTAGTAGTAGACCTGCAACGTGATGTAACTATTGAAGAAGTAAACGAAGCATTTAAAAATGCTGCTGAAGGTCCTTTAAAAGGTATTTTAGATTTCACGATGGAACCACTTGTTTCTCGTGATTACTATACAAATCCAGCTTCAGCAACTATTGATGGTCTTACAACAATGACTATTGGTGGCAATAAAGTAAAAGTTATTGCTTGGTACGATAACGAATGGGGTTACTCTGCACGTGTTGTAGACTTAACAAAAAAAGTTGTTTCTGAATTAAAACAACAAGAAGTTAACGTTTAAAAATTTTTAAATAATACTAAAACGAATGGGCTGTTCAAAAATTCAGTGGAAACTGGATTTTTGAAACAGCCTTTTTTGATAAATATGACGGATTTCGAGTTATTTTTTATGTAAAGAGGATTTTCTACTCTTTTTTTCGATTTATACCATTATTTTTTGATATAATAGATAAACTAATATGTTTTCGAAATCAGGAGAGAAAAATTATGAAATGTCCAACTTGTCAATTTAATGGAACAAAAGTCATTGATAGTCGACCAGTCGATGATAACAAAGCAATTCGTAGACGTCGGGAATGTGAATCATGTGGGTTTCGTTTTACAACTTTCGAAAAAGTAGAAGAAATGCCTCTTATTGTGATCAAAAAAGATGGATCACGTGAAGAGTTTAGCCATGAAAAAGTACTTCGTGGCCTTATTCGAGCTTGTGAAAAGCGTCCAGTATCATTAGATATTTTAGAGGATTTAGTGTTTAATATAGAGCAAGATTTACGTCGTATTGGGAATGCTGAAGTGAAAACAGAAGATGTTGGTGAAATGGTGATGGATCGCCTTTCTAAAATAGATGAGGTGTCTTATGTTCGCTTTGCCTCTGTTTATCGTCAATTTAAGGATATCAATGTCTTTATCGATGAGCTTAGAGAATTAATCGAAAAACAATCTAAAGAACGAGAAAATGATCAATAATAGAAGTTTTGGAGGGAACCGTTGGTGAATTTATATAAAGAATTGCAACCTGTTGATCGACTATCCATTCGTGTTCCATTTCCTCTATCAAGTTATGATCGAAAGTTAATCACGCTTTTGTATCAACCGCTTATTGGAGCAGAACCCATCAGTTTATATTTTTTATTATGGGCAGAGGGCGAAAATTCTGAAGATAGTACGATGTCACATTATCATTTGATGAACGCATTGAACATGCCAATAGGTAAAATCTTCGAATCACGCATTGCGCTCGAAGCGATTGGTTTACTTCGAACATGGCGCAAAGACCAACAAGAAATGCGTTCTTTTCTCTATGATGTAATGCCGCCACTCGATGCAGCTACTTTTTTTGATGATCCACTTTTATCTATGTTCTTATATAGTAAGATTGGTGAATCAGCATATAGAAATTTGCGTCAACGCTTTGTTTCAAAAGGGCTGTCTAGTTATGGCTATCAGGAAGTATCTAGAACATTTACAGATGTTTATAGACCTGTTCAGCATAATATACCGTCTGATGAAATCCACCTTACTGGAATACAAGAAAAGCCAAAAGAATTACCGTTCAACTATGAAGAATTTGATTTTCATCTTTTAAGATCTACTCTTTCTGAACAGCTTGTACCTTCATCTGTTTTAACGGCTGAAGCGAAAGCAACGATTGCGAAATTAGCGTTTCTTTATCATTTAACACCATTTGATATGCAAAAGATCATTCTTTTAGCACTTGATGATGAAATGGGATTAAGTGATTTACGCTTAAAGAAAGAAGCTGCTGATTATTATAAATTGACAGTATCGAAAGAACCGCCAACAATGCAATCTGTTATGGAAAATGTAAAACAAAAGCAAGAATTATTCACGCAAACTCCAGTGGATGATAACGATATAAACCCGATGGAACAAGAGCTGATAAAATGGTTTGAAACTTCTTCTCCTATTGATGTATTAACAGCTGTAGCAGGAGGCAAGGAACCATTTCCAAGTGATCGCCAGTTAGTCGAAGATTTGGTGATGCAATATGGTATGCCAACGCCTGTAGTCAACGTACTTATTCACTATGTCTTTTTGCGAAATCACGGTAAATTGAATCGGAAATATATAGAAACTATTGCGTCACATTGGCGTAATACTGGTGTTAAATCAGCAAGAGAAGCCATGAAATTGGCAAGAGATTTTGAAGAACAAAAGGGAATAGATTCTAAACAAGAAGATGCTTCTATAGAAACCAAGGATTACTCGAAAGAATACAAGATATTGAAAGCAGGGGCAGGTACTTTTTATCAACTTCCACAGTTTGTAGATTCTGATTTTGCCAATGCGGAAGAGTTGAAAAAAGAGTTACTAGAAATACTAAATAATGCAGAATCTCTAGAATTGTTATCGATGCTCGTCAAAGGAAAGGCACCGTTTGAAAGAGATGTTAAAGTAGTAAATGAATTTATAAAGAAATATGATATGCCTGTTCCTGTTGTAAATGTTCTTATACATTATGCTTATTATTTAAGTAATGCGAATATAAATAGTGCATTCATACAGGCAATAGCAGCCAATTGGCAAAAAAATAATATTCAAAAAGCGGAACAAGCGCTTAATTTTGCGAAGGATTATCAAATACAGAAAAACCGTAAACAATATATGCCTAAGGGGAAACAAACTGCTAAATCACAAAATGTTCCTGATTGGTATTATGAAAATAAGTTAAAGCAGCAAAAGAAAAAAGAAGTAAAACAAATAGATCATAAGCAAACAGATTATGAAAAGAAACGTCAGGAAATTATGAAGAAGTTAGGTATGAATGAAGGAGAGGTGGATTCATAGAATGGAACCAATCAACAACAGATTAACGAAAATCATGGATTCACAATTTCAAGCTCGTTTTGATGAAATGCAAAAAGAAATCCTCGAAGATAAAGGTGTGCAAAAATTTCTTGCTGAAAACGACCAAGTCGCAAATCGTCAAATGGTCGAAAGAGGTTTAGGAAAACTTTATGAATATGTCAATCAACAACATGATTGTAGCCAATGTGAATCTGTCGCTACTTGTAAAAATGCAATAAACGGTTTTGTTCCAAAACTAACAATCATTAGAGGGAAAATCGATGTAGAATATACACCTTGTCAGACAAAAAGAATGGAAGATGCGCGTCGTAAAGCAGCATCTATGATTTCTAGTATGCATATGCCAAAGGATGTATTAAAGGCCAAAATCAGTGACTTAGATACGAGCAATGAATCTAAAAAAGCAATCCGTACATTTGCTGAGATGTTTATTCAAAAGGTTAAAAATACTGGTAATTTACCTAGAACAGGCTATTATATATATGGCAATTTTGGTGTTGGTAAATCATTTGTCCTTGGTGCGATTGCAAACGAACTTGCTTCGATGGAGATCAAGACAGTAATGGTTTATGTTCCTGATTTTTTAAGTGAGTTAAAAAGTTCGATTCAAGATCAATCGTTACAAGAAAAAGTTGAATTTGTAAAAAATGCACCTGTTCTAATGTTGGATGATTTAGGAGCAGAAAATCTATCTCCTTGGACAAGAGATGAAATTATAGGAACAATTTTACAATTTCGCATGAATGAAGGCTTGCCAGTTTTTATCACATCTAATTACAATTATGAACAGTTAGAAGAACACTTTGCTACAACTCAAAAAGGCGAAGTAGATGTGATGAAAGCAGCAAGGATAATGGAACGTGTTAGAGCTTTAACGACGGATTTCGAAATGGTTGGCGAAAATAGAAGATTATATCACAATTAGTTTTGATGAAATGACTTGAATTGTCGCTTGATTTTAAAAGCATTTCAGTATATAATTTCAACCATAATCTAAATATGAAATGCTTTGATAAGGACAACAATTTTCTGCACGACTCAAAGAGAGGGAAGCCACGGCTGAAAGCTTCTTAGTAACGACATAAAATTTACCGCCTTGGAGCAGCGACAGTGAAGTAAAAGTAATTGTCGACGGTTGCGGCCCGTTAGCCGAACTAGAGCTTCATCTATGCAAAGATGTTTCGTAATCTTTGTTTAGAAGGAAGAAGGGTGGAACCACGAGTATAAATCTCGTCCCTTTGTGGACGGGATTTTTTTGTGTAGAATCGATGTTTTCACAGCTAAACGAGTCATTCACCTTCTCGGTTAAAAGCAAAAAGACGCTTTCAATTTGAAGGTTCCAGTGCTTGTAGTAGCTAAACGATCGCCTTCCGCACTTATTTGTGGCCCAGAGCTCTAGAATATAAAAAAGGAGAGATTATTATGGCAGACATGATCAAATTAACATTCCCAGATGGCTCAGTGAAAGAATTTGAAAAAGGAATTACTACTGATGCTGTAGCATTATCAATCAGTCCAGGGTTACGTAAAAAAGCAATCGTCGGTAAATTTAACGATGTATTAGTTGATACAAAAACACCTCTTGAAGAAGATGGTTCAATTTCTATCATCACACCTGCTGATAAAGAAGCACTTGAAGTAATGCGTCATTCTACAGCTCATCTTTTAGCTCAAGCTGTAAAACGCTTATTCCCAGGAGTAAAACTTGGTGTAGGTCCAGTTATTGACGATGGTTTCTATTACGATATCGATTCACCTGAACCAATTACTTCAGATGATTTCCCACGTATCGAAAAGGAAATGAAAAAAATCATTGCTGAAAATATTGAAATTGTCCGTCACGATGTTTCTCGTGCAGAAGCGAAAAAACGCTTTGAAGAAATTGATGACGAATACAAATTAGAACTTCTTGAAGCAATTCCAGAAGATGAACAAGTGTCTATTTACGAACAAGGTGATTTCTTCGACCTTTGCCGTGGAGTACACGTACCTTCAACAGGTAAAATTAAAGAGTTTAAATTATTATCAATCGCTGGTGCATACTGGAGAGGGAACTCTGATAACAAAATGCTTCAACGTATTTACGGTACAGCATTCTTTACAAAAGATGAATTAAAAGCACATCTTCAAATGCTTGAAGAAGCAAAAGAACGCGATCATCGTAAAATTGGTAAAGAACTTGAATTATTTACAACAAGCAAATTAGTAGGACAAGGTTTACCATTATGGTTACCAAATGGTGCTACTATTCGTCGTACAATTGAACGTTATATTGTGGATAAAGAAGTATCTCTTGGTTACAAACATGTGTATACTCCAGTACTAGGTTCTAAAGAACTTTATGTAACTTCAGGTCACTGGGATCACTACCAAGATGATATGTTCCCACCAATGGAAATGGATAACGAAACTTTAGTTCTTCGCCCTATGAACTGCCCACACCATATGATGGTATATAAATCAGCAATGCGTTCATATCGTGATCTTCCATTCCGCGTGGCAGAACTTGGTACAATGCACCGTTATGAAATGAGTGGTGCAGTATCTGGACTACAACGTGTACGCGGCATGACTTTAAATGATGCTCACTTATTCGTACGTCCAGATCAAATCAAAGAAGAATTCAAAAAAGTAGTTGAACTAATCCTATCTGTTTATAAAGATTTTGACTTAAACGACTACGAATTCAGACTTTCTTATCGCGATCCTGAAGATACTGAAAAATACTTTGACGACGATGCAATGTGGGAAAAAGCACAAAGTATGTTGAAAGAAGCTATGGATGATCTTGGTTTAGACTACTATGAAGCTGAAGGTGAAGCTGCATTCTACGGTCCAAAACTAGATGTTCAAGTAAAAACAGCTATTGGTAAACAAGAAACTTTATCTACAGTACAACTTGACTTCTTATTACCAGAACGTTTCGATTTAGGTTATGTAGGTGAAGATGGTAAACAACATCGCCCAGTTGTTATCCACCGCGGTGTAGTATCAACTATGGAACGCTTTGTTGCTTTCTTAATCGAAGAATACAAAGGCGCTTTCCCAACATGGTTAGCACCAGTTCAAGTACAAGTAATCCCTGTATCTAACGATGTTCACTTCGATTACGCTAAAGGTGTACAAGAAAAACTTCAAGCTGCAGGTTTCCGTGTAGAAATGGATTATCGTGATGAAAAACTTGGCTACAAAATTCGCGAAGCTCAAATGAAAAAAATCCCTTATATGCTTGTTTTAGGTGATAAAGAATTAGAAAGTGGTAGCGTAAATGTTCGTCGCTACGGCTCTAAAGATTCTGAAACTGTTTCATTTGACGAATTCTTAAAAGCTATTCAAGCTGACGTAGCTCATAAAGGATAAATTTGTTATTAGTTTATATATTGAAGAAAGAGCACATCCTTAATTTGAGGATGTGTTCTTTTTTTCGTATTGCATTGTATTATCTTATGATTACAATATATATTTTATAAAAAATGTTGACAAATTATTTCTTACATGATAAAGTATAAAAGGTTAATGAATACAAAGTTTGTGGTTGAAGTAGAGGCTGCCCGCTTCTCACCTGATTGATCTAAGAAATTAGTGTTGACAGGTTACATGATAGAACGGATCACGCATTTCGGCGTGTACATATATCTTGCGGGCGGACATTTCGACTATGTCCGCCCTTTTTTAGTGGACATCGAAATACCCGTACCGATCTTCGGGCAACTAGCCCAAACCATGTATTCGCGACACTACTTGGAGGTGGATTGTTATTAGCAAAGACATGTATGTAAACGAAGGTATTCGCGCTCGTGAACTTCGTCTAATCGATCATAATGGTGATCAGCTTGGAGTTAAATCACGAAACGAAGCCTTATCAATTGCAGAACGTGCAAATTTGGATCTTGTCCTTGTGGCTCCTCAAGCCAAGCCACCAGTCGCTCGTATCATGGACTATGGTAAATTTAAATTCGAGCAACAAAAGAAAGATCGCGAAGTACGCAAAAACCAAAAAGTTATCGTGATGAAAGAAGTAAGACTAAGTCCTACTATCGATGAACACGATTTCCAAACAAAATTGCGTAACGGGATCAAATTCCTTGAAAAAGGAGACAAAGTAAAAGCATCTATTCGTTTTAAAGGCCGTGCTATTACTCATAAAGAGATTGGTCAAAAAGTGTTAGATCGCTTTGCGGAAGCTTGTGCTGAAGTTGCAACGGTTGAACAAAAACCGAAAATGGAAGGCAGAAGCATGTTCTTAGTATTACAACCTAAGAACGAAAAAAAATAAGTTTTTAGTCGAACAGTTTAGGAGGAATTCGAAATGCCAAAAATGAAAACTCACCGTGGCGCAGCTAAACGTTTCAAAAAAACGGGTACTGGTAAATTAAAATATGACCGTGCTTACGGTAGCCACTTATTCGCAAACAAATCTACTAAAGCAAAACGTCACTTACGTAAAGCAAATATCGTATCTTCAGGTGACTTCAAACGCATTAAATCTTTACTTGCGAACATTAAATAATTCCGAAAATACATTAATATTCATGTAATTGAATAGCAGGAGGTAATTAGTATGCCACGCGTAAAAGGCGGTACTGTAACACGCGCACGTCGTAAAAAAGTTTTAAAATTAGCTAAAGGTTACTTTGGTTCTAAACATACATTATATAAAGTTGCTAACCAAGCAGTTATGAAATCAGGTCAATATGCATATCGTGACCGTCGTCAAAAGAAACGTGATTTCCGTAAATTATGGATCACTCGTATCAACGCAGCTGCTCGCATCAACGGTCTTTCTTACAGCCGTTTAATGCACGGTTTAAAACTTGCTGAAATCGAAGTTAACCGTAAAATGTTAGCTGATCTTGCTGTAAATGATGCAGCTGCATTCGCTCAATTAGCAGACGCTGCTAAAAAAGCAATCGCAAAATAGTATAACAATAGATAACGTAATGTTTCTATCGTATGATTAGAGACACTATTCCTTATATATTTGTTATGCTTAATTAAAGCCTATGAATATTTAATATTCATAGGCTTTTTTTCGTGCAATTATGCCCTATAAAAGTAGATATGAAGATTTAAATCGTTAACTGGTTAATCGGAAAATAATCC
>NZ_QWUA01000078.1 GCF_003576525.1 Rummeliibacillus sp. POC4 | reverse complement strand
GATTAAGTCCATATAATTGTGTAAAAAGAAAAAGGGTCAAATTAATCCCTCATGGTTACAATGTTATCACGACAATAAACAATGTGGAGGAATTAATAATGACCCAACTTCAGTTTAACCTAAATATGGACATTTTAAAAGATTCAGTAATAAATTCCAATCTCGATGCAGTTATAAAATCTTCTGTTGTGTTAATTTTAAACGAATACATGGAATTAGAAAGAGATAAACATTTGAAGGCTGCGGCGTATGAACGGACAAATAGTCGTCGTGATTATCGCAATGGTTATTACGAGCGAGATCTAACCATAAGTGTTGGAAAAATAACGTTACGAGTTCCTCGGACTCGAGAAGGTGACTTTGCACCTTCTGTTTTTGAAAAATACGCACGTTGGGATCAAGCTCTTGTACTTTCTATGCTAGAAATGGTGATTAATGGTGTATCTACTCGTAAAGTCACTCGCATTGTAGAACAGCTTTGTGGAGAAAGTGTTTCAAAGTCTTTTGTTTCCTCATTAACTAAAAAACTTGATCCGATTGTTAATGAATGGGCTCAAAGACCATTAAATACAACCTACTATCCTTTTATATTTGTTGATGCCATGTATATAAAAGTTCATGAGCATAAAAGAGTTGTCTCAAAGGCAGTTTATATTGCAACGGCTATTACCGAAAATAATAAGAGAGAAATTCTCGGATTAAAGGTGGATCATGTAGAGAGTTTCGAAAGCTGGTTAAGCTTCTTTGAACAATTAAAATCTCGTGGATTACAATCTCCTCAATTAGTTATTTCGGATGCTCATACAGGTTTAAAAAAGGCTATAGCACGTGCATTTATCGGTACCAGTTGGCAAAGATGCAATGTTCATTTCAAACGTAATATTTTCAATGAACTACCTAAGAAAGATACGGTAGAATTTCGCACAATGATCAAGAGAATTTTCAATGCGATAACAGTTGAGGATATGCGAAAATTTAAAGAAGAAGTAATGAATCAATTTGGAGAAGATCGTAAATATGAAAAGGCTCTAGCTATATTAGATGAAGGTTTCGAAGATACCATTCAATATATGAATTTTCCAGAAAAAATACGTTCTCACATTCGTAGTACGAACTCTTTAGAAAGATTAAATGAAGAGGTTCGTAGAAGAGAACGGGTCATTCGAACATTTCCAAATACACAATCTGCTTTTCGATTAATCGGTGCTATTTTAATGCAATATCAAGAGATTTATGCAAGTAGAACGGGCCTTAACAGGTGATTTTTATTGCAACTTCCATTTTTTAATGGTTCCACATCCCTTGGATGATGTCAAAGTGAAAAGAGCCTTTGACATCATCCAAGGGATGTGAGAGAAAAAGATGTGGAAGTTGCCACAAAAAATGTAAGGGTAATTAGCTCAATCCCTAAAATAATCCCTATACGAATCACGAAAGATAACATTGAACTAAATTTTACACAAAACTTAGGACTTGACT
>NZ_QWUA01000077.1 GCF_003576525.1 Rummeliibacillus sp. POC4 | reverse complement strand
CGCTCTTCCACTGTTAATCCACGCAATTTCGAATTGTATCCACGTTCCGTGAAATTTACGTCCCAACTTCAACTCTTTATATGGCCATTCAAGAAACTTAAAAAGGGAAAATTAGAATATAATTATACAAATCTCTATAAAAGACTTGACTTAAAAAAATAATAATGAGCACGTATACTAATACTATCAATAGCATAAATTAAAAAGACCGCTGATGTTAGTCCATCAACGGTCAAACAGATAGTTGGTTCCCTCAAGGGGATTGGCAGTTGTTTTAGGTTAAAATAACCCATCAGAGCCCTAACTCAAGGATGGGTTATTTTTTATGGTTAAATGACAGAATACTAATCACCAATATCGCTAAAGCTATTGCAAACATTAAGGGCAAGTTATCTTTGTAAATGGTGGTTTAGCTTAATGTCTTTGGAACTATATTAAATGTATTTTTTCATCAGGACTTGAAAAAACCCCTTTAGACAATCCATTCCGAAGGGGTAATTTTGGTTGCTGATTAAAAACTCCACTCCCCCTTTTCTTCCAAACCTTTCAGCCCATGCATAAGCTGATTTTGTGACAGAGAATGGATAATCCATTAGCTCAAGCAGTTTAATAGCATTCTTGGTTGTGGATGGTCCTGGATGAATTTTATAGTCGAAATGTATGCTATCATTTTGTACTGTTTCTCGAAAATGATAGTTATTGAATTCACTGAGCATTGTCGTTAACTCGATGTCATGCGATGCAATCATGGTCATTCCTGGATGTTTGGTAAGCCACTCCATAACTGAAGCTGATGCAGCAATACGTTCAACGGTATTTGTTCCGCGAAGAATTTCATCAATAAATGCTATACATGGAATACCGGATTTGATTTTTTGAATGATTCGTTTTAATGATTTTATTTCAGCTTTAAAGTAACTATCTCCATCAATAACATTATCTTGAATTGCCATAGAGGATAGTATATAACTAGGTTTCATGCTCCAACTACTTGCATGTACTGTATGAATTGTTTGTGCTAAAATGGCGTTGATTGCTACAGCTTTCATATAAGTCGATTTTCCAGAAGCATTTGAACCAGTTATCAACGTCATTTTATCGAGATGCGAAGAATTTTTCACAGGATTCTGTATTAATTGATGATACATTTCTTGAAAAATCAATTCTTCATTTTTAATAAAAGTTGGTCTGCAATAGTCATCAATCGAGTGGCGATAAAAGGCAACCGCAATCCCTGTATCAAGTTCTCCAATTGTTTTCCAAATTTTTTCGTATCGCTCTTTATGTCTGTTGATCATTCGAATCATAAAGTAATAAGAAATATAATCAAGTAAAAAAATAATTCGTACGTATTCAAATATTCCCTCCAAATCACCCGTACCTTTTCCAAGTGAAATAATTCTTTCGAAAAACAATAATTTACGTATCGGTTTGATTGAATTACTAATTTCTGTAGCATACTCTTGGAAAGAATCGTCTTTAACTTTCGAGAGTCGCTTTCCAGTCCTTATAATGCTCGCAATATAAGAAGTCTCGTATAAACTGCTATCAAGTTTCAATTTGTTTTTATAGTAAACGAGTATATTTAGGATCATGGATGTAATCAATGAAGCAATTCCAATTTTCAGATAAAATATAATAAGAATAATACTTACAATTGGTAAAATACCACAAAGCATATATAACCAAATATTTTTGATATTTACATAGTTTTCATAAAAAAATGATGAGGAATTTGTATAATTTCGTTTACCTAGCTTTTTAAGTATATAGATTAATCGATTCCGATATTCCCTATCCTTTTGCATCAGTTCATAAAGAGATTCATTGCGGTCTTGATTTGTAAGATGAATATCGTGTAATTGATTGTATAAGTATTCAGAGCCAACCGTTGTTTGGGTATAATTTATCTTTTTAAATACATCATCCATTGACAAATCACGCCACGTAATCGAGTCAACACCATTGTAGTTTGGCTGTTTACAATTATTTTGCCAATAAGACATAACAGACTCTAAATCTTCCACTTGGGAAAAGATTCTTTTCTCTTCCCATTCTGCTTCAACGATTCTTTTCAATCGGGCATTTTTTCTATAATTTAAATAAAAAACTAGTACTATGAATAATACGATTCCTATTGTATATTGCATTTTAGCCCCCGGTTTCTTCGTTTTTATCAAATACAATAAAGCGAAACAATAGAATTTGAACTACTATGTAAGGTAAGCATTTTAAACACAAATTGCTTCTCACGGCAAAAAATCCAATTGCCGAACTTTATAGTCTAGAATGAAAGGCATAACTAAACCAAGAATGTTAAACTGTTAATGAACAACACTACTCTTTTCTCTCCTATCATTAGAACAAAATTTATTATCATCAAAGCGGAATCAAGCACAGGCATTTTTTTCAATTCTATATGTGATAATAACACTGAAACAGCATTAATTCCAATATATACCTATTCGTTATAATTTAGATAAAGTAAGTAATACCCTACTCTCTTACTATTTTTGAATACCTGTTCACTTCTATCAAATACAAAAACGCACTTACTGCGGCTCCCTCATTATCTTAAATATGTAAAACTATTTCTTATTCGAAAGATTGACTTTATATCAAAAGTTGTAAAATTATATTAAAACTATAAGAGCTTAACATTTATATAATTTTTTGATGCAAAAAAGAGCAATTTATTTTACAATTGTATAGGCAGTAATAAGATGGATAATTTTAGTCTTATCACTCGTCTATACCAAATTTGAGCGGTCCTTTTTTATTTTTTTGAACCTATTTGGGAGACAAGTGATTAGAGTCCTGAGAATAATACATATGATCCTTTTTTAATTAATACTGAGTTAATAGATTAGAAAAAAGAATAGCATTTTAATAGTGAATATCAAAGGAGAATACATGGATACAAATAGAGAAATTATAAAAGAAAAAGACGAAAAAATTGCACAGTTAGAAAAAATATTAGCAGAAACAAGAGCATCACAAAAGCAAAGTGCTGCAACTATAGCAGAAAATTATAACTCAAGAACTTTATCTATACCGAAAAGAAGATTAAAGTATTTCCTAAAAATTAGTCGATTTAAGATTATTTTGGTCATCCTTGTTTTTTTAGTCATTGGTGTAGGAGGCTTTTGGCTATTTCAGGGCAATACATTTAAACGAGATTCTGCCACGTTTGTTGAACAAGTACAAGAGCTATCCACATTGGCAACAGCTGAAGCTCATGTGAAAACAATTCTAAAAGAAGAAGATAATAAGATTTTAGGAAATGACATCTCTATTAATCTACCAGGGACAAAGAGAGAATTACTAATGGTTGTACCTGCGACAGTTATTGCAGGTGTTGATTTAAAAGGGGTTACTTCTAAAGACATGATTATTAATGAAGAGAAAAAGGAAATAGATATTACCCTGCCACATGCAGAACTCATCCAGAAACCATCCGTACAAATCGATAAAATACTAAAAATTGACGATAGTGGAATTTTCAGTGGAGATGTTAAAGGGGATGAATGGCTAGATCTGGCCGCTGAGGCACAAAAACAAATTGGTCAAGAAGCTGTCTCCGAAGGTTTATTAACTACTGCAGATAAAAATGCAGAAAAAGTATTAAAGGAATTTTTTAAGAATATTGGTTATACGGTAAATGTCACGTTTAGCTAATAGGAAGGCTTTTTTTGAAATACTTTAAATCTAAAGGAAAATATTAATCCATTCAAAACAGCACCTTCGATACAAATGAAAGGTGCTGTTATTATTTTTTTAAACCGCACCGTTTCTCCATAATTCATGTAAGTACGTCATTGGGAGTGTACAAGATATTCAACAATAATTATTATGCTATGGCTTTAATATAAACTTAATACTTTTATCCTCATGATCGTGAAACATATTGTATGCTTCACTTGCTTCTGATAGTGGCATTTTATGTGTAATAATTTCTGTTGGGTCAATCTTCCCTTGTGACACCATGTCATAAAGCATCGAGCTGTAATGAATTGCCGGAGCTTGTCCCATTTTCAATGTCACGTTGCGCTCAAACATATTGCCAAGTGGGAACATATTGTACATAGCGCCGTAAACACCTGTTAGTTGGATGGTACCAAACTTTCTTACTGCCTTAATACCAACTTGAATAGCACTTAATGTCCCGCCTTGGAGCTTCAGCATTTGCTGTGCCCTTTCAAACATTGACATTTTACCATCCATCCCTACACAATCTATAACAACATCCGCACCGCCATGCGTAATTTCATGAAGATGTCCACCAATATCATCAAAATCATCAAAGTTGAATATCTCTACATTATTTGTACGTTTTGCATGTTCTAGACGATAAGCAAGCGGATCTACAACGATCACTCGCTTAGCACCTTTCATCCATGCAAATTTCTGCACCATTAACCCAACAGGTCCAGAACCTAGCACTATGACAGTATCGCCCTTTTTGACACCAGCATGCTCCACACTCCAGTAAGCAGTTGGCAATACATCAGAGATAAACAACAATGCTTCATCCTCTAATTCACAGGACTCTGGCACTTTAAATGGTATAAAATTCCCGTATGGCACACGCATATATTCAGCTTGTCCACCTGGGTAATCTCCGTAGCGCTCCGTATAGCCAAAATAAGCACCTGCGTCAATTACCGGATTTTTGTTTGAATTGTCACACTGGCTTTCCATTTCATTTTGACAGTAAAAGCATTCCCCACACGAGACATTAAAAGGAATAACAACTCGGTCACCCTTTTTTACTTTTGTCACCTCAGGACCAACCTCTTCCACAATACCCATCGGTTCATGCCCAATAACAAAGTCTTCCCTTGCCGGAATTCCTCCACGATAAATATGAAGGTCTGAACCGCAAATAGCGGTTGATGTAATACGGACAATAATATCATCAGGCTTTTCAATTTTTACATCTGGAACTTCCTTTACTTGCACATCTTTTACACCTTGATATGTTACTGCTTTCAAACGGTTCCCTCCTACTGGATAAAGTATTTAGTCATTAACTAAAAAAAGTCACTCTTTAAGTTATTTACCCACTTGACTAAAAAATATACTTTAAACAAAAATACATCCGTTAATTCCTTATTTTTAAAACTTGATCAAATAAAAATTTTTGTTTCTATTCCTACCTATATCTTTTATAATGTATTAATTATTTATATTTTTAAAATTCTGTAAATATAAGGAGGTTTAATCTATTGAAAAAAATAATATATCCAAAATTGAATGAAAATGAAATCACTATTGGTGTTACAGCTCCCTCTAGTGGTGTGGAACCAAGTTTAAAAATACTAATGGATAAGGCAAAACTTAATGTAGAGAAACTTGGAATGAATGTAGTTTTTGGGCATACGGTTTTGACTCAAAATAAAGGAAAAAGTGGACCAGCGTCTAAAAGAGTTTCGGAATTACATAGCTTTCTCAAAAGGGATGATATTGATATCATCATGCCTCCTTGGGGTGGGAGCTTTTTGATGGAGATTTTGCCGCAAATTGATTGGGATTTTGTTAAAAAAGTTCCACCTAAATGGATTATTGGATACTCTGACATCAGTACACTTTTATTTGTTTATACAACAATCACAGGCATAGCAACTGCTCATGGACCAAATTTTAGTGAACTATCCTCTCCTATATGGGATGAAACTACAAAAAGATGGTTGTCAGTATTGAAGACAAATAATCACGTTAAGATGATTCAGTACTCATCTGATAAATACCAATCTAGTTGGGAATTTGTCTATAAAAATCCAGCACAAGGATTTAATCTTGACACACCCACAAAATGGAAATCGTTAAATGGGGAAACGTCTGAGAAAATGAAGGGAAGATTAATTGGTGGATGCCTCAACACACTACAAATACTCATAGGAACACCATTTGATCAAGTGAAATCCTTTGTAACAGACTACTGCTCTGAAGGTACGATTTTTTATCTAGAACCTGTAGGAATGAATGCAGCACAGATTTATAGAGCTTTATGGCAAATGAAACAAAATCAATGGTTCAAAAATTGTAATGGAATCTTATTTGGAAGACCTGGATTAGAAGATTTAGCAGACTTTACGCTGCTAGACGCTTTAAATGAAGTATTTTTAGATATAGACATTCCTGTTCTTTATGATGTAGATATTGGCCATATGCCTCCACAACTTACTCTAGTTAATGGAGCTATAGCCGAAGTTGAACTATTGGATAATAAAGGTATGTTAACAATGGAGTTCAATTAATCTATTATTGCTTATGCCAGGATTGTAAATTAGATGAAATTGTTTAAATATACATTTGATGTTTCTCAAATAACTATTTGAAAGGAATCCTTAACACCAAGAACGTTAATACAGCACTGTTCTTGGTGTTTCTATTTGGCATGTGCAAAATGTATTTTCAAAAATTACTTTTATGTGTCTTTTAATGCATTAACGGTCTGTGAGTTTGGTAGGGCTCATTAAAACTGCACACTAAAACCATTAAATTTGTGTATTCCTGTACCGAATTTAGTAAGTTCATTTTCTCTCAAAAACTTAACTGCCCTTTTTACTTCTTTTAAAATGATCGGTTCAAGTCCTAAAGTATTATGTGAACCGTAAATCATCGATATGTTAGGTATGTCTGAAATTTTTTCCAATGAATTAACTAAATCAGAAGGGTTTGTGGAGGGATAAAAAGCATATATAGGGGTTTCATCATATAATAAATCCCCTGTAAATAAATAACCATTTTTTTCATCTAAAACACAAATATGACCAGGAGAATGTCCAGGAGTATGATAGATGATTAATTTTCGATCACCCAATTTAATTACATCACCATCAACTAACAAATCCGTAGGCTCCCCTTGAAATGGTTGATATGTGTCTGCATTAAAATTACTAGGAAGAGGCAATGTTATATCTCTACTAATATCCTTTCTTATTTGTTCTATTGATAAGCCTTTTATCCCATTCACTAACCAATCTTTATCTTCCTCATGAACAAATATCCTTTCAAATTCCCCATGACTTCCGATATGATCCGTATGTACATGGGTAGTGATAACGTCAATCGATAAAGTAGTCAATTGGTCAGTGATTCTCTTTATATTATCAATTCCAAGACCAGTATCAATTAGTGCCGCCTTTTGATTACCCAATAATAAAAATGAGTGTACTTTCTCCCAATGTCCATATTCACTTATTGCATATGTATTACAATCAATCTGTTGCACCGTAAACCACGAATCTACTATCATACATTACCTCCCAAAATACTTTTACTTACTTGTTCTACATTACAATTTAATATCCTTTGTCTCTTATTAATTCTTCGAAAAATACACCCGAAGAAATTTTTATTAAACTTTATTTTAAAACTATAAAAATATATGCCTTTCCAATTGTGATATAATTACCTGTATATTCAGATTATTAAAATAAAAATGATTGAAGGTAATAGTATTGACAACTATTTATGTGAATTGGGGAGGAGCAAAAGTCAAATTAACTTGGAACACAAATAATATACTTCCACAATATAATTTAATTACAAGTGCACATGGTTTTTGTTTTAAAAATAACGAACTATTATTAGTCAATTTAAATCATAGAGGTTGGGATTTTCCTGGAGGACATATGGAACAAAGTGAAACTCCGGAAGAATGCTTTAAACGTGAAACTAGAGAAGAAGGATATGTAGAAGGAAAATGCAGACTTCTAGGATACATAACAGTAGATCATAGTGAAAATCATTTATGGTCAGAAGATAGTAAGTATCCTAAAATTGGATATCAGATTTTTTACAGAATGGATATAGAAAAGGTTCTACCATTTGATAGAGAATATGAATCTTCTAAGAGAATATTTATCAATCCTAATAATATTTCTTCAATTTATCATGAATGGAACTCTCTTTATCAAGAAATATTAGATTATTCTCTTAAACATTCTTATAATTCTTCTACTAAATTTTTTAGTTAAGAATGGATTTGTGATGACGAGTAATTTGTAACAGAGTAAACTCTATATCAATTTTAAAAATACTTTCTATAAAAAAACATAGGAAATTTCGGCTTCCTATGTTTTCATTCATATTATTTATCAGTTTGATTTTGCTTCTTTTTCAAATACTCTGCACGTATTTTTTCAAGTTGCTGCTTTTTATCAAATTGGGTAGGCTTGTTTTTTTCGTGATACTTTGTCACAGCTGCCTTACCTTTGCTATCTAATTGATATTTTCCCACTGTATTCACCTACTTTTCTTGTCAAAGAGAATCTACTCAACATATAATATACCTTATTTTACTGAAGTAATCCTCATTAATGTACTGTTAACCTTGAATAAATCAATAAAAACATTAAAAACTTACTAAAATAATTCACCGCCTAATGGTATCAAATCTTAATATAATGAAAGATTCTATCGATGATACTTGTATGACTCTTCAAACATAATATGAAAAATTCTGTGCATCAAACGACATAAAATGATACTATTTATGATGGTAAACTATTTGAATTTACTTGAATCATTTATAGAAGTTTCACAAGGAGAAGATCATATGAACAACGAAGATAATTTTTGGCTTGATTTACCGAAGCCGTTTTTTATATTAGCACCAATGGAAGATGTCACAGATGTTGTCTTTCGCCATGTCATTAGTAAAGCTGGAAAACCTGATGTATTTTTCACAGAGTTTACTAATACCGATAGTTATTGTCACCCTGAAGGTAAAGAAAGTGTACGTGGTCGTTTAACGTTTACTGAAGATGAACAACCGATTGTCGCACACATTTGGGGTAATAAACCAGCATTTTTTGAAGAAATGAGTATCGGGATGAAAAAGCTAGGTTACCGTGGTATTGATATTAACATGGGATGCCCAGTACCTAACGTTGCAGGTAACGGAAAAGGATCTGGATTGATCAACCATCCTGATGTAGCAGCTGAAATTATTCAAGCCGCAAAAGCAGGTGGCCTACCTGTTAGTGTAAAAACAAGATTAGGATTCACTGATATTGAAGAATGGCACGATTGGTTAGAACATGTGTTAAAACAAGATATTGCAAATCTAACTATTCACCTTCGTACAAGAAAAGAAATGAGTAAAGTAGATGCGCACTGGGAACTAATACCGGAAATAAAAAAATTACGAGATGAAATCGCTCCTAACACACTGTTAACTATTAATGGGGATATCCCTGACCGTGCAACTGGATTAAAATTAGTCGAACAATACGGTGTTGATGGTGTTATGATTGGCCGTGGTGTCTTCACTAATCCATTTGCTTTTGAAAAAGAACCAAAAGAACATAGTGTTGAGGAATTCCTCAATCTATTACTATTACAGTTGGATCTTTACGAAAAATATTTAGAATCAGTGCCTCGTCCATATACACACCTTCATCGCTTCTTCAAAATCTATGTTCGTGGATTTAGTGGCGCAGCTGAACTAAGAAACCAATTAATGAATACCAAGTCAGCAGATGAAGCACGTCAATTGGTTTATCAGGTTTTAAATAAAGAAATATAGATTAATACAAACAAAAAAGCCTATCTATTCTAAGGTAGGCTTAATCCCATCGTTTAAATAATCCACTTTTCTTCTTTTTCTTTTCTCTTTCATCCAATATATTTAGTACAGTTTGATTTTCCTCATGAATCGAATTCTTCATCACATTAGATACTGACATTTTTGGTTTATGTTTATTTGACTTTGCTTTATTGCGTTCAAAAGGCATTGTACATTCTCCTCTGTTCAAATTATTATCTATATTTTGTCCAGATTTGGTAATCTTTATAACAAAAAAGAGATGTAAAGGGTCATTCCTTACATCTCCTTCTATTTATGCTCTTTTTGCTAGTATACGCAACGCCTTTTTGTTTAGGTTATGAACTGAATTAAATGATTCTGAAACATTCACAGTCATTTTAGGTCTATGTTGATCGGTAGAATAGTTTTTTCTTCGAATATTTGGCTTACTTTTTTCTTGAACCGGGATAGGAGTTTTTGTTTCTTTATATGTTTCCATAATCATTCCCTCCTTTGGATTCTATATCCTAATTATAGTACTACTAAAAATATTAATCCATATACCAATCAAATATTTGTGTTAAGTTTAAAATATGAGAGGCATCTATTCCATCGACTTCAATAAATGTTGAGCTTATTCCTATGAGAATATCATATTTTCTTCCATAAAAAGGGATGATAAATACCTTTTTATCTTTAAAATTGTCTGAAGAACTAACTTCCTTTTTATTGTGAAGTTCTATCGCTTTCCCATCTAATAATTCTTGTACCAAAAACAGCTTCCATTCTCCATCTACTATGGTCTTATTGTAGCATTGTTCAATACGGGTAAATGCTTGTTTAATATCCAAGTTACTATGAAGGTCTTCTAAATTAGCATTTAATCCGCTTTCAAATTCAAATATAGCCAAATCTATTTGAAAAGTACCGGTGTAAAATTCTAGGAATTTTTTCAAATCTTCTTTATAATCATCAAATTTAAGATGTAAAGGGATATTATTTAAGTAATTAGTACTCTTATTCAGAACAATATCAGTAAAACATTCAACCTTTTGAGAGTTATAGCTAATAATTTCCTCGTTTTTCTTGATGATTTTACGAATATAATTATCATGTTTAAATTCTGCATTCCAAATTTTTAAAATATCTGGTGTTTGGAATACTGCTAAATCGATAAAAACAAATAGAGCAGTCAATTCTAAGAGTTGCTTCCAATCATCTAAATTGATTTTCTCTAACATTAATCCTATTGATATACCTACAACAAAAATAGCATAAAAGAATCTTCTTAACATTTGAAGGTTTTCAACATACTTGTCTATGTTGATGAAAGAAAGGTACAAACTAAAAAATATGTATACTAGTACCGTTAAGAAAAAAATGATAAAAAATATCCCCATATATTATCTCCCCTTTTACTTTATCACCTATCAATTTTGTAAAAATATCACTGGATAAAGCTACTAAAAACGAGATAGACTATCTTCCCCAATATTCTATGTGAAATATTTTTAAATTATCCTTTCCCTTTCAGATGTTCTATAAGCTATTTAATCAGTTCCATTGGCAAAAACCTATAACCAATACCCTACTCACTTTCAAATAATCTACTGCTTATCCATAGTTAAGAGATGATTTGTATTGTTTGTAAATAAAACTAAACGTCCTTCCTTGTTTATCTCTAATAGATGAATACCTGTATCACCTGTTAGAAAATAGCTATTATGTATGACAGGAAGTTGCAGGAAACTTTCAATAATACGAGAAATCATTCCCCCATGAGAAACAATCGCTATTTCCTCAAAGCCTTTACTCTTATCTAAGATCCTAGAGAGAACTTGTTCTGCCCGCATGCGGAATTCAATTTTACTTTCACCAAACGTTCCCACCTTTTCATGAGGAAGTAGATTCACTGGATGCTTAACTTCGCTAAATGGTTTTCCTGCTAAATCTCCATTATTATGTTCCTGAAGTTCATCCAAGAATTCAATCTCACAACCTATTTGCTTTCTTAATACCTTAGCCGTTTCCTCTGCTCTTTTTAATGTGCTAGACCAAATTTTTTCAACATTGAATTCTTTTTTTACACGAATAGCCATACATAACGCTTGATCTTGTCCTTTTTTAGTTAATGAGTAATCGGCTCTTCCCTCATGTACATTCAAAAGATCCGCCTCTGATTCCCCATGCCGAATTAATAAGATTTTCATCGTATACAACTCCTTTTTTATCATATAAGTATGTTAATCTATTTGAGTTGACAACCAGTAAAAGTATAATGGAAATTTAGAATAATCTATATATTGAGGTGTTTAT
This sequence comes from Rummeliibacillus sp. POC4, assembly GCF_003576525.1. Taxonomy (GTDB): domain Bacteria; phylum Bacillota; class Bacilli; order Bacillales_A; family Planococcaceae; genus Rummeliibacillus. The sequence goes on along the minus strand of NZ_QWUA01000077.1, from coordinate 2,881 downwards.
TTTACTTGTTAGAACTAGACGAAATTATTAGTTCCTTTTGTAAACGATTATTAAGATAGTTATTTTAAGCCCATGCAAAAACTTTTTTTAGCTGTAGCAGTTATTTGGGAGATTTTACGAACATTACTTTAAAAATGGTGGGAAATCTAGATGTGTCAAACTATCTAATGCAATGGGGACGCAATGGGGACGGATTATGTTGCTATCCATGCTGGAGACGGATTGGTACCTTGAAAAAGACTAGAATTAAATTTATACCTAATTAAAGGATATTTTTCACCCAAGTAAAAATTCGAACAAGCTGAAGTGGTTCAAACCAAGTAATCCAAAACAACAATACAAAGGACAAAATAAGTGACATGAATTTTAAAGTTCCTTCTTCATGTTTTATAATAGCTATAAAACTTAATACAATCCCTATAATAAAGGAAAACAAACCTAAAACCATAATTGGTTCAGAATAACCCTCCATTCCCAAATTGAGGCCAAACAATATGAGTCCTACAATCAGTAATCCGAAAGACCATTTACTAAATCGTTTCATCATTTACCTCCGAGTTTATGTTATAAACATTTTCTTAAAAGAATTCGCAACTATTAGATTATAATATTATCAAAATAATGGTAATATTAAAAATAATTCACACAAGATTTATCTATGGAGGTATCTATGGAATTTACTTTAGAATCAGATAATATCAATGACTATTTACAAGAATCTAATGAAGTAGATTATTCAAACCCTATCATTCAAAGAAAAGCAGAAGAGCTATTTAAAACCAATCAAACAGATGTAGAAAAAATACAAAATGCATTTGAATTTGTACGCGATGAAGTGTCACATTCATGGGATATTCAAGATGAATTAGTCACTTGTCATGCTTCAGAAGTTTTGAGTTATCAAAAAGGTATTTGTTATGCTAAATCAAATCTACTTGCTGCACTACTACGTTCACAAGGGATTCCAACAGGTTTTTGTTATCAACGTTTGATGTTATTTGATACACCTGAAAAAGGATATTGTATACATGCATTAAACGCAGTGTACATAATATCCTTAAATAAATGGATAAGATTAGATGCCAGAGGAAACAAAAAGGGCGTAAATGCTCAGTTTTCTACCGACAAAGAAATGCTTGCGTTTTCTGTAAATCCAGAGCTAGACGAAATCGATTACCCAATCATCTTTGTAGAACCTAATCGTAAAACAATTGAAGTTTTAAGAAAGCATAACAATGCTTTGGAAATGTATTTGAATTTTTTACCTGATAGATTATAATCATATCATTTTAGGTGGAGATGAATTATTATGGAAATCTGTTTAGTAAGACATGGTGAAACTGATTGGAATAAACTTGGTAAACTTCAAGGACATACAGACATTAGACTAAATTCAAAAGGAATTATTCTGGCAAATGCATGTGCAGATTATTTGCGTGAATCATCTTACGAACTTATCATTACTAGTCCTCTAAAACGTGCAAAACAAACCGCTCAAATTATTTCAGAGAGAAATCATATTCCCATTATAGAAATGTCTCAATTTATCGAAAGAAGTTATGGTGATGCAGAAGGCTTAACTCAAGAAGAAAGAATTACTAAATATCCAGATTTAAAATATCCAAATCAAGAATCTAGAGAGTTTCTATTAGAGCGAGTTATGTTGGGACTCCAAAAAATCCAATCAGAACAAGATGTTAAAAAACTTATTTTAGTAGCTCACGGTGCTGTCATAAATACTATTTTAGCAGTTATTTCAAACAATGAAATTGGTTCTGGAAAAACGGTATTAGCAAATGCCTGCATCTCTACAATCCGATTTGCTGAGGGTAACTGGCATATTTTAAATTACAATCAAGTAAATCATCTAGTAATAAACGAATTTTCTCCATAGTATCATAACTTGAAAGGCATCATGAAATACCTTTCTCCCTTTCTTCGATACGAAAGAAGAAATTGAACCTTTATTGATTCCTTGTTACATCGAGGCAATTTTCTTTCTCTGAAACTTAAATTTGTTTCAACCGTATAAAAGTTAAAGTTTATCGTGAAGGTGTTGATTTGCTTGATCTTACTCGCAGAAATATTACGAACCATCGCCATTGTAGCGCTAATAATAAGTTCCTCTTTTTATTTTCAATATTTAGCAAAAACGAAAAAACAAAGAAAACTTACGACCATTGAAGTGACAATGTATATCCTGATTCAGATTGCGTATTTATTATTTGCAATTAGTTTATTAATCTTTGTATTTGTTGGAATGAGTTTATAATAGTATCAAAGAAAAAAAGGCATTTTCATCAACTATATCCTGTGAAAAATAAAGGAGTACTTATTAAATGAATATTAAGACTTTCATTCATTTTCAAGAAGAAGATAAGTTTATTAATATTGAAAAGAAAGAAGAAATAAAGGAAATTATCGCAATAAAAAAAGTTGTTTTTGAAAATGGGTTATTAAATTTAGATGGTGTTATTGTTTTTGAAAACGGTGTTGTTGGAAAAATTGAAGATTTTGAAGCATATGATGAAATTGATTCATTATGGTATTTTTATAAAAATGCATTAGAAAATTTCTTAGAAAATGGAGTAGGTGAAATTTATTTTCCTAATACACCTATCGAAATTAAGTTTGAAAAGAAAAATAAAAGTAATTTACTCTTATCAGTAGATGAACAGCTATTAGTTAGTGATACTAAAGAATTTATCGAAACATTCTATGAAAAAGGAAATGAGTTTGCAGATTTTCTTGATTATATTTCAGATTACACTTATATAAGTGATTTTAGAAAAGATTTAGAACAGATAAAAAGATATAAATAGCTATTATAATAAACAATCATTTACCCATTAATAGATATTCAGCCCAAAGAATGGGGAGT
>NZ_QWUA01000076.1 GCF_003576525.1 Rummeliibacillus sp. POC4 | reverse complement strand
CTAAAAGCACAACTGTTTATTCAGTTGTGCTTTTTTAGTATCTATTTTTATAGTATTATATGATGGAAATTGAACCATAAATAGAATCACTTTGTTATGGATGGTTCTATTTAATTTATTATTGTATTATTTATATAGAGTATGAATTAAATTCTTATGGATCTTGTTAACGATGAACTCTACATTAAAGTATTATTATAAACATAAATAAAATGATTAGGAGCGCTAACTTGGAAAATTGGATTATTGAAGTAATGAATTCATATGGATATTTAGGAATTGTTCTATTGATAGCTTTAGAGAATATTTTTCCGCCCATACCTTCTGAAGTTATTTTGACATTTAGTGGATTTTTGACGACAACTTCTGATGTAACTGTTATGGGAGTTATTATTTTCTCAACGATAGGATCCATTATTGGTGCAATTGTTCTTTTTGGAATAGGAAGGCTTCTAGATGTAGACAAGTTAGAAAAAATTGTTAATCGTTGGGGGCATATATTGCGATTAACACAAAAAGATGTTCAAAAAGCAGATGCTTGGTTTCGCAAAATTGGGGTTTGGGCAGTCTTAATAGGTAGACTTGTTCCAATTGTAAGAAGTCTAATTTCCATTCCAGCAGGTATGGCACGTATGAACTTTGGTATATTTTTATTTTTCACAATGATAGGCTCTTTAATTTGGAATAGTGTTTTGGTAACTATAGGTGCGAAATTAGGGTCATCTTGGAATACAATTTTGGAATATGTAGATATATATTCTAATGTTGTGTTGATCTTACTAGCAATACTTTTTTTGATGTTGATTATATGGTTTATAAAAACTCGAAAGTAAAGAGTTCGGCCGCAAATACTTTTACGTATTTGTGGCTTTATTTTTTGTGCAATTTATTATTATATGTATTTTTTAGATTTGGTTGTTTCATAAAGAATTTAGTTATAAGTGTCACAGTCAAAATAGGTATTGCACTATGTCAAGTTGTTTTAATTACATATAAATATTGTACGCATTACTATTCTATGAATAAAAGGGAGGGAATTTTGTTTAATCCTGTGAAGAATAATCATGATAATCATCAATATCAAAATTGTTAGATGGAAGGTAGAATAATATGCAGCCAATGGTTTTTATAACGATTATCACCTTTTTGGTCACATTAGTGTTTATTTTGTGGAGGCCAAAAGGCATTAATGAAGCTATACCTGCTACTATTGGTGCTATTGTTATTATACTCACTGGAAGTGTCTCACTTTCTGATTTAGCTATTATTGCAGAAACAATCAGTGATGCAGCCATAACGATTATGGCTACCATTGTTATGGCAATCGTCTTAGAAAGTTTTGGCCTTTTTCATTGGGTTGCAGAAAAATTAACAGAAAAAGCAAAGGGTTCGGGCATTCGATTATTCTGGTATGTCAATCTTTTATGTTTTATGATGACGCTTTTTTTTAATAATGATGGTAGCATTTTAATAACAACCCCTATATTAGTCATGTTATTAAATAATATGGGGTTAAAAAATCATCAAAAAGTTCCCTATCTCCTTTCGGGTGGATTAATCGCAACTGCATCAAGTGCTCCAATTGGCGTTAGTAACATTGTTAATCTAATTGCGCTGAAAATTGTTCATATGGATTTGTATATGCATACACTTATGATGTTTGTTCCTGCAACACTTGGATTAATCTTGTTAGCTACACTTTTATTTCTTCGCTTTAAAAAAATTATCCCAAAAACGATTCCTACAAAGGTAAATGGTTTATCATTACCTGCTTATCATCCTCTTAAACAAAGTTCTGTATATACTATTGAAAAAAACCGTACAAAGTTTGTACGAAATATACTCATATTTGTGCTCGCTGTACGCCTTAGTCTATTTGTAGCATCATACTTTTCTATACCGCTTTCCTTAATGTCGGTAATTGGATCGTTTATATTACTAGGGTGGAGATGGGCCTATTTGAAGGTTCCACCAAATGACATGTTAAAGAAGACACCTTGGTATATCATCGCTTTTGCATTTAGTATGTATGTCATTATTTATGGGCTCAATAATATTGGTTTAACGGATATGCTAATTCATATCATGTCTCCTCTGGTATCAGGAAGTCTACTTCATACAAGTGTATTGATGGGTATCCTTTTAACTCTATTATCAAATATATTCAATAATCATCCTGCCTTGATGGTCGGTACAATTACATTAACGAATATGCCCCTTGATGCAATTTCACTTAAAGTGGCTTATCTGGCGAATGTGATAGGAAGTGATATAGGTGCTTTGTTACTTCCGATGGGAACGCTCGCTACATTAATGTGGATGCACATTGTAAGAAGTGGAAATGTCAAAATTTCCTGGTCAGAATATATTAGAATAACGGTTGTTATTATACCGCCAACATTGTTATTTACATTAGTCATTTTATATTACTGGGTTACTTGGATTTTTTAATAGAATTATAGGGCATTTGTCTAACAGTTTAAGAATGCTCTGCGTATATTAATATCAATTAATTTATAAGGGGGAAAGAAAAGAAATGCCTAAAGGTAAAAGAGGGAGAGGTAGATCATCGTCATCAAGTTCAGGG
>NZ_QWUA01000075.1 GCF_003576525.1 Rummeliibacillus sp. POC4 | reverse complement strand
CCTTTAGCTGTGCAAAACAATCACATAGAAGTTCAGGATGTTATAGCTGCTCAAGAACGTCACACAGAATTTCAGGATTTTGTAGCTGTTCAAGAACGTCACATAGAAGTTCAGGATCTCATAGCTGCTCAAGAACATCACACAGAAGTTCAAGATCTTGTAGCTGTTCAAGAACATCACACAGAAGTTCAAGATCTTGTAGCCGCTCAAGAACATCGCATAGAAGTTCAGGGGGCCATAGCCGCTCAAGAACATCGCACAGAAGTTCAGGAGGCCATAGCCGCTCAAGAACATCACACAGAAGTTCAGGCTCCTGTAGCTGTTCAAAATCGTCACGCAGAAGTTCAGGATCTCATAGCCGCTCAAGATCATCCTCCTGTTCTTGTTGCAAAAGTTAGAAATTATTCTTTATATGACTTATGTTTTAAGAACTTTCCTTAATCTACGTTTAGGGGGAGTTCTTAGTTCATATTCTTTTGCGATTAATTTTTATTAAAAATAAAGGTAAGTAAAGAATAAGGATTTAATAGACCAAGGTGATTGATTAAAAAAGAGCAGGTGAATATTTGCATTATTCCATTCCTTCATATTTTTTAATAATCGATAAAGATGATTTAAATTGTTTAAGGAAGAATCTCAAGAGCGATGAACCGGTCTTTGCAAAATTAAAAGTCGGCGATTCAACTTATAGGATAAATATTGCTTATAGAGGATCGTATACTCGGGAAATGCGTAAACGATCTTATACTTTTTACTTTAATGAAGAGAAAAAATTCTTTGATGCCCGCACGATCCATCTAAATGCAGAATATCGAGATCCTTCACTTATGCGTAATAAGCTCTCATTTGATTTTTTTAAAGAGTTAAAAGTACTTGCACCGAATAGCCAGCATATAAGATTATTTCGAAACGATGAACTTAAAGGACTCTATTTACAATTAGAATCAGTAGATGATCTTTTTTTAAAAAAGAGGAATTTACCAGAGGGACCAATTTATTATGCTGAAAATAATAATGCAAACTTTTCTCTTACAAGAGATGGAAGGAAAAAGAGATCCCGTTTATCAGGGTATTATCAAGCTTTTGGTACATCAACTGATGACCAACACCTTCGTGAATTCATATCAAAGATTAATACTACTTCTAAATTCGATTTCCCCGAAATTATTTTACAATATTTGAATATAGATACCTTTTTAGGTTGGCTTATTGGAGCAGTTTGTACAATGAATAATGATGGTTTTACTCATAATTACTCACTATATCGTAACAAGGTGACAGGGCTATATGAGATAATGCCGTGGGATTATGATGGAACGTGGGGAAGGAAAATAAGTGGTGGGGTAATGGATCATACTTATGTTCCTTTTGAAGGTAACAAGGAAAACCATCTTATTGATCTTATCTTACAAGTTCCCGAATTTAGGAAAATGTATAAAGAAAAGCTAGAAGAAATATTAGAGACTAAATTTACAGTTGGTTTTATGGAAGATAAGGTGATGAAGCTTCATCAAAGTATACGACCCGATTTTTTACTCGATCCATACAAAAAACATAAAATTGATCTATTTGATCAAGAACCAGATTTTATTTTTCAATTTATCCATAAGCGAAACGAATATTTAAAAAGCAAAATCAAGTCATATGATTGATAAAGATTAGAGAACGGAGGACTCTTATTGTTTCCGATATGTGTAAAAGAAACAGGGAAATATGGAAGAGGAATTTTCGCTACAAGAGATATAAAAAAGGATGAACTCATTGAATCATCCCCAATTGTTATTTCACCTGAGAGTGAGTGGAAGTATTTAGAGAAAACTAAACTCTTTTATTATTGTTTTTATTGGGGACATGATACAGCAATAGCACTTGGGTATGGTTCACTCTTTAATCATTCATATACTCCGAATGCAATTTATTATAATAATGAAGATAAGTTAACAATCGACTTTTATGCGCTAACAGATATCAAAGCTGGAGAAGAAATAACTATCAATTATAATGGAGAAGCGGATGATCAATCTGAACTATGGTTTGATGTAATTGATTAATATAAATACTTAACGTAAAACTAAGAGTATCGTTTTAAATACTCTTGGTTTTTCTTATTGTTATATTCTTTCTACTATCAGTAGAGATACAGAAGATTTAAGATGGAAAGATAACTTAAAAATAAAAAAATATCTTCTTCACCATCAGGTACAGATGATGAAGAAGATATCCATTAATTTATCTATACTAATTGAGATGGGAAAAGACGTGTGGGATGTAAGAGGAAAAGTAGATAAATAGCTCTAAATCATAGGACTAATTTACACTATAGAGAGACTCTGGATATGCTGGATGTTAATATAATACGGAACAGATCTAGTTGTTAAGATTTCTACAAAATTCCCGCTAAAATCGACTAACTTTCCTATTTGGTAGCTCTTTTCTCCAAGATTAATAATGACTAACTCATCTTTTATCTTCTTGACCAAATTATCTAAGTTTTGAGGAAGTTCAACTGAATACTGATCAATTGGAAAATCCTCTTTCGTCAATCCATATGGTTTTTGATCGGAAATATAAGGAATCAACCATTTTATATGATTTAAAGAAATATACATAGTTTTGTAAATGGGCGATTCAAAAATAATGTAATCATTCATTATGTTCGAGATATAGCCTTGTAAAGGCACTTTTCCGGTTACATATAACTCAACATACATGCCTTGCGCTCTAGAAAGGATAGTTTTAAGTGTTAATGTTTCGGTAGATTTGCTATTAATACCTGGTGGATTTGTAGGCTTGCTTACAGAATCTTCATCGTTATTGCTGAACGTAAAATTTTTAACATGGATTACAGGGATGTAAAGATAGTCATGTCCGTTAAATAAAACGATAATTTCTGTGCTAAAATCAATAATTGGACCTCTCAAAAATTTCCCACCAGAAACTTCAATTTTAGCAAATTCTTTTTCTGATTGCTGAATTAGTTTTTTCAATTTCACCATCCTTTCTATCATATTCTATTAGAAAAATGAGAAAAAGCTCAACTTAAGGTGTTGTTTAAAGCTGAAGCATTTCTAACAAGAAGAGCTTACTCTCAATTTATTTTGATTTTGAATTTAAACGTTCATCTCTGAGCTTGTTGTACATTTTCTCAGCGTATTTCATCAAAGCAAAATATTGTTTTTCTAATAATCCTTTATGCGCAATTGAATCCACATTAGTATTTAAATAATCAGGTGGCTGCTTTTCTAAGGTTTTTGTATTAGTTTCAATTAACTTTTGGGGATTCTGTGACTCTGTTGATTCAGTTGAAGAATTTTTATGAGAAGAAGTGAAGAATGTAGTGACATTTGTAGTAGTGTTTTGGGTAGATGTAGCTTTATCTAAGTTTAATTTTCTTCTTTTCTTTTTTCTTCTAGGTAAAGAGTTAAGTGAAAAATCTTCAGTGAAATCCGTAGTTTCTTCGTCATGAATGATTTCAACTTTTTTGGGTATAGAATTAAATATTCGGCTGGATTCTTTTTCTATAGAAGATGAATTTCCTATCTGATTTTGCTCTTCTTTATAATTTGTTCGATGCAAACCTCTTAATCTATTAAAATACTCCTGAGCAGACATTTTAGGATTTTTACCATTACGAGACTTCTTTTGAGGGTTATATGAAGCAGGGTCAGTTAGATGAACGAAATTAGGATTGGAAGGTTGAATATAGAAATCAGCCTCATCTTCTACATTTTCTTCCCGTTCATTTACTTCACTATTATTTGAACCCTCTTCTTCATCCATAGAATTAGGTGATATTAGATTGTAATGTGAAGGCTCGGTATCCGTTTGATCGCCAGAGACATCATGATTGAAGATAGAAGACTCGTTATTAATCTGGTTGACTATAACTTCATAATCGAAAGGAGAAGGCTCGGTATCCGTTTGATCGCCAGAGACATCATGATTGAAGATAGAAGACTCGTTATTAATCTGGTTGACTATAACTTCATAATCGAAAGGAGAAGACTCATTATCCGAGTGATCGCCAGAAACATCATGATCTAAAAGAGATGATTCGTTATCTGTTTGATTGACAGTAATCTCATGATCGAAGAGAGTAGGCTCACTATCAATCTGGTTGATAATAATTTGATGATTAAAGAGAGAAGTAGACTCATTATCCGTTTGATTGGCAGTAATTTCATCATTGTAGATTGTGGACTCTTCATTAGTTTGATTGACGTCTAGAGTTTTCTTCTCTTCTTTTGAAGAATTGTCATTTATATTGGATTCAGTGTTATCTATTGGGGTAGTAAGATTTGTTTCTTTAGAAAGCTGATCAGAATTCTCTTCATTTTCTTCTGAAGAATTACCTTCTTGCTCATTGTTATTAGAATCTTGCTCCGTACTTTCATACTTTCCTTTATAGATATCAGTTATAAAAGAACTTTGTACAAATAATTGCTCTGAATTATTAACTAAAACAATATGATCTTCCCCAATTCTACTTAGCAAACCTGCAAATGATTGATTGCTTAAACAATTGATAGTAATCCAATTGTATTTTAGTTCTTGTAATATATCTATCAAATTATTCTTATCTAGGTAGTTTACGTCTTGAGGAGAAACACGAAAATCCTTTGCATTTTTTGAAAGAGCATGGACTTGACTGAGTGGAAAATAAAAAATATCTTCATTTACCTTTACAATGAGATGATCATTTTTAACGTCTATTAAGGTGCCTTCAATAAATTGGTTATCATTTAAGTAAAAACCAACCGTTTTACCAAGAAGACCCCCTATTGTCTTTTTAAAGTAACCCTCTACCATTAGGGGGCCCCTTTCATTATTTATTTTTGAACAAGTTTTAGTATCGCAGTAAGTTATATTTAATCTTTTTTAGCTTTTTTAGCTTCAGTATTTTCTTCTGGCTCTTCTTCTAATTCAACACGAAGACCATAACTTACATTACGAATATGGAACATTACTACTCGAACAACTTCATCGTTTAAAATTACAGTTATATAATCATCATTGATCTCATCTAGTACGCCTTCTAATTTTTCAGGGCCCCCACGGTTGATTTGAATCCATTGATATTTAAGACCTTCAAGTGTTAATTTGAAATTATCAGCCTTTACATACTCAAATCCTTCAGGTAAAGCAGTGATGCCAAAATCCATACCATTTTTAGTAGCGTGCGTGATACTTTTGATATGGTCATTCCTATAGTAGACAATTCCATCTTTTTCAGTTAATACAGTAATATGATCATCTTCAGCACCTAACAATAAGCCGATGGAACTTTCAGGGCCTCCTCTATCAATTTTCACAACTTTGTTTAACAAAGAACTAACCATTTCTTTATTCATGCTTTTTTTTGCCTCCTTTTTTATGGTCTTTCTATGCATATGTCTAATATGAATTTGAGGAGATGGCAAAAGCCCAATGTTCCAAAATAAAATATGCCTTTACCCATATAAAATGGATAAAGTAATATTAATGTAAATATTTTTGAAGAGATGTTTGTGAGAAGAAGGGTGGACTTGAAATTGACTATTGATTATATTCTTTTTGATTTAGATGGAACTTTGACTGATCCAAAGGAAGGAATTACGAAAAGTATTGCCTATGCACTTAAGAAGCTGGATGCACCTTGTTTAGATGAAAAAACATTAGAATCATTTATTGGACCACCATTAATAGAATCATTTCGTGAAATATGTGGCTTCGATATATCGAAAGCTGAAGCGGCACTTACTTTTTACCGTGAAAGGTTTAAAAAAGTAGGTCTATATGAGAATATACTTTATCCAGGAATTGAGGGTTTACTATCTGCATTGAAAACAAAGGGTATAACTTTAGCAGTAGCCACATCTAAACCAACTATTTTCGCTGAAAAGATTCTCGACCATTTTAATCTAAATCAATATTTTGACATAGTAGTAGGAAGCAATTTAGATGGCACACGAACGGCAAAAAATGAAGTGATTCACGAAGTTCTAAAACAATTGTCTTTTCCTCCTAAAGAAAATGTTGTAATGATTGGGGATCGTAAATACGATATTCTTGGCGCTAAAAAAGAGGGCATTCCTTGTGTTGCAGTAGGTTATGGATATGGTAGTCAGAAAGAGTTGGAATTATCAAAGCCTTTCCATATTGTTCAGAGTATACAGGAACTAACAGCATATTTTTTTCAATAACTGATATCTGTAAGAAACAACGGGTAAATAGAGGAACCTTCTGTGGGCATATAAGCGGTTTTATCAAGTTGTTTTTCTAAAGCACTATAAAAACCCATAATCTTTTTAGTGAAAAATTAAATGAATTATTGAAAGGAGATACTACACAATATAAGCATCAAGATATAGACGTGAATTTATGTGCTGCATATCAACATATGCCATTATAGGTATGATTGTGGAATGGGTAAAACGAGATTTTATCTATCCTGTTTCCTATATGAATGAGCAACTTACGAAGATTTTAAAGGTAAGAGCCCAGTTCTAAAAAAGAACTATTGGCTTATATTACGCAAAAGCGAATTGTAAGTATTTGCAATCCGCTTTTTTAGAAGATTAAGTTATTTGTAGAAATAATCATAAATATTTTTGGCCAATAGTGAACATGTCACAATGATAAATAATATACGTACATAGCCAGTTCCTTGTTTCAGTGCGAATTTAGAACCAATGATAGCTCCGAAGATTTGCGCAATCCCCATTGGAATCCCGTAAGCATAATGGATTTGACCTAAAGACATGAACATAAGAAGTGCTGCAATATTACTACCGAAGTTTAAGAAACGTGCATTACCTGCTGCCTTTAGAAAATCAAATCCGACCATTAAGAAAGCGAATATTAGGAAAGACCCTGTTCCAGGTCCTAAGAAACCATCATAAAATCCAATAGCAAAAATAACTACTATAAATAAAACAAGCTTAGAAGGTGATAATTTTTTATATGTAGAAATGCTACCCCAATCTTTCTTGAAAACAGTATATATGGCAACACCAGCAAGCATAATCAACATTAATGGTTTCAATACATTAGGATCCATTAGATGAACAATCCATGCCCCTAGAGCAGAACCAATAAATACCAAAGGAAAATATTTAGCGACTGATTTGAAATCCATTTTTCCTGAACGATAGAAAGTAATCGTACTTGTAAGAGACCCCATTGTACCAGCAAGCTTATTTGTGGCAACGGCTGCGGCCGGAGAAAGACCAACAAATAATAATGCTGGTAGACCGATCAATCCACCTCCACCAACTACCGAATCGATAAATGCAGCTAAAAATCCAAAAATCACAAGAATTAATAATAATGAAAAATCTATATCTATATCAAATGGCATCAAATCAACCTTTCTAAATAGTGACTACTTAAATAGTAACTAAAATCTTTTTGGATGTAAATAGTTCAATAAGATTTGGTATGATAAAGGGAAGAGAAAACGGAGGAATGTAAAATGGAGAACTTAGTGCAGCAGCTAAAGGCAATGGGATTCACTGAATATGAAGCAAAATCCTATATTTCTCTAGTAAAATTAGGCACCGTAACGGCTTACCAAGTAAGTAAAAATTCTGGTATACCAAGAGCGCGAATTTATGATATTTTGAAAAACCTAGTAGAAAAAGGAATTGTCCTAAAAGAAGAAAATACAGACGGGGCAATATACTCACCATTACCAGTTGATGTCTTTCTCGAAAGAGCTCAATCCAATTGGAAACAAAACTATCAAGATTTAAGTAAAAAATTAAAGCAACTAGAAATGATAGAGGAAAAACCAGATAATCGTGTTTTAACATTGAAAGAAAATACAACCATTATTAGCTATTGCAAATCACTTATTAAAAAAGCAAAAAAACGAATCATTATTTCTATGTGGGATGATATGTATGATGAAATAAGAAATGAGTTAGAACAAGTAACAGAAGATGTTCGGATTCAAGGTATTGCATTACATGTGAATAACCCTGTAAAAACTGTGGATTTGCATCGTATTACTCATTTTACTGAAGCGCCAACCAGTAAGAGATGGTTTGTCCTTTCAATTGATGGGAGGGAAATGATTTACGGCTCCTCTATAGATGATCGTGAACTGGCCTTTTACACGAATGACCCCGTACATATCTATCTATTAGAAGACTACGTTTGGCATGATGTGTTGGTGAATCGATTAGTGAAAAGGAACAAAGATGATTTGGAGCAGTGGATATCAACAGAACGCAAAAAGTTTTTTATGGAAGAATGATTGTGGAAAAGTGAGTGGATAAATCTTATAGCACAAAGTTATTCACATGTGGATAAGAGAAAGCTGATAAAATCCAATTGGACGATTTTATCAGCTTTCTTGTTTTTAAATAGAATAAGTATAATCCTCAGGTAATACTCGTTTTAAAAATTGCTTTGTCCGCTCTTCTTTAGGGGTGACAAAAATATCATGAGGAGTGCCTTCCTCAACTACAACTCCTCCATCCATAAAGATCACTCGATTAGCAACATCCCGTGCAAATGACATTTCATGTGTAACGACAAGCATCGTAGTTCCTTCATTTGCGATATTTCTCATAACTGTTAAGACTTCACCAACAAGTTCTGGATCGAGTGCAGAAGTTGGCTCGTCAAACAAGATGATATCGGGATTTAATGCAACAGCTCTAGCAATTCCAACTCGTTGCTGTTGACCTCCAGAAAGTGAACTAGGGTAGTTGTCATATTTGTCAGAAAGGCCAACCTTATCTAAAGCACGCTTCGCTATTTCTATGGCATCTGTCTTTGGAATCTTTCTTCCAATAATAAGACCTTCAGTTACATTTTCCAGAACGGTCTTATTATTAAATAAGTTATAGTTTTGGAAGACGAATGCAACCTTTTGACGAATGTCATGAATATCCTTTTTCTTTGCATGATGCAAATCGACTTCGATACCACTAATAGAGGCGTGGCCTTTATCTGCATGTTCTAAGAAGTTTATACAACGTAGTAATGTAGTTTTTCCAGATCCACTTGGTCCTAAAATAACGACTACATCACCCTTGTCTATTGAAATATTAACACCTTTTAGGATTTCATTTTTTCCGAATGATTTATGAATATCTTTTATCTCCAACACCGACAAACACCTCCAATATTAAGAGTGAGCAACTCTATATTTATTTAAATATTTCTCATAACGTTTTAATGCGTATTCGACAATACTGCATAAGATTAAATAGACAATGAAAATATCTAAATAAGCTTCTACATAGTTGTAGCCAACGTTTGCGGCAACTTTCGCTTTTAAGGTAATCTCAGATAGGGAAAGTGCATAGCCTAATGATGTTGCTTTAATCAGATTAATAGTTGTTGTTGTAATATTTGGCATCGCAACAACAAGTGCTTGTGGAATAATGATTCGACGATATGCCTGAATAGTCGTTAAGCCAACAGAATGCGCTGCCTCTAGCTGGCCTTTATCCACTGTACTTAGTGCTGAGCGAAAAACTTCTATTAACAAAGCAGTAGAACTGAAAGAAAAAATAATAAATGCATACCAAAGTGGGTTAATCTTGTAAATATCAAAACCGATATCATATTTTTCAAAAATAATTTTTAGTATTAATGGAATACTACTATAAATAATGAAAATTTGAATCAATATCGGTGTACCACGAACAAATGATACATATACCTGTGTGATCCGTTGAATAACAGGAATCCTATGTACTCTGGTTATAGCTAATAAAAAGCTTAATGGGAGAGAAATTAGTAGGGCAACAATTGTTACAAGTAAGGTGATTGGTACCCCAGACAATGCAACAAAGAATGTATCGATAAAAAACTTTCCATTGAATCCAGATGTCATGGTAGTTCCTCCTTACGTTGTTTCTAAAGTTTTTTTGCCTTTACTGAAAAATTTCTCTAATCCAGCAAAAATACGTTCAATTAGAATGGAAAGAATCCAATAAATAATGGCAAGCGCAATGTAGATTTCTAATGCATGTGCATTTAAATTGGCAGCAATGATTAAGTTAGCCTTACCAACAACATCGATTAAACCAATGGTATAAGCAAGTGATCCTTCTTGAAGGAGGGTAATCATACTGTTACCAAAGTTCGGAAGTGCAACAACTAATGATTGTGGAAAAATAATCCTGCGGTAGGCTTGCAATGGAGTTAACCCCACACTTACAGCTGCCTCATATTGTCCACGATCGATAGCCTCATAAGAGGAACGAATAACTTCAGACATAATGGCAGCAAATTGCAAAGTAAATGTAATTACAACAAACACCGCAGTATCAATATCATGTAAATTTATATTGAAATTCGCAAAAATTGCCGGGACACCGTAATAGACTAGGAATAATAAGACAATTGAAGGTGTACAACGCATAATCGTTGTATAGCCAGTAGCAATTTTTTTAAGAATACGACTTTTGCCAAGTTTCATCACTGTAAGTAGCAAGCCGGCTAATGATCCAAAAAGAATAGATGAACCTGCTATAAGAAATGTAATTTTTAAAAATGGTAAAAGTTGGGGAAGTGAATTCCAAATATAAGTGGCATCAAAATATTTACTCATATGAATCACCGTCTTTTATTTAAGTGCTGTGAAGTATAACGTCCACAGCCGAAAGGAATAAAAGCTGTGATAGCAAATTTTTAACTACCACAGCACTTTTCTTAACGACTTACTTTATCTAACACTTCAAATAGGTCGCGACCATAGAATTTTTTACTTAGTTCATTAAGCTTCTTTTCTTCTTTAAGCTTTTTCACTGCTTTATCATATTCATCTGCAAATTTTTGTTGGTTTTTATTAAATAATGGCCATGTTTTAATCACATTAAATTCGTTATACACAACATTGTCCTTCAGGTTATGATATGCACCTTTTTCAGAAGTAACTTGTTGTTCGAAAGCACCTTCGATCATAACCCCACCATCCACGCGGCCTTCGTTAACCCATTGAACAACATCTACTGTAAATTCATCACCAGCTTTGAGTTTTACTTTGTTGTTTGGATTTTCGTCGTTGTACTCTTTAATTACTGTATATTGCGCATTGTTTGCGGCGATTGGTGCTAATGTGTAACCTTTATTAGCAAAATCTGATAATGTTTTTATATCTTTATCAGATGATTTTAAGACTAAACCGATACTGCTAAGGCCAAGGAATTCTTTTGGAAAGATAAATTTTTCTTTTCGTTCTTCTGTAAAGAATGCATTTTTTACGCCTGCTTGATATTTACCTTGCTCAACACCGATTAATAAGTCGTCACTTGTTGTTCCAACAAATTCAAATTTGTAATCAGGTAATAACTTGTCAATTTCTTTCATGACCTCTACATCATATCCGGTTGGATTTCCGTTTTCATCTGTATATGTCATCGGCTTACTAGCTTGGTCGTAAGCAATTTTAACTGTCGTTACATTTTTGGTAGTAGATCCAGATGAACTATCTGAAGAGCTATTCGTTCCACATCCTGCTAATAATCCAACTGTTGCAAAACCGATTGCTGCAAATTTAAAAAGCTTGTTTTTGAATATCATTATGAGTACCCCTTTTCTGCTAACTATATATTGGTGATTTACTATCCTTTTTTAATGCTGTTCTTGCTAACTTTGTAATGGTCATATCATCCATTGGTGGATTATGAAGACCTGCACGGACATCACGATAATAACGTTGCAATGGATTTGAAGTTTGAAGACTTTTTGCTCCCACAACACGCATAGCTAAATCTACAATTTCTATCGCAGCATTTGTAACGGTGTGTTTGGCCACTGCTAATTCGTTTGTTAGATACTTGCGACGTTTTATGTCATCGTATACCTCTGCTACACCGTAAAGAGTAAATCGAGCTTGATCTAACTTTAATTCAATATTTCCTAAATGTTGTTGAACATTAGGTAAAGAGCTGATTGGTTCCTTTAAGCTGTTGGGTTGGTGCTGATTTGCAAAGGTCACTGCATAATCTCTGGCTGCCTGTGCTATACCAAGGTAGGTAGAAGGAATGTGTAACATCCAACCATTAATATGATTTCCACCGAAAGGATTTTGTGGGTATTCAACAAGTGCTTTATCCTCAACGTAGACATCTTCAAGAATCAAATCATGACTACCAGTACCGCGCATAGACATCACATCCCAAGTTTCTTTAATGGTTAAACCTGGCGTACCTTTTTTTATAAGGAAGAAAGCAATTTGTTGTTTGTCTTCAATCCAAGCGCTAACTAAGAAATAATCTAGTATAGGAGAAGCCGTGGTGAAAATTTTATGACCATTTAAAATCCAACCGTTATTTAATCTTTTAGCATATGTACCAGGGCGACCGCCCCGAGTAGGGCTTCCTGTACGTGCTTCACTTGCTGCTCGATTGATGAATATATTCTTTTGAACTTCTAAAGAAAATGACTTTAATAATTCAGGTTTCCAAAGTTTGTGCTCGTATAGTTCTCCAACAACGCCTAAAGTCCAACCGATTGCTAGGGAAGTATTAGCATCAAAACTAGCTAATGTTTCTTGCAATAAAATCATGTCATAAACAGATAATCCTTCTCCCCCGTATTCCTTAGGCAGTGTAACTTTTGGGTAACCTATTTTTCTTAATGTTTCGAAATTTTTAAATGGAAAAAGAGATTGTTCATCAATGTTTTTGGAATCTGCTATTATATCATCACGTAGATGATTCAGCTTTTGTAGCCATTGTCTTTGCGAATCAGTACGTATGAAAAGTTCTTTCATGAAGCGTTCCTCACTTTCAAATATAACAAAACCTAGATATTTACTTGCCTTTTAATTTTAATAAAATCCACGAATAAGATTATTACTTATGTGGAATTATTTGTTCGGTTTATTTTATTTTTAATTAATCATAAAGGCAAAAAAATGAAAAGTCAATCAAAAATCATAGTATTTTTATAAGATTAATTGAGTTGTAGTAATACCATTATAAACTTTCATTAATTTTACTAGAGGAAAGTTAAGCTTGTTATTCCTTTGTATTTTATCCCGTATTAACGAGCAGTAATACCCTCACCTCAAGATTGAGAGGAAAATGAGAAAGATAGGTGGAGGATAACGGCCCGTAAAAGCCAGATTGGTTCAACTAACCATCAGTGGGGATGAAGCCAACTAAAAACGCCACGTCCTGTGGCAACGTTGGCATTAGTACGTCCTGCACGTTTGAAAACCCACAACTGATGGAAGTTTCACTTTATAAAATTATCTTTGTAATGGATTTTTGCGGAGTCTTAAAACATAAAATGGAATAAATATATGCAAAAGGGTTTTTATGATGAAATAGTTGACCAATCTAAAAATAATAAAGATATGAAGGGATAAAATGATTAAAATTTATCAGTTCATTTCAAGTTTTGATGATAATTTGTCGGGTTTTATAGATGTATATGGAATGTATATTTATATTGCATTATTTTTAATCATTTATTTAAAAACTGCTTTTGTTGTATTAACTTTTTTGCCGGGTGATGCGCTAGTATTTGCAAGCGGTGCTTTAGCAGCAATTGGCAAACTAAATTTTTGGGTACTATTAGTGCTGTTTATCAGTGCGACTATTGCAGGAGATAGTCAAAATTACGCGATTGGAAATTTATTTAGAAGGTGGCATGATAAAAAACCTAAACTAAAATCATTTTTAAAAGACAAAGTTGAATCAGCAAAATCATTTGTCAACCAATACGGGCGACTATCTATTTTATTTGCCAGATTTGTACCTTTAATGAGGACGACGGTACCCTTAGTCAGTGGACTCACACAATACACCTTCGCTGTGTTTATAAAGTTTAATAGTTTAGGTGCTATTCTATGGACGATATTTTGGTTAAACATAGGATATGTATTAGGAAATACTAAATGGGTTGAAAATAATTTAATTGTATCTTTAGCAATCATCTCAATCATTCCATTGTTAGTGCCTGTTATATATGTTGGAGTAAATAAGATGAAGGAAATTTCGATAAAGAATTGAAAAAGAGAAACGGGGTTACTTAAGCTGTTGATAAGTAACTCTTTTTATTGTCATATCTCATATCTACTGGTTAGAATTTTTCAATTGTATGTTAGATCGATAAAATCATAATACACTCTTGATTAGATAGAACAAATAAAAGAGCTATGAAATAAGAGGTGGTGGTTTTAATTAGGGGGAAAATTGAATTTCCCCATTAAACAGGCAATTTTAAATAGAAGAAAACATACTGCAGATTTACTTAAAAAGAGGGGGTTTAAGGAGTATTTATATAAGAATCTATTAATTTTAAAAAATATTAAAAGAAGTATTGACTTCACAAAAATGAGATGTTAAGATATTTAAGTCGCTGAAACACAGCGGTGAACAAAAAAACTTCAAATAAAAAAGTTGTTGACACTGTTGAAAAGATTTGATATAATAATCAAGTCGCTGAAACAGACGACATAAAATATGAACCTTGAAAACTGAACAAGCAAGATGTTAATCAATAAACTTTGTTTACTAACTTTTGTTAGAAACAAGGACAAACAA
>NZ_QWUA01000074.1 GCF_003576525.1 Rummeliibacillus sp. POC4 | reverse complement strand
GCGCCAATGGTAGTTGGGGGCTGTCCCCCTGCGAGAGTAGGTCGTTGCTAGGCACACTAAAAGCGCAACTGTTTATTCAGTTGCGCTTTTTTTATACAAAATATTACTGGAATATTATTTACAAACAAACTTTTAAAAAAGATGATGAAATTTTCTTTATGTGTTGTAGAGAAAATATTAAAAGAATACTTTTATAATAAGAGCTTTGTGTTACTAAAATACGAGATATTTAATATTTTACTTTCAACTAGAGGACTTGCACTCTATTTTTATAAGTATCTTCTTCTTACTTAAGGAAAAATTCCAAAAGTATATGTATTAAAACAAAGCCAAAAGGATAGGACGAATATTAGAAGGAGGAAAGAGAATGACAAGTGTCTACGATTTTATTGTTGAGAAAACGAATGGAGAGAAACAGGATTTACAACAGTTCAAAGGAAATCCAATGTTAATTGTTAATACGGCAAGTAAATGTGGCTTTACACCACAATTTAAAGAATTACAAGATCTCTACGAAAAGTATCAAGATAAAGGATTTACTATTCTAGGATTCCCGTGTAGTCAGTTTAATAATCAAGAGTTTGCTAATATAGACGAAACGTTAGCATACTGCCAGTTGAATTATAACGTTGAATTTCCAATGTTTGCTAAGATAGATGTAAAGGGTGAAAATGCGTCACCTTTGTTTAAGTTTCTTGTCTCACAAAAGAAAGGATTGCTAACGGAAGGAATAAAATGGAATTTCACAAAGTTCCTAATTGATGGGAATGGAAATGTAGTGGCTAGATATGCTCCACAAACATCACCTTCTAAAATAGAAAATGACATTAAATCTTTATTGTGAGAAAAATCTAAATAATCTTACTTATCTTAGATTCCTTGACAAGTAAACGCATACGTTGTTAACCTTACAATTAATATATTTTTTATAGGAGGAGTTTAAGAAATGTGGGAAACGAAATTTGCCAAAGAGGGTTTAACATTTGATGATGTACTACTTGTGCCAGCACATTCTGAAGTATTACCTAAGGAAGTAGATTTATCAGTTAATTTAACATCAAAGATTAAATTGAATATCCCTATTATCAGTGCAGGGATGGATACAGTAACTGAAGCAACAATGGCAATCGCAATGGCTCGTCAAGGCGGCTTAGGTATCATTCATAAAAACATGAGTATTGAAGAACAAGCTGAACAAGTTGAAAAAGTTAAACGATCTGAAAATGGTGTAATTACAAATCCGTTTTTCTTAACACCTTCTCATCAAGTATTTGACGCAGAACATTTAATGGGGAAATACCGCATTTCAGGTGTTCCAATTGTAAACAATATGGAAGATCGCAAATTAGTAGGCATCATTACAAATCGCGATTTACGATTTGTTCAAGACTACTCTATTAAAATTGATGAAGTGATGACAAAAGAGGATTTAATCACAGCTCCTGTTGGTACTACATTAGATGAAGCTGAAAAAATGCTACAACAATACAAGATAGAAAAGTTACCTATTGTTGACGAAGATGGTGTTTTAACCGGATTAATCACTATTAAGGATATTGAGAAAGTAATGGAATATCCAAATGCTGCAAAAGATCAACATGGTCGTTTACTTGTTGGCGCAGCTGTAGGTGTAACAAAAGATTCTTTAATCCGTATTCAAAAATTAGTTGAGGCACAAGTTGATGTAATTGTTATTGATACAGCGCACGGTCACTCACAAGGCGTTCTTGATCAAGTGAAAAATATCCGCGCTGCATACCCTGACTTAGTCATTATTGCAGGTAATGTGGCAACAGCAGAAGCTACTAAAGCTCTATATGAAGCTGGAGCAGATGTTGTCAAAGTTGGTATTGGACCTGGTTCTATTTGTACTACTCGTGTTGTTGCTGGTGTAGGAGTACCACAAATTACAGCTATATATGATTGTGCTACAGAGGCACGTCGTCAAGGTAAAACTATAATAGCTGATGGTGGTATAAAATATTCTGGTGATATTGTTAAAGCTCTAGCTGCTGGTGGACATGCTGTTATGTTAGGTAGCTTACTAGCAGGAACATCTGAAGCGCCAGGGGAAACTGAGATTTTCCAAGGACGTCAATTCAAAGTTTACCGAGGAATGGGTTCTGTTGCTGCAATGGAAAATGGTTCTAAGGATCGTTATTTCCAAGAGAATGCGAAAAAACTTGTTCCTGAAGGTATTGAAGGTAGACTTCCATTTAAAGGACCATTGTCTGATACTATCTATCAATTACTTGGTGGTATTCGTTCAGGAATGGGTTATTGTGGAACAAAAGATCTTCATGATTTACGCGAAAAAGCACAATTTGTTCGTATGACAGGTGCTGGTTTAAGAGAAAGTCATCCACATGATGTACAAATTACGAAAGAAGCACCAAACTATTCATTAGCTTAAATTTGTATCTTTAGCACTCTTTTCGTAACTATTTATGTTGCGGAAAGGGTGTTTTTAATATCTAATGGTTGAAACACTATATTCTGTGTTAAAATGAGCGAGATAAATCTATACATAATTGGAGGTAAGAATAGGTGAAGACATCTAGAAAAAGCAAAACAATTAGTATAATGATAGCTATTGCTCTTTTGTTTAGCATGGTATCGTTACTACCCGGAGGAAATACAGCAAGCGCTACTGATAATCTAGGGTTAAATGTTAAAGGTGCAATTTTAATCGACGCTGATTCTGGTAAGATTTTGTATGAAAAAAATGCTAACGAGGCACTTGGAATTGCTAGTATGTCAAAGATGTTGACAGAGTATATTCTATTAGATGCTATAAATGATGGTAAAGTGAAGTGGGACCAAAAATATAAAGTCTCAGATTATGCTTACAAAATCTCTCAAGATCGCGCATTAAGTAATGTTCCATTACGTGCTGATGGCGAATATACCATTAAAGAATTATATGAAGCAATGGCTATTTATTCTGCTAATGCTGCTACTATTGCAATAGCCGAAACTATTGCTGGATCTGAAACTGAATTTTTAACATTAATGAATAAAAAAGCTAAGGAAATTGGTTTAAAGGGTTATCACTTTGTAAATGCTACAGGCCTTAACAATGCACAATTACAAGGTATGCAACCAAAGGGTACATCAGCTAGTGATGAAAATAAAATGCCAGCAAAATCAGTTGCTCGTCTTGCATATCATTTATTAAAAGATCATCCAGAGGTTTTAAAAACTTCAAGCATTCCTAGAAAAACATTCCGTGAAGGAACAGATGATGCGATTAAAATGGATAACTGGAACTTTATGTTGCCAGGTCTTGTATCTGAGTATGAAGGCGTAGATGGACTTAAAACAGGTACTACGGATTATGCTGGACAATGTTTCACAGGTACTGCAAAACGCAATGGTACACGTCTAATTGCGGTTGTAATGCATGCAGAAGGTGCAGCACATATAGCTCGTTTTAAAGCAGCTCGTCAACTATTTGATTATGGCTTTGGCCAATTTACAACTGAAGAAATCGTGCCAGCTGGCTATACATTTAAAAAACAAAGATCAATAGCAGTTAAAAATGGTAAAGAAAAAAATGTTAAGATAGCTACAAAAGATTCAATTTCCATGATGGTTAAAACAAGCGAAGTAGATGATTATCAAGCTAAACTTGTGCTAGATAAAGAGTCATTGAATGCTCCGGCGAAAAAAGGAACTGTTGTTGGACACGTTCAAATTGACAAAAAATCTGGTAAAGATTATGGATTTATAGATGGCTCAGTGAGCGGTGCAGATGTAGTGACTGCTGTTACTGCCGAAAAGGTAGGATGGTTCTCTCTTACACTTAAAAAAATTGGCGCATTCTTCTCAGGATTATTTTAAATAATATAAACAAAAGGGACTGGTTTTACAACCGGTCCCTTTTGTTTATATTATAAATGATAAAGTAAGATTCTATTTTAGTTAGGAAATTTAATGAATATCAAGCGCTCTTAGTCTAAGATTGGTTTTTGTAGTCTTAATTTAATCTGCAGTGCGTCTAATTCTCCAACAATCCATTAATTTTTGAATGGTATTTGTAATTTCAGCCTCTTCTATTCCTCCGAACCCTAGTAAAAATTGGTCTTCTCGATTTTGAGCTGTAGGTGCAATCATGTACTCTTTGATAGGTATAATCCTTATTCCTTGTTGTAGTGCAATGTTGCTCAAGTCCGTAGCACTCATCTCTTTCCTTACAGTTAATACAACATGCATACCGGCTTGCTCACCGGAAATAGAAACTGTTGGGGCATATGGATCTAGAGCTTGTGTGAGTTTTTCTAATTTTTTTCTGTAAATTTTACGCATACGATTCAAGTGTTTTGAAAAATAGCCATCCTTCATAAATTGGGTTAGCATATGTTGTTCAAAACGAGGAACGGTAGATGTATAGTATGTGAATATATCATGGTATCGAGTTAGTAATTTTTCGGGTAATACAAAGTATGCAATACGTAAAGATGGCATAAGTGATTTTGAAAAAGTACTAATATATATAACTTTTCCTCGATGATCCATTCCTTGTAAAGAGGCAATTGGCTTTCCTATATAACGGAATTCGCTATCATAGTCATCCTCTATAATATATCGTTCTTCCTCTTGTGCAGCCCAATTTAAAAGTTGAGCTCTTCGCGATGCAGAAAGAACTGCTCCTGTAGGAAACTGATGAGATGGGGTAACATAAGCAACTTTAGCACTTGATCCTTCTAATTGTTGTATTTGCATGCCATCTTCATCTACGTCGATTGGAATTACACTTTGATTGTATTGAGAAAAAATATGATGTGTTAAGGCATAACCTGGATTTTCAATTGCATATAGATTATCCTCTCCTAATAGTTTTATAATCATTGGCAAGAGCTGTTCGGTACCGGAACCTATAACGATCTGTTCTGGTGAGCATAAAACACCCCTTGATTGATATAAATAACTTGCAATTTGTTCGCGTAATTCTTGTTCACCTTGAGGGGAACCTATTAGTAACAAATCTTGTTTATGGTCATCAATAGCATCTTTTGCATACTTACGCCATGTAGTAAAAGGAAAAGAAGATGTATCAATTTTCCCCGGGTTAAAGTCAATTAGGATTTTGGGCTTTTTAGTAGTTTTAATCATTTGTTGAGAAGTTGTCTTTTCTACGTAAGCTAATTCTTCGATTGCTTCAACGAAAAAACCAACCCGTGATTTAGAAGTAATATATCCTTCTGCTATTAATTGTGCATATGCTAGTTCTACAGTTGTTTGGCTAATTGATAAAAATTCTGAGAGCTTTCTTTTAGATGGGAGCTTGGTTTGAACAGCGATTGTCCCTTCGATAATTCCTTTCTTTATTTCCTCGTACAGTTGTTCATAAAGCGGTGTTGCGGAATCCTTTTCTAATTGAATCATTAACATATCCATCATATCACCCCTAACTGACCATTTTAAAAATCGAATAACTGAATCTTTTGTTATGGTCAATTTTCAATATACTAATAGCATACTAGTTTTTGGGAGGGAATGGAATGGTTATTCAAACAGGTACTGAACGAGTAAAAAGGGGAATGGCAGAGATGCAAAAGGGTGGCGTTATCATGGACGTTATTAATGCAGAGCAGGCTAAAATTGCAGAGGCTGCAGGCGCAGTAGCAGTCATGGCATTAGAACGTGTCCCATCTGATATCCGCTCTGCCGGTGGAGTAGCACGAATGGCAGATCCTCGTATAGTTGAGGAGGTAATGGATGCTGTATCAATTCCAGTGATGGCAAAAGTACGCATTGGACATAAAGTAGAGGCACGTGTGCTTGAATCAATGGGCGTCGATTATATAGATGAGAGTGAAGTGTTAACACCAGCAGATGAAGAATTTCATTTATTAAAAAGTGAATATACTGTACCGTTTGTTTGTGGTTGCCGCGATTTAGGGGAGGCTGCACGTCGTATAGGTGAGGGGGCATCTATGTTACGAACAAAAGGAGAACCTGGAACTGGCAA
Organism: Rummeliibacillus sp. POC4; assembly: GCF_003576525.1. GTDB lineage: Bacteria > Bacillota > Bacilli > Bacillales_A > Planococcaceae > Rummeliibacillus. The sequence continues at coordinate 11,387 of NZ_QWUA01000074.1, read as the reverse complement.
TATTGTTGAAGCTGTCCGACATATTCGAAAAGTCCATGCACAGGTTCGTAAGGTGGCGAACATGGCAAAAGATGAGTTAATGACCGAGGCAAAAATGTTAGGAGCACCTTTTGAAGTTTTACTTGAAATAAATCGTTTAGGACGTTTACCGGTGGTAAATTTTGCTGCGGGTGGTATAGCGACTCCTGCAGATGCTGCATTAATGATGGAGTTAGGTGCAGATGGGGTATTTGTTGGTTCGGGGATTTTTAAATCTGAAAATCCAGAGAAGTTTGCTCGTGCAATTGTAGAAGCTACAACAAATTATCAAGATTATAAGTTAATCGCTGAAGTATCAAAGGACCTTGGTATACCAATGAAAGGAATGGATATATCAAAACTTTCACAACAAGATCGTATGCAGGAGCGAGGATGGTAATATGGTTAAAATCGGAGTATTGGCTTTACAAGGAGCTGTACGAGAACATTTTAACGCAATTGAAGCAGTTGGTGCGACAGCTATAGAGGTGAAACATCAAGAGGAATTACAGGATATAGATGGTCTTGTAATACCAGGTGGGGAAAGTACAGCTATGAGAAAGCTCATTGATTATGATGACTTAATGCCCGCATTACAGCGTTTCTCTTTATCTGGTAAGCCGATGTTTGGTACATGTGCGGGTTTAATCCTCCTTGCTAATAAAATTATAGATGAGAATAAGACACATATAGGTGCAATGAATGTAGAAGTTAAGCGGAATTCATTTGGACGTCAAATAAATAGTTTTGAAGCATTGTTAGATTTAAAAGGAATAGGTAATGGTTTTCCTGCTATCTTTATTCGTGCGCCTCATATTGTTCGAGTCGGTGCAAATGTAGAAATTTTGGGTGAATATGAAGGGCGAATAGTACTCGCACGTGATGGTCAATATCTCGGATGCTCTTTTCATCCGGAATTAGCAGAAGATACGCGTATAATAGAATATTTTGTTCATATGGTGGAGGAAAGTAAGCGTTCAATACTTGCGCAACTTAAGAATGTATTGTAAAGTATGGGTAACTTAAAATTTATCACGATGATAGGAAGTAGTAACAAGTATGTTTTTTTTAGAGAGTCGACGGTTGGTGGAAGTCGATAAAGGCACTTGTGAATCCGTCCTGGAGTTGCTCAGTTGAACTTTTAGTAAGCTGTAGCCGGTTCTAAGCCGTTATGAAACAAGAGGAGTAGACATGACAATGTCTATTCAATTAGGGTGGCAACGCGGGTATGCTCTCGTCCCTTTCAGGGGATGAGGGCTTTTTTGTTTTTATTTTTTAAACTACTTCTCTAAAATCGAATATACAACTGGAGGAATAAATATGTTAGACATTAAACGTGTCCGCGCAAACTATGCGGAAATCAAAGAAAAATTAGCCCATCGTAATGAAGACCTTGGTACAATTGATCACTTTGAAGAATGGGATCAACAACGCCGTGATTTAATTGCAAAAACAGAGGTTTTAAAAGCAGAACGTAATAAAGCTTCTGAAGCAATTGCGCAAAAGAAACGTAACAAAGAAAATGCAGATGCAGATATTGCTCGTATGCGTGAAGTTGGGGAAGAAATAAAAAAATTAGATGAAGAATTGAACGAAGTTGAAGCTAAGTTTAATGATATGATGATGCGCCTTCCAAATATCCCACATGAAAGTGTACCTGTTGGTGATTCTGAAGATGATAACGAAGAAGTATATAAATGGGGAGAAGTACCAACATTTGATTTTGAAATTAAAGCACATTGGGATCTTGGACCAGAACTTGGAATTATAGATTTTGATCGTGCAGGTAAAGTAACAGGTAGTCGCTTTACGTTTTATAGAGGTTTAGGTGCTCGTCTTGAACGTGCTCTTTGGAACTTTATGATGGACTTACATGCTGACAAACATGGTTATGAAGAAATGCTACCTCCATACATGGCAAACCGTGCAAGTTTAACTGGTACAGGTCAACTTCCAAAATTTGAGGAAGATGCATTTTTAGTTGAAAAACCGGATTATTTCTTAATTCCAACTGCTGAAGTACCTGTAACAAACTATTATCGTGATGAAATTCTTGATGGTGCAAAACTTCCTCAAGCATTTACTGCTTTTAGTGCTTGTTTCCGTTCTGAAGCAGGTTCTGCTGGACGTGATACACGTGGTTTAATCCGTCAACACCAATTCAATAAAGTGGAACTTGTTCGTTTTGTAAAACCAGAAGATTCTTATGACGAATTAGAAAAACTTACTGGTCATGCAGAGGAAGTTCTTCAATTGTTAGGTTTGCCATACCGTAAACTTAAAATGTGTACAGCTGATCTTGGATTTACAGCAGCTAAAAAATATGACTTAGAAGTTTGGATACCAGCACAAAACATGTATCGTGAAATTTCTTCTTGCTCAAACTTTGAAGACTTCCAAGCTCGTCGTGCAAATATCCGCTTCCGTCGCGAACCAGGTGCAAAACCTGAGTATGTCCACACTTTAAACGGATCAGGTCTTGCCATCGGTCGTACTGTAGCAGCTATTTTGGAAAACTATCAACAAGCTGATGGAAGTGTAAAAATACCAGAAGTACTTGTACCATATATGGGTGGAATAGAAGTAATTCCAGCACTATCTAAATAATAGTAAATAGGCTGCCTAAAATGATTTATTCATTTTGGGTGGCCTTTTTTATATGTTTTTTTAATTTCCTTCTGTTTGTTTACGGAGTCTTTTCTCTTCTTTTTTTCGTATACGTAAAGCTTTAAAAAAATTTGTTAGCATCGCACTGCACTCTTCAGCCATGACTCCTTCTGTTACTTCACACTCATGATTGAAACGACTGTCGTTTAAAAGATGGTAGAGCGAGTCGACACAGCCAGCTTTTAAATCACGAGCTCCATATACGACGCGTGGTATTCGAGATTGTAAAATAGCACCCGAACACATTGGACAAGGCTCTAATGTAACGTATAGCGTTGTTTCTTCTAAACGCCAACTTCCTATAACATCACAGGCATGTTGAATAGCCATTAGTTCAGCATGTGTTACAGCATTTTGAGAATTTTCCCTTAAATTATGTGCACGTGCAATTATTTCATCTCGATAGACAATAATTGCACCAATTGGAACTTCCCCTAGTTCAGCTGCTTGCTGTGCCTCTTCAAGTGCAATTTGCATAAATTGATGATCTTTGTTCATTTTCACACTCTCCTTGCCAAATAGTTTAGCATGATTTTCAAGTTAGTGGCATATGATTAGTCATCATGTATATATAGAGGGGGATTTCTTTGATATACGTTGTAAAACAGGGAGATAGTTTATATAAAATTGCAAGGGATTATAATACAACAGTTGCAACAATAGTTGCATTGAATGAATTATCGAATCCAGATGTACTGGTAGTCGGACAAACGCTCGTTTTACCTGAAACGCCAAATCCAAATCGTAAAGCAATTGCTACAAATGCATATGTAGAGTGGTATACGAATGAGGTACCAGCACGACTCTCACAGGAATTAAGTAAAAGAGGTCCATTACTTACTTATATGATGCCATTTGCATATGAAGTAAAGAGGGATGGTACATTGACTTCTCTCAATTGGGGAGATTTAGAAGAAGTTGCAGCAGCCAATAGAACAGCTTCTGCAGTTGTACTCACTAATATAGAAAATGGTGCATTTAGCGATACATTAGCGCATGAAATTTTTATGGATACCAATTTGCAAGATTTAATCATTGGAGCAGCGATAAAGGAGGCAAAACAACATAATGCAAAAGACATTCATGTAGATTTTGAATACTTACCTCCAGAAGATAAGGAAAAATATGTAGATTTTCTAAAAAGGTTAGCTTCAAAAGCTCATCCTGAAGGATTAACAATTTCAGCAGCACTAGCCCCTAAAACTAGTGCTAATCAGCCTGGAAAATGGTATGAGGGGCACGATTATAAAGCAATTGGAGAAGTAGTAGATTTTGTTGTCATAATGACGTATGAATGGGGATATAGCGGTGGACCACCAATGGCTGTATCACCTATTACCCCAGTAACACAAGTTCTTGAATATGCAGTAAAGGATATTCCAGCTAATAAAATTATGATGGGGCAGAATTTATACGGTTATGATTGGAAGTTGCCATATAAGGTAGGTAACCCTAATGCTGTTGCTGTTAGTGCACAGTATGCCATTGATCTTGCAAGGCAAAACAATGCGGCAATTTCATACGATGAAGTTGCACAAGCACCATTTTTTCACTATTGGAAAGATGGAGTGGAACATGTCGTTTGGTTTGAAGATGCTAGATCTATAGAGGCAAAGTTCAAATTATTGCAGAGATTAGGATTAAAGGGTATTGCTTATTGGCATCTCGGTTTTTCTTTTCCACAAAATTGGGCGCTCTTACAACAAATGTTTCATGTGGAACATATCGTATAATTGTGAATTAAGAGACTTGACGATTATCGTCAGGTCTCTTCTTTTTTATGGGAGATAATATTGTAGTAAAGTGTTTTAGAATTGAATGCTCGATTCAATTCTAATTAATCCTTTATTTATACTACTTGGCATAGAAGGAACATAGTGTTTATTAGATTCTAGTAATAATTATTTAATTATAGAACGTCTTTATGATAAACTGTTTTCCTACTGTCCAACATTTTTCTACTGTGTTAGAATTATAGACATTGACTAAAAAGTAAACAAAGGGGGATTTCTAATGCCTGTGCCGTTTATCACGGTAGAAGGGCCTATTGGTGTTGGAAAGACGTCACTTTCTAAAATAATTTCCGAGACATTTAATTTTCATTTATTAAAGGAAATTGTAGATGAAAACCCATTTTTAGATAAATTCTATGAAGATATTGATGAATGGAGTTTTCAAACGGAAATGTTCTTTTTGTGTAATCGATATAAGCAATTAAATGATATTAAAGAATATATTTTAGCTAATGACCAACCAGTAGTGGCTGATTACCATATTTTTAAAAACCTGATTTTTGCAAAACGTACATTACCATCATTAGAATTTTATAAATATGAGAAAATTTATCGAATTTTAACAGAAGATATGATTAAACCGAATGTAGTAATCTATCTTTATGCAAGTGTAGATACATTGATGAAACGTATTGCAATGAGAGGTCGAGAATTCGAGAAAATGATCTCTAGAGAATATATGGAACAATTAGTAGCGGACTATCATGAATTTATAAGTGCTTTTGAACAAGAACATCCAGATATCCTTGTCATTCATTTTAATGGGGATGATATGGATTTTGTACACAATGATACAGATCTACAAAAAATATTAAATACAGTAGAGGAAACGTTAGAAAAAAGGAGCTTTAAGGCATGAATTTAAGAGAGAAATACGGTATTCCATCAAATGCCGTTATTACAATAGCAGGAACAGTAGGTGTGGGAAAATCTACGATGACAAATGCATTAGCGAAAGCATTAAACTTTCGTACTTCTTTTGAAAAAGTAGACACAAATCCATACTTAGATAAATTTTATGATGATTTTAGTAAATGGAGTTTCCATTTACAAATTTATTTCCTTGCTGAACGCTTTAAAGAACAAAAACGTATATTTGAGTATGGCGGAGGCTTTATCCAAGATCGTTCGATTTATGAAGATACAGGCATTTTCGCAAAAATGCACTTTGATAAAGGGACGATGAGCCCGACTGATTATGAAACATATACAAATTTATTTGATGCAATGGTAATGACACCATATTTCCCACACCCTGACTTACTAATATATCTTGAAGGCCCGATTGATGATATTATTGGTCGTATCGTAGAACGTGGACGTCCGATGGAACAACAAACAGATAAAGAATACTGGTATGAAATGCACAATCGCTATGAAAATTGGATTGATAATTTTAATGCTTGCCCAGTACTTCGTTTAGATATTAATGATTATGATTTAATGAAAAATCCAGATACAATCGAAATTATTTTAGAACGAATTGGTCATTTTATGGAACAAACATCTCATCTACGTAGAAGATAATAAATTTAGAACTGTTTTGGAAGCTATTAGAAGTAACTTCCCAAACAGTTTTTTTATATCAGTAAAAAGACATTGGCAGCATACGTGATTAGGATATTACATCTATTAACTAAACAGTTTTAAGAAATTAAGTAGAAATCATAAAGGCAACAGCATGTAACAATTCATTTTATAGTTTCTTATTTGGTCCAATATATGATATAAGTAGTCATATAAAATTTAGAATAATAACGGATGATGGGGGATAGTATGCGTGTTGCTATTTATTGCGGTTCAAAAACAGGAAATAACCCAATTTATGCAGAAAAGGCAAAAGAATTAGGTGCATTTTTGGCAAAAAATGATTTGGATATTGTTTATGGCGGTTCTAACCAAGGTCTTATGGGAATAGTTGCAAATGCAGTACTTGAAAACAACGGTAAAGTTATAGGGGTTATGCCGAATTTTTTGCAATGGAAAGAAGTTACTCATGGGCAAATAACAGAACTACATTATGTAAGTACAATGCATGAACGTAAGTGTAAAATGCTTGAATTAGCTGACCTATTAATTGCTTTACCGGGTGGAGCAGGGACTATGGACGAGTTTTTTGATGTGGTGACATTATCACAAATTGGTCAGCACCAAAAAATGGTATGTCTATATAATATAAATGAGTATTATCGACTTTTAAAATTACAGCTTGAATATATGGTGAATGAGGGTTTTATGTTACAGGAACAATATGAAAGTATATTCATTGTTCAAAATCCAGAAGAATTGCTGAAGATTATTCGGAGAAATAATAAATGAACCTTCATATATTTTAAAGACCGCCATTTTTCTTATAACCTGAAGTCTATTCTTTCTAACTAGTTGGAGGTTACAGCTGGGGCATATTTACAGCTAATAGAGGTCAAAATAAAAAAACAAACTATATAGTTTGTTTGAAATTTTCAGATTAAATTATAAAAAGAAAAATTCGTTACAATATGCAACGAATACAATCTCAATATGCGCGTGTTTTTATAAAAATAATGGAGGAGGAAGAGGGATTCGAACCCCCGCGCGGTTTGACCCGCCTGTCGGTTTTCAAGACCGATCCCTTCAGCCAGACTTGGGTATTCCTCCAAATTGTTTTGTTGTCTTACTGACAAAATATACTTTATCATTATTTATTTTGTTAGTCAACAGTTTTAAAAAATTTTTTAATCTAAATTAGGCCTTTATATTTTTCTATGAATGACCGAAAGAACTTTCGGTTAATTAAGGTTTGAAAAAACGTTATTAATGGATACACTTCTTTTTATAATAGTTCATTTTAATGAAATCACGTATTTTAGTTGATTTTTTTAGTAGAAGTTCGTATACTAATAGATGCCGTGCTAGGTGGGAAGGTAGCGGTGTCCTGTAACTCGCAATCCGCTTTAGCGAGACTGAATTCCTTTTTGAGGCTGTCCGTATGTTTGGTCTGCCTCTTGCACGTAGCGTTGACGATTGGGTCCTGCGCAATGAGTCCCCATGAACCATGTCAGGTCCGGAAGGAAGCAGCATTAAGTGGTCTCACTCATGTGCCGCGGGGTAGCCTAATCTGAGCTAACGACAAGAGTAACGCTTATGTACGGCTGTCGAGGAAAGGTGCACGGCATTGACTGTGTAAATTCCAAACTCACTTGCCTTTTAGGTAAGTGAGTTTTTTCTTTTTTATACATATACAAATAAAGGCTAATCATCCGAGCTTATGCTATAATATTTGTATTAAACTGTTATGGCAGAAAGGAGAGAATAACGTTGGCATATCAAGCTTTTTATCGAGTTTATCGCCCGCAATCATTTAGAGAAATGTCAGGGCAGTCTCATGTAAAACGAACACTTCAAAATGCTCTCCTAGCCGACAAAACAACTCATGCGTACCTATTTTCTGGCCCACGTGGTACAGGGAAGACAAGTACTGCGAAAATTTTTGCAAAAGCTTTAAATTGTGAACATGCACCAACTGATGAACCGTGTAATGAATGTGCTACATGTAAAAGCATTACAAATGGGTCCCATCCAGATGTTATTGAATTTGATGCAGCCTCTAATTCAAAAGTTGAAGAGATGCGTGAAATAATAGAAAAGGTTCGATTTGCTCCGGCAAGTGCACGTTATAAGGTTTATATTATTGATGAAGTTCATATGCTTTCAACAAGCGCGTTTAATGCATTACTGAAAACGTTAGAGGAACCTCCAGCCCATGTTGTTTTCATATTAGCAACAACTGAGCCTCATAAAATACCTGCTACAATCATTTCAAGATGTCAAAGATTTGATTTTAAAAGGCTATCGTCTAACGATATATTAGAACGTATGAAGATTGTTCTAGAAGATATTGCATTACCGTATGATGAACAAGCATTGAAAGTCATCGCAAAATCAGCAGCCGGTGGTATGCGTGATGCCTTGAGTATGTTGGATCAGGTAGTGTCATTTAGTGGTGAATCGTTAACACTGGATGATGCACTTTTTGTAACTGGCTCTATTAGCCAGGATATATTTTATGAGCTGGCACAAAGTTTAGCTGATAAGGATGTAGCAAAAGTATTAGCTATGCTTGAACAGTTAATGGATGAAGGAAAAGATGCCGTTCGCCTTTCTGAAGATCTTATTACATTCTTTAGAGACTTGTTGTTAATTCAAACAGCACCTGATTTAGGTGATCTACTTGAATTGGCAACTACAGATGAGAAATTTAAATCGTTAGCTAATAATTTTTCGATGGATACATTGTATAGCTATATCGATATTCTTTCGAAAACACAGCAGGAGATGCGTCTATCTTTACATTCAAAAGTATATTTGGAAACAGCATTGTTGAAAATGTCTCAATCACAATCTGTGATACCTACAAATACAGGTACTTTTAGTGACGTGAGTATACCGGAAGTTGCTGAGTTACAATCAAAACTCACAGTTTTAGAAACATTGGTTCATCAAATGCAACAAGGCGATCATGTTGTTCAACAACAAGCACCCCCTAAACAAAGACAGCATGCGAAACTTACTAGTAAATTTAATGTTCCTGTTGGACGAATACAGGAAGTTTTGAAGGTAGCTACAAAACGCGATATTCAAACGGTTAAAAATGCTTGGGTAGACGTGCTTCATCAATTACCAAAATCACAGTCAGCTTTATTAGAAGATTCAGAACCGGTAGCGGCATCTGAAAGTGCTTTTGTGATAAAATTCAAGTATGAGATCCATTGCCAAATGGCCGCAGATAACAAAGAATTAGTTTCTAACTTTGTCCAATATATGGCCGGAGTTACTGGTAAAATATACGACATTGTATTTGTACCGGAAAATAGTTGGCAAAAGATTAGAACTGATTTTATCCAACACCATAATATGGATAGAAAGAGTGAACATGAAGAAACAGTTGGCGAACAAACATCTGAGGTTGTACAATCTATTTTAGTTGAAGAACAACAATCCTCAGAAGATCCATTAGTTTCAGAAGCTGAAAAGTTATTTGGCAAAGATTTTGTGAAGATAGAAGAGTAAATTAATATTAGGAGGAATTTTAAAATGCGTGGAATGGGTAACATGAATAATATGATGAAACAGATGCAAAAAATGCAAAAGAAAATGATGCAAGCACAAGAAGAGCTTGCTGTACAAACATTTGAAGGTACTGCTAGTAATGGCCTTGTGAAAGTAATAATGAATGGTCAAAAACAAGTACAAGAGGTTCTTATTAATCCAGATGTTGTAGATCCAGAAGATGTAGAATTATTACAAGACATGATCATAATTGCTACAAACGCTGCAATTTCTAAAGTAGATGAAACAACAAATGAAACAATGGGCCAATTCACTAAAGGAATGAACCTTCCTGGATTCTAGGAGGAATTAGGATGCATTATCCTGAACCAATATCCAAACTAATCGATAGTTTTATGAAATTGCCAGGTATCGGGCCGAAAACAGCGTCCCGACTGGCGTTTTTTGTGTTAACGATGCAAGAAGATACAGTGCTTAACTTTGCAAAAGCTCTAGTAGATGCAAAACGTAATTTAAGTTATTGCTCAGTTTGCGGCAATATTACAGATATAGATCCATGTCATATTTGTCAAGATCCACAACGTGATCGTTCAACGATTTGTGTTGTACAAGATACAAAAGATGTTATTGCGATGGAGAAAATGCGCGATTATCATGGCTTATATCACGTATTGCAAGGTGCCATATCCCCAATGGATGGTATCGGACCAGAAGATATTAATGTTCCATCTTTATTAAAAAGATTACAAAATGAAGAAGTTCAAGAATTGATATTAGCAACCAACCCCACAATCGAGGGTGAAGCTACTGCTATGTATATTTCTCGTCTTGTTAAGCCATCTGGAATTCGTACAACACGTATTGCGCATGGTTTACCTGTGGGTGGAGATTTAGAATATGCGGATGAGGTGACTTTATCAAGAGCGTTAGAAGGTAGACGCGAATTGTAGAATGGGGTGCATGAAGAAATGTTTTTTCGAAAACAAAAGCTACGTAAGGAATATGATGATAAGCTTGTTCAGCTAATGCGCCATACAAAAGAGGAATGGCAACGCACACAAAATATTGAGAATTTAATGGTTGATTATGATTTAAATATTATTGCTCAACGGAAAATTGCTGAAAGCAAGCATTTTTACTTATTTAAAGAAGCTCGCATCCGTAAAATTTTAATTAAATAACGAATGACAGATAGTATCCTTGTCATATATATCAGTTACAACATATATTAATGGAGTGTGATTAATATGGCCAAGCTTATAATTAGCTTGATGGGGATACTGTTTGTTTTTTATTGGATCATTAGTAAACCAAAGGGTGTGCGGAACATTCTAGAGCTATTTTCAAATGTCGCTTTCCGTATTACGCTGGCATTCTGCGTGTTATATGTACTTTCTTATGGAGCGGGTTATATAGGGTTATGGATTCCGGTGAACTTTGCCTCAATCCTTATTGTTGGAGTTTTAGGAATCCCGGGAGTAATACTAGTTGCATGTTTAGCGGGTTTTAATTATTTTTTTCTATAGGCTTGTAATAAATGTAGTCATGTGATATATTAAATAGGTTGCTGATTTGATTGCAATATGTATTTTTTACTTTATTAATATAATATTTATATTGACATCAATTAGTTAATATGATATGATATTAAAGTCGTTAAGAGACAACAAGTTATATCTAGTATAACTTAATTGAATATAACTTTTAAAAAGTTGTTGACAATCAAACGTTATGATGATATAATAAATGAGTCGTTAAGATAACGACATGATATGAACCTTGAAAACTGAACAAGCAAGATGTTAATCAATAAACTTTGTTTTTAACAAAGACAAAATAGATATCATCATATAATGATAC
>NZ_QWUA01000073.1 GCF_003576525.1 Rummeliibacillus sp. POC4 | reverse complement strand
TTTTATCTTTGTTAAAAACAAAGTTTATTGATTAACATCTTGCTTGTTCAGTTTTCAAGGTTCATATTGTGTCGCTTGTTTTAACGACTTGATTATTATATCAAATCTTATTTACGATGTCAACAACTTTTTAAAAGTTGTTTTATGTTCGTTTCATTTAACAGTGACTTAATAAGTATATCACTTTATTTAGTTATTGTCAATGAATAATATTAATTATACAACACAGAATTAATATTTGTTTTAGCGACTTGACTATATTAACATGTATGATTTATATCCGTCAATACTTTTTATGAAATTAATAGTAGACTTTTATAAATATAAAATTATCTTCTATATAATATAATTTCATTTTTTATTATATATTGTTCGATTAACTATATTTAACGCAGAGAATAACGGATACCTATATTGTCACTGAACAAAACAAAAAGAAATCTCATAAACTAATTTTATTAATCAACTGCACTCTAGGCTGGGTTAATACTCTTTCGACCCGTATTCAATCCATTGTAAACAGAAAACAGCTATTGTAAAATGAATGGTGGAAATTGTTTCTTGTATCAATGTTCTTGCACTTAGGTCATTTAAAGCAAGAGATTGTATAGCAGCAAAACTGTTTCTATATTTATTTCAGTCAACCGGTTTCTATAGAAATCGGTTTTTTATATTATTGTGTTGAATCTCTTCTATAGAGTCCAGTACATTTCAATACTCTAACGGGACACAATCGTATAAAACAGTGTAATAATTTTCAATGTTATCCTTGATAAAGATAAAGACCTTAAATAAGAAATTATTCATAATAGATAGGTATATACTATATAAAACTTAGGAGGTTAATATGCTAAAACGACTTGTGATAACTGGATACAAAGCACATGAACTTGGCATTTTCAACGATAAACATCCCGGTCTTGCAATCATCAAAAAAGCATTGCAAGACCGTTTAATATCGTTTATTGAGGATGGACTTGAGTGGGTAGTTTTAAGTGGGCAGCTCGGGGTCGAAACTTGGGCTGCTGAAGTTGTTATGGATTTGCAGATGGAATATCCCGATTTAAAATATGCAATCATCACGCCTTTTTTAGATCAAGAAAAGAATTGGAACGAAGCTAAACAAGAAAAGTATGAAATGATTCTGGCGCAAGCTGACTTTGTAACAAGTCTAACAAAACGTCCATACGAAGCACCTTGGCAGTTTATCGAAAAAAATAAATTCTTTTTGAAAAATTCGGACGGGATCTTAATAGTCTATGATGAAGAAAATGAAGGCTCTCCAAAATATATAAAAAAACTAGCCGAGCAATATGCCGACAAATATGAATATGAGATTTTCCTAATTGATGCGTATGATTTACAAGCAATCGCTGAAGAAGAACAAATGAAAAACTGGGAGCAATAAAAATTTTCTGCGACGAGTAATCGCAGGAGCGAATCAAGTCACGTGGCTAATACAAATTCTAAGATCATTAAAAACAGGGTTCAAACTCTCTATTCCTTTGAACCCTGTTTTATCTGTCAATATTTATACTTAGGCATTTACTATATTTAATGATACTTCTTTTTCACGTACCAGAGGAATAACTTTTTCTCCGAATGCCTTTAGTTCTTCTTCATAATGTAAGAATCCCGTCAGGACAATATCTACGCCAATTTTCTTCAACTCAATTATACGATTTGCAACTTGTTCAGGCGTACCGATTAAACCTGTTTTAAATCCTTCATTATATTGTACAAGGTCTTCAAGAGAAGCATCTGCCCACATCCCCTTACCTTCTGGTGAAGAGGCTCCCGCTTTTTGTACTGACTTTTTAAAACCCTTAACCGCTTCTGTATTCGCATTAGATACGATATCACGGAGCACTTGTTGTGCCTCCACTTCCGTGTCACGTACAATTGCAAAACCATTCACTCCAAATCGAATTGGGCCTTGACCATTTTCTTTACGAAGTCTTTTCACTTCTTCAATTGTTTCTTTCAAAGCATCTAATGTATTTCCATTCATAAAGAAAACATCTGAAACACGCCCCCCCATTTCTTTAGCAGCACGTGATAGCCCTCCTTGAAAGACTGTAATTGGGTTAATAGGTTTTGGCTCTAACGTTGCATCATTTAAACGATAAAAGTTTCCATGATAATTCGCTTTTGGTTCGTTCCACAGAAGTTTTAATACTTCGATAAATTCCTCTGACCGACGATAACGTTCATCATGATCTAGCCAATATTCGCCATAGCTAGTAAACTCATCTTTTAACCAACCACTTACTACATTCACTGAAGCACGACCACCACTAATCTGATCAATCGTTGCCATCATCTTAGCAAAAACAGCAGGTTGCCATAATCCAGGAAGAACAGCCGTAATAATGTTCAAACGCTCTGTTGTAGCCGCTAAAGCAGAAGCCAATGTTGCGGCCTCTAATTGATTTTCCGCACCATAACTAGATAAGAAACGGGTCTGTAGTAATACATAGTCAAACCCTATATTTTCCGCAATTTGCGCATAACGTTTATTGTCCTCAAAATTCCAACCTGTTTTCTGAGGAAGATTCGAAACCACAAGTCCTCCGCTTACATTGGGTGCCCAATAGGCAAATTGTAAAGTCATCTATATTTACCTCCTGATTCAGTCATTTTATACTTTCATCAATTTTCTTCGCCCTGAATACAACTAGATCACAATATAAAATAATTTAAATTTTCTGAATTAAATTTAATATTTAAAAACTTATTTGTCAACTATGTTTTATACAAATTATATTGTTTATCAATATAATTTATGTTACGATAAGCGCAACAAATAGTCAGACTATTTTAAATTTAATTTGAAGGGCGGTTTCAGGGATATGAAGTATGGATATTGGTCTCCTCTTTATGGTGGATGGTTAAGAAATATAGAAGATGAACACAATCAAATGCCAGCTACATTTGATTATGTGAAAAAAGTGGCACAGCAAGCTGAACAACTCGGCTATGATATGACACTAATTGCTGAACTTTTTTTAAATGATATTAAAGGCATTGAAGAACCTGCATTAGATGCATGGTCAACTACTGCAGCAATAGCAGCAGTCACAGAAAAACTAAACATTCTTACAGCTATTCGTCCAGGCTATTACAACCCACAAACTTTTGGGAAAATGGCCTCTAATATAGATCAAATCAGCAATGGGCGCCTTGCATTAAATGTCGTTTCTGCTTGGTGGGAAGAAGAAGCTCGTCAATACGGGGGTGCTTTCACTGCTCACGATTCGCGATACGCTCGTACAGAAGAATTTTTGGCTGCACTAGAAGAATTATTTACTAAAACACCTGCATCATTTAAAGGTGATTACTATGAATTTGAAAATACTTATCTAGTGCCAAAACCAGTGAGAAACAACCATATCCCTATATTTGCAGGCGGAGAATCGGAAACAGGTAAACAAACAATTGCAAAAACATGTGATTCTTATGTGATGCATGGTGGCACTATAGAAGAGATTGAATCAAAGATTAAGGAAATGAATGGACGCCGCCAAGAACTTGGAAAACCTGATTTCGACACATTTGGTATGGCTGCTTACATCATTTGCCGTGATACAGAAGAAAAAGTGCAAGCTGAATTACAACGCATCACTACGATGAATCCTGAAAGTAAAGCTTATGCGGGATACAAAGATTTTGTCGGCAAATCTCAACTAAATGTAAAAGTTAGTAAAGAAGACTACTGTGTCTCAAATCGCGGTCTCCGTCCAAACCTAATTGGTACACCTAAGCAAATTGCGAAACGTATTCTTGCTTATGAAGAAGTTGGCTTAAATCTATTAATCCTTCAATTTTCGCCACAACTAGAAGAAATGAAGATATTTGCTGAAAAAGTAATGCCATTAGTAGAACAACTTAGAAAAGAAAAAGTGGAGGCGGCAAAATAATGTCAAAAGTTTATATTATTCATGAAAATAGCGAGTGGACAGATCATTTAACAAAACGATTAAATGAATTAAATATTCCATATGAAGAATGGTTTTTAGATCAAGGTACAGTAGATTTAAGTTCTGTGCCACCTGAAGGCGTATTTTACAGCCGTATGAGTGCCTCATCACATACACGTGATCATCGATTCGCTCCGGAATTATCTAATGCTGTACTTGCATGGTTAGAATTCCACGGCCGTACAGTATTTAACGGAACAGACGCACTTAAGCTAGAATTAAGTAAAGTAAATCAATACTTAGCTTTAGAAAAAGCAGGCATTCGTACACCTAAAACAATCGCAGCTGTTGGAAAAAAACAAATAATTGAAGCTGCTAAAAAGTTAAACACACCTTCATTTATCACAAAACATAACCGCGCCGGTAAAGGACTCGGCGTTCAATTATTCAACTCTATTGAAGCTTTAGAAGCTTATGTGAATGGTCCTCTTTACGAAGAACCTGTTGACGGAATTACTCTAATCCAACAATATATTAAATCTCCCGAATCATTTATCACTCGTGCTGAATTTGTTGGTGCAAAATTTGTTTATGCCGTTCAAGTTGATACCTCAAAAGGTTTCGAACTATGCCCAGCAGACGCATGCCAAATCAACGACCTATTCTGCCCAGTCGGTGAGGAAGTTGAAGAAAAACCTAAGTTCCAAATCGTTGATGACTCTGTATTAGATTTAGAACAAATCAAATCTTATGAAGAATTCTTAAAAGCACAAAATATTACAGTTGCAGGAATCGAATTTATCAAAGATGAAAACGGCATCGTTTATACTTACGATATCAATACAAATACGAATTACAATAGCGATGCAGAAGCTAAAGCTGGGAAATACGGAATGCTAGAGCTCGCTACTTTCTTAGGAAAAGCATTAGAAAAAGAACAAGCACTTGTTTAATAGAATACTTACAAAAGAAAAACGATTCTAAAAGTGATGAATATCTTTTTAGAATCGTTTTTTAAATTCAAAAAGCCCCATCCGATTTGGATGGGGCTACATTTTCTATAAATTAAGCATGCTTTTCAGTTAGCTTCGTTTTTACTTCTTTCATTTCTTCCATTTTCACAGGCTCTACCTGTACATCACGTCTCCACGGAATCATGTTGAAAATGATATTTAATGCAATAGCTGTTACACTACCTGCTACAATACCATTACTTGTTAAAATACGAACAGTTTCAGGAAGTACTTTGAAGATATCTGGAACAACTGTTACTCCAAGTCCCATACCAATAGAGCAAGCGATAATCATTGCATTTCCTTCAGAGCCCCCTACTGCAGCACCTAACATTTTAATTCCTTGAGAAATAACCATGCCGAACATTGCAATCATCGCACCACCAAGGACAGCGGTAGGGATAATTGTTGTTAGAGCGGCAATTTTAGGTAAGAAACCTAGCGATACTAGTAAAATACCTGTGATGAAGATAACAGATCGATTTTTGACACCTGTCATTTGCATTAAACCTACATTTTGAGAAAATGCTGTGTACGGGAATGAGTTGAAAATACCACCTATAATAGAAGCTAAGCCTTCTGAGCGATATCCGCGTGCAAGTGCTTTATCGTCAATTGGTGTATTTGTCATATTACTTAATGCAAAATAAGAACCTGTTGATTCAACAAGAGACACGATCGCAACAAGGGTCATAATGATAATTGGTTGTGCATGAAATTCCGGAGTTGCAAAATAGAATGGTGTTACAATTTGTCCCCATGCAGCGTCTGCTACTGGTGAAAAATCTACCTTACCAACAAAAGCAGCGGCAATAGTCCCTAACACTAAACCAATTAGAATAGCAATTGAACGAACAAATCCTTTTGTAAAACGATACAACAAAATAATTGCTATTAATGTGCCAAAAGCAAGCGAAATGTTAGAAACTGAACCGAAATCAGCAGCTCCTTGACCACCACCAGCGTTATTAACAGCAACTGGTATTAACGTAATCCCAATGATTGTTACTACTGAACCTGTAACTATAGGTGGGAAGAACTTTACGAGTTTACCAAAAATGCCTGAAATAAGAACAACAATTAAACCAGATGCAATTACTGCACCATAGATAGAACCTATGCCATATTTCGCACCAATTCCAATGATTGGTGTTACAGCTGTAAATGTACATCCGAGAACTAAAGGTAATCCGATTCCAATTACTTTACCACGCATAACTTGTAATAATGTAGCTATACCACACATCATAATGTCAATAGATACTAAATACGTTAACTGAGTAGAATCAAACTTCAGTGCTCCCCCAATGATTAATGGTACTAAAATTGCTCCTGCATACATTGCTAGTAAATGCTGAATTCCAAGTGTTGCAAGTTTTACCTTGTTCATCTGATCAGTTGCCTCCTAAGCAAATTGTACTTTGCCATTTTCTAATGAAGAAATAATAGCCAATGAATCAACTCGATAACCTAGGTCTCGTAAATATTGACCACCTGGTTGGAAACCTTTTTCTATGACAATGCCAATGCCGCTTATAGTAGCCTCAGCTTGTTTAGCAATATTGATTAAGCCTTTTGCTGCTTCCCCATTAGCTAAGAAATCATCAATAACTAATAGAACATCATCTTTATCGATATAATCTTTTGAAACAGAGATCGTATTTGTTACTTTTTTCGTAAACGAGTAAACATCTGCAGAATAGAAGTTATCTGTTAATGTTACTGACTTGCGCTTACGAGCGAACACAACCGGAATCCCTAATATGAGTCCCGCCATTACAGCTGGAGCAATTCCTGAAGATTCTATAGTAAGAATTTTTGTTAGCCCAGCATCTTTATATCGATTAGCAAACTCTTGCCCAATTGCTTGCATAAGATGTGGATCAATTTGATGATTCAAAAATGAATCTACTTTTAATACGTCTCCTGATAAGACTTTACCTTCACTTATGATTTTATCCTGAAGTAGTTTCAAAACTTAGGATCTCCCTTCTAGATTGAGTTCTTCGTATTTTATATGTCGTATCCCGTTTTCAAATAAAAAACTCGAAGAACTTGTACACTCACAAATCTATGAGCGAGCAAGTCCTTCGAGTTATAAAATCGAAAGTAATAGGAAAAAGAATACTGACTAAGTAAACTATTTACTATTATATTTGCTTCTCATAGTCAATTCATTTACGGTGAACTGGTAGAAACTCGCAAGCCTTATTCTTGCTATTATATGAGCGATTAATATTTAGTTTTATAATTTGAGAATGTCACAATTATAGCATGCTATAAGTAAAATTCAACGGAATGTTAAAATGTAAAATAATTCAGATAATTTAAAATGTGCATTTTTTAATAACATTCTTTCAAATATAATAAATTTCAATCTATTTACACGAACGTTCTAAAAAAATATACTCTCTATTATTCGTCCGTTTGGGTATAATACACTTTTGAAACGCCATTACAAATCAAAAATAATAAATTAAAAAAGCTAATCTATTTAGGACTTTCTCCAGAAATAGATTAGCAATATTTTTATTGAATAGGTCGATCAGTTGAAAAATCTGCTTCCTCTAAACGAACAATTTTAGTTTTATGTTTCCATTTGTATCCAAACCAAAGGATAAAGAAAATTGGCAAGCCAATATAAGATACTAATATTCCATACCAATCAATATGACCACCTGTAAATGCTGTATAATTTTGCCCTAATACAACAATCATACATACTACAAATGCAAAGATTGGACCAAACGGGAAAAATCTCGAACGGTATGGTAGTTCAGATAGATCATGTCCTTGTGCAACAAACGCTTTGCGGAAGCGGTAATGGCTCGCTGCAATACCTAACCATGCGATAAACCCACACATCCCCGATGCATTTAATAACCAAATATACACAGTACCTGTCCCAAATAAAGATGCTAAGAAAGATAAACAAGCAACTAATAATGTAGCAATAAGTGCTGCAACTGGTACACCACGTTTGTTTAACTTTTTGAAAATTCTTGGTGCTTTACCTTCCATCGCTAATTCCCACAATGTACGGGATGATGCATATAATCCTGAGTTACCGGCTGATAAAATAGCAGTTAAAATTACTGCATTCATAATTGAAGCTGCAAAAGCAATACCAGCATTTTCAAATACTAAAGTAAATGGGCTAACAGTGACATCATCGCTATTAGCAAGGCGAGCATCTGTATATGGAATCAATAACCCAATAGCTAATATTGCTAGAATATAGAATAACAAAATACGCCAAAAAATTTGTTTTACTGCCTTTGGAATCGTTTTGTCTGGATTTTTTGTTTCCCCAGCAGTAATACCAAGCAACTCAGTTCCTTGGAATGAGAACCCTGCAGCTAAGAAAATACCAAATGTCGCAAAGAAACCTCCGTGGAATGGTGCATCCCCTTTAAAGAAATTCGTAAAACCAACCGGTGCATTTCCACCTAAAATACCGAAAATCATTAAAAAGCTTACGATTAAGAAAATAATAACCGTTGCAACTTTAATAATCGCAAACCAATATTCACTTTCACCAAAACTATTAACAGATAAATAATTTAAGACAAAAATAATTATTAAAAAGGCTGCACTCCATATAAATGAAGGTGTTTCAGGGAACCAATATTTCATAACAATTGAAACAGCTGAAACTTCTGCTGCAATAGTGATGGCCCAGTTATACCAGTAGTTCCATCCTAGAGCAAACCCTAACGATGGATCAATAAATTTTGAAGCATACGTACTAAATGACCCTGATACAGGCATATACGCTGCCATTTCTCCAAGACTAGTCATTAAGAAAAATACCATTATACCGATTAAACCATAAGCCAAAAGCGCACCACCCGGTCCAGCAGCAGCAACAGAATTTCCGCTCGCCAATAACAATCCTGTCCCAATTGTTCCTCCGAGTGAAATCATAGTAACATGACGACTTTTTAGACCTCTATTTAAGCTCTGTTGTTCACTAGAGCTTGTCTCTTTTATACTCATATTTCTCCTCTTTCCGATTTTCATTGCAAGAAAGGTCGGTTTGAAGCAAATAAAAAATACCATCCAAGGAAATTGAGATGGTATATAAACTCCCCATCAACCTTGATAAAGATAGCTCAACACGCCTTTTTAGACGTGACAGTTCTGCACCTTTCGATAGCAGCCCCAGCATTAGCAATAAAAAGCTTACCAACACTTCGGCAATATTCCCTTTTTTAATCGAGTCTGTAATGCTTTTTCATCTCGTCGATCATACTCATGAATATCGCGACCTCTACCTCATCTATTGGATGAGGCATGCAATATATAATTTTAATACGTGTCTATTATAATACAGGGTAAATTCAATAACAAGACGTAAATATACTGGAATTATAATACAACTAAGACAATAATCATTTAATCTACTATCTCTTAAAGATACTAAAGAGTTTTATTTTTACAAAGTATGTGTAAAACATTGTTATATAAATGGAAGAAAGATAAAAAATCGAGCGACAAAACTTCGCTCGATTTTCAATAACTTTTACTAATTAGTAGGGATTCTTTTGATAAGCGTACCCTGGTAGTTTCTTCGTATTATCATATGGCTTGTGGAAAATATGTGTCGTTGCAGGAGATAAAGGAGGGATCAACCATGTCCAATTACCAGTCACATCTCGATTTTCAGACGTTTCATTAACTTCAAAACGTTTAAATTGTTGTGCAGCCGTATGGTGATCAACAATGCTCACACCATCTTCTTTGAAAGAATAAAGTACCGCTACATTAAGTTCTACTAATGCACGATCACGCCATAAACTAGCATTGGAAGATGTATCTAAATCCATTTTTTCAGCAATTATTGGCAACATATTATAACGATCTTTATCAGCTAAATTACGAGCACCAATTTCCGTACCCATATACCATCCGTTAAACGGAGCTGCTGTATATGTAATGCCTCCGATTTCAAACTTCATACTTGAAATGATCGGTACAGCATACCATTTTAAATGTAAATCAACGAACCATTCGAAATTTGGATGTCGCAATTGCACCTCTTTAACATATCTTTGCGGAATTTCAAACAACTGCGGTTTACGATTTTCAACTTGTATCACTATTGGTAATACATCAAATTGTCCGCCTTTTCCTTGCCATCCTAATTTTATACATTCTTTTGTAAAGTCTATCGAACTAGAATCTCCAATTACTGAACCATCATCTTGTTCATAACCAGCATAGCGAATCAATTGATGATTCCATATTCTTACTTTCTGTGATTCAAAGATAGATATAGTCGGTCTTATTTTTCCGTTATTTGTTGCAAATTCTATATGCTCTAAAAGTTTTTCAAAAATTATTTTTTCATCATTTATCCCACGTTGATCTTTCACTTGAAGTGTTTGCCAAAACAATCGCCCAATGCATTTATTACTATTTCGCCAAGCTATTTTTGCACCATAAGCAAGTTCATCTGTCGTATGAGTGTAAACGCCAAACTTCTTAATATCTTGCTTGATGTATTTTAGACGTCGTTCCAGTTGGTCCGTGGGCAATTTGTTTTCTAAATAATACATCTTGATAAAGTCAATTGCCTCATTTAACATCGGCATTAGTGAACCCCCCATTAAAATACTTCAATTAGCTCTATCATAAATGAATTATTATGAAGAAAAAATATGTAGATTACATACCGATTTAAGAAGACTACATTTACCCTTCTTACAGGTTGTTTGCTTAGTATAGGCAAATAATTAAGAATCATTTCTTTTCTTCTAAATCACTGAATTCAACATTTCCATACCTATTCTCTCCGTATAATAAGTAGATATAAATCATAGTATTTTACGAGAATATCATTTTCAATTATGAACATTTCATAAATTTTAATGATAATAATAATTATTACAATATGCAATTATAATTATATTTTATCTATCAACGAGAAGATTTGATAAAAGTAATCAAATCTTCCTATTCGTTTTTTTCTATTTTAAACACCATTTTTAAACTATCTGTAATACATTCGTTAAAAAGTAATCGTTATAGCATCATTGTAAAATCTATTTTAATTTATACATCATATTTTAAAATAAAAATTACTAAAATAGAATAATTATAATTTACTTTCAATTGTTAATCTGTTATAGTTGTTTTCGAAGAGGTAATTCAATTTCTTTAAGGAGGAATTCATTCATGACAAAGGATAACAATAAAAAGTTAACTACTGCCGCTGGGGCTCCTGTTGTAAGTAACACAAACTCTATGACTGCAGGAAAACGTGGTCCTGTACTTTTACAAGATGTTTGGTTGATTGAAAAACTAGCAAACTTCAATCGTGAAGTTATTCCAGAACGCCGTATGCACGCTAAAGGTTCAGGTGCTTTCGGTACATTCACAGTCACTCACGATATTACTAAATATACAAAAGCAAAAATTTTCTCTGAAATAGGTAAGAAAACAGCAATGTTCGCACGATTCTCTACTGTCGCCGGTGAACGTGGTGCTGCAGATGCTGAACGTGATATTCGCGGTTTTGCATTAAAATTCTATACAGAGGAAGGTAACTGGGACTTAGTTGGTAACAATACTCCTGTATTCTTCTTCCGTGATGCAATGCACTTCCCAGACCTAAACCATGCTGTTAAACGTGATCCACGTACCAATATGCGCTCTGCTAATAACAACTGGGATTTCTGGACTAACCTTCCTGAAGCGTTACACCAAATTACTTACGTAATGGGTGACCGTGGTATTCCAACTGATTATCGTCATATGCACGGCTTTGGATCACATACTTACTCAATGATTAACGCAGACAACGAACGTGTTTATGTTAAATTCCATTTTAAAACACAACAAGGTATCAAAAACTTAACCGATGAAGAGGCTGCAGAAGTAATCGCGAAAGACCGTGAATCTTCACAACGCGATCTATATGAAGCTATCGAGCGTGGTGAGTTCCCTAAATGGACAATGTACATCCAAGTAATGACAGATGAACAAGCGAAGAACCATCCTGATAATCCATTTGATTTAACAAAAGTTTGGTATAAAAAAGATTATCCATTAATTCCAGTTGGTGAATTCGAGTTAAACCGTAACCCTGCAAACTACTTTGCTGAAGTTGAACAAGCTGCATTTGCTCCTTCTAACGTAGTTCCTGGTATTAGCTTTTCACCAGATAGAATGCTTCAAGCCCGTCTATTCGCATATGCTGATGCACAACGCTATCGTTTAGGTGTCAATCACACTTTAATTCCGGTTAACGCACCAAAATGCCCCGTGCATAATTTCCATCGTGATGGTTTCATGCGTACAGATGGCAACCTAGGAAGTACACTACACTATGAGCCAAATAGCTATGGTGAATGGCAAGAACAGCCTGCATACAAAAATCCATCTGAAGAGGCAGGTCCTGCGGATATCTATGATTTCCGTGAAGACGATGATAACTACTTTGAACAACCAGGAAAATTGTTCAACATCATGAGTCCAGATGAACAACAACGTCTATTTGAAAATACTGCTCGTAATATGGAAGGCGTTGAAAACTTTATCAAAGAACGTCACATCATCCACTGCTATAAAGCAGATCCAAAATACGGTGAAGGCGTTGCTAAAGCAATGGGTATTGACATTAACTCTATTGACGTACTTAAAGAAGTTCAATACCACTAAGATTTACTAATTTAAATTGACATTCATATTCCAAAAAAGACTGTAAGCAAAATACAATTTGCTTACAGTCTTTTCATGTAACACTTTTCAATTCTTTTAATTCAAACTTGAAACTACTATGCAAAAGATATTAGTTAACTCTATTGTCTTCTTTTTTCTTTCGTAATTCCTATATAAATGAAGAATGTTACGATAATAATTCCCATAGCTACTAAATACATTCTGCTATACCCTGCATTTGAAGCAACAATTCCAAGAATAAAAGAACCAACTGCCATTCCTAAATCCATCGCATTGAAAAATACAGAGTTTGCGATTCCAACCCGATGTCGCTCGACTGAACTGATAATCTGAGATTGGAACACAGGTGTAACTGAACCATAACCAATCCCAATTAGAATACCCGCAATAATCATTAGAAAACCAGTAAGAGGCAATTGTAAGATGAACATCCCAATAGCAAAGATCAAAATACAAGGAATAACAATAATTTTCGGTCCATACATATCAGAGTATTTACCTGTAAATGGGCGGAAGATTATCATAAAAATTGCATAAACAATAAAAAATGTACTAGCTGCAGCCACTAGGTTCAGTTCTTTCGCATAGATGGCTAAAAATGCCGATACACAAGAATAAGAAGTAGCTAATAAAAATGTTGGGATGGCATATGGAATCGTTTTTCGATCCATAATATCATTCCATGAAAAGCCTCTCTTTTCTATTTTAGTGACTGGCTCAAGTTTTGGAACGTTTATCACTAACGCTAACAAGATATTAATAGCTGCAAAAATAATACACAATATAATAGATAGAGTGTACATATTATGATTTGCTAAATTCAACCCGATTACTGGGCCAAATACCATCGCTACCCCCATAGCAAGTGAGAAATAACTAACACCTTCTCCACGTCTAGATGCAGGGATTAACTCTGCACTAATTGTCCCTTTTACAGTTGTAATAATACCAAATGTTAAACCATGAAAAATTCTCAAAACTAAAATTGCACCTAATGATTTTGTAAACAAATATAAACTCGAAGCGATACAAAATGCTATTGTAGAATAAATTAAAATTTTCTTCTGAGAACCTTTTTCGACCCATTTCCCTGCCAGTGGTCGAATAACAATTGCAGCCGCTAAGAATAATGTAGTTAAAAGTCCCGCCTTATCAGCACCTGCATTCAAATTCTCTACCAAATATAACGGCAAAGAAGCAATTAGCACATAAAACACTAAAAAAATAAAAAAACTTATAATTGTTATGTTTATAAAGTCTTTAGTCCATAATTTTTCTTTTTCCATAAAAGTCCTCCTCAAGAATAGCAATATTCCAATTATACGCTGATTTAGGTATGCATAAATAATTGTATTTATCATAGTAGCCATGCATAATTGTAATACCAAACAAACGGAGGACTTGCTATGGAATGGTATCAATTACAATACTTTTTAACGTTAGCCAAAACACAAAACATCACAAAAGCATCTGAACAGTTAAACTTATCTCAATCTGCGCTTAGCAGATCTATTGCTCGATTAGAAAAAGAAATTGGCGCTCCTCTTTTTGAAAGAGAAAGTCGTGGAGTTAAGTTAAACCGTTATGGAAAGCTATTCTCGGAACATGCAAGTAATGCACTCTATGAAATTGAGACAGCCAAAAAGATGATTAATGACTTAGTAGACCCCTTTCACGGAACCATTGAATTAGCGTTTATTCAAACACTAGGATCAAGTTATATCCCAGAACTTATTCGATCATTTCAATTACAATACCCACATATTCAATTCAAACTCTATCAAGATATTACGAGTAAAATTCTTGAACAGGTAGAAACATCAGTTATTAATATTGGTTTCTGCTCCCCAACTACTAAAAAAGAAAGTTTAGAAATGCTCCCTATTATACAAGAAGAACTTTTGCTAATAGTCCCTAAAAATCACAGGTTGAACGGTAGAGAAAATGTTACTTTAGATGAGGTAGCTGATGATTCATTTATCTTTTTCAAAGAAGAAACAGCCTTAAGGGATGTCATTGAACTAATTTTTCAACAAGCAAACTTTCAGCCAAAAGTAGTTTTTGAGGGAATCGATGAAAAAACGATTGTAGATCTTGTTGCTGCTAATTTTGGCGTTGCATTGGTACCTAGTACTACAACCTTTAACATAGAAAAAGTTACTTCTATTAAGATTAGCCATCCGATTTGCACTCGCACAACGATGATGATTTGGCGCAGCACAGGGTATATTTCACCAGTAGTAAAACAATTCATTAAATTTGTAAAAGCATACGCTAGGTAACTTCATGTAGGACATACTTAGTCTACAACTAAAACATTTTAAATAATTTTTTACAATATTTTTCAAAGGGTTGATTTTAATGTTCGCATTCTTCCTTTATAATATAAGAACATACATTCGCGTATTAGATGAGGAAGGGGGAAAATGATGGACTTAAAATATAAAGCGCAAATTAAGAATCCTATTTTAAAATCTTTCCTAAAGGAAGGGAATCATTACGAATTATTTAGCACTTATATCGAGACACAAAATGAAGAAATTCTTAACATTATAGAAGAACAATTTAAACAGTACTATATTAGAATATTAGTTATTTCCTATTTCTCAAAATCTATTCATTTTGCCGCCCAACATTTTGATAAAAAGGTTAGAAAGAGACAAGTAATGCAACCATTAATATTAGATTCAACTGAGCGTTATAACTTAATGGATGTGAAAGAGGTATCAAATCATCGAAGGATCTTATCAGACTCAAATATCCTCCTATCTTCAGAAAAACTAGAGGATTATATTGAACAAGAGGAAGTTTATCAAGCTATACATCAACTAACAAAGAAGCAAAGGATTATTCTTTATTTTCTTTTTATAAAGGATATTAGCTACAAAGAGATTGCACAACTCCTCAATATTTCACCACAGGCTGTTTATAAACAAAAAAAACGTGCTTTGATGAAAATAAGGAGGTATATAAATGTCTGACATATCTAATCTAATAAATATGGTTAACAATTCAGGATTTCCTATTGTAATATCTATATACTTGTTACTTCGATTTGAAAAGAGACTTGAATCTTTAAATACAACTATTCAAAATATCTCTACTAAAATAGAAAAAATTTTAAGGTTAAATAAAAAGGACTGATTCGATGAATATTTTACAACTCAATGCATCTGAAGTGATTGAGATTCTTACTCCCAAAATAAAAAAAGAATTATGTCAGACAGATATACAAAATCGAAAGGATTTAGAACAAGAACTAATATTAATGATTATCGAAACTATACAAACTAAACACTTTAAAACCCCTCCAACTTTTTTGGAATTATTAGAAAAGGAGAATTTGATCATTTGTGATAAAAATATTAGGTTGGGATAACAACTCCTCAAAATAACCAAATTTGTCCCAGTACCCTAGTATGGAAGTAGTCTCACTTTTAATGAAAACATTAAATCCCTGAGGCTTATGTTGAACCCCAGGGATTTAAAAAATTATTTATATTAATCTTGATGTAATGCTTGAATGACATCAATCTTGGTTGCTTTTCGAGCCGGACGCCAACCACTCATAATTGCAACTCCCACACTAATCAACGAAGCAATGACCACAAGCTCCCATGGTATCGTCGAAAATCGAATTGCAGCATCTCCAATACCACTATCAGGCATAACCGCTTCTAGAATTTTAGGTAATGCAAAGTTTGCTAAAAAACTAATAATATATGAAATAATGATTGCGATTGCTGTGCCTAAAATACCTATATAAGCACTTTCCATCACAAACAATCGCTGAATTAACTTTGGCCCTGCACCTATTGCCTTCATCACTCCTATTTCACGTGTACGTTCTGTAACTGCCATTGTCATCGTATTGAAAATACCGATGGAGGCTATTAATACTGCTATTGTTCCTACAAAAATAAGTCCTACTTTTAATGCTAAGAAAAATACATTTAATTGTTCTAATTGCTCAGTAACTGAATAGACAGATAAATCCATTGCTTTTAAAGCTTTTAGTATACCTTTAACAGCCTCTATATCTGTTGCATAAGCATAATAACTTACATAGTAAAAATCCTGTTCTTTCATCTTTTGTTCAGCAATTATATTGTAATCCTTTAGAATTTCGGATTTCATCGTATCGCTTAATTGAATACTTGAATCCATATCCCACTCTTTAGAAGGTTTCTCCCCTATCCCAACAACCTTATATTTTCTTGTCTTCGTATGTTTTTTACTATTTTCCGGTTTGAAGGAAATTGATATTGTTTTTCCTAGTAACGATTGGTGGTAACCTATTTTCGATTTTTCTTGCTCATCTAGTTCCTCTTTAGCATTTTGTTTTTCTTCTTTTGTTACTAAGTTTTGTCCTAGATTATACCCAACGACAATTTCATTTTCTTTGGTTGGATAAGTCCCTTCAGATAATTTAACTTTTGCTTTTCTTTGTTCTTCAAAATTATTAAATTTCACTTCACTAAATCCAGAACGATTTTCAAATTTAACATAAGTAGTAAGAGCCTCATTGAAGTGAGTTGTATCCACAAGTGCCTGAACATTTGGAATAGCTTTAATTGCCTTTTGGTCAATATCTTTTTCATCAGAATTATATACTTCAATTTTCGTCACAGAACTATCTGATAAAATTTCATCCTTTAATGATCCTTGTAACCCAAATGCTATAGAAGCTAGGACAATTAAAAATGCACATCCCATTGTTGTTGCTAATATAGTAGTGAAAATACGCATTCGATTCTTCTTAATATGTTGTCTAACAAAATCTATTTGATCTCTAAACCGCACTAGGGATAGCCTCCTTTAATACACCATCATGCATCAAGAATTTTTGATGTGCAATATTTGCAACCTCTTCATCATGCGTAATAATGATAAATGTAATATCCATCGTATCGTTTAATAGCTTGATTAAACTTAAAATTTCTTGTTCCGTTTCGGAATCTAAATTCCCAGTTGGCTCATCTGCCAAAATGATTGGTGGATTAGTTACAAGCGCTCGAGCTATGGCTACCCGTTGTTGTTGACCTCCGGATAACTCATTTGGGTAGTGATCTGAGACAGCATCTAGTCCGACTTTTTTTATGATTTTTTCTACTGTTTTAAATCGTGCATTTTTGCCCATTCCTTGGATTTTCAATGGCAATTCAATATTTTCAAAAGCGGTTAAACCCGGCATTAGCTGAAAGTTTTGGAAGATAAAACCCATATTTTCAGAGCGGAACTTTGCATAGTCTGATTCTGATAGGTTTGTCGTTTCTTTCCCTTGCATCTCAATTGAGCCTTGCTCAGGCTTAAGAAATCCTGCAACAATATTAAGTAATGTAGATTTGCCAGAGCCACTTTTTCCAACAATTGAAGCTATTTCTCCTTTATTAATTGTAAACGAGATATTCTTTAATACCGGAACCTTTTTCTCACTCCCTTTTTTACCGATTCTAAATGTATGACTAATATTTTTTACGGTTATCAATGATATCGACCTCCATCATTTCATCTAGCAATCAGTATATGGAAAACTTCTTAATAATTTCATA
>NZ_QWUA01000072.1 GCF_003576525.1 Rummeliibacillus sp. POC4 | reverse complement strand
TAATTGGAATCTAAGGAAAATATTATAGCATAAAATTTGCCTCCTAAATATCGTTTGGTAAACTTTTAACCCTTTAAAAAGCTTTCGTTCGTTTTTATCCCTTAGCAATTTCTAGAGATACATTTTATTGATTATCGCTAATTCTTTCATACCATAGTCTTTGAACGTTCAGTAATTCCTGTTCATTAAATTCCATTCTATATATATCGGGTTTTAATGTGCCATGTAGAAAATTCAAGTCATAGGAGCTATCGAAATATCCCATCATTAATGTCATGACAGCCCCGTGGGTTCCTATCACTACTTTTTTATTTTTAAAAGTATCTAATAGTTCTTTTAAAACTTTTATAGCCCTTTTTTGACAGTCAGCATTTGATTCTCCTCCCTCTAATGAAAAATTCGGATCTAAAAACGACTTTTCCAAAATCTTATTCAATTCCTTATCAGCTAATCTATTATTTCCAGTAGAAAATATTCTCTCTTTTAAATCTTCAAAGACTAAAACTTTTTGCCCTATTTGTTGAGCTATCTTTTCAACAGTTAATATTGAACGTATGTATGGACTTGAAATAACTGCATCGATTTTTTCATCTTTCAATATGTCAGTTACTCGCCCGGCATCTAAATAACCTTTTTCAGTTAATCCTCTGGTTCTATCATTTCCTTCTTTTGGCGACTCGCCGTGTCTCACCATATAAACTAAAGTACTTAATATATTTTCCTCCAATATGTTTCTCTTATTTTCCCCTCTTCAACTCTACTGCCTCATTTAAAAGCTATGAAAATTGGGTATATAGTTACCTACTTTTTTAGGAACGTTTTTTTAATGTTTATTCATTTGCTTTTCTGAAATCATAAATTCTATTAATCGGCAATTGTTTATCTTGGAAAAATATCGTTGAGTTATTTAACCAGCCAACATTTCCTAAGGCAGCACTAACTAGAAAAATATTTTTCTTTTTTTTAGTTCCTAAATTCTCTAAAACACCTATATAAGAAACGTCTGTTCTAAAAAATATTCCTCCATTAAAATATATCTTGAGTATATAATCTCTCTCTGGTGAGATATAAGAGCCAACTAAATTTTCACTTTTCACATCCATATTTTCTAACTTGTTAATATTAAAATTAAAGTAAAGTATTATTATGATAAACAACGAAAGAATACCTAAGATATATTTTTTCATTTGTACCCTCCTATGATTTTCTTTAAATTATAACGATAATAACTAACAAAAGTTTCCAAATTATTATTTGGTGACATTTCGTAAAAAAAGATTACAATATGGCCCTTTTTACCAAAATGAGCGCAATCCTTATTTCAGAATCGCGCCCTATTATTGAACTCCTAAGGCTGTTAAAAATGACAGACTTCTAAAACTCATGCTTCTGTTAGTTGAACTTACTAATCATTAGAGAATTTGGTAATAAACTGTTTCATTAGTACATTACCAAAAAGGGATTTATCCTATTTAGAGCATTGCCCCAATTATTTGAATAAAAATGACTTCATATTTTTCTAGAATATCTTAATTTAATATACGTTGAATTTTCCTCTGGAATTCTTTCATTATTGAAATTTAAAACCTTTGGCTACATAAAATGGAATTCCCTTCATATTTCCTTTTTGAACAGACACCCATTCATTACAGATAGCTTATTACTTTTCTAATTTAATCCAACTCTCGAAATAAGAATCATTATTTAAGTTTAGATAATTTTTCAAAAATCTAATAAATTCATTCGTATCGATTTCCTTAAACTTATAATTTTCATAGTATTCTCCTAGAAAATTTTCAGCTTGTTGTTCTCCTTTATTTTCTTGAAAAACCTTCCATAACATCTCTTGAGATTTCCCATAAATATAAGTACTTTGTTCTTTAAGTGAGTACTCATCTAATGAGAGGTTGACAGGCAGTGTAAAATCTTTATACAACTCCTCATTCACAGTAACTTCTTCTCCCTGGTACTGTACATAAAACAACCTCGATGCAAAGTTCGCTAGCCCTTCATCTAACCAAGCATCATGAAATGGATCATTACTAATTACACCATAGAACCATTGATGAGCAATTTCATGAATAACCATGCTCTTTAGAGAATCTTCATCTACAGGGGTACCCCTATAGATGGAATTTGCCATTACAACTCCAGGATATTCCATTCCTAATTCATCTAATATAATATCTAATTGCTTATGCGGATAAGGTCCTATTGTATCTTGAAAATAAGTAAGAGCATCAATTGCCAATTTCATGATGTCTTTATGCAAATCTTTTCTATCATCAACACCGAAAACTCTTATCGTAATATTATCAATCTTTTTTTCAACTACATTGGGATCCTTCAATAAAGCTATATAAAAATCCTTTATGTCTTTTCCAACTAATATGCCTGATTTTCCACTTGGATACGTATCATCATCACTTGAAGAAATAATCGTTAAATTATTGGATAGTTTGTATTGAATTTCAAAATCACTAAATGCTGTGTGATATGTTTCGCCTCTCATTCTGTAATCTTCCTTATTCCACTTATGATCTCTATAGGTAGCAATCATTGGATACCATTGCGCTAAAAAATAGTTTTTCTCATTTGCTGTGAATCGTAAACCTTTTTTGGGAAGAGTGAAATCATATTGAACGTTAACTATTACTTCATGATTAGGCTTCAATTCTTGACCCAATTTTATTTTTAATGTATCCTTCTCTAAATTAAATTTCACTTTCTCTCCATCAACTTTAATACTTTTAATACTTACATATGATGGAGTATCTAATTGTGGCGAATTCGATTTCGTAAAGATATTAGGTATAAAATAGAAGACAAGCTCTTTCCAATGATCGGTGGATATGTTTTTAATTTTGCTAGTTGAATTAACCCTAAATTTTCCTTTTTCGTCCATCTCCAAGCTAATTTTGTATTTAGCTTCACTACCAGCAGGCTTACTTTTTGGTATAAACTCTACATTATCATGACTATTCATTGAAAAGCTTGGATTCTTCTCATTTTCAATTTCTTTTGTTTCTATTTTTCCACAACTACTTATCAGGAATGAAAGGCAAGCAAATACAGATAAAATAAGAGCTGTTTGTTTCTTCAAAATAGAATACTCCCTTCGTTGTTTACCTCTTCTTATATTCCACATTCTTACATATATAACCTTTACAAACCAAAACAGGTAGCAATAAAAAACGAGTTGATATTTGATATGGATATCAACTCATTCTTAATGTAAACCATGTTTATAAAGCTTTTCATAATAAGCTGTATAAACAATATTCAAAGGAAAACCTTTCTACAACATTTCTTGGGTTATTGCGTCTTTACAAACTTTCATTTGGGGACATTATTAGATTTAAGTTCTGCATTCAAATACATGAAATGAACTTCCTTCGCCATAACCGTCAATAACTTCATGGAGAATAATTTCATTAAAGCCATTAGTTTTTAAAATATTTTCAAATTCTCCCGATTCATAAAGACGAATTGGGAAATCCATTATTTCTGATTCTTCAATTTGCCGATCTTTAACTAATTGATATTTTAATTTTGTATTTAACATCTTACTAGATCGGTCATAATTGACTTTCTTATATTCAATAATCTCGTTGCTATCAAGGTAATGTCTATTTGTTTCAATCCAATCAGGAATCTCTTTAACTGAACCTGTATTTGTCATAACGGTTAAAAGTAATTTTCCATTTTCTTTTAATAAAGTTTTCATATTAGTAAGACTCTCTTTAGCTAATTCATCTGGCAAAAGTGAAAAGGATCCAAATGGTATCAAGATTAAATCATAATTTTTACCGTTTTTAAATTCTTCTATTTTTCCAAAATAAATATTTGGATTAAGATTTAAATTCTGACCTTTTAGTTTACATACTCGCAACATTTCTTCAGAAATATCAAAACCTTCAATATCAATTCCTTTTTCCATAAAAGGAATCAGCATTCTCCCGTTTCCACACATAGGTTCTAAAACTTTCATCTTTTTATCTGTTACAAAAGATAGAAAAAACTCAAGTTCTTTTTCGTCTGCAATAGACTTATTCTTTTCGTATATCTGTGTGCAAAGTTCTCCGTAATATTCATTCAAGATAATCACCTCACATTATAATTCTATATTTCTATTAAAATAAACTGCGGCGTTAGCATATCCCTTCTCTGTAAGTCACCAACTATTTTCTACATGTTACCCTTCATTTTCCTTCCACTTACTAGATTTTGGAAACTTTAAAGGAAATTTATCATAAAATTGGATTAGAAGTTAATGAAAGGAGGCATTACAAGGGCATTTATCAATAGACATTCAGAACTGTGACAATTTTAAGCTTGAAAGAGGTGTCCGAAATTTGAAGCTTTTTAATCATATTGATCAAGCACTTAAAGAGACAAGAATTACTATCGAAGTTCCTGAGTTGGATGAACATATACAGGAAATAATTGACTTCATCAATAGGAGGGAGCAACAATTCCTTATAGGAAAAAAGGGAGAGATGCAACATATTCTCAAGCCGGATGATATCGAGTATTTTCATACTGAAAACGATCATGTAATTGCTGTGACGGAGACAGATTCTTTTATATTGAAAGAAAAATTATATGAATTAGAGGCCAAACTCCCCTCTAAAAAGTTTATCCGCTTTTCTAAATCGGTGATCGCCAATTTACATCAGTTGAACCGTTTTGAACCGTCTTTCAATGGTACTCTCTGTGTTTACTTCAAATCAGGAAAGAAAGAATATGTATCTCGAAACTACGTACCTGTGATTAAAAAAGCTCTAAAATTAAACAGGAGGAAAGAACAATGAAAACATTTATAATCCGCAGTTTCATCGGTATTTTCTTTGGAAGCTTTGTTGCGGTGTTAATCACTAATTTAAGTATTCTTTTTGGAGATTTGGTAATGATAGATGGATCATTATTTTTGAAAAACTCCATTGGTTCTATTCTCTGTGGTTGGCTTTTTACAGTCAGTCCTTTGTACTTTGAAAACAGGAAATGGAATCTTCTCCAGCAGACCATTGCTCATTTTTTAACCGTCATTCTGCTATATCTCATCTTAGCATTCTCGATTGGATGGCTTCCATTTACCATCATTAGTATTTTGTTAACATTATTCATCTCCATTGCCGTCTATACAATCTTTTGGATTGCATTTTATCTTTACTTCAAAAATCAAGCACGGAAGTTAAATGAGGACTTAAAGAAAATATAAGGTTAATACGAAAATGAAACTGATAGCCAAACAGCTAAAATCTTTTGCATTAACTGTTCCATTCATAATTTAAGGTCAATCTTGAATTATTTCTGGTTGACCTACTTTTTTGTATGTGTTCTATTATAACGGTTGGCTTCTCCTTATAGATACATAGGGAATATTAGCATGTATATTGTGTAAGTTCATTATTTTTAGTCTTCGTTTAAAACGATATATTTTTCTATAAATTAATAAAATATTTTTCTCTAAAAATTGGACTTAGTTCGCTCCAAACATCAAATTTATTACCATCTAAATCAAAGAAAACAAAGTTTCTTCCAGCATGTCCTCTGTTTTCAATTTCTCCAACTCGTATTTCTTTATCTTTAAACGCTCTATGAATCTCCTCTAATGCATTTAGTCCATTAACTTCAAATGTTATAGCAAAATGTTCTTCACCATAACAATCATAAAAGTTCAAGCTTTGATTTTCTTTAGATTTAACGAGAAAGAAACTTTGGTTTGCTAAATTAAGAATCGCTTTATCTTCGTCTTTGTAGCTTAGCTCTGCACTTAATTTATTTACATACCATTCTGAAGATAGTTCTACATTATTCACTGGTATATATGTAGTTCCTACCCTTAACAATTTATTGATCATACGATTCCCCCTATCTAATGCTTGGTAGTTAAGCTTTCTCTCTTTGTATATTTTCTCCTTATAAGTTTATTAAATCTCCAATCCATCTGTATTAGAAACAGATAATATACCTGCTCCTATATTCTATAATTCTCAAATATTCATTAATTCCTCTTTTGAGACAATACGCCAACCGTACTCTTCAAGTCTTTCTATATAAGTTTCTGTCTTCATTTTCTCACTTTCTAACACAAGCGGTTGTAGTGAAACAAAGCATTCGTTCAAAGCGTAATTGATTGTAACTTTAACTACTTCGTATCCATTATGATAATCTGCATGGAATCCTGGATCGTCTAGAATGTCCCCTTTTACTGGGCGAAAATTAGATTCAAATGTTTTCATCAATAAATTGCCAACATTATTTTCCTTTTGTTCATTTGAAGATATAAAAATCCCTAAATTTATTTTCATATTTATCACCTTTTCACATAAATTTTTTTATTCTTTTAAGCAAGTAGTACAGGATGTATAGCGTCTCAAAAGTTCAACTAATACTGTCCATATGTATGTCCCTTTTTCAGTAATCGTTTCTTTGAAATAAACTTTCACCATTTTCAAACTGTTTTATTCAACAATTGCGATTGATCGTTGAAGATTGGTTTTCAATTTCCCCCTTTTACTTTAAACATAAAAATTTTTAAGCATATTAGGATTCAGTTTTCAATTAGGTTTTCCTGTCCTTAAATTTAAATATTCTAAAACAATTCTGAAATCCCTTCTTTAAACCATGTTTTCGGGCTTTAAGTCTTATATGTCTTCTATTATATCCTCCAAAAAAAATCAGGTTACTAACTATGTAAAACAGCAAAAAGTTTTTCTAGTCATTAACGTAATAAGTAAAACTTTGTAAAAAGTGTTTACAAACAGCTTAAAGATGTATATACTTACAAAGTAAACAAAAAATTCTTAAGGAGGTCGAATAATATGAACGTTATCGTTAAATTAATGTCATTGGCAGTTACAACTTCAGTAAAAATGAAAATTACACATTCGACCAGATCGGAATGGATCGCTTAAGTTTTTTGTAATTAAGAATACCCATACCGTAGGGAGAAGTGTGACCCTGCGGTATTTTTGTGCCTTTTTCACCGTAGGGGAGTCTCTCTACGGTTTTTTCTTGTTTTAGGGTAATTTAAGGAGGTGATAATAAATGGTATTAAACATGTTTACTCTCACGATAACTATTACAAAACGTGAGAACTCTCTTGAGAAAGCACTTCATAATGAAAATGTGAAAAAAATCTTTGAAGAGAACCGAAGAAAAGTAGAAAATTATAATCGTATTCGTCAATATTAATCTTTGTTAATCCAAAAACATGAAAGGTGGGAATTGATATGATTTATATGATCAAAAAACGTCAGGCTGTTTTATGGATGGAGAATGACACAACCTAGCAACAGATAAAGTAATATAAAGTGGCTATTTAATTTAAAACCTCATTAAAGCTAACCCGTTCTAACCAAGGACGGGTTGCTTCAAGAGGTATCTTCACCAATAGGGCTCAATATTGAATAAAAACCTATTAGGTTAATCCAGATTAATTAAATTGATTCAACCAAGAAAGTAAATCTTTAAACATTTCGTTAGTAAACTGGTGACCAGTATTTGGATAAATATGAAAACTGCAGAACTGCGCCCTATTGTTGAAAGATCTCTAAATTTTATTTAGAGGTCTTTTATTGTGTCTAATAGAATATATTTAAAGTTTTTTCTACTATCTGTTTTATACTTCTTAAAAACGATACCATCTATTTAAGAATAGTTCTTGATTTTTCTCTTTTACTTCAAAAGATATAGTGAAATATCGAAAATCACGGGCTGGTATTGGAGGAACTTTAAAATCAACATCAATTAAAATATCCAGTTAAAAACTGTATAGACTCCAAATACCTCCGCGAATTTTCAAGTTTATTTAGAATCCCCTCTAGTTGTCGTTGTTTAATAACTACAGGATAAATTTCGTGAACCATGCAATATACTTTGCACCTGGAATGAATAACACTTGTGCAAAAAGTGTTCCTAGTAGCCTTGATGTTACCATCATAATGGATGCACTTTTTAAGGTGATATATTTTCCTTTTTGATTTATAACATCATCTGCTAAAATTGAAATTTTAGGATCAATAAAGACAATAAGTAATATTGTAGCTACTCCATTGATTAACCCTGACGCCATAACGACCGTTGTCGCTCGTTCAGGTACAATTAAAGCTGCATATAGTGCAGAGAAAACTCCTATTGTATAAATTGCTGTAATCAGTATATTAATGCAAAATAATTTTATAGGTATATCTCGCCAACTCATACCTCTTAAATAAGCATATCTAGGTAGATGAATATGCTTTTTTGCTCTTCTTAAATAAGGAATTGTAAATCCTTTTTTCAATAACGCTGGTACCGAGCCTCGTTCTTCTGCCAAATGAATGATAGCTCTTGAAAAAATAGCAATAAATGTTGGTAATAAAAGTAAACCGATTATTGTACCTAATGTTGCAGCACCAATTAGAATTCGAAACTGACTCTCAACAAATGCTAAAGTATTTTCTTCTGGTGCATTATCTATTAAACTTCCGGTAAAAGGTTGTTGCATCATATTTGCCAGCCTTGATACCATTACCATGACATTGAATAGAGAAAGAGCTGATGCCAAAAGTTTTACTCTTGCCCCTGATAAACGAACTGAATACGCTAATGGTTCGATTGAATGAATGATTAAGATAAATAATGCAATCATTACTAATTGTGTTGTGAAAAATCCCAAAGACATTACCTACTTCATTTTTATTTGTTAGAAAAACCCTCTTTACTTATAAACGATCTTAGAACGCAATTTGTTTCGAATTTTCTGAATTCCATTAAAGGTTGCGCCCCTACCTAAAGAAAACTCAATTTTTTAAGTAATGCCCTATTTATATAGAAAAACGTTCTTCTTATTCAGCTATAAAGTCGTAGGTAGTCTTCACTCCTAAATCCCCGAAAAGCGTTTCAAATGTATGTATTCACATCCACTAAATGTGTTATCCCATCGGAGCTTCTTATATCAAGCTCAAATTTTATAAGCATTTAGCGATATAAACAATCTTTTGAATAACAGGATCAACCTCTTTATTGTCTTTTATCACAAATTATTACTTTATCATGATAAATTCAACTAGAAGAACATGATCGCTATGAATTTTTTACGTGAAATATAATACGGCCTATTTCTTAATCAGATATGTGATGCACTTTTATCTTAGGCCAAATAGACTTCCAATTCTTTTTTATAATTCGTTGTTCGTAAATTGCGGTCAGTTTTTTGTTTTCTGTGAAATAGGGAGTCGGTTTCACTTCTAAGTTGAAGACATCATCTAACCCACAAGGAGCAGTAAGGACTAAATTATGATCCTTGTCTAGCTTCACTCCAAGAGCAGTCGCAGTTTCCGGAAACTTTGAAATAGCATCTTCCGAAGAAGTATAAGGAGGAAGATTATTGATGACATGCATTCTAGCTTCATTTTTTACAGACCAAGGTATATTAGGCATAAGTTTTATCAACTTATTCTCTAATTCTTTTTCAAAATCCTCATCAATTTTTGTTTTATCAAAATAGATAACATCAACATCTGGCGTTTCAGTTCTATCATTAAATTCGTGCAATGTGTCCCATATTTTTGAACGTACAAATCCTGCACAAATCCACCAATCAGGTAAATTCAAAGTGCTTGCAACTTTTATAATCTCCATCATTTTCTCATCGCATTGAATTAGCTTTATCACATCTTCTTCATTCTTTAACATCTTGCTTTTTCCCCCTTTCAGCTTCGAACATATATTCCTATTCTAGCACACAAGTATAAAAAGAAGGAATATTCCATAAATTCCTTAATATCTACATGAGTTCACAAAATTATTATTTCGTTACAGCATTTTTTAATAAAAAATGCATCTTTATAAAAAGATGCAGATACTCACTTATTCAATTAAATCCCCGACCATGTCTCGGTTGTGAGAAATTCTAAACTCTTTTAGAGACTTTAGGTAAAAAAACGTTTTTTACCGCACCTATAATTCCAGGTATCAAAAATGCGATACCAAAAAAGACTGTAAGTAAATTGAAATGTGGTGTTTCATAAAAAGTAAACCACTCTCTGAAAATGGAGGATTCAGTGATTCTTCCAAATATCGTTCCGCCAATATCTCTATAATTAGGTATCCATCCTGTTGCTTCACAAATAATAAAAAATATTTGTGACAATAAAAATACACCAATAGAAGATACCCAAGCTCTCCTCAAAAATGGAATAGGATTTTGTTTATTAGCCAAGTAATAGTCCCCCTCTCTATTAAGAAATACCATTTATATAGCTAAGAAAAAGACAAGTAATATATTTCAACATTAAACATATTTTACCTAAATATTTTAAAAATCTCTAATGTATTATTCGATTAAATGGCTTTAGACTATGCTTACTCTAGAATTGCGCCCTTTTTTGAATAAGAATTGAACAGAAACGAAGTCTCTTCCAATAAAATTAGCTGAAACTGGACTTAATTCGAATTCTCTTGCGCAAATCGAAAGTTGGCCAACATTAATACACCGTTAGTTTGACAAGCAGCCTATTCAATTACACATTTTCTACGTACTGCGCCTTGCTTACTTTCCAAAATAGTTATGGTATAATTATCCAAAAAGAGAGGTGACAACTAAATGGGAATTGGATTTGGTGATGCATTAATTTTATTTTTTCCAATCATCTTTTACATAGCTCCCCTTATTTTCGTAATTTGGTTTCTAATTAAATTCCTTAAAGTTCAAAAAGAAAAGAATGAAATATTAAGAGCTATAGCTGAAAAGAAAGATAAGCAAAATGATTAGACAGGTAAACCTGTCTTTTTATGTCACATCACCCTTCAACTATGCATTAAAAATTCTCCTTGTCTCTAATATTTACTCTTTTATTCGAACGTTCATTCTTGTATATTTAATTTATACCAATAATTGGAGGGTGAATTATGAACTCAATCGAATTAATACTTTTGAATTTCAACGAAGTACGAAGAAGAAGCATTAAGGTTTGGACGTCTATTCCCCAAGAAAAACTACATTGGAAACCCGATATCGAAGCAATGACTTGTATTGAGATGATTAGGCATGTTCTAGAAAGCGAACATTATTACCATCTAGCTATCCAAAATCACGGCAGTCTGGCAGAGTTTGATTCTCCTTTTGAAGAGCAACCTTTTTCCACTGTAAATGAGGAATTGAAATTTGCAGAACCATTTAGAAATGACTTCTTTAAAACTATTAAATCATTTTCTGAAGAAGATTTAACAAGCATTAAAATTGATCGTTCTGATTCAGGTTACGTTCGAAGTTTGGGCGACATGTTGCTAAGAATCGCCTATCATGAATCAGTTCATACTGGACAATTGCTAGATTACTTAAGAACTGCTAAGGTTCCAAGAGTTCGAGTTTGGGATTAATTTATCCCACAGGTGTAATCACTTCTGTGTTACGCCTTTTCTTTAATTACTACGAATCATCCTTCAACTATGCAGTAAAATTCCCTTGTCTCTTCTTCAAGTAAACTGGGCTTAAATAAAAAATGAACGCTTATCCTTGTTCAAGCATAGTGCCCTTTTCTTGAATAAAAATTAAACAGAAACGAAGTCTCTTCCAATAAAGTTAGCTGAAACTGGACTTAATTCTAATTCTCTTGCCCAAACCGAAAGTTGGCCAACATGATGAATTTCATGAGCAACTATATGATGTAATATTTCACTTCTTGTATAATTATCTTCATCCCAAGGAACAGACACAAGTTTATCAATTGGTTCATCCGAATTTGTTTGTATAAACTTAACTATGTCATTACGAAATGTATCTGAGAGAGATTTAACTTTTTCTAGGGTATTATAATCATTAAACTGAATTACCATATCGTCTTTACCCTCTATAGCACGAATCCAACTATACTCCACATCAATTATATGAAAAAGGGTATTTAAAATACTTCCTACTCCTCCAATACGGTCTTTTAACAAATCTTCTGTTGTTAATTGATTACACCAGTTAAACCATTCGTCTCTTACCTGCCAGTTATACTCAAAAAATTTTATCATTGAAAACACCCCAATACTTAATTGTTAGTCTAATAAGGTATTAGCTTCTTATCCCAAAATTCCTTGTTCTTTTTAAATTAAATAGCCTAAAAATTAATGAAAGACTGCTTTTTCAATTAAATGGCCCGATTGTTGCCCGTTTTTAGAAGATCATTAGAAAAAGCACCAATTCAAATGCTTGATCTATTAAAGTGATGTTAGTTTAAAATTGATTTACGAATTTAAAAATTACTGTTCTCTTTTTTCAACAAATAACAAAAATAGTGTTGCCAGTGGACCTACTACAAGAGAAAGTAAAAACCAGTTTAACCCCGTCCTATTCTTCCCTTGTGCAAATGCAGCATTTATCAACGCCAGTGTTCCCCAACCTACAAAATATTGGTTATCCATCGTATGTATTCTCCTTTATAGCACTTTAATTAAATAAATTATACCATCTTCATAAATTTATAGAAAAATTTCCATTTGTAATCTATTAATTATATATGAGACCATTGTTTGGAACACGGAGATTGTTAGATTGACATTTGTCCATCAAATTAGGGGCTTTTATTTCCTTTTGGGATGGATTTATTTTTTTTCGGGGTTGTTTATATCTTTTTTGGGTGTCTTTATTTCAGGTGGTTTTGTTTATTTCCAAATTAGGGGCTTTTATTTCTTTTTTGAATGGGTTTATTTCTTTTTAGGGATGTTTATTTCTTTTTTGGTTGTTTTTATTTCTTGTAGTGCAAAAAAGGATAGATAGAGCGAATTTCTTCAAGCTCTTCTATCCTTTTAATTTTTTCTATCTTCTAAAGATCTTTCCTAGACGATAAACGCAAAGTATGAAAGGAATAATAAACAAAGTACATACATAATTGGATGAACTTCTTTATAACGTTTTTGTGCTACTAAACATATTGGATAAAAAACAAAGCCTAATCCAATACCGATTGCCACACTAGATGTTAGAGGCATCATAATAATTGTTAAAAATGATGGAATAACAATTTCTAACTTCGTCCATTCGATATTACGGATTTGCATTGCCATTAATGCACCTACAATAATCAATGCAGCTGAAGTTACTTCGACTGAAATAACGCTAACAATTGGCGAGAAGAACAAAGCAACTAAGAAACAAGCTGCAATAACGACAGACGTAAAGCCGGTTCTTCCTCCGACAGCAATACCAGCAGAAGATTCAACACTTGTAGCAGGTGTTGATGTACCTAAAATAGCACCAATGACACCAGCAGTTGAATCGGCAAGTAATCCTTTTCCGATATTCGGAATTTTGTTATCTTTCATCATACCGGCTTGGCTCGTTAATCCAATTAATGCACCAGCTGTATCAAAGAAAGCAACGATTAAGAACGTGAAGATAACTGTCAATGTTTCTGGGGTAAAAATTTCATCTAAATGGCCAAACACGACACCAAATGTTGGTTTAATACTTGGTATACTGCCAACAACTGATGAAGGAACATCGATTAATCCAAAAATCATACCAATAATTGTTGTAATGACCATACCGTAGAAAATACCGCCACTGATGCCACGTACTAACATAACGATTGTAATAATAAGACAAATAACGGCTAGTAACGTCATTGGTGAAGTTAAATCGCCAAGCGCAACAAATGTGTCTTTATTGCCAACAATAATGCCACCATCTTTTAAGCCGATAAATGTGATGAAGAATCCAATGCCGGAAGCGATTGCATATTTTAAATTCTGTGGAATAATATTAATAATTTTTTCTCGAATTTTAAATAAGCTTAATAGTGTAAAAATGATTCCTGCAACAAAAACGCCAGTTAAAGTAACTTGCCAGTCAATACCCATTCCAATACACACAGAAAAAGTAAAGAATGAATTCAATCCCATACTAGGGGCAATGGCGATTGGGAAGTTAGCAAGTAACCCCATAAGAAGTGTTCCGATGATCGCAGTAAGCGCAGTTGCCGTAAATACAGCCCCATGATCCATACCAGATTGGCTTAGAATAAGTGGATTGACGATTAATATATATGCGATAGATAAGAAAGTCGTTATCCCTGCAAGTGTTTCCTGCTTATAGGAAGTGTTCCGTTCTGCAAATTTAAAAAAGTTTCTCATGTTGTAGTCTCCTATTTGCTAGATTAAAGATTTGAAAGGGAATGATTTCAAAATTAGTATTACCCAATTCATTTTAATTTCCCCTTGATATTAAAAAAACTTTGACCTAATTAGGCCA
The DNA here is from genome assembly GCF_003576525.1 of Rummeliibacillus sp. POC4. Classification (GTDB taxonomy): domain Bacteria; phylum Bacillota; class Bacilli; order Bacillales_A; family Planococcaceae; genus Rummeliibacillus. The sequence continues at coordinate 4,010 of NZ_QWUA01000072.1, read as the reverse complement.
AAGTTTCTTCTACAAAACGGAATAAAAATATCATTAAAATCCCATTCCTTGTAGACAAGCTATTATCGGTAGCTGGTAGAAACTTTCAAGCCGTATTCTTGAAATTATACAAGGTTATCTATTCTTTTATTAAAAACATTAGTTGAATAATAACAAGTTAAATTTAAAACGTCAATGGTATATTTCCCTAATAAAAAATATAAAAATATTCAAAAAAGAACGAAAAGTTAATGTGATACTAGATCTATAAAAAATTACAGTAAAACAGCTCGACGCAAAGGTTGGAAAAATCTTTAATACTGTCCAAACATCTGGTTTTAATATGAGTCTTTAATATCAGCAAGTTATATTAGAAAAATAAGTTTTAAATAAAAGTGCGTTAGGAAAATCTAACATTCCCCTAACGCACTTCAGTAAAAAATATAAATTCTCCATTAAAGCTGTTATAACAACTTTAACGTTGATAGCTATGTATAAAATTAATGCCAAAACTGAAATACCTTAATAAGCTATTTTAGTTTTATTGTTACATTTCTTTTTCGTCATTTAACTACGCTTCGTTTCCAATATACGGTATACCTTTAACTATTTATTTACTAGGACATCTGATGATTTCTCGTATTTAAATAAAATTAACTTAGGTGTTAACTGAGTCTCTTTAGTCTTTTTGTAGCCAAATTTTTCGTAAAAATGGTGATTTCGAAAACTTAAATATGGAGTATACAAAGTCCATAATTTCACATTTGGAAATTTTTCTTCTAAAAACTGAATAGCCGCAGTACCAACTCCTTTATTTTGACTGGTTGGAGAAATGAACACTTTATCTATATGCATACGTTCATCATTACCTCTTACATCAATTGCACCAATAATTGTATCTTCATCTAATATTGTAAAGTGATGATATTTTTTTATATTTTCCGCTAACTTCTCAAATGTTTCGCAAGCTGGATTTGTTTCAAAGTCCTCGTATTTTTCCAAGTCCTCTTGAAATGAAGCTTTTTGAATAGGAAGTAAAATTTCTATATCGTCAACCGTTGATTTTCTAAATGCTAATGCCATCATAAGGCCTCCTATATCCCCATATTTTTCTATTATAATTTTTATGGTTTAAAAAAGAATGTTATTTAATAATATAGTCCTTTAATGAAAAAGAGCGCCAATCTTTATAGAATCGCGCACAATTGTTGAATATCCTGATTTATATAAGATCCCGTTAAGGAAACAATAAATGTACCTAAACTTAAGTAGCTTCCGGAAATTTTATGCTATTGGTGTTCCATTTTTAACAGGTTTATCTGGTTTTAATAATACCACATCACCATCTTCTGGGACGCCTCCAATTACCAATACTTCAGATTTAAACCCTGCGATACGTCTTGAGGGGAAGTTTACTACTGCCACTACTTGACTTCCAATAAGTTGTTCTGGTTTATATCTTTGTGTAATTTGTGCAGAAGACTGCTTGATGCCCATTTCCCCAAAATCAATTTCTAGTTTTATTGCAGGTTTTCTTGCTTCAGGAAAAAATTCTGCTTTTACAACAGTACCAATACGGATATCCAATTTCAAAAAATCCTCAATTGTCGCCATTCAAAAACCTCACTTCCTTACAATTATTCTAATTTTGAATCATCACCTAATTTAATTAAAGATTTTTGAACAAACGATTTACGTATTTTACATATAACTTTATCGTGAAACATAATCCTATTTATCATACGATGAACTCTTAAGCTATTAGAAAATACGACTTAGTAAAAATTATGTGAGATAAGCACTTATTTTACACTAAGCCGTATCAAGAATCTTTACTTTTTCATTTCAAGCCCAACTAAATGATTCAAGCTGCATGTTTAGCAATTTAGCTTGAATAATGCTTCTTCTCTAAAACTTCATCATGCATTGATATTAATCGCTAATTCTTCCTTCAATCGTTCTACAGCTGCTTCTGTATTCACTTCTAAGCCTAGTTCTTTTAACGTTTCGCCTATTTTAACAATTGCTTCTTCTAGCATTTCGGTTGTGGTGTTTCCCATATGACCGATTCGGAAGGCTTTTCCTGCAAGATGTGCAAGAGAGCCTGCTACGATGACACCTTTATCGGCCAATGCTTTTCGAAATGCTGCATCATCTACCCCTTCTGGATAAAGGATGCAACTTAATGTTGGCGCTGCAATGTCTTCAGAAGCTAAAGGTTTCATGCCATATGTGGAAAGTGCTGCTCGTACGGCTTTACCATACTTAGTATGGCGCTCGATCCGTACAGGCATTGATTCTTTTAGTACTTTTTCCAATGCTACATCATACGCATAAATAAGGTTTACTGCTGGTGTTGCGAAATAGTTAGTCGGTTGGTCCATAACTGAACGCCAATTTTTGATATCTGCGTAATAGGCAGGGATTCTACCAATTTGTTGACGTTTGTCTAGTGCGTTTTTTCCAAAAGCAACGATGGCTAAACCTGGTGGTACACCAATAGCTTTTTGGGAACCTGTTAAGACAACGTCGATTGTCGCGCCCTTTTGGTCACCATATTCTTTTGACAAATCTTCTTCTAAAGCAGCGGTTGCACAAACACCATCTACAATGGAAAGTGCGCCATATCGTTTCACTAAAGGAATCAAAACATCCAAATTTGCTGCAACCCCTGTAGAAGTATCCGCATGCGTAATCGTAACCGCTGCATAATTTGAGTTTGCTAACTTTTCTTCTACTAATGCAGGGTCTACATGTTTTCCCCATTCTGCTTGCAACACATCTACTTCAATACCAAAAGCTTGTCCAAGTTTGATAAATCGGTCTCCAAAATAGCCATTGCTCAAAACTAATAGTTTCTCGCCAACAGCCACTGTATTTAATAAGGCCATTTCCATCGCAAGTGTCCCAGAACCAGCGACAATATACACTTCCCCATCCGTATTAAAAAGCTTTTTTGTGTTATCAATTGCTCTTTTGTAAATCGCCGCAAAACGTGGATCTGTATGGCCCATTGTTTCACTCGCAAGCGCATCATAAATATCATCCGTCACTGGTGTTGGACCTGGTATCAATAATAGTTCTTTATTTGTCATCTATACAACCCCCTTGTATTTCTTCCATCATATGTAATTAGTGATATGTAAGTCAATATGAAAGTATCTGTCATTTATGAATTCTGCTTATTCGGAAATTAGTGGAGAATGCCGCATGAAGCTCCCCGCCATATTTCATCTACAGTAACGGTCAGGAAGACACTTACATGATCAATGGAGGCGAAGCTAAGCCATTTAGCAACATTGGTATGTCCTAAAAATCGGAAAACCAAGCTTACTTATCAGAAAGTATTGAAAATTCCATTAGAATTGTTGTATTCTTTAAAGAATATGATTTGTATGAGGTGATTGTTTTTGAATAGTCATACGACTGAAACGGTCGAACAAATTCGTTTCCATGAGGATGATACCTTCCTACAGGGGGTGAAAGATTGCATTCCCACATTATTAGGATACATAAGTATTGGCTTAGCTTTCGGTGTTGTGGGGGCCGCTTCTGGATTAAAATTATATGAAATCGCATTATTGACCATACTCGTCTATGCCGGATCTGCGCAATTTATCTTTTGTGGGCTTATTTTATCTGGCACACCTGCATCTGCGATTATCTTTACCATTTTCATCGTCAACTTAAGACATTTTCTCATGAGTCTAACGGTCGCTCCGAATTTCACCAAATACTCATTAATGCGCAACATAGGCTTTGGCACATTATTGACAGATGAGACGTTCGGGGTTGCCATGACGAAAATTATGCAAACGAAGAAAATCAGTGGAAAATGGATGGACGGTTTAAATGTCACAGCCTATTTAGTGTGGATTGCCGCTTGTATCTCAGGTGCTTTTTTAGGTCAATGGATTGCCCATCCTGAGAAATGGGGATTAGACTTCGCTTTAACAGCTATGTTTGTAGCTTTACTTATCTTACAACTTGCAAGTGTTGGCAAAACGAAACTCGCAAAAAATCTTTTACTT
>NZ_QWUA01000071.1 GCF_003576525.1 Rummeliibacillus sp. POC4 | reverse complement strand
ACTCCCGATATTTTTTCTAATAGTGATTTTTTTAGATATGTTTATAACTCTTTATATTAAGATTAACAAGGAATATATTTTTATGTTCCATTTTCTCATTTACTATTGCTATCACTAAACTTTTCAACTTTTATGAGGACTGTAACCCAATGTTCCGTGAATTCGAATGTTATTAAACCAATGAACATAATCATTAAGTTCAAAAGACAGCTGTTCAAAGGCAGAGAATTGCTTACTGTTTGCGAATTCAGTCTTAAAAACTTTAAACGTCGCTTTGGCAACGGCATTGTCATAAGGACATCCTTTCATGCTAATTGAATATTGTATACCAAACGTTTCTATGGCTTCTGAAATTAGTTTATTATTAAATTCTTTTCCATAGTCTGTCCTTTTCCATCGATACGAGCATGTAAAACCACTTAACTATTGCTATTTGCTATTTTCTGTTTCTGAATAAGGCCAATGTAGTTTCAACATCCTTTTATACTAATGAATTTATAAGTTATAAATGGATATAGAAGTATGAAACTATATAAGTTGTTTCGTTATATAACTAATTCGCACTTAAATAAACATTAATTTTGAATCTAAAAGCTTTTTTTCACTTTACCACATATACAAGAAGATTCATTATCTTCATCTTCAATAACATCATCAATTTCCCATTCTAACACAGCAGTATTCCATGACTTATTTACCGATTTTTCAATGACTGTATTAATTAAATTTTTCACATAAATTGAACTCATATTATCCTCCTCAAATTTATTATTTTTTTGATCGATAATCATTAATTGTATATAAGTTAATAATGTTTGTGGTCTTCATTCATATATATATTGATTAGAGTACTATTTTAATATAGAAATACACACACTTCTTGGTAGCTTAGCACCTTTGTATCCTCTGGCTTAAGCGGAATCTAATTTTAATTACTTACCTGGCTTCAGAGATTACCAGATGTGTTATTGTTTTTAGAAACAACCATTCTATCTAATTACTAAAATAACATGTTAGATGTAAGCCATAAGTATCTTTTAAATAAGTATCAGTTGCCAGAATAATTTGCTTCATTGAATCTGTGATTTCTAATATCGAGACTCCCGGTTGAACAATTGATATTTCAAACTCTGTTTCAAAACCAGATTTCACCATCTTCTTTAGCATATGAAGAGTGTGTAAGTCCCCCTTCTCAAACCTAGTCTCATCATAGTTTCTCTGTCTCATAGTTTCTCGTACAATCATTCGTTGAACAATTTTTAAGACATTATCATTCCACATAATAGATTTTTCGGCTTGACCACATACTTCATATAGGTCAGAAACACGAGCACCAGGATTTTCTCCGTGTGAGTATTTACAATGATACAGATGAAATACTACTTTTCGATGTTCCTCATTAATTTTGACCGAAACAACATCTGCAATTTCTCCCGATCCATCATCATCAAAAATAATATCTGATGTCTGATCTACAATATTATGTATCGTAGCGTATTGAATTGAATCAGTCTTTCTTGCTCTTCCTTGTGATTCAGATTTAATATTGACTCCAAGTCCATTCCAATCGATAGCAAAAAGAGATTCTGATGGCAAATCGATGCTACTTTTTGGTTTGATAACTGTTTTTAAATTTTCTTGAACTACAATAATAGTTCCATCACTTTGTATGAACGATACTTCCGGTGAATATTCGTACAGATAATCAGTCATTTTAAAAGATTTATTACCGGCTTTCACAATTAGCTCTTCACCTTCGATTTGCTTGAAACTATATGATGTCTCATTAATAATCTGCTCAAAGACAAATTTCCGTTCATTTATCCAAAATTCAAAACGAAGATTTCCATTAACTAAACAAGGATTCTTTAAATCCGTTTGAAAGAATGGAAATGCCTTTTGTTCTTTAGAAATATACAACTGCTTCGTTGATGAGTTAGAAATTTCTATTATTTCTGGTAACAATATTTTGTAAGGGACACCTTTTGGAAATTCTTTGATAATTTCTAAGGCGAGCGAATTATTTAATATATTATTCGTATCAATAGTATCATCCAATATCTTATTCCCAATATTCTGACACCATTCTGTCCAAAAGTTTATCCGTTCTATCCAACGCATCCATACCTTTCCTTTATACGAACAACCAATACTAATGCGTCCTCCAGCTTGATAACCATAACCGAATAAATTAGATTTAGTTGAACCAGATACAACAGCCTCACTAATTCCAGACTTAATATCAGTACCAGCAAACATTCTAAAGCTAATCCTTCCGCTAGGTTTTTGCTTTAATCCCAACGTTCCAATCATCAACCGATTAATTCCATCTAAACTTCGATATATCGAATCTCCCTTAATTGCTGATGCTTCAGGAAACATACTATCCACAAGTCGGTTTCCCTTTCCAGTATCAGTTTCGTTTATATGAATGATTCCATTGTCTTTATCAAAAAACAATACAAAAAAATCATAATCGTATTGAACTATATCCTTTTGATCTGACCAGACAACTTTTGTTTCAATTTCCTCAATAAAAATATAAACGGAATCTTCTTCATTTATTAAATGTGTAGTTCTATCTTGGTCCAAAACTTTTTTCCATCCGTTTACAATAGTTCTTTTTGAAGAGGATCGAAACATTCTGGTACTTATTTTTATCTTTAATTGGGATAAATCTATCTCCTTCGCATGACCTTTTTCAAACTTACCAATAAATTCACTAAGTTCAACTTCTTTATCGATAGCTTGATTTGAACGGATATTAAGAAGTTGATTCCAATCGGAATTTTGATGATATAACTCTTCAATCGCTTCCTTCAAATCGTCCATTGCCACATTCGTAATGAGCTTTGCATTTCCTAGCTTATTGCCACTTGTTCGAGCGAATCGTCCAATGAATTGAAGTGTAATCGGAAGCGACTTATATTTATCGTGAATTGCTGCAATTTTCAGTGTTGGAATATCAATGCCTTCACCAAACATATCTACACAAACTACAATTTTTGCTTTACCACTTTTAACTTGCTGCAAGTTTTCTTTTCTCTGGGCAGGGCGAATACCAGTGTGAATAACAACTGGATTATACTTTTTATATTGAGAGTAAATTTTTTCATACAGCTCATTAGCTCGTTTTCGGCTGTTTGCTCTCGCTAAAAGTACATGCTCATATCCTTTCTCCAAATCTTCATCTAATTGTTTTATAGCAATTTTTGCAATTTCCCTGTCAGACTTTCGCTCATCAAATTCTTGAATTGGATAAAAATCGATAGGTTTGAAATAACCAGCTTTTTGTGCCAATGCCAAACCATAATTGAAAATTATCTTACCATCAATTTTTTTCCCATCATTTCTAAATGGTGTTGCAGTAAATTGTAGAATTTTTTTACCTATAAATCTTTCTCTCACTGTTCCCCAATCGGGAGCAGCAAGATGATGCGCTTCGTCAAATATTACAACCTCTACTTTTTCAAGCAGTTTACCCCAAACTGAAGAAGTCATATTTTTAATCATACCGGGAGTTGAAACAATTATATTAGCCTCCTCAATGGCATCAATCAGAACATTTTCATCCTCTTCTTTCACTTTTGACTTATAAAGAAAAGTCGTTGGATAAATAATTTCATCTGATATCATTTTTAATTCTGGAAGTATACCAAAATGCCTCGCTCCTTCAAAAATTTGTTCCCTCAATAGATTAGACGGTACAATGATAAGCGTTGAAGTAATTCTCTCAGAAATTATCGTAGTATACATTGTTTCAGATTTCCCTGTTCCAGTAGGTAAGACAACTGTTGCTGGAGAATTTGATGTTGCCCAATGTGCACGAATTGCAGATAATGCTCCAAATTGGGGTAAGCGTAAACCAATCTCATCTTCATTTCGAGAAACCCTCTCATAATATGACTCTTTCCAACTATTAATAATTTCTTCTCGGTCGAAGATTCTTCCTTCATCATCCGTACACCGACTTAATTTGTTATCACGACCGATTTTTGTAATTATATTTTTATATTTTCCCAAATGATCCCTTCTTTCTGTAAGCGCGTTTAATTTAATATTGCAACATATAAAAAATGTATTTTATACGAAAATAAGTTCCCTTTTAATTAGGTTACACAATTGGATGACTGTTGTTTTTGTAATCTGAAAAGTTAACCGAATTTTCCAACAAATCATTCGCAAGTATTACTTTCAATAAATCCTCATTGTAGCTGTACAATTCTTGAATCATTTTCTCTTAATTCAATTGACCTTCAAGCTAGTATTTGTCATCAAATTTCTCGAAAACCTCGCTTATGCGATTCCTCCAACAATTTTAAAATTCTATCTATTTTTTCATTTACCTGTATAGTTTGCTTTAAATGATAAACTTCTTTACTTACCAAATGTTTAGAACTGGAATTAATATCTTCAGTAATAATCCTGCTAATTCGATTCAATTCATTTGCCCGCTCTTCAACACCTCGTTGTACGGCAATATAATATTCTTTGGTATCTTCTAATTTTTTGTTTCGATTCACCAAAAACTTATTCTGACCAGCGAGACTGTAATATTTTTCAACAATCACTTTTCCTACAATTTCTAATGTTTTATCTACAATATTATCAATATCATTTTCATCTATATTCTTGTTTTGATAGCTTTAAAAAAAAACAGATAGAAATAGCGAAATATCATCTCGCCACTTATTATTTACAAAGAAATCAATTGGTTCTTCTTCCACTTTCTTAAACGTATCACTTAATGCAAATGACCGTATCGCTTCTACTGCTGTATGATTATATAGTTTTTTAGGTCTTCCTCTACCGCCGGTCTTTTCTACCTTATATTGTGGTTTCCCTAAAAAGCCAATTTCCTTATCAAAATCTACAGTATCCGTTTGCCTCGAAAAATCTGTTTTCGATATTTTCTTTTCCATTTTCGCCTAACTCTTCTATAGCTTCATCTATGGTGTACCATCTCTGCTTTAACTCTTCTATAGCACTTATTTGCCAGTCATGCATTAAAATCCACCTCACTAAAAAAATATGGCTATTCTATCAACCATTATATCATTTATTTCCATTATTTCTTAAAAATCTCTTGCCTCATAATTGAGATAGAAAGTTAATTGCGCAATACTTTCACAATTAATATAGAGAGGAGGAACAAGCTTATGTTTGTTGAAGGTTATCACTTGTCTTTCATGAAATGGTCATATCCAGATATATACAGTTTTGATTGTTTCTTAAAAGATTTTAAAAGCGAATTAAACATAAGTAACATTGAGGATAATCTTGAGTTTCTTGGAGATTATAGAGACAAATTAAGAGAACATGCTGTTACTCTTAATTTTGGAAATTGCAAATTAAAAGTTCAAGGAATAGATGAAGCAGTTGCACAATTCGAGGGGCTTGAATATGTATTAGAAAGACTATAAAAAATTAAACTAATAGAAAGAGGTTTTGCACTATGCCTATAGCAAATGCATGGGTTTTCACAGAAACTAATTTCAAAGCAGATAAGTTTTTAACAAACACACAAAACATTTAAAGATTGGTCTCACAACGACCGATATAAGTAAAAAATATCCAGATGAAAAAGGCGTCACTTTAACTTTGTTAATTACTAAAGATGATACTGATTACGGTATTGATAAGAAAACATGATTTAAGTGTGATAATAACGCATTAAATTCTTTTGACGTGACTATCTTGAACGGTAAAGAATTGGTCAATGTTCGAAAATGTGAATATGTACGTTTAATTGATATCATTCAAGAAAAATCTTTTGTGATCAGTTTTGACTTGTTTCTTCGATTTAGAGATGTGGAAAAAATCAATGTTCAAACAAAGTAAATTAAGAACACAGAGACAGCAAAACCTTTTCTATTAACTTAAACATCCAATTATCATTTGGGAAGTTCTCCTCCACGAATGGTTTTAATACATTTTATTAATAATTTCTACTTCAACGGATTTTCCAATTCCTCTGCTTGAAGTACTAACGCAGTTAATCCTGTTTCGCTTCCACTAATATGTCCTTCACCTTTTTTCCAAAATACTCCCTGACCACTTTTAATAGCTTTTCTTTTTTGGTCTTCCCCTTCTACCCATCCTTCGCCTTCTACTACTATGAAAAGCTGAGGCACTGGTGCTTTATGGTATCCAACAATTCCTCCTTGCTCAATGTTAATAAAACCCATATTAGTAGGTGACTGTGTTTTCATTAACTTTGAGTAAAATGCAGATACAGAGTTATAATTAGTAATTTCTTTAGCTTTCTCTTTTCCAAATTCTAAAATCTTCATCTATTTCCCTCCAAACTATTTCATTTATCATTTTACCATTTACTTATTTTTCTAAAAAATCATTGAACAATGCTGATTCGTAAGTTTAAAATGGATTTTAAATAGTAAGGAAAAAATTAATACTATAGCCTTTTAAAGAGGTTTACTTATAGAAAGGATGAGAATTAATGTATATACCAAAAGCATTTGAGGTTAAAGATAAGATAAAATATTTAATTTTATAAGAGATAACAATTTTGGTATTCTATTTTCGCAAGTTGATGCACAACCATTTGCTACCCATCTGCCTTTTTTATTGGAAGAAAAAGGTGGAGAAAATACTATTTTAACTAGCCATATGGCGAAATCCAACCCCCATTGGAAAACGTTGAATAACAAAGAAGTATTGGTTGTTTTTTCAGGTCCACATTCATATATATCACCTATTTGGTATCGAGAACCAAATACTGTTTCAACTTGGAATTACGTTGCTGTACATATTTATGGAAAAGTAAAAATCATTGAAAATGAGGAACGCTTATTAGAGATACTGGAACAAACTGTACGTTTTTACGAAGGTAAATATGGTGAGAATGCAGAGATGCCTAAAAATGATCAATTTATTCAAGGGTTGATGAAAGGAATTGTTGGTTTTGAACTTGAAATTAATCGAATTGAAGGTAAATGGAAACTAAATCAAAACCATTCTATTGAAAGACAATTCAATACTATTGAAGGATTACGAAAAACTAGTGATCAAAACGCAAATGCAATTGCTAATTTAATGGAAGAAAATATAAAATAATAAACAATGTTTTACCGAGTAAGATTTTAATATATTACTATTTACAAAACATTGGTTTTTCTAAATCACCAATAGCATCTTGTAGTGTCACATAAGGAAGAAGGCCCTCCCCTTCTCCATGAGTTGGTTCAGGGAATACATACTCAAAATCTAAATCCTCACGAACTCCAACTAAGAAAACACGTTCCCTTAATTGAGGAACTCCATAATCCCTTGCATTTACAAGCTTGTCATATACGCGATAACCTGCTGCTTCGAAATCTTGCTTGATTTGGCGAAAAGCTTCGCCACAACCGAGTGTTAACATTCCTTTTACATTTTCAGCAATAAAAATTTCAGGTTTTGTTTGCATGAGACATCTAATATAGTGGATATATAAAAAGTTACGCTCATCATCTATTAAGCGTGGTCCCGCTTCACTGAATCCAGGACATGGGAAGCCACCCAACACAATATTTGCAGTTGGAAATTCCATTACTCGACGAATATCTTTTTGATGAACATAAACACTTTCAGGGAAATTAGCTTTATATGTTTCTAGCGCCTCACTGAACATATCATTTGCATATACTTTATGAAAAACACTTTCATGTCGTTTTTCGTTAAATGCTTCACGATCACGTAATACTTTATCTGTCATTTCTTTTCCAATGACCGCATCTAAACCTGCGAGTTCCACGCCTAAATCAAGTCCACCTGCACCGCAAAAAAGTGAAGTGACATTAAATTTATCTCGATTATATGTTAAATCTTCATCAGTAAAATCACGTTCATCTATTTTATAAAGTTCTTTCTCTTCTTCAATTTTTTCTTGTAAGATTTCTTGTATTTGTTCTTTTGTTAAATCGGGAGCAGGTTTGAATTTTCCTCTACCACGTTCTCTTATTTCTTCCATTTGACCAACTCCATTCGACAAAATCTGATATATTTAAGTTTATAAGTTATTAGGAACTTTTACAATGGAAAAGACTACCCAAATGGATAGCCTTTTACCCTTTATTGATATTCTGTTTGCTACAATTTCGTCGGACATTTCTGTTGGTTCGTTCGTGAATCTAACTTTATTAAATATAAAGTAGTAGAAAAGTTTATCAAAAATCGTTTCGTCTTCTTCTTTTTTACTCTGTAAATACTGATACCTCGGGCTCACCTCTTCGCTTACCAAACCGTCCGTTTCTGGCTAAAAAAAGGCATATAAAAAAACACAATCTTTGCGAGACTAGGATAGTAGCACGTAAAGATTGTGTCATATTTGTTTGGCTGAATGATAATTAATCTTGAGATAAATACAACCAATTTTTTTCTTTAATTAATTTTATTTTATATGAAGAACCTACAAAGTCTAACATTTTTTGATAAGCTTGAACATTATTATCATCATCATATACGTCTTTTTGAACATATTCTTGAATGATAAAATTCGTTAATGAGTTTGTATTTACAAATTCACTAAAAAATTCCCTTAACATGACAGAATCTTCTTTTTTCAAAGGTTCATCATTTATAAGATAAATTCTAAAAACATTAAGAATTTCGTTGATATCTTCTTCATCCATGTAGCATAGAGGTTCTATTTTTTTATCCTCTTCTGTAAATGGTTGCTTAGTATCTTCAATTATTGCATATGACAAAATATTTTCATCTTTAAATACACGATAAACTTCTAAGTCACTCAAATTTAATACTCTATTAAGTGAAATCAAAATTACACCCTCTTATCCAAATATAAAGCTGGGACCAGCCTTTATTATTTGCCAAACCGTTATACCTGCAGCTATAGCAACACCAATTAGTAGTTCATAAGGTGCTAGAATTAGATCTGACCAGAAAATTCACTTGCAACCATACTCTTTTATCTATTTTCTCTGTAATTTTTTCTATAATTGCTGTAAGCTCGTAACCATCAAGTTTTCCTATATAATTCCATTATATCAACCGTGCGGTATTTTAATATAAATATATATTTTAAACTTTACGCCACGAAGTATATATTGGGTTTTAAGTTTGTAGAGATTTTAGGCGATGAAGAATCAGATAGATAGAAAGAAGGAGAGTACAGCGTGTCTTTTATTGCAACAACAATTTTTACAGTAGTAATAACAGCATTTTTCGTTTTAATGCTGTTATTATTTTTTAAAAGTAGTCAGTAGATTTGGGAGAGTATATGCTCTTCTACAAATAAGGTCTTGAGAGAGTAGTAAAGGCTACTCTCTTTTATTCTTTGCAGAATTAATACAATCCTTTCGATTACTTGTCGCCACTTCTTCTTTCTAAACTTTTATAAACCATTTCAATCTATTTGGACTGAAATATCCGATAATCTATTGAAGTGATTTATATAAGATTTCTGTGTATTGAAATCATTAATAAAATGGAAACTATTAATTTCTGAAAATGTATTATATATTAATTCTTCTTGATTATTATTTGATATATACTTCATCGGATAATTTTCAGCCCAAGCGAATTGTGTTGAAGTGAAATTTGCTGTTGTAACAATGAGTAAATCATCCACAATTATAAACTTATCGTGGATTAGTGGATAGTTGTATTTTTGTGAAATGTTAGCAAAACCCTTCATTGAAGCTTCTGCTTCAGCTGGATAGGCTACACTAAGTTGGACATTAAAAATGAGGGCTAGTACAATTACTCTAACAAACAAAAGGAGCGTGCTACTATGCCTCGCCAACGTCGAACTTTTACAGCTGATTTTAAATTACAAATGGTCAAGCTCTTCGAAAATGGAAAATCCCGTGCAGATATTTGTAGAGAGTATGATTTAACGCCATCTGCGTTAGATAAATGGATCAAAAATCATGGGAATTCAGGTTCATTTTCTGCCAAGGACAATCGTTCAGAAGAAGAAAATGAACTCATTGAACTTCGAAAAGAATTACAACGATTACGAATGGAGAATGACATTTTAAAGCAAGCCGCGCTGATCATGGGACGAAAATAGATGTGATTCGCAATAATGCTCACAAATATTCGGTATCAGCAATGTGTGACGTCCTAGATATTCCTCGAAGTACTTACTATTATCAAATGAGCTTACGAGAAAAAGATGTACAACACCAGCAAGAACAAGAGTTGATGGTAGCAATAGAAAGCATCTTTAAAGCAAGTCGAAATAACTATGGCACACGTAAAATTAAAGTAGAATTAAAAAAGCAAGGACTAATTGTTTCGCGGCGTAAAATTGGTCGTATTATGAAAAGACTAGGGCTAATTTCAAATTACACCGTAGCCCAATTTAAACCCCATCGTTCAACTTGTAACGAAGCACCTATCCAGAATAAATTACAACGCCAGTTCCAGCAGGAACAAGAATTCGCAGTAGTTGTCAGTGATTTAACATACGTTCGTGTCAATGGAAAATGGCACTACGTCTGTTTATTTGTCGACCTTTATAACCGAGAAATCATTGGGCATAGTGCCGGAGCAAATAAAGATGCAGCACTTGTATATAGAGCATTGGCAAGCATTAAGAATAACTTAAACAACATTAAAATATTCCATACAGACCGTGGTAAAGAATTTGATAACAAACTAATTTCAGAAGCCTTAGAAACGTTTGGTATACAACGTTCACTTAGCATGAAAGGATGCCCTTATGACAATGCCGTAGCCGAAGCGATGTTTAAAGTTTTTAAGACAGAATTCGCAAACAGTAAGCAATTCTCTACCCTTGAACAGCTGTCTTTTGAACTTAATGATTATGTTCATTGGTTTAATAACATTCGAATTCACGGAACATTGGGATACTTAACCCCAATAGAATTCAAGCTACAGTCCTCATAAAAGTTGTACAGTTTAGTGTTGACATTCCAAGCATTACGTTTACCTTGTTTTTGATGAGTGGATAGTGTTTGCTTTAACACTTTTACTTCTAAATCTGGCAATTCTGAAGCTCTTTTAGTAATTGCTTCAACTATACTTTTTGATTTTTTATCAAATGAGTTAATATTACTAATATGCTGTCCGCAAATAAGAATTCTTTTTTTAGCTTGAAGAATGTACGTTATAATTTTGTTTTGTACATAATGATTACTGCCTATTTCGTTATATTTAATAAATGGAGCAGTAAAATAGCAATTAGTGTAGTGACTAGGATCCAATACTTCTGGTGTTACAACAAATCTTTGATTATTCTTGTCCTTAAAGTCTTTATAATTTATAGACCATTTATCTAATAATGAAAAATAATCCTTAAACATCTGCATAGTGGAGTCATCATTAGTTACTATTAGCATATTCTCGCTATGAGGGGGATCACCTAAAGCGAAATTACAAGAAGTTGAAATACATTTAACTTCATCAGGATAGAATGCCAATATAGATTTATTATGCAATGAATAGGAATTACAACCTCTAGATGTTTTTTGTTTATACCATACATATGTATGAGGGAAAATTTTTAATTGTATAGACGGATGATTACAAGCTCTAGTATAGACTTTTTGACCATAATCAAATTTTGAAGATGATATACTTCTTTCTTCGTTTATATATAATTTTTTCTTTTTAGTATCATAGCCACTTAAGGGAATAGAATAAATATTAATCTTACAGCCTTTTCTACTTAATTCTTCAAGGTGTTTATGTAGAAAAGGATTGTTATAGAGAAAAAAAGAAATATGAATTTCATAAGCATCTTGTAACTCATTAAGTAATACATTGAGTAAATATTTTGAGCTACCACGTACATTTTTTAATGAACTATTAGGTATATCAAAAAAACATTGGATAGACATGAGTTTACCTCCAGATAACAGAATGAGAAAATTAAGTCTTTTTCGTGTTACATCTGGGCGAGAAGTTCCTTATCGTCCTACTTCTTAATAAGAAGAAGCCTTCTTTATATGAGGATTTTTTATACTATTCTCCTATATTTAACCATTACACTACCCTTTGGTGCAAATAAAAAAGGAAAAATATTCGTTTATATTTTCCTTGTGAATCGTATTTTGTTGATCAAATAGATTTATAACTCTAGTAGTGACCTTACTTAGCCTTTTACTATTAACTGAACATAGATAAAGAGATAAGTTAGTTTATGTTAACTAGTTTTGTATTGAGTATATATAATTCTTTTTATGAAATATATACCAATTTTTTATTTCTTGTGTTACCATAATATAGTATTATAACCAAAAAGGAGGAGAAGGCTATGGAAAAACTAAAGACTAGTTTTTCACTATTTATGTGTAGTGTTTTGATAGTTTCTACACTTTCTTTAGCTTTCGGAGATACATCCTTAGCTAAAGAAAATGCACCAAGTGAAAATGCAATAATGAAAGATGGTTTAGAAAAACTAATGTCCACAGATGGTGATTTTGTTAAATTTATGGAAGGTATTGAGGAATTACCACCTGGAATTGAAAAACAGGGAGCAGAAAAAGTTGCTAGTTGGTTGACTAAAAAAACAAAAATAGAAGTTACTACGGATGGTGAAAACTTACTTGTTCCATCACTATCTAATTTAAGTATACAAAATTCTGAACAATCTATTGATAGTAATTTAATAACAACTTTTGGAGCTGCGGATTGTATAATTGCTGTTGGATTGTTGATAGGAACTGTTGGCTTTCCTTTATCTAAAATTACAAAATTGAAGAAAGCAATTGATCTTCTTGGCGGAGTAAAGAAGACTGTTGATAGAATTTATAAAAGTTACAAGAAATACAAAGGCTGGAATTACAGAACAAAAGATGCTTGGAAAGCAGCTGTAAATGAATCTGCTAAGGGACTTCCAAAGGATACATTAGATGCGTTTCTTGATTTCTTTAACATAGCCAATGTTATAAATGCTTGCACATAATTTTATAGAATAGGTGGTGATAATCATTAAAACATTACCATTTAAATTAGCAGTTATTATATTGGGGATCTTTCAAATATATTCAATCTACAAAAATTCAGAAAGTGATTTTCGTTCAAGTTTAATTTCAATCTTAATTCTTATAGGTTGTATTATTTTAATAATGCTAGATATTTTCTTTAAAAAAGATAAAGATTCTTCTAAGAAATAGTAAATATAGTGTTAAAGCAAAGGATCTTCCACTTGAAGATCCTTTTTTTCATGTCTATAATACCTCATTAATTATTTCCCCTTATATTTAAGATCATATTAATCGAAGAGAAAAGGACGAATTCTTACTCCCTTGTAAATACGAGAGAACAGCCTAGCCGACCAAAGCATAGGGCGTTTTTCTTCTTTATTAGTAAATAATAGAAGAGTGTAAGACTTTGCAACAACTCCTATCTTCATACCTAGCCAAATTCCAATAACGAACTAGCGAATACAAGTATGCATCTATTGCAAAATAAAAGTGCAGATTTATGCTTCATAGTCCACCTTAGACATATTCCACTAAAACTTTTTCAACTTTTTTGTCAACTTATAGATTTGTCCTGCATATTATAAATTCTGTGATTGTTAGTTTTAGGAAGGGAGCTAATTAGGTAGGGCTTTGTGCTAATTTTGGTTACTCGTAGTCTTTGGAATTGTTTTATCTAAAAAAATAAAAAATGTTCTTTGGAGGGGTTATTATTACTTTATCATCACGTATTTCAAAATTCGTATTAACAGTTTTTTCTATGCTAGCATTATTTGTGGCATTTACTTTTGGTCATGCAAGCAATGCAAAAGCTTCCGTCAATTATGGAGAAGAAGTTTCACAAGTAGCAAAACGTTATTTAAATACTCCTTATAAATGGGGAGGAACGACGCCAAAAGGTTTTGATGCTAGTGGATTTACACAATATGTTTATAAAAAAGCAGCTACTAAAAAGGAGATACCAAGAACAAGTACTTTACAATATAAAGAAGGTAAATCTATTAAACAAAAGCAATTAAATCAAGGTGATTTAGTCTTTTATGCTACAGGAAAAAAAGGAGTAGTATCTTTTGTTGCTATTTACAATGGTGATGGAACTTTTACTGGCGTTACGATGGATGGTGTAAAAGTTGTTAAAATGAACGGAAAGTATTGGAAAGATCGCTATATTGGTGCAAAACGAATTATTAAATAATCTCTAAACAAGATTAGAGGATGGCACAGAACAAAATTAGTTCTTTATAGACCGAATAATTGAATTTAATAGAATTAATTTTATTAAGAGCCTTTCTTTGGAAAAATAGATTCTGCATTGATGATTATCATTTAGAATTATGTGTGAAGTGGAGGACGGCGACTCCTGCGGGAATAGCTTGAGCTGAAAGCCCCACAGGAACGTAGTGACGAGGAGATTGAAGCCAAGCCCGCGGAAAGCGCTGTCTGGAACGGAACACAAAACTAATTGTTAAGAAATATATATAATAGCTTCAATCGAAAAAAAAGAAAATCCGAACAAATGTGAAATTTAAAAAAGAATTTCACATTATAGTTCGGATTATTCATTAGCTATAATACTTTTGTGACAATCTCTTTACGAAATTGCAAACAAGCTCCAACGTATATATCACTTCTTCTTAGCTTCATATACTTTCAACAACTTACCTTTTATTGTTGTGTTCTTCATTTTGTTTAACACAATTGGACCTTTATCATTTAGTATTTCAACATAAGAAAAAGTATCTAATATTGTAATGATACCAATATCCTCTACTGATACTCCGTCAATTTTTGCAATAGTTCCAACAAAATCTACTGCTCTAATCTTCTTCTTTTTACCACCATTAAAGTATAACTTCATGATTTGCTCATTTAATTTTTCACTTTTGGCATGTTTAATCGTTGGATCTACATTCATTTTTGAGTCAAATGCCGTTTTCTTACTTGCTACTTCCTCTTTTGAAGGAGCTACCATTTTCGGAATCTCAAAGCCAATGTATTCTTCAATTGCACTTAAAAACTGATTTTCAAATGGTGTAACAAAAGTGATGGCTTTCCCTTTTTGCCCTGCTCGTCCTGTTCTTCCTGTACGATGGACATAGCTTTCTTTCTCTAATGGAATGTCGTAGTTGATAACATGGGTTATATTATCAATATCAATTCCTCTAGCTGCCACATCTGTAGCAACTAAATAGCGGAATTCTCCTCTTCTAAAGTCATTCATCACAGCAAGTCGATCATCTTGAACCATGCCACCGTGAATTTTATCACAGCTATAACCTAAATCAGCTAATTGTTCATACACAGTATCTACTCGATCTTTTGTTCGACAAAAGATTATGCAACTGTCTGGATTTTCAACAATTGTTACATCTTTGAGCATAGAGAATTTATTGTTGTCTTCCACTTCAACAACAGAATGATCAATCTTATCAGTCGTGAGTCCCGTCGCCTTAATTTCAATATCGATAGGTGTTTTCATATAGTTAAGTGAGAGTTTTTTGATCTCCTCTGGTAAAGTAGCTGAAAATAACATGGTCACTCTTTTTCGAGGTAGCTCTTTAATGATAGCTTCTACCTGTTCGATAAATCCCATGTTTAACATTTCGTCCGCTTCATCGATCACAAGGTAGTTAATCTTATCTAATGACAGAGTACCTTTTTCAATATGATCGAACACACGGCCTGGAGTACCCACGACTACATGTGTTTTTTGCTTTAGTTCTGTTTTTTGTATGGCAAAGGGTTGTTTTCCGTAAATCGCTGTTGCTTTTATCCGTTTAAATCTACCTATATTTATAAAATCCTCTTTCACTTGCACGGCCAATTCTCTCGTTGGTGTCAAGATTAGAGCTTGAGGTTTATTTTCCTTCCAATCAACTAATTCACAAATTGGAATCCCGTATGAAGCAGTCTTCCCACTACCTGTTTGCGATTTTACGACAAGGTCCTTTTTCTCTAATGCAAGAGGTATAACCTTACTTTGAACGGCTGTTGGTTTTTCATATTCTAAACTATCCAGCGCCTTTACTATTTCATTACTTAATTGATAATCTTTAAAACTTTCTTTGCACATAACTAAACCTCTTCTTTTGGGGATTATTTATCCTTATTACTTCCTCGAGATTGTCCCCTTATACAAACTATCATTATACGCTAATTAATAAAAAATGACCTGCTTTACGGCAAGTCAAGATTTATAACATTGTAACTTTAAGTTGAAATTAAAATATTCTCTATCTTTACTTCTGACTGTTTGGCGTTACTTGAAGATGTAGTAACGTTGACTTCATATGCATTAGCTTTTTCGAAAATCAACTTTTGATTTTTATCCAGATAGATGATTATACCATTATTGAAAGGTTCTTTAATTTTAAAGATTGTATTGATAAGTTCGAAATCAGATTCGGTAAAGGGGCCTTTAATTTTAATTTTTTCTATCCCATTGATTCCATTGTCTCTAGAATTAGGCACCATATACTGACGCATGAATTTAACTGACTTTTCATCTTTCATCTGTTGTAGTCCAATCTGCAAAGGAACTCCTTCGAAAAATGGAAAATAACTGTTTCTCCAAGGCATGGCTTTTGTAAACAGTCCTAATCCCCATTTAAATTGTAGATACTGAGGTTTTGTAATATTTGTATCAATCATCTCTTCATAAATTTTATCTAAATCATCTACATCAAGCATCAAACAGATAAGTCCTCTATGTCCCCTATTATATTTTTCTACCCATTCTGCTTTCCACCCACCACCATCATTTTTTAGTAGGTGAATCATTTCAAGATATTCATTTCCAATCCAAATGTTAGATGCTTTAAAGCCTTTTGTTCCTTTTCCCCATTTAGGCTCATATGGAAATCCAGTATTTCGTACTGACTGAATTACAGTTTTATCTGTTTGATACTTCTTATCAATATTTACAACCAAGTGATCGATTCTCAACATTCTCCCCCCAATGAAAATACTCTATAATTCTATTTCTATAACTATTATTAAACTCCTGTTTTCCTATTGATATGGACAAGCTCTTTGGATAAATAATCTTTTTACAGTATCTATAAATTTTTAAATATATCCTATTTTATGGTATTTTATCGAAAAGAAAGGAGGTGAGAATATATTCTTTTTTCCTTTAATAATAGGTATCATTGTTGCAATAGTATTAACAATTGGAGTACGTATGTTAAAAAATAAAGGGTTCTCCAAAAACACGTTTTATGCTTTTACGTTGGCACAATTGCTAATAGGTGTGTTATTTATCGTCTATGGATATGTGGAAGTTAGAGGTTGGGAAGGACTTGCTTTTATGCAATTAGGCACCCCTATCATTCTAGTATCTTTCATTTCGTTTATTGTGTATATTAGTAATTCCAATAAAGTTATTAGAGAATAAGAATTGTATTAAAGAGCTTCAGTTATGTTAATTTTAACTGAAGCTTTTCATTCAACTTTGAATGTTTCGTTCAATGAAGCTAATTGTTATCGCTAATGTTCCCCACTCTTTTTCTTGTTCCGGCGTATAAATCTCATATGTCCCATCTATCATTTCATTAAGTGTCCATCCTTCGCAATCGAAGTCTTTGAAAGGGATATCTTCATACATTTTTTTAAACGTATCATATTTTCTTATTCCTGTTACATGGACTTTTAATATTTCATCTTGTTGAGGAACTTTAATAAATTCGATCATATCACCAACTTTAATTTCCCTTCTCCTTTCATCGTTCAAACGAACTTCTACTTTCTTTTTCCCCTCTATAATCGATTGAAAATATTCTCCGTAAAGTTCCATTTTATGTATCATTCTTGTCACTTCCAGTGTTTATTAAAAATTTTTACATGAACTTTATCTAATCTCCCTATTTTTTTACTTACGTTTAAGTCACGCTTTTTGCTCGTTTGAATAGAGCGTATGCATAAAACGAAGATGCTAAATATAAAAGACCTGCAAAGTAATAGACAAAAATCACACCAAAATAGTCTGATATTAAACCCGTGATAAATACAGAAAAAGTAAACACTAAGTAATATAAGTTATCTTTTGCAGCGTATAGTTTTGCTAAGGATTCCTCCCTTAGTTGTTTTTGAATGAATACTTGCTGAGCAATATCGCGAAGTTGATAGAATGGCCCCATTAGTATTACTAATAAAATGGCTATTACTGCAATCTTATTCAATGCATATAGAAAAACCAAAAAGCTTACAAAGAATGAGCCAATCATAATAGCTCTAAACGGATTAGTTTGAACTTTATGGGAGAATAACATGATTAACATTCCACCCGCTATACTGCCAATGAAATAGCCTGTATTGATGAATCCCCACCATTGTTCTCCTTTGTTTAAGACCTCTTTTACAAATACAAGTGTAATACCACCAATCCATATACCCGAGGCAACTCCTTCTAATATATCCATGTTGGTAATTGTACGAAGGTTATTCCTAGGATTAAATAACATTGTCCATCCAGATTTAAAAGTGGCCCATTTAAGTTTTGTCGCTGAATAAGTTATCGAATTAGCTTTGATTTGAATAGATGTAATAAAAGAAATACATAAAAGAATGATAGATACAAGTAATATCAAAAGTTGTCCATATCTATTTAGCAACACTGCTCCTACCGACCATCCAATTAGAGAAAATACTTGATCCGTTGTACTGATTAAACTGTTTGCCCTTCCTAACTTATATTCAGTAACAGTAGTCGGGATTAAAGCCATTCTAGATGGAGAGGAAAATCCATCAACAAAACCAGCTATCCAAATCAAAAGAAAGATTAAAAATAAAATACTATGTATTGTAGCTTTGTTAAGTAGAATATAAACAGCAAATAAGATAACTATTTGCAAAAACATGGAGCGCTTCAAAATCTTTTGAAGTGGGTACTTTTCGGATATAAATGGGAAAACAAAAGAACTAAAAAATTTTCCAATTACATATACAAACATAACTAAAGGGGATAAGGTGGCTGAATTGGATAATTTATAAATACTTAAGGTCATTGTCATCGTAAATAATGATAAAGCTAATTTGCTAATGGAAATATTGCTCCATAAATAATAGAAACTTGAATTCATAAGCCCTCCAATATAACAGAAAATTGAAATATAATATATTTCATTATAAACCACTTTTGGTTTCATATATTAGAAAATGGATTATTGACTAAAATAATCCTATTAGAACTAATGATCTAGCACTATAAATAAAAATCTTACTTCTTCTACGTAATATAAAAATAGACCATAAAATTCCCAATCGAAAATTTTATGGTTCGACTACAGGTGCCAGGCACTGAAACAATTCTGGAAATAGGATACAAATTAAGTCTTAAATAATAGCTTTAATTAACTTAGAAAACACTCTTGATTTTCAGAGGAAGAGGTACAATGAAATCCCCTATTACTTGTGTTAAATGACATAATTAACGATGTACATCGACAATTTCACCTTCATGAATGGCTTCTATTAAAACCAAAATCCACTTGAGCTTCACTTTCTGGATGCTCTAACCGTTTATATTCTTTTGATTTTTCATCTTCTCTTACTGCTCTACAATCCATTCTAAAAATCAGACTGTGCGATATGCAATCGATACTAATTTGGCTCTATCATTCTTTCCATTTTTTGCGTACAATAGTTTTCGACTTGCTTTAAAGACTAGAATTTCAACTAAATTTGTTCTAGGGTATTTTATGCTTTTGCTTTTTTGTGGCTACTATTAATAAAGGAACACCTAAAATTGTAATGAAAGAAAGAATTGAGAAAGTATAAATTGAATTTTCAATACTGAAAAAAGATAATAATAGACCTCCTAAAGACGGCGCTATTACGTTACCTAATCTACTCAATCCCATAGTACCAAAATATGTACTTTTTAATTTAGATGTTGCTATTTGATCGGTTAAAATGTCTAGCATTGAGAATATTAAGACTTCTCCTATTGTGAAGATTATTATTGTTATGATGAATTGAAATAAGTTTGATGAAAGAGACATAAAAATTAAACTAACACTGATTAGAAAATTTCCCCCAATAATAGAGTTGATCGGAGAAAATTTTTTCATTACATTAATTACTGGGTATTGGATTAATAAAGCAGTAATTGCATTTAAAGATAGAATGATTGAGTAATAACCTGCCCCTTCTTTCATTCTCAAACTTAAATACTGAGGAAATGTAGAATTTAAGTGAGCGTATCCCGAAATTGAGAAAATAACCCCTAATAGTATCATTAAGAATTTTTTATCTTTTCTGATAACTAAAAATACTTTCTTTAAAGTGTTTTTTTCTTCCTCTATATGTACGTTTATAGAACTTGTTATAGATATAGAATGCTGAAAAGATAAAGATATTCCATATAATAAGTAAATTATGCTCGTAATTAAAAAAGGGTATGAGGTCTCACCTGAACCAAGATATAATCCCAGAATCGGACCAATCACTACACCCAAATTAATCGCTGTGTATCGGAAATTAAATATTTGCAAACGATTTTCCTCTTTGGTAATATCAGACAACAGTGCCTTAGAGGCTGGTTCAAAGATCGAATAACACAATCCATTTAATGAATTTAAAATAAAAAATGCAATTACTGAATTTGCTCGAAAAAAAGCAAAGAAGACTACTGACCACAATACAGAACTTATTATCATAGTTTTTCTTTTATCAATGATATCTGAAATATATCCCCCAAAAAAAGATGTGAAAACTCCTACTAATGAACTTGTCGCTATAATTAGCCCTACTATGGTTGGAGAAACACCTTTGATTTGAATAAGATAAATTGATAGAAATGGAATAGTCATAGAAGTTGCTATTCTGCTAATTAGAGTTCCAAAGATAATATTCCAGCCTAACGGATGGATTTGCAAAATTCTTGTTTTCAATAAACCCCCTCCACTTCTTTCAGCTTATAATTGAGCAGAAGAATTTAGACAGTATTGTAAATAAAAACAGCCTAATATTTCGGCTGCTTTTATTGGTGT
>NZ_QWUA01000070.1 GCF_003576525.1 Rummeliibacillus sp. POC4 | reverse complement strand
AGACGATTGCAATATCTATGTAAGAACACAAAGAGCCGGCATACGCGTCATGAAAAGTATTAGAACCTTCATTGAAAAGAAACTACGATTGAAAGTAAATGAAAAGAAATCCACAGTAGACCGTCCTTGGAATTGTAAATTCCTTGGATTTAGTTTTACTAACAATAAAGCACCTAAAATTCGAATAGCAAAACAGAGTATCAAACGAATAAAGGAGAAAATTCGAGAGATAACCTCAAGAAGTAAACCTTTTCCAATGGAACTTCGCATTCAAAAGTTAAATCGATACTTAATTGGGTGGTGTGGATACTTCGCCCTAGCAGATACTAAATCTATTTTCGAACAACTGGACGGGTGGATTAAAAGAAGGCTACGAATGTGCTTATGGAAGAATTGGAAGAAATCAAGTACAAAAGTGAGAAATCTAGTACAACTAGGTGTTCCAAAATGGAAGGCACATGAATGGGGAAATACTCGTAAGAGTTACTGGAGAATATCAAAAAGTCCAATATTACACAGAACCCTAGGTAACTCTTACTGGAGTCAACTAGGGCTCAAAAGTCTAAAAGCTCGGTATGAAACTCTGCGTCAATCATCTTAATTGAACCGCCGTATACGGAGCCGTACGTACGGTGGTGTGAGAGGTCGGGAGTTAATCACTCCCTCCTACTCGATTGTCTATTTTTATAATCTTTTTGTAAAGGTTCTATACTAAATGTAGTGGCTCTTTGTAAATAGTGGCTCTTTGTAAATAGTTGGGGTGGGGACACAATTCTCCATCCTTATCCTATGGTGTTACCTATATCTTTATATTGATGTGTTACTACGATTGATAAAACTGTCGATGTCCAATATGGATAAAAAAGTTGAGATAAAAGAACTGAGTTTTGAAAAACGAAGCACGATTTGTAATTAAAAGATTTAGGTAATTATATTAAACCCAGAAGAAACTGCTTAACAATCAAACAGAAAAAGAATCAGAGTGAACTTATAACATAAAAATAGTTTGATAATCAATATAAACAGTATTGACATTTACGTTACGTCAATCTGTATATTGATTGTACGAGGTGATGAAAATAGAATATACCATTCAGCAACTTGCTATACTTTCTGGAGTTACGACTAGGACATTACGTTATTATGATCAGATTAATTTACTTAAACCCTTAAGATTTACTAATTCGGGTTATCGCATTTATGGAGATTATGAAGTGCAATTGTTGCAGCAAATTTTATTGTATCGTGAATTAGGTTTGAAATTGGAAGAAATAAAACAAATTATAAATGAATCGAATTTTGATATAAAAAATGCTTTACAAGAACATCAAAAGAAATTACTAAAAGAACGAGCGATAATCGATAAAATGTTACTTAATGTTAAAAAGACAATTCAATCTTTGGAAGGAGCATATGAAATGAAGGATCATGAAAGATTTGAAGGCTTAAAGGATAAAAAGATTCAAGAAAATGAGGAAAATTACGGAAATGAAATTCGCGGGAAATATGGTAATGATGTAATAGATGAATCGAATAAGAAATTACAAGGAATGAGTGAAGAAGTATTTAAAGAAAATCAAATTCTAGAAAAGAGAATAATTGATTTGTTAAAAGAGGCGATGATAACAGGAGATGTTACAAATATAAAAGCACAGGAAGCTGTAAAATGCCATAAAGAATGGCTAACACATTATTGGCCATCTTATTCTAAAGAAGCCCATAAAGGCCTTGCAGACTTATATGTAGCTGATGAGAGATTTACAGCATATTATGATCAGCACCAAAAAGGTATGGCACAATTTTTACGAGATGCAATATATGCAAACGTTTAAAAAGTGTACAGTTCAGTGTTAGTGTTAACTTTATAACTTATAAAAAAGATGAAAGGAGCTCGGAATATAGAGTTCCTTTTTTAATACATATTCTGAAATTCAATTTTAATCATGAAGATAGTTTTATTTACAAATATGTGCTTTGAAAAAAGAAATTTGGGGCATAAATATTACAGAATGGAGGTTTAAGTTAATGACAGATCAACAATTACACACATTAAAAAAATTATTAACAGATGAACAAAAAAGGATTAAAGCAAGACCAGATAACGATGAAATATTTGAGTCGACAGAGTTATCTAATTATGATAATCATCCAGCCGACCAAGCTACTGACATGATGGATTCAGCAACTGAATTGGCGATGGACAAGTTTAACGAATTTCAATTAGATAATATTGAAAAAGCTCTAAAAGCAATAGATGATGGCACCTATGGACATTGCATAGTGTGTGGCATCGAAATCCCCTTTGAGCGGATGGAAGCAATGCCAACTACATTAACTTGTATAGAGCATTCCGAAAGAACTGCTGGTACACAAGAACGCCCTGTAGAAGAAGAAATTTTAAATGCGACAACTTCTGATCCAAGTAATTTAAAGGACTACCGAATAGATGGTGAAGATAGTTTCCTTGTAGTCGAGGAATATGGCTCTTCAGACACTCCATCTGATGTAGGATACGATTAAAGACAACCCATACATTTATTATAAAATTAGGTAAAGCCAACTGAAAGTAAATTTTCTGTTGGTTTTTCTTATGGATATCTAATATGTAGCTAGAAAGTTCTAATATAATAATATAAAAAAGTAGGTGCATATATGAAGATTATCGATTTACATTGTGATGTATTAGGTAAGTTAACGAAAGCTGACCCACCCATTAAATTTTCCTCTGCTATTCAACTACAAGCAAGTAAGGAAAAACTACAAGCAGGTCAGGTCGTGATACAAGATTTTGCTATCTTTATAGGAGAAGATGTTCCACAAGCCGATAAATTTACCGAGGCTATGCGACAAGTTGAGTTATTTTATACAAATGTATTACAGCCCAATCCTGATGTAATCCATATAACAGATTGGAAACAGGTATATACATTAAAAGAAGGACAAATAGGGGCAATATTAAGTTTAGAGGGCTGTGATGCAATTGGAGAAGACCTTTTAAAGTTGCAAACCCTTCTAGATGCAGGTGTAAAATTAGTTGGTCTAACATGGAATTTTGAAAATAGTGTGGCTTATGGGGCAGAAGAAAATCCGAATCAGGGACTGAAGCCATTCGGTAAAGAAGTCATTGAATTATTAAATGATAAAGATATTATTATTGATGTATCACATCTCAACGAAAAAAGTTTTTGGGATGTTTTGCCTTTATCAAAGCATTTGATAGCGAGTCATTCAAATGCAAGAGCCTTGTGTAATCATACTAGAAATTTATCAGATGAGCAGGCAATCGCATTAGTAAAACAAGGTGGTCATATTCACGTTGTATATTATCCACCGTTTATTAAAGAAGGTACAGACGATGTCACTATTGATGATTTGGTTAAACATGTGAAATATTTGGCTGAATTAGTGGGGATTGAGCATATAGGGTTAGGATCTGATTTTGATGGGATTGATAGAACGGTTATTGGTCTTGAAAATGCATCCAAATCGCAAAATTTAATCTTAACATTATTACAGCACTTTTCAGAAGATGAAGTGAAGATGATTGCAAATGAGAATTTTCTTCGATATATACAAAAACAGGGTATATAGAATTATCTATATGCCTTATTTATTTTGTAGAAATAAAAAGGTAAATAAGTGCTGAATTTTATAGAAAGATGTATGATAGTATAGGATAACGAAGGATGTACGAGTAGATAAGTATATCAATCTACTGACGGAGGGAATTTTCATGAATCGTAAGTTGTCGACAACAACCGGCGACCAAATTGAAACTGAGACAGAAAAGTCGACACTAAAATTTTTTACAGAAACAATTGAAGTGAATCGATTATCAGCGTTGGCATTTTTTGAAGCAGGGGAAGAGTCCTTTGCAAATCAGAGATATTATTGGCAAAATCGCGAGAAAACGTTTACATTAGTAGGTTTGGGTTATGCACATATTATAACAAGTCATTCAACAGACCAACGTTTTGATGATGTGGAACAACAATGGAAAAAGCTAACACAGCATATTGTAACAAATGACAAAGAGTTACAACCGATTCTGTTTGGCGGTTTTACCTTTGATCCTGAAAATAGTGTTTCAGGTGAATGGGAAGGCATGCCACCAGCATTTTTTGTAGTTGCTACATATCAACTAGTTATACGTAATGATCATGTTTATATTAGTACAAACTATATTGCAGAACAGGAAAATCCGCAAATATTAAACGAACTATGTAAAAAACGTGACGAACTTATGCATACGGCACAAGTAAAAGCATTGAAAACATATGCTAAACCAAAAGTGAAAAGTAGTTTTGAACCTTTTAAAGAAGAATATTTAGAATCTATTCATCAAGTGACTTCTTTAATTCGTCAAAAAGAAGCTGATAAAGTGGTAATCGCTCGATCACTTGCTTTAGAATTCGAAAAAGAAGTATCATCACCAAATGTTTTGTCTCAAATAATTTTAGAACAACCAGAAAGTTATTTGTTTGGGCTAGAACACAATGAAAAGTTGTTTTTTGGTGCTTCGCCTGAACGCTTAGTAAAAGTCGAAAATTCTTATGCTTACTCTTCGTGTGTTGCAGGTTCTGTAAAACGTGGTAAAACTGCAGAAGAAGATGAAGGCTTAGGACAAAGTTTGTTAAATGATGCAAAGAATCGTTCAGAACATCAATATGTTGTGGATATGATTGGACATACATTTAAAGAAAACTGCGCAAGCTATACTATTCCATCAGAGCCAAGACTTTTGAAGATAAGAGATATTCAACATTTATATACACCTGTAGAAGGACACTTAAAAAATGGTGCGACAATTTTACAATTAGTAAAAACATTGCATCCAACACCAGCATTAGGCGGTGTACCACGTATGAAAGCTATGGAAGTCATTCGTAAATATGAACCGATGAATCGTGGTTTGTATGCAGCACCGATTGGCTGGTTAGATGCAAATGGAAATGGAGAATTTGCAGTTGCAATTCGTTCTGCATTATTGCATCAAGATAAAGCTTATTTATATGCAGGTGGTGGAATTGTTGCAGATTCACAGCCGCAAAGTGAAT
The DNA here is from genome assembly GCF_003576525.1 of Rummeliibacillus sp. POC4. Lineage (GTDB taxonomy): Bacteria > Bacillota > Bacilli > Bacillales_A > Planococcaceae > Rummeliibacillus. The sequence continues at coordinate 16,156 of NZ_QWUA01000070.1, read as the reverse complement.
ATGAAGAAACACTTGTGAAATTCCGTCCGATGATTCGTGCTTTAGGAGGACAATTACATGAATAACAAAGAGATTCTAACAAGCTATGTATATAAGCTTGTTGCATCTTTATATCAAGCAGGGGTAAAGGATGTTGTAGTAAGTCCAGGTTCACGTTCAACACCTTTAGCATATGCTTTTGCACATACAAAAGAATTTAAAATGTACAGACAAGTTGACGAAAGATCAGCTGCATTTCTAGCTTTAGGGATAGCGAAAGTAAGTGCAAATCCAGTTATTCTTATTTGTACATCAGGTACTGCAGCGGCTAATTATTTTCCAGCAATTGTAGAAGCGAAGTTAGCTAGAACACCTTTAATCGTATTAACCGCAGACAGACCTCATGAGCTTCGTGAGGTAGGAGCACCGCAAGCAATAACACAACCTAATTTATATGGCAATCAAGTAAAATGGTCAGTTGATTTTCCAATACCGGACGAGTCACCAAACACTTTGCCATTTATCGAACGTCATATTGCGCGAGCTGTTGCAATTGCGACAACAGCACCAGTAGGACCTGTACATGTCAACGTACCATTCAGAGAGCCTTTGTTAATAGACTTTCCTAAACAATTACCAACAGTGTCATTCATAGAAAGTATGCCACAAGAAATTCGTCCAAATGAGCATGCTATGAATATGTTGGAAACTATAATTGGACATGCCGAAAAAGGGATTCTAATTATGGGAGAAATGGCTCAAAATACAGATTTGAATATTATTTGGGACTTTATTCGCCATTTGAAATGGCCGGTTCTTGTAGAAAGTCTTTCTCATCTACGTGGAAATGTGCCAAATGATTGCGCAGATTTTGTCATTGACCAGTATGATGCTCTTTTGAAAAATTCAACATTTAAACAAGTAGCAGCTGCAGATACTGTAATACGTTTTGGTGCACAACCAGTTTCAAAACCGTTGATGCAATTTTTAAGTAATGTTCAGCCAAAAACTTACTTGGTTATTGATGAGGATCCAATGTTTAGGGACTCATTAGCTATTACGACACATCATATTCAAGCACAAATAGGCAGCTGGTTAAATGATGTTACGATCACCAATTTAAGCACTGATAGCGACTATGTACAAAACTGGTTGGAAGCCAATGAAATAGCCTCTCACCATGTGAAAGAATACATCCAAAGTGAATCTGATGAAGGCGCTTTAGCAGCAACGTTATTTGAGCATTTACCTGACCATTGTAATTTATTTGCAAGTAGTAGTATGCCAATCCGTGATGTAGATACGTTTTTCTATAAAACAAATAAAGATGTGCGTATTTATGCTAATCGCGGTGCAAACGGAATTGATGGCGTTGTTTCAACAGCAATTGGTACACAATTAGCAACAAATAGACATTCGTATTTATTAATAGGAGATTTAGCATTTTTACATGATTCAAATGGATTAATAGCTAGCCGTTATCAAAATTGTGATATCACAATTGTTGTGATGAATAATAATGGTGGTGGCATTTTCTCTTATCTTTCACAGGCAACTGTAGAAGATTATTATGAAGAGTTATTTGGTACCCCTTCTGATTTGCAATTTTCGGATTTAGCAAGAATGTACGATGCTCAATATGATGTCATTCACTCAAAAGAAAAGTTTGTACAGGTACTTGAATCCCCTAAAGTAAAACCTGTCCGTATTATCGAAGTGGTAACAAATCGATCAGTTAATGTCCAATCTCATCGAAATTTATGGGACTCTATTAGTAAGGAGTTAGATGAAAAATGGCAAGCGTAATGACATCTGTAAGAGATTTAAATGTACATTACCAAATTATAAATCCTCAAGCTGAAAAAACGCTTGTTTTCTTACATGGCTTCACAGGTAGTACAAAGACATGGGATGAGGTAATTGAGTCATTTGAAGAAACTTATCGTATTATTACTATAGATTTGATTGGTCATGGGTTATCGGATGCTCCATATATCGTCAAAAGATATTCGATGGAAGAACAAGTTGAATTATTGCATGACTTTTTTGAAGCAAGACGTATTCCGTCATTTACTCTAATTGGTTATTCAATGGGAGGACGTGTAGCGCTCGCTTTTACGATGAAATATGCGGAAATGGTTGACCAGCTAATTTTAGAAAGTTCTTCACCTGGACTTAAAACAGAAGAAGAACGTGAAGCGAGAAGAAAAAGTGATCGTGCATTAGCAGAAAAAATTGAAAAGTATGGACTAGATGCTTTTGTGGAACAATGGGAGAACATTCCTCTTTTTGAATCACAAAAAAAATTGTCAGAATCAAAACAACAAGCAATACGAGAAGAAAGATTAAGCCAACGTGTAGTTGGTTTAGCCAATAGTTTGCGTGGCATGGGAACTGGATCACAACCATCCTTTTGGGGTGATTTGCAGAACTTTACAAAGTCTGTACTATTGATAACAGGTGAATTAGATAAAAAATTCCAACAAAAGGCCAATGATATGAAGGAAAGATTCTTATATTGCAAAAATGTAATCGTATCAGGTGTTGGCCATGCAATACATGTGGAAAATCCACAAATCTTTGCTACAATAATAGAGAAACACCTAGAAACAATATAGGAGGATTTATAATGACTCGTGAATGGATAACAGAACATGTCTACGAAGATATCAAATATGAATCTTATAACGGCATTGCTAAAATTACTATTAACCGTCCAGAAGTAAGAAATGCATTTCGTCCAAAAACAACTGCAGAAATGATCGATGCATTTACTCGTGCTCGCGACGATGCAAAAATTGGTGCAATTATCTTAACTGGTGAAGGCGAAAAAGCATTCTGCTCAGGCGGAGACCAAAAAGTACGTGGTAACGGTGGTTATGTTGGTGAAGACAATATTCCTCGCCTAAATGTACTTGATCTACAAACTTTAATCCGTAAAATTCCAAAACCAGTAGTAGCAATGGTTGCAGGATATGCAATCGGCGGTGGACATGTACTGCATATCGTATGTGATTTAACAATCGCTGCTGAAAATGCTCGTTTTGGACAAACTGGACCAAAAGTAGGTTCATTTGACGCTGGTTACGGTGCAGGCTATTTAGCACGTATCGTTGGACATAAAAAAGCTCGTGAAATTTGGTATTTATGTCGTCAATACGACGCGCAAGAAGCATTAGACATGGGTCTTGTAAATACAGTAGTACCTTATGAAAAACTTGAAGATACTACAGTAGAATGGTGTGAAGAAATGCTTAAAAAATCACCAACTGCTCTACGTTTCTTAAAAGCTTCATTTAACGCAGATACAGATGGTCTTGCTGGTTTACAACAATTAGGTGGAGACGCTACTTTACTTTACTACACAACAGATGAAGCAAAAGAAGGTCGCGACGCATTTAAAGAAAAACGTGATCCAGACTTCGGTCAATTCCCACGTTTCCCATAATAGAATGAATTGTCTATAGAAAGCTACTCTCGTTTGAGAGTAGTTTTTTATTTACTGCTTAAATTGTAGCAATAATAGTAAAAGTAATATCCTTGCACGTATACCTTTGATACGAGCTTTTTCATTTTCTGTTACTATAATGATATGATTATCTTAATGATTTTTTTATAAGGGTGACAAAAAATGATTCCAAATTGGATTTTACAGCGTTCAACACTAACCCCGGAACAAGTAGCAGTAAGTTTCGAAGGTCAGTCTTGGACATATAAAGAGATAAATGATTTAGCATTACGATATGCTTCAAAACTAGAAGCACTAGGCATTAAAGCGCATGATCGTGTAGCTATTTTTGCAACATCTACACCACAAATTATTTTCATGATTTGTGGCTGTATGCATTTACAATGTGAAATGGTACTTCTCAATCTGCGTTTAAGTAAAACAGAATTAGCTTATCAAATTCAAGATTCAGAGGCAGTTGCAATATTAGTAGAAGATGAATTGCTAAATAAGTTGCCGGAAACAGCTTCACCAATTCATTCATTTTCTAAAGTCTCAGATGTATCTGCAATAGCATTTACACCAACAGATGAATGGGATGAAAATGATACAATGACGATTATGTATACATCTGGTACAACAGGTTTTCCAAAAGGGGTCCGTCAAACTGTGGGCAATCATGTATCAAGTGCAACATCCTCCCTCTATAATACAGGTCTTGTTGAAGATGATACATGGTTATGTACAGTTCCACTTTTTCATATTAGTGGGTTTTCTATGTTGTGTAAATGTTTACTGCATGGTGTACGCTTAGAACTTTTGAAAAAATTTGATGTTGAAAAGGTAGTCGATTTTCTAGTAGATGGTACTGTAACACGTATGTCTGTTGTAGCTTTCACATTAGAGCGCATATTAACAGAATTAGAGCATCGTGATGCATACGTATCTGATAAATTCCAAACAATGCTTGCAGGGGGCGGACCTGTACCAATCGATTATTTAAAACGCGCTATCAAACGACATATTCAAATTTCACAGACATATGGCATGACCGAAACATCCTCACAAACAGCAACTTTATCAAGTAAAGATGCATTGCGGAAAATTGGTTCTGCAGGAAAACCATTATTTTTTAATCAAATCCGAATAGAAAATGCAAAGGCAACATTTGAGCAAGGCGAAATATTAATACGAGGGAAACATGTAACACCTGGTTATGTGGGACGTTTTTCAGATAAACCTTCTCAACAAGATGGTTGGTTGCATAGTGGAGATATTGGTTATTTTGATGATGAAGGGTACTTATTTGTAGTGGATCGCCGGTCAGATTTAATCATTTCTGGTGGAGAAAATATATATCCCGCAGAAATAGAAAACGTCTTAACATCTCATCCATCTGTTCGAGAAGTAGGTGTTTGTGGAGTAGAAGATGACAAATGGGGACAAGTTCCAAATGCATTTGTGGTATTGAATAATAATGTAGAAGTGAACGAACTCCTGGTATACTGCAAAGAACATTTGGCGGGTTACAAAGTGCCAAATAAAATTTATATTGTTGATGAACTTCCTAGAAACGGTTCAAATAAACTATTACGTAGGAAATTGAAGGAATTAATATAAAAATATAGAATTGAATAATAAGCCCATAGATATGAAAAAGTCATCTATGGGCTTTTTTATATGAAATATGGACTAATCAAGCTAATGGGGGTTTTTGCTTTATATACATATTTCAAAATAAACACGAAAGGATTTTGAATATTATGGAAAAATTTCAACAACCAATTAAAATTCCTACAATAACAACATTTGATGGTAGAATGCTTTTACCATCTTTTCAATTACCATTAACTTCAGGTGAAATTGTAGGAATGCATTTAGATGTTTTTCAAATTGATTGTCTCCTAAAATATCTTCAACATTATTCTAATATGAATATATTCTTTCGACAGGAAGGACATTACGAAAGAATGACTATATTCGAAAGTCTGAAATTCGAGAAAAAATTATATAACTCTAATATTGAAATCGATGATGCTCTGAACATTACGGGATTATTAAAAGCGAAAAAATTGAAAATAAAAAATTTATCCTATTCACAATTGCAAAGAGTTAAACTTGCTAAATTACTTATTCATGAAAAGCCAATACATATTATTGAAGAGCCATATCAAAATTTAGATATTGAAACAAAGCGTATTGTAGAACGTACTTTGAATTTCTTGAAGGAGAAAGGATACACAATATGTCTTTTGTCTGCAAGTTTAGAAGACTTAATGATTTCGACAAATAGTGTATTTCGTATAGAAGATACAGGGTTAGAAAAGTTTGATTTGCAAGAGGAAAATTCGATTGATATGAAGGTAGATAAGCAAGCTATTAAATTAGAGAAGATTCCAACGAAGATCAAAGATAAATTGGTATTATTTAATCCACCTGAAATTGATTATATTGAAAGCGTCGAAGGAGAAGTGAATGTATTTGTTACTGGAGTAGCGTATCCGTGTTCCTTAACGTTAAGTGAGTTAGAAAGACGATTAATACACTTTGGCTTTTTTAGATGCCACCGTTCATATATTGTAAATCTGCAAAAAGTAAGAGAAGTTATAACATGGTCAAAAAACAGTTATAGCTTGGTTTTATCAGGTAAAGAAAGACTAAATGTACCACTTTCAAGATCTAAATTAGTCGAATTAAAGGAAATCATAGGAATATAAATATTTCTCAGGAAATAATTGTTGCTAATCACGGATTAAATGGTACTGTTCATCGACATATAATGCAATTCATCAATATTTTGATGTGTAATGAGTAAATCTTAAGTATGCTAATTTCAAGGACATATTAGGAGGTTTATAAAATGGGGGAAGTTATAAAAGTAAATCATTTACAAAAGAAGTTTAAAAGTGAGTACGCATTACAGGATGTTTCTTTTGAAATAGAAAAGGGAGAAATTTTTGGCTTTCTTGGTCCAAGTGGATCTGGAAAAACGACTACGATTAAAATTTTGACGGGGCAGTTATCACCGACAAATGGTGATGTAAAAGTCTTTAAGCAGGATATTTCTTTTTTAAAATCACCTGAAGCACGGCAACGATTGGGTATTTTATCAGATAATAGCGGTCTATATGATCGGTTAACTATTGAAGAAAATTTGGATTTATATAGAAAAATATATAACTTGAAGGAAAATTCTGTTAAAAAATCTCTTGAATTTGTGAATTTATATAGCGATAGAAAAAAACACATTAACAAGCTATCAAAAGGTATGAGACAGCGTGTACTGCTAGCTCGTACAATCTTGCATCAACCAGATCTATTATTTTTAGATGAGCCTACATCTGCTTTAGATCCTGTAAATAAGTTTCATATTTATGAAGGGCTAAGGAGATTAAATGCAGAAGGTACTACAGTTTTTTTAACAACTCATGATATGGCTGAAGCAGATACTCTTTGCAATCGAATTGCCTTTTTAAACAACGGTAAGATTTGTGCGATTGGAACACCGAAAGAGTTAAAAAAGCAATATGCCGATGATACCTTAACGGTTGAATTAAAAAATGGTCAACAAGAAACAATCAGTAAAGGGGCAACAGATGCTAATAAAATGTTCGACTGGATGCAAAAAAATCTGGTTGAAAGAGTGTCTACAAATGAACCTAGCTTAGGGGAAATATTCGTCCAAGTAACAGGGAGGAAATTAGTATGAATTTATCTATGAAAAGAATGCAAGCAATCTTAGTAAAAGATTATAAAGAATTCTCGCGAAATCTAGCTGTATCTTCAACAATTTTGGTACCTTTGGTCATTGCTCTTTTTTACTCGCGAATGGGTATTGATACAATCCAAGTGCATTTTATGGCTATTAATATGACTTTTTCTCTTGTTGCAACCTACATTCAATGTTGTTTAATCGCAGAAGAGAAAGAAAAAAACACATTAAGAAATTTGATGTTATCTCCTGCAACAATTCCTGAAATTTTAATAGGGAAAAGTATGTTAACATTTATCATTACGATTCTAATTTTAACAGGTTCAATCCTTTTAACGGGATATAATCCTGGAAATACGTTGATTATGATTATAGCGTTCCTATTATCAAGTATATTCTATATTACTATAGGAACATTACTAGGTTTGATTGCTAAAACTGTTATGGAATCTTCTGTTATTGTAATGCCTGTTTTCTTCCTATTTTCAATAGGACCTTTTGCAAGTGCATTTGTAGAAAAGTATCCGGTATTAAAAGTGATTGAATGGCTACCTAGTACACAACTAATCAATCTAGCAGAATCGCTCGAAAATAATTTTAAAGTCGGAGATTTAGTCCAACCATTTGGTCTTATAAGCTTGTGGATAATTATCGTGATGATCCTGACTGTTATTGTGTATAACAAGCGGATGAAGGATGATATATAGTGAGATTTTTAAGGGGCTTATTTATTTCAAGAATAAGCCTCTTAATTTAAGTATTATTATATGTGCCAATCCACGAATATCAGGGGTTAATCCACGCAAAATGATGAGTAATCCACGCTGTTCAGCATCCAATCCACGCAAATTGGAAATCAATCCACGCGTTATCAAATTGAATCCACGTTCCGAACAATTTAAGTGATTTTTGTCAGAATTGTGACAGCAACTATGTTTATCATGTTTCTTAACATATTTGTACATTATATGATTGCAAAATTAGTAGTTCAAAAAAATTAATAGTCATAGGATGATGGTTTGTCCCATACAACTATATTAATAGATGTTTTATGGAAAAGATTCTATATAGAATTACTAGTAGTCTTAGAAAAATACGTAATCATCATTGGAGGAGATACTATCATTAAAAGAGTTTTACTTGAATTTCGAAATGAATTATCTGTAATCGTAACAGGTGTAGCTATTTTACTTTTCACATCTCTAAAAACGCATCAGATTAACCCAGAGATTATATTAGCAGCAATTTTTTTAATGATTGTACAATACATTTGTTTAATAATGGTGCAACCTAAAAGGGCTCGTATGGACATTGAAATACAAAGCTTCTTGACCATTTTTACATGGGTCTTATATATTCCGATATTCGTTACTTCTGCAGAATATTTAGTTAATCCAAGCTTGTTTTACTTTATTAGATTTTGTGCAATTGTTGAGTTGTCTTATGTACTTATAACGGTTTGCGTGATTGCTACCGTCAACTATCAATCAAAAAAACAAGCACCATCTAAAAAAGAAATCCTAGGTGAATAAGATGAAAAGGCGTGTCTGATTTTAGATACGTCTTTTGTTACAATAATGGAGCAAATACTTATAGCAGGAAATTCGTTATCAAAGGAAGGTTGCCCTTTAAGCTTTTCTAAGTACGGGACACCCCTGGACATAAGCCCTTTTATGCATGTTAATAATTTTCTTGAACCCAATCTTGTAAAAAAGGAATGAATTTTTTAGTCGATGGGGAGAGATTATTTACAGTTGAGGTCGTTAGAATACCGAGTGTCCGAACATAATTCCCCTCAATCGGTTTGGTGCAAAGCTCTGGTAGATGTTCTTTTATCAATAATTCAGAAAGTAAACTAATACCTAACCCCTTTTTTACCATGGCAATAATTGCTTCATCACCACGAATTTGATACGCAATATGGGGAGTGATTTTAGCTTGCTTGAAGATAAATTGCACATCATGATGGGAATCTTCATAAGGCATGATGCAAGGTTCTTGTGAAAAAGCTTTAAGTGGAATGGAATCACATGTAGCTAACCGATGATCTTTAGGTAGAATGGCAAGCATTCGATCCTGCATTAAAGGGATAAAATGAGGATGTTCGTCGATTTGTGTTGTTCCAATTGCAAAGTCAATCTTCCCGCTCTCTAACCATAGTTTAATCTCTTGAGAATTTCCTTCGTATAATTGAACTTCAATTTTGGGGTATTTTGTATTGAATAAATTTAAAACCGTTGGCATCCAGTGTACACAAACACTTGTATATGCCCCAATTTGAATTTTCCCACTATCTAAGCCGTTAATATCATTGACCATTTCGTTTAGAAGTTGTGAACCTTTCAGTATTTCGTGCATGATTGGTAACAGCGCTTTTCCGTTTTCTGTAGGTTTGACTCCATTTTTCCCTCTTATTAAAAGTGAAAATCCATAGTCCATTTCCAAACTGCTAATCATATGACTAATACTAGGTTGTGTGTAATCAAGTTGTTCGGCAGCTTTTGTTAAGCTTCCATATTCGACTGCAGTTACGAATGCTTTTATTTTATTGATCGACATGATATCACCATCTATAAATTTTTTCTATACTTATCATTCAAAACATTAAGTTTACTTATGAAAAAAATAACATTACAATGGCAACAAATCAATAATAGTTGTTAGGAGTAATAGTCGTGGGATATGTAATACAATTTATCATCGGTGGCACTGTCATGATGCTTGCTGCTATGTTAAGCAAATCGAAATTCTTGTTTTTATCAGGCATCATAACACTTTTACCGATCATGACCTTAATGAACCTAAATTTACAAGTGCATAATATGACGCCAAAAGCTTTTCATATTACACAACGCAATGGGATTGTTGGAGCAGTAGGTATGGTTGTTTTAGTAGTTGGAATCTATTTATTGACTAATTGGTTTAAACCAGGTCAATCTGTATTAATCGGTTGTGCTGTATATATCTTGTTTATGGTCGGATCGAAATTTTTAATAGCATAAGGGGAAAAGGATTAAGAAGATTTTAGCTTCTAAATCCTTTTTTTACATTCATTATAATTTGGAGAGCAAAAAATTTATCCCTGCATATGATGAGTTGAGTGCGTTACAAATAGGGAGGATTCTATGCATTGGATTACGATTATTTTAGTTGGAATTGCTGCAAATTTAGATAATTTAGGTATAGGTCTTGCTTATGGTGTCAAAAAGACGAAAATACCTTTTGCGTCTAATCTGACAATTGCAGTAGTATCAATGATTGTTACTTATTTATCGGTTTTGCTTGGGAGTGTGTTGATAGAATTTATCTCACAAGAAAAAGCGAATATTGTAGGATGTATTTTGTTGTGTGTAATTGGTTTATATACGATTGTCTCGAATAATTTTGCATGTGCAAAATCAGAGGAGAATTTAGAAAAAATTGATAAGGATCAAAATAATATTATCTCGATTAGAGAAGCAATTGTTTTAGGTCTAATTTTATCAATAAATTGTATTGGTGGAGGAATAGGAATAGGTGCGAATGGTATTTCAGCTATCTTTACAGTGATATCTATAGGATTCTTTTCGCTTTTGACATTTGCAATTGGAGGACATTTTGGACTTATTCTCTCAAAGACGTTTATTGGCAAAAATTCTACATTAATATCAGGAGTAATCTTAATCGGCATTGGAATTTTTGAAATGTTTATATAAAACTTTTCTTAAATGTGTTGTAAGAGACGAGTTGTTGTTACTAATAATTAGAATTATTTCTTTTTGATTTCTTATGTTTAGCTTCCGAATATTAGTGGAATATTAAATAAGAAATTAAAAAAGAAATAGGAGTGTTTTAATGATGTCTGAATTACAGCTTCAACTAAACCAACTCGTTGCATCGTGGTCTGTACTGTATACAAAGCTTCATAATTTCCATTGGTATGTAAAAGGACCTTCTTTTTTCACATTACATGAAAAATTTGAGGAATTGTACAATGAAGCGTCAAGTCATCTGGATGATATTGCAGAGCGCATATTAGCTTTAGGAGGACAACCCGTTGCCACTTTAAAAGAGCATCTCGAAATTTCAGAGATAAAAGAGGTATCAGGAAGTGAAACTGCTGAACAAATGGTCAAGATTTTGATTCAAGATTTTGAAATTATGATGAAGAATCTTAAAAAGGGAATGTCTGAAGCAGCAAATGAAAATGATGACATGACTGAGGATTTGTTAAATTCGATTAATCAGAGCTTAGAAAAGCATGTGTGGATGTTGAAAGCATTTGTATCTTAAAGTCATTTTTCAATGAGGATGGTAGAATCTTGATTCGACCACCGAAGAAGTAATACCCATAAAAATTTATATAAAAATAGGGGCAGCCACGTAAGTTTTTGACTTATTGGACGCCCCTTTTCTATATTATTTCTCCAAAGCTTTCTTAAATGTTTCGATATTTTGATGCATTATTGTAAAATAGTCTTCCTTGTTTTTAATGTTATCGGTTGTAAGTACGCTTAAATTATTTAATGTAAGCGGCTCAGCACCAATATCTTTTTCAATAACTTTTGCTAAATTAGATGAGACATTTTGTTCGAATAATACATAGTGAATATCTTCTTTTTTGGCTTGGTCGACGATTTTAGTAAGTTCTTTTTGTGATGGTTCGTCTTGTGAATTTAAACCAGCTACTGAGATTTGGCTAAGGCCATATGTTCCAGCAATATAACCAAAGGCTGCATGTGAGACAAAGAATGTCTTTCTCTTTGCTTGATCTGACATAGCTTTAAAGTCTTTATCTAATGCTTTTAAGTCTTTTACAAGTGAATCATAGTTTTTTTCGAAATCTGCTTTGTTATCTGGTTGAGCTTTTACTAGTTCATCTTTAATAGAAAGAGCAAGGTCTTGGCTAATAATGGGCGATAGCCAGACATGTGGATCGACTTGGTCATTGCCATGATGATGTTCTTCAGTAGCATGATCCTCATCTTCATGCTCATCTTCATGACCGGTACTTACAGCTAGTTTATCCTTAGATACATTTGCAGCTGTTTCTACAAATTGAACATTTTCACTTTTTAAAGATTTTTGTGCGTTTTCTACGAATCCTTCAAGTCCTAGTCCGATATAGAAAAAGTAGTCTGCGTCGGCGATATTCATCATATCTCTTTGCGTAGGCTCAAAAGTATGCTCGTTTGATCCTGGTGGGTAAATAGAAGATACTTCTACATGATTGCCACCAATACGTTTTGCGAAGTATTCTAGTGGATATACGGTTGTATAAATTTTCAGTTTGCCATTTTGGTCTTTTGTAGTATTAGCTTTTTTGTCTGCTCCGCATGCAGCAGTGAAAACAGCTAATAGGGCAATTAAAAAAATGGAAAAGAATTTTTTCATTTTCACACCTCGTAAATAGTAATGATTACGGTTTATTTTCAGAACAATTACTACTATACAAGATTTCTAGTAAAAAGACAATAGAAAAACCTCCAAAATTATTTCTTTTTTGGAGGCCATTCTTCAGGTACCGGATCATATCCACCTTTACAAAATGGTTGGCAGCGTAAAATCCTATTGATTGTTAAATATCCGCCTTTCAATACACCGTGTTTTTCAATAGCTTCAATTCCGTAGTTGGAACATGTTGGATAGAAGCGACAGCTTGGTGGTTTCAAAGGTGAAATCACCTTTTGATAGAAGCGAATGGGTAATATAAATAGCTTTTTCACTTCAACTCTTCTTTCTTTGAATAGTTATTGAAATTCTCAGTTGGTTTCGGATCAATTGTTTTATGGGAATTTTTTTTATTGTTTTTGGCTATAAAGTATATTAATACACTTGCCAATGCCACTGTTAGTACTACAACTGGCATAATTGCAATCCACGCAACAGACATTATGATCACTCCATTTTTGATTCATCTTTATTTTACTAAAATTTTAAATATAGTTATAGTATAGTGCTTAGTGAATGATATGAACTGTGAACGTTTCATGAAAGCTAACTGAAAATTTTACTTACTGAAGATTATTTTTAGATAATATAGTGAAATGTGAGATTGCATACAATTATTTCAAAAAGTAAAATGGATAATATAAATACTATATAAAGAAATTAGAGGCGGATTTTGTGAAAATAATGACATTACTGATTGCAGGTTGTTTAAGTTTTACACTATTAATGGGAGGAGTTGAGTCGGGAGTGATTTCTTCAACAACAGCAGAGGCAGCAACAATACAAAAAGTAGAAAAAACTTTAAAAGCAACAGCGCAATTGAATATTCGTAAAGGTGCTGGGGTAAAATATTCGAAGATTGGTCAAATAGATCAAGGCGTTTTCGTTAAAGCAACGCAGTATTATAAAGGTTGGTACAAGGTAACTTATAATGGAAAAACAGGTTGGGCCTCTGCAAAATATTTAAAAAATGCGCCGGCCGATTATAAAGAAGCTGGATTAGTGGAGTTAACTGAAAAAGATGGTTTTGTTATTGACCTACACTATGCGACGAAGAGTAATTTTATGGGATACCGATTATATCCAAAAAAAGCGAAGGCACTAATGACAAAATCTACAGCAAAAAAATTAAAAAAAGCTAACAAGCTGGCAAATAAAAAAGGGTATAAGATTAAAATTTGGGATGCATATCGTCCCTTAAGTGTGCAGTGGGAAATGTGGTATAAGATTCAAAATCATATGTATGTAGCTTACCCATTATTGGATTCAAAACACAGTAAGGGAGTAAGTGTTGATGTAACATTGGTTGATAAAAAGGGCAGAGAACTAACTATGCCAACTAAATTTGATTCATTTTCAAAAAAGGCTGGTCGTACATATAAAAAGAATTCTAAAAAGGTACAAAAAAATATGAATTTCTTAACAAAAATCATGACTGAAGTTGGTTTTACAACAATTAGTTCTGAATGGTGGCATTATAATGACAAAAATGTTAACCAACCTACACTAGACGTACCAGTAAAATAATACAACTATCTACGGGCTTTCTAAAAGCTACGTTTAAATTCACGGAAACGGGGAATATATAAGCAGAGCCGAAAGAAAGGAAGTCGATATTATTATGTTTAGTTTTATTTGGTATTTAATTATAGGTGGTATTTTAGGCTGGTTAGCAGGCCTAATTTTAGGTAAAGATATTCCAGGCGGTATTATAGGAAACATAATTGCAGGTATTATTGGTGCTTGGATCGGTAGTTTGATATTTGGCTCATGGGGACCAAAAATAAGCGATTTCTATATAATACCAGCTTTAATAGGAGCGATTATATTAATTTTTGTTGTTAGCTTTATTTTTAAAGCGATGCGGAAATAGTCAGGAGCGCGAATTCTAACTTAGAATTCGCGTTTTGTTGTTGTCTTAAGTCATTATCGGTCATTTAGTTTATAGAGTAATGAAAGGCTTGTGTTTTATTTTCTCAAGACATTCGTATAAATTGCGTTTAACGGGTAATTATAAAAAAGAATTATCAAAATGTCCAATGTGACGTTATGCTTCACTAGGAGTGAATATCATGAAACTAAATGCCCTATTAGAACGCATAGAACAAAATGTTAATGACTCTATAGGTGATATGGACATCGATGGAATTACTACTAATTCCACTGAAATCCGCCCCAATGATATCTTTGTTGCCATCAAAGGTTATCGTGTAGACGGACATGATTTTATACAAAATGCAATTGATGCAGGTGCTAAAATTGTTATTGGAGAGAAGAATTTAACAGGATTATCTGTTCCGTATATCAAGGTAGAAAATAGCCGCTTTGCACTTGCGCAGTTAGCCTGTGAATTTTATGGGAATCCATCGAAAAATAAGAAGATGATCGGTATTACTGGTACAAACGGGAAAACCACCACTTCTTATATGCTTAAACATATTTTAGAATCAGCTGGTAAAAAATGCTCTCTGTTTGGTACGGTTAAAAATGTGATTAATGGAAAAGCTGCTCCTTCATCTAATACTACCCCTGATGCCCTCGAATTAAACAAACAACTTTCTTTAAGTGAAGATGAATATATCATTATGGAAATTTCTTCACATGGCCTTTCGCAATATCGTGTCAATGGTGTTGAATTTGATTTTTGCTTATTTACAAATTTAGACCAAGATCATTTAGATTATCATCGAGATATGGATGAATATTTCTCTGTAAAGGCAAGTCTCTTTGATCAATTGAAGCCTGAAGGTAAAGCAATTATTAATCAATATTGCAAATGGGGTCAAAAACTAGCTGAACAACTAATGGCTAACAATCGTACAATACATGTAATTGGCGATCAAAATCATCATCATGATTTACAAATCAATCTTCTAAAATCCGGAAATTCCATCATTACATTTGAAAATACACCTAATATCAATTTAAAGCTCAATATTTTGGGAAAACACAATATATTAAATGCTGCAATGGCTTTTCTAACAGCAAGTAAAATAGGTATTTCACCAGAAGAGATATTACAAGCATTAGAATTATTCCCTGGAGTTCCAGGACGGTTTGAAATGTTTCAACACCCTAAAGGGGCAACAATTGTTGTGGATTATGCACATACGGCAGATGCCTTCAATCATTGTTTACAAACAGCCAAAGAAGAAGGTGCAAATCGCATTTTTCATATCTTCGGGTTCAGGGGGAATCGTGATATTTCCAAAAGGGGAGGAACGGTCAATGTATCGAAGGAAATTAGTGATGTCCATATTCTCACATTTGATGATCTAAATGACGTTAGTTACGAAGAAATGGAAGAGGCATTGAATGTTTTAAGTCAGGGGGGATATATCATCCCTGATAGAACTTTAGCCATTAAACAGGTGTTGGAAGACGCTAGTTCCGGTGATTGGGTATGTATTACCGGAAAAGGCGCAGAAAAATACCAACAAGAATTTGAAATACCAACAACTTCTGATATAGAAACTGTCCAATTTTTGATTGAACAATTGGAAGCATAATTATGTATACATCTCTACGCATTGATAAAATGCTGGAGATTTTATATAAATGCCCTACAAAATAAACATTTTGTAGGG
>NZ_QWUA01000069.1 GCF_003576525.1 Rummeliibacillus sp. POC4 | reverse complement strand
TTGTTTGTCCTCATTTTTAACAAAAGTTAAAAACAAAGTTTATTGATTAACATCTTGCTTGTTCAGTTTTCAAGGTTCATATCTTGTCGTTGTTTCGACGACTTAAACATCTTATCATTTTAACATCTTATTGTCAATTACTTTTTTGAAAAAGTTTTTTCAAGATAAAAAGATGAGATATTTAATTTTCTTTCATGTCTTAACGACATGTATTAATATACCTCATCTTTATGCATAAATCAATAGTTTTTTTGAAATAATTTTTTGATTTTAGATTCATCAATTACAAATAGAGTTATACCAACAATGACAATTATACCGCCAAAAACTTGAGTGGCTACTAAATATTCATTGAAAATGAAGTATGCAAGAATCGATGCACCTACTGGTTCAAATAAAATAGCGATTGAAATGACATTTGCTGAAACCCATTTTATAGCCCAATTAAAGAGATTATGTCCAAGTAAGTTTGGCACAATTGCTAATAAAATAAACCAAATCCAATCCATTGTTGGATAAGGACCAAATGATTCCCCTTTAAAAAGAACATAAAAGAATAAAGTAAAGGTACTCGTACTATATACAATGATTGTATAAGTAGTGAGTGAAACCCTTTTTCTAACATCTTGGCCAAATAACATATAGCCAGTTACTAACGCACAAGCTATTAACGCCAACATATCTCCATAAAACGCCAAGCCGCCAACTTTAAAATCTCCCCAACTAATCAACACACTACCTGCTATTGCGATTAATCCTGAGATAATCGTCTTGAACACTATTGGTTCTTTAAAGAAAAAATATGTACCTCCTATAGCGAATAACGGTTGTAAAGTGACAAGGACTGTCGAACTAGCTATAGATGTATAGCGTAAAGATTCAAACCATAATATAAAATGAAAGGCTAAAAACACCCCCGCAATAATTGAAAAAAGCCAATCTCGCTTCTGAATATTTAAAACTTCATTTTTATAATGGGTTAAAAAAGCTGGAGCCATTATGAGCACTGAAAATAACATTCTGTAAAAGGCGATTACACCGGAGTCTGCATCAGCCAGTTTTACTAATATTGCAGATGTTGATACAGAAAACACACCTATTAAAATTGCGATTAACGGGTGAACTTTTGGCTTGTCTATCTAAATCACCCCCAAAAACATATAGCGTTTTTCGCCATTCGAGTTATACAATTAAGAGTATATCCTGCCTATCATTTTAAGCTATAAATATTTTAAAGCAAGATGAATATTGAAAGGAGGAAATAATTAATTGAATTCACTGGTCGAAAATTCACTTACATATGAAACGATTTTAAAACTGATTATTGCAGCTACCTTAAGTTTAGGGATTGGCATTGAAAGAGAATTAAAAAGAAAGCCTGTTGGTTTAAAAACTAGTCTTGTTATCGCCACTTTTAGTTGCCTTTTAACAATAATATCTATAGAATCTGTTTTAAACACAAAACCCGTAACAGGCATTACTATTTCAATGGACCCGCTTCGATTAGCAGCTCAAATTGTTAGCGGAATTGGTTTCCTAGGTGCAGGTGTTATTCTTAGAAAAGGAAACGATAGTATAAGCGGTTTAACAACTGCTGCAATGATATGGGGATCAGCTGCTATAGGAATTGCTGTTGGAGCCGGTTTTTACCTGCAAGCAATTACTGCTGTTGTACTAGTTCTCATTGGCGTAGAAATTATTGCTCCTCTTTTCTTTATAATTGGACCAAAGCGAATACGTACAAAGGATGTCGCTCTCCTTCTCTATTTAAAAGACGCAAACGATATTCAAAGTATATTAAAATATCTAAATAACAATAATATGGAAGTGGATAATATTCGTATAAAGGATGTCCGATTATCAAACAATGAAATACAACACCAAATCAATTTAAAATTTTCAACATTGTCAACAAATCTTGATACCATCTCTTTATACAATGAAATAAAAAAACTTCCTTATACAGAAGAAATAGAAATAGAAATTTTATCTTAAGGGGTTAGACGATGAAAGATATTTGGAAACTTTTAAAGCATGGGAATAAACCTTCCCTACTCGCAGCATTTGTTAATCTATTTTTAGGACTTATAAAAGCGGTTGCTTATTTCTTTACGGGAAATGTCGCAATGTTCGCAGAAATGATGCATTCACTTGGAGATTCAGCAAACCAATTCTTCGTATACATCGGTTCTGCATTATCAAAAAAAGCTCCAACACGTCAGTTTCCAAAAGGTTTTGGCCGTGTAGTGAATTTAGTTTGCTTAGGAGCTGTATTAATAGTTGGGATATTATCTTACGAAACAGTTTTAGAAGGTTGGCATCAAATTCAACATCCAGCTGAATCATCTAAAATGTGGATTAGTTTATTAGTATTAGGAATTGGCATTATCATGGAAGGATCCGTTTTAATGAAAGCATCAAAAGAAATTGCCCATGATGCCGGGATAAAAGTTAATGCCATATCAGCTATTCCAAAAGCATTTACTCATTTAAGTAGTGCAAAACCTGCTACCAAATTAGTATTTATGGAAGATTTAGTGGCTACATCTGGCGGTGTTCTTGCATTCTTAGCCGTAATCATTTCTCATTTTACAGGCTTTTTACAAGCTGAAGGTATTGCATCAATTATAATCGGTATAATGATGTTCTATGTAGTAGGCGTAGTATTTTTAGAAAACGCACGTGGTGTAATTGGCGAAACAGACGAAGAAATGCTTAACCACATCGCTCATTTAGTATTAGATGATCCGAATATCCATGATATAAAAAAATTGGTCGTCCTTAAAGAAGGCGAATTTCTTCATGTCGAATTAATCGCAGAAGTTGAATCTACTTTAAGTTTTGCTTACGTAGACGATATCCGGGATCACCTAGTAGAAATAATACTTTCACAAAAAAATGTTTCAACTGTTCATATCTCATTTGACGAAGATAATGGCATTCAAGAATGGAAACATATAAGTGACAGACCCGAAGAGCTAAATTAAACTTAATCCCTTTTCAAACAATTCTTATGCGAAGAGTATTTTAATAACTCTTCGCATTTTTATTTTCTGTAATTGAATGATTTTTAGATAAATACCACAAAATAGTTATGGAGGTGATTTAATGAACGGTTTACAAAGGATTGCTCTCTTCCTCACTATTATTGGCGCACTTAATTGGGGGCTTATTGGAATATTCCAATTTGATGTTGTTGCAACTCTTTTTAGAGACGGACAGGCTAGCTTTGCAGCACGTGCAATTTATACAATAATAGCTATTGGTGGTCTATTAAGTTTAGGTGCATTATTTATGCCAAACAAAACACACCGCGTTGTAAAAGATAATGTTCGTCCATTAAAAAGTGTATAAAGCATAGCAATGTAGTTTCTCTATCCCTATTCACGGTTAATCGGATTAATAGGTTTTAGAATTCTCCTATTATATCCTCTTTACTTAACGTATTAATAACCATTCAAAAAAGGCCGAAGAACACTTTCTGTTCTCCGGCCCTTTACAATTTTACTATTAGACCCAACCTCTAAATCTTGAGGCTTCTGCAGTTTTGCGAACTCCTACCATATATGCAGCTAGGCGCATATCGATACGACGAGTAGATGCTATATTATAAACATTTTCAAATGCTTCAACCATTTTCTTCTTCAATTTTACGTTAACTTCATCTTCAGACCAATAGTATCCTTGGTTATTTTGTACCCATTCAAAGTAAGATACTGTCACCCCACCAGCACTTGCTAATACATCTGGAACCAACAAAATACCACGATCATTTAGAATTTTAGTTGCTTCAGTTGTAGTTGGACCGTTTGCAGCTTCTACTACAATTTTAGCTTGAATATTATGCGCATTTTCCGCTGTAATTTGATTTTCGATTGCAGCTGGTACAAGAATATCACAGTCTAATTCAAGTAACTCTTGGTTAGAAATTGTATTTTCAAACAAAGTAGACACAGTACCAAAACTATCACGACGGTCTAGTAGGTAGTCAATATCCAGTCCATCTGGATCATATAGAGCACCATATGCATCAGAAATACCAATGACTTTTGCACCCAAATCATTCATAAATTTAGCTAAAAAGCTACCTGCATTTCCAAACCCTTGAATTACAACGCGTGCACCTTTGATATCAATATTACGATGTTTTGCTGCTTCTTCAATAATAATTGTAACCCCTTGTGCTGTCGCACGATCACGGCCTTGCGAACCTCCCAACACAATTGGTTTTCCTGTGATAAAACCAGGTGAATTGAATTCATCAATTCTACTATATTCATCCATCATCCAAGCCATAATTTGAGAGTTCGTAAATACATCAGGAGCAGGAATGTCTTTTGTCGGACCAACAATTTGACTTGTAGCACGAACATAACCCCTACTTAATCGTTCTACTTCTCCCATGGACATTTGACGTGGATCACAAATGACACCGCCTTTACCACCACCATAAGGTAGATCAACGATACCTGCTTTTAAAGTCATCCACATAGATAAAGCTTTTACTTCATCCACAGTAACTTGAGGGTGAAAGCGAACGCCACCTTTAGTAGGACCCACAGCATCATTATGTTGTGCACGATAACCTGTAAATACTTTCACAGAACCATCGTCCATTTTCACTGGGATTCGAACTTCTAACATTCGAAGTGGCTCTTTTAAAAGTTCATACATAGCTTCATCATAACCAAGTTTTTGAAGAGCTTCTTTTATAACAAACTGTGTAGATGTAAACAGGTTTAGATTTTCTGCCATTTGATTTTTTCGCCTCTTTTATTCTTAATTATTGTCGTAAATAGCAATTAGTTTGGCTTCATTGTAACATAGTTCTAAAGCTATGTTGACTATTTATAATTATTTTTTAAATACTTCACGTATTTTATCTAAGGCCCATTCCAACTCTTTTTTTTCAATGACTAATGGTGGAGCAAAGCGAATAACTGTATCGTGAGTTTCTTTACATAACAAGCCATAATCCATTAATTTTTCGCAATATGGACGTGCTTCTGTATTAAGTTCCATCCCTATAAATAAGCCTCGCCCTCTAACTTCCTTAATCACATCATTATCAATTTTCTTTAACTCTTCAACAAAATATTGTCCTAGTTCTAGTGAGCGCTCTGCAAGTTTTTCATCACGCAAAACATTTAATGCAGCAATAGAAACCGCACAGGCCATAGGGTTTCCACCAAATGTTGAACCATGTGATCCCGGATTAAATACACCCAAAATTTCTGCACTTGATACAACACAAGAAATTGGGAATACACCTCCACCTAACGCTTTACCTAAAATGTACATATCAGGATTTACATCTTCCCATTCACATGCAAACATTTTACCAGTTCTACCAAGACCCACTTGAATTTCATCAGCAATAAATAATACATTATGTTCTTTACAAAGCTCATAGGCCGCTTTTAGGTATCCAGCAGGTGGAATAATGATACCCGCTTCCCCTTGAATTGGTTCAACAAGAAAGGCTGCTGTATTTGGTGTAATTGCTGCTCTTAATGCTTCTAAATCGCCAAAGTCGACAAGTTTAATCCCCGGTAGTAGCGGGCCAAAACCACGACGATATTCTGGATCAGACGTTAATGATACCGCTAACATAGTTCTGCCATGGAAGTTCCCATTACATGCGATTATTTCTGCCTTATCCTCTTCTACTCCTTTAATATCATATGCCCAACGACGTGCTGCTTTAAATGCTGTTTCAACAGCTTCTGCTCCGGTATTCATAGGGAGCACCATATCTTTACCAGTAAATTCACTTACTAATTCGTACCACGGACCAAGTTGATCGTTATGAAAAGCTCTAGAAGTTAATGTTACTCGATCTGCTTGCTCCTTTAATGCTTGAATAATTTTCGGATGACGATGGCCTTGGTTAACGGCTGAATAAGCCGCTAACATATCCATATATTTATGACCTTGTGGATCTTTTACCCAAACCCCTTCTGCTTCAGATATAACAATCGGAAGTGGTAAATAGTTTTTGGCACCATACTTATTTGTCTGATCAATAATTTTTTCTGAACTAGTGATTGTCATTTCATATCCCCCCTTATGCAGTGACAAACTATTACATTCATAATCTTCTATATTAAAGCAGGCAAAATAAGAATCTAGTTGCCCGCTAATTAAAATGCTAGTCTATTAAAGTGTTTCCGATACTGATTTAGCCTGCATGTGTAAAGTTAAGAAATCTGGTCCACCTGCTTTTGAGCAAGTCCCCGACATATTGTAACCACCAAATGGTTGATACCCTACAATGGCCCCTGTGCAACCTCTATTAATATAAAGATTTCCAACAAAGAATTCCTCACGTGCTTTCTCAATATGATTACGATTTGTGGAAATTACAGCACCTGTTAAACCGTACTCTGTATTATTTGCAACTTCAATTGCTTCATCGAAATCTTTTACTTTAGAAATGGCTACAATTGGTCCAAAAATCTCCTCTTGCATCAACCTTGCATTAGGTGCAACATCTATCACTACAGTTGGATTGACGAAGTAGCCCACTGAATCATCAGCAGTCCCCCCTGCTACAATACGCCCTTCCTCATTGGCAACTTCAAAGTAGCTCGTTACCTTTTTATATGCAGCCTCATCAATGACTGTTGCCATGAAGTGATTATAATCTGTTGGGTCTCCAACTTTTAATGCATTTGTCAATTCGACTACACGCTCAACAACCTGATCATAAACATCCTCTACAATTACTGCACGGGAACATGCTGAACATTTTTGACCACTAAAGCCAAAAGCAGATTTAACAATAGATTGAGCAGCTAATTCAAGATCTGCCTCTTTATCTACAACAATCGTATCTTTTCCACCCATTTCAGCAATTACTCGTTTTATCCATAGTTGCCCTTTGTTTTGAACAGCTGCACGTTCGTTAATACGAAGACCTACATCGCGCGATCCTGTAAAACTGATAAAACGTGTACGAGGATGGTCTACTAAATAATCCCCCACTTCCGAACCGGAACCTGGTATGTAGTTTACAACCCCCGTTGGTAATCCTGCTTCTTCGAGAATTTTCATAAATTTATACGCAATAATTGGTGTTGTAGATGCCGGTTTCAATAAAACCGTATTTCCCGTTACCAAAGCTGCTACAGTCGTACCAGCCATAATTGCAAAAGGAAAATTCCAAGGTGAAATAACTACGCCTACCCCTAATGGTATATATCTATACTTATTATATTCACCAGGACGACTTTGAACTGGTTTCCCATCTTTAAGTTCCAGCATTTGACGACCATAGTATTCCATAAAATCAATAGCTTCTGCTGTATCTGCGTCTGCTTCAGTCCATGGTTTTCCAGCTTCAATTGTCATCCACGCTGACATTTCATGACGTCGACGTTTCGTAATAGCAGCTGCTTTGAAAAGAATATCTGCACGTACTTCTGGTTCTACTTTACTCCATGTTTTAAATGCCTCATCAGCCACCTTCATGGCTTTTTCAGCAAGCTCCTGGTTTGCTTTCGACACGTTTCCTACAACCTGATTTTTCTTTGCAGGATTATAAGATACAATTTTATCCTCTGTTGTTATGCGTTCCCCACCGATGATTAAAGGATAGTCTTTACCAAGCTCACTTTGTACTTTTTTTAATGCCTCTTGGTACGCTTGTCGATTTTCCTCAACGGAAAAATCAGTTAATGGTTCTGTTGTGTACGGAATCATTTCATATCCTCCTTTGTGAATAAAGGTGCAAAAAATATTTGCATTACTTTGTAGTTTACACTTATAATAATGCAAAATATTATTGCGTTTTTCAAGTGATATTTATCAAAATAATCTAAATTTTTTCAGGTGATAAAATGGATAAAAACAAAGAGGAATTATTGACCTTTTACAAATTTGCTACTGAACATGCATCTGTTGGAATACATGCTATCGATACAATGGGTAAAACCATTATTTACAATAAAAAAATGAAGGAAATCGAAGGACTTCATCTAACAGATATTCGAGATCGTTCAATTTTGGAAATTTTTCAATTTGAAAAGGAAGACAGTACTTTACTGAAAGTATTGCAAACAATGAAACCAATTTTCAATATTAAACAAACCTATTGGAATCATAATGGACAAGAGATTACAACGATTAATGACACTTATCCCATAATAAAAGACGATCAACTAATTGGTGCGGTAGAAATAGCGCGTGATATTACTACATTAGAAAAACTTTTATACCAACCTCTTAGACGCTATGGAGAACCTATTACATTTAATGTAATCACTGCAGTTTCCGAAGCAATGCAAGAAGTAATCGAAACAGCAAAAAAGGCTGCAACTACTAGACTACCTGTACTACTAATAGGTGAATCCGGTACTGGAAAAGATTTAATCGCAGAGGCTATGCATTACTTTACAACTTCCAATACTGAAAACTTTAAGACATTCTTTTGCCATCGCTCAGATAAAGCTATCATTGAACGATTAAAAGGACAATTGAATGTAAATGACAACAGTACAATCTTTTGTGAAAGAATAGAGTATTTGTCACTTGAACTGCAAAAAGATTGTCTAGCATTACTGGAAGAACATCGACAAAGTTCACATCTTTTTATCGCAAGTATCGGCGGAGATCCAATTGACTTAATAGCCTCTGGAGAATTATTGAAAGAGCTATACTATTTCTTCGCTTCTGTTTCAATAAATGTTCCACCACTTCGCAATCGGAAAGAAGATATACAGCCATTTGTAGATGATTATTTAACACGATATGCACATCGTTTTGGGATAAGATTAGAGGGATTATCAAAGGAAGTTAAGCAATTATTTATGAATTATGAATGGCCAGGAAATTTAAAGGAATTAGAAATTTTACTGGATGATATTATGTCTATGGTGACAAATGAAGAACAAATAACATATGAACTATTACCAATACATTTTAAATGGAAAATGCAATCATATAAATCTTCTACAAAAAGCCCTGAAGATTTTGTTTTTCAGAGTCATAAGGAACTGTTGCCACTCGATGACTATTTAAGAGAAGCAGAAGAATATTATTTAAATAAAGTTCTTGATAAGTACAATCATAACGTCACAAAGGCTGCAGAAGCACTTGGCATGAGCCGACAAAACTTACAATATCGGATTAGAAAAATAAGAAAATAAAAACAAAAGCTATTTCGCTCAGATTTACGAAATAGCTTTTGTTTTTACTTAATACCTGATTCTTCAATCCAATCGCGCAACTTGATTTTCAAAGAATTAAATCCAACAGAATCTTTTTCATCTACACGATCTTGCAGGGATTTTCGAGGTGGTAAATCTTTTCTTTTCATTGGCGGGCGTTCTTGTAAAGCACGAATTGATAAACTTATTTTTTTAGCGTCTTCATCTACTTCAAGCACCTTCACTTGAACTTCATCGCCAATCTTCATAAAATCAGTGATGTTCTTTACAAAACCATACGTAATTTCAGAAATATGCACTAGACCTTGAATGTTCTCATCTAATGCAACAAACGCGCCATATGGCTGGATACCAGTTACTTTTCCAGTAAGGACATCTCCTACTTCGAATTTTTTTACCATTTGCCCTTCCTACTTTCCATTGCTACTATATACGTGTTTTCACGGTAATTATAGCATAGTCCCATACTACGGGCAAAAATTCCGGAATATAAAATATAATGAATAACAGAAATAGCTCTATAAATAATTAGAAAATTTTAAAAATTTAATCAAGCATTCACCTCAACAACAAATCGTTTATAAGTAAAATAATAAAAATATTCTAATTTTTGTCACTAGTACTTAATTTTTCTGTTCTAAAACATGATATAATGTACTTCACAATACTACTTATTTTAAAGCGGTGTACCGTGCTTCTTATGTATGAAAATACATTAATCATTAAATTAAAGGGGTGCTTTATTATGATGAAAGAGAATCTTCAGACTCAACTAAAGATGCTACGAAAAGAGCGTAATCTTACTTTAGATGAGTTATCATTAAAAGCTCGTGTAGGGGTAGAAAAACTGGCCCGCTACGAAACAGGCGAAGATATACCTTCAGAACAAACATTATTAAAGCTTTCAAATGCCCTTGAAGTGCCAGTTTCAAATTTAATAGATGGAATTCCAAAAAAGGCAGGTAATCATCACGATATAGTCTAACTATGTATTGATGTTTCTATTAAATTTCATATTACCCTAATATAATATCTCGGCGATAAGCACCTTGGTACGAACTGAAGATGCCTATCGCTTCTTTTATTTAATTTGATAGTTTGATACAGAAATAAAGACAATTCTAAATACGCAAAATATTCTATAAAAATTATTTATATTACAATATGCATTTAGCTTCGAACTTGATAGCTAATAATTTATAAGATATATCTATGCATTTTTCAATAGGTATCCATTGATCAAAAGATTGTTCATATATATTTTGTATGAATTTACCCAATTCTGAAGGATCATCTATATACTGTAACGCTGCTACTACGTCTGCCGCTTCTGTATCATAACTAAAATCAGTTAAATTAAAAGGATTCCAATTTTCTAAAGTGCGTATGGCATTTCTATTCATCTCAATATTTTCCATCGAATTCACCTTATTTGCTTTCCTATTATATTCGTTATGATAACATAATTGAAAAAGATAAAAAAGAAAAGAGGGATTCGATTGAATAATTTTGATCATGTAGAAAATAGATTAAAGACAAATTCTATTAAATGGGATAAAATTTCGACTGTTTTCCACCTAGAAGATGCAACTAATGTACTCCCCATGTGGGTTGCGGATATGGACTTTGCCGCTCCACCAGTACTTATTAATGCGCTTAAAAAACGATTAGATCATCCTGTATTTGGCTACTCCTTTGAAAGTAAATCTTGTACAAATGCATTCACTAATTGGATGGAAAAGCGTCATAATCTGCATGTAGAACCAAAATGGGTTTTATATCATGAAGGAGTCGTACCAGCAATTGCTTCCATCATTGAAACCTTTACTATGGAAAGTGATGCTATTCTAGTAACACCACCTATTTACCCTCCTTTCTTCACGGTGCCTAAAAGGTTAAATCGTATTGTAAAAGAATGTCCTTTGCTAGAAAAAGAGGGGGATTATTCTTTTGATTTTGAAAAATTTGAGAAAATCACACAAGAGGCAGATGTAAAACTATTCATCTTATGCCATCCTCACAATCCTGGTGGCATTGAGTGGTCAGAACATACTCTAAAGAAAATAATCCAAATCTGTGTCAAAAATGATGTCCTTATTTTATCTGATGAAATCCATGCAGATTTAATGCTTGATGGTCAAAAACATACCCCCCTTGCAAAAGTTGCAGGAGAATTGCAAAATCACATCATTACTTGTTGCGCTCCTACTAAAACATTTAATATTGCAGGAATTCAGGCTGCTATGATAATTGTTCCAGATCAACAAAAAAGGCTACAATTGAAAAAAAATGCAGCTAAACATGCAAGAATGGGATTATCTATTTTTGCAGCTACTGCCGTTGAAGCTGTCTATTCAGAGGAAGGTGACATATGGCTAGATCGCCTATTAGAATATATCTCATCTAATATGGACTTAGTTATAGAAAGATTAACTACAGCAATTCCAGGCATTAAAATTCAGAAGCCTCAAGCCACATATTTGTTGTGGATTGACTATCGAGATACAGGTTTAACTGAAGAAGAAGCAATGAATCGATTGCTCACAATCGGAAAATTAGCACTTGAACCCGGAACCAAATACGGTGAGCAAGGTAAAGGTTTTTTACGTATGAACGTAGGATGTGCCCGTTCGACTGTAGAAGATGGAATAAGTCGTTTTATAAAAGCGTTCAAAGCATAACATTATTAGTAGACAGTGATTTAAAAACATTTGTCGTATCGGGACAACTGCTAAAAGCAGAAAAAAACAAAGAGGCTGGGACAGAACAAAATTAGTGCTTTCCAAATCCGAACAATTGAATTTATAGAATCAATTTCATCAAGCGTCTTTCTTTGAGAAAATACGATTCTTTGTTGATGACCATCATATAGAATGGTGTGTGGAGTGTAGGATGGCGACTCCTGCGGGAATAGCTTGAGCTGAAAGCCCCGCAGGAACGTAGTGACGAGGAGATTGAAGCCAAGCCCGCGGAAAGCGCCGTCCGGAACGGAACACAAAATTGAATATACTGAAGAAATATATATTAAAAGTTCGTCCCTTTGTACAAAATCCTGATTAGCCTTTAATAGATATGAATAAAAAGAAAATCCGAACAAATGTGAAACTTTAAATAGAGTTTCACATTATTGTTCGGATTTTTCATTGGCTAAAACTCTTTCGTCCCAGCCCCTTTTTGTTTTGATTTTGTTAAATGTTAATGGAAGAAAATATTTTAAACAGAATCAAATGATGAAACGGTCTCACTTATGAGAAGAGTTTTTTTCTTTTAAGATTTTTTCTTCAATTTCTCTTGTTTTTTCTAAATCTCTTTTTGCTTTCTTTCTAAAAAAATTAAAAACAAGGATACATAAAATAAGAATAATTGCCATTTCTAGTACTGCAGGAATATATTCTGCTTTATTGTCCGGAAAGTATAAGAATTCATTTAAAATCCAAAGATTCATAATTCATACGTCTCCTTATTTTTCAATAACTTTAATAGACTCAATAACAACATCTTCCAATGGTTTATCTTGGAAACCTTTTTCAACATTAGCGATTTTATCAACAGTATCCATGCCTTCTACTACTTGACCGAATACAGTGTGTTTTCCGTCTAACCATGGAGTACCACCATGTTCTTTATATGCATTAATCACTTCTTCTGGGAAACCTGCATCTTGCATTTGTCCAATCATATTCGCAGGAACTTCAGACATTTGAACGATAAAGAATTGACTACCATTTGTATTTGGACCAGCGTTTGCCATAGATAGTGCTCCGCGAAGATTCATCAATTCCGGTGCAAATTCATCTTCAAAAGAATGACCATAAATACTTTCACCGCCCATACCAGTACCAGTAGGGTCGCCGCCTTGAATCATGAAATCTTTTATAACACGGTGGAAAATGATTCCTTCATAATAGCCATTTTTTGCATGTGTTAAGAAGTTTTCAACTGTTTTTGGTGCTTGTTCAGGGAATAACTTGATTTTGATGGCACCAAGTGTTGTTTTCATTTCTACTAATACTTCATTTTCGGCTACTTCAGATGATAATTGTGGATACATAATTACATCTCCTTTAAATTTTATATTATTTAATTTAGCTAATTTCATAAATAGATTTTTATTTTAAATACGAATTATTTCAAGTTTCGCTGCAGCCAGCTTCCACAGGCCTGGTATTGATGTAAAATTGCATTATGAAATTAACTTAATTGTATCGAAAAGTAAAGATATATGGTTTCAGAAGGTTATTTAAACAAGATATCCATTCTTTTCATAACTACATCTCGTCCTAGTCTAACATAAACGAAAGCTTTTTTCATTTTCGAGACTTAAGACAGTTATGCTCGTTAAATTGAAATCACCTCATTCGCTGTTAAAAATTCCTTTTTTTCTCACCATCCAAATAAAAATGTGCTATTCTGTTAGTTGATGATGAAATATACATAGAAATGAATGAGGAGGATACTTTTGAGAAAAGTAGTAGGTAGCCTTATTATAATTTGTAGTCTTCCTCTGCTATTTTTTCTTTTTGGAAAAATTTCAACTGAATTACAAACCGCCAAAGCTTTTGAAAAACAATTTACAGCAAACATTCAATTAGATGCTCCTAATGTGTTAGTTCCAACAATTCTTAAGGATCGCAATCGAAAAGTCTTTTCTGAAGAATATACAGAATGGAGAAAACCATTAAAACTTGCCGATATACCTGAATTTGCTCAGAAATTATTTATCTATAGTGAAGATGAAGATTTTTATCAACATATTGGTTTTGACCTGACTGCTATAGCTCGAGCATTTATGGCCAATAATGCAAGCGGAGAATCATCTCAAGGTGGTAGTACAATTACGCAACAACTTGTTCGTATGCGATATCTATCTTCAGAAAAAACATATGAACGTAAAATGCTTGAAATTTTTTATGCTTATGAACTTGAGCGTAAGACTACTAAAGATGAAATTTTGAACATGTATTTAAATGAAATGTATTTTAGTAATGGCACTTATGGTATAAATGGCGCTGCTACTTATTATTTCAACAAACCAGTTGCTCAATTATCTAAAGCACAAATGGCCTTTTTAGCCGCCATTCCTAATAATCCATCACTATATGATCCATTGAGACATTTCAAATATACGAAAAAAAGACAAGAGCGTTTGATTGATAAACTAGTAGAAAAAAGTGTTTTATCAAAAAATGAAGCTGATACTATTAAAAAAGAAAAAATTGTTATCAAATTGAAGAAGAAAAAGCAACTGTACCCTGCTTATAGCACATATGTAATGAATGAATTCCGTTCACTTATTGCATCGAAAGAAGGCTATAATAGACAGTTACAATCTGCAAAAACTTCACAACAAAGAAAAGCTATCAATACAAAACTTACAAAACGCGTTAACAAATTACTAAGTGAAGGTCTCACAATCGAAACGGCCTTATCACCTACTAAACAAGCAACTGATACATCAAATATTGATCGTATTTTAGCAAGTAGAGGGAATTTACAAGCTTCTGCTGTTGTCATTGATAATGATAAGCGTGAAATTATTAGCGTCTACGCTGGTAAAGGCTATAGAAAATATGATTATAACCGATCATTCCAAGGAACTCGTCAGCCTGGTTCAGCTTTTAAACCACTGATCGACTATGCACCTTATTTTGAAGAGACAAAAGCTACACCCTATACATATGTTAGTGGTGCACCTTTCTGTAAAGGAACCTATTGCCCTCAAAACTATGGTGGTCAAATTCTTGGAAATGTAACAATTCAGCAAGGTTTCCGCAACAGTTATAATACAGTGGCTATGCGTCTATTTGATACAATTGGCATTAATAAGGCCTTTTCTTATTTAAAGCCATTCCAATTCGATTCTTTAACAAAACAAGATCGTACCTACGCCGCTGCAATTGGAGGATTAACACATGGTGTTACATCGGCAGAATTAGCAGATGCTTATACTAGTTTTATCGACGGGGATTATCTTCCTACACATACAATTCGTAGTGTAAAAGATAGTAACGGTAACGTTCTTTATAAATGGGGTAAACATTCTCGACAAGTTTGGAACCCTAGTACAGTTTCACATATTAGATTTTTAATGTCTGATGTTGTTAAACACGGTACAGGTGTTGGTATTAATGTTAATGCCCCATATGTTGGCGCTAAGACAGGAACCACCAATGACTATCGGGACTATTGGTTAGCAGGTCTAACAAATCGTTATACATCTGCTGTGTGGATTGGATTTGATCGACCACAAAATATGCAAGGACTTGAAAAAGAAAAAATTCATCATCGTATTTTTTCAAGTATCATGAATGATTAATATAAAAAGCTATTCGAACACTTTTTCGAATAGCTTTTTTACTCTTTATGAGAACGGTAAGCTTGATACTATGCCATTATATAATTTAAATACGACATAAATGATTAATGTTAAAAAGACAAACCATATGACAATTTCAAATAGCATAACACCGACTGTAGCCCCAAATGTCATATAGTTACTTAATTTATAAATAACATATACAAAATAAATAAACGTTGTAGCGATAAAAATAATTAGCAAGATCCAAAACGACTGAATACCGATTGCTGAAGCTAATGCTCCAAAGAAAAAGATAACATTCCCACCACGCGCTTCATGTACAGTTTTTCCATCTAAATCTTTTGAAAAAAAGAGCATAGCTAGCTCATGAATAGTTTCTCCGATTAATTTCAATGCTGAGAACAACATAAAATAACATAATGCGAAGACTATTAATAAAAAGATACGCATTTGAATTTCAGATAAAAATTCTCGCATTCCTGAATATACGCCAATTGATTTGAATAACACAATAGACTCTGTCACTGTAAATAAGCCAAATGTTAAACTAAACAGAATAATTGTGATTAGTGGCAAATATCCGTAAAGATATGGATTTTTCATTGCTTTATTTCCTCTTTTTTATGTATTTCATTCCTATACCATAATAGCTAAAAATTAGGCTAACTATCAAGAGCAACTAAGGAATATTTCTAGTAAAATAGCTCATCTCATGGCATAATCTCCTCTAAGATAAAAAGCTCTTACCCACTAAGCGAGAGTAGGTAAAAGCTTTTTTATTACCAATAAGGTCTATAAGGTCGGAACGGTCTTCTATAATATGGTGGATAGAATGGCCCTCTATTATAATAATAAGGGGGGTATGGACGAAATGCTGATCCGACTAATCCTCCTAAAAAGCCGCCAAAAAATGGTCCACCAAAACCTCCGAAGCCTCCACCATATGGATAAAATGGATACATTGTCATCCTCCTCTCGCTCTATCCTATGTATGAATAGGCGAGAAAGCTAGGACGTTGCCTATTATTTCAAATCTTCTTGTGCTAGACGTTCAACAAAGGTAGCAAGTGTACGTACCATAACCCCTGTTCCACCTTTTGGTCCCAAGTCGTATTCACTTAAAGCGTCAGAAGTACCTGCAATATCCAAGTGAATCCATGGAGTATCTCCCGCAAATTCTCCGATAAATCCACCACCAAAAATCATATGCCCATCTCTACCTGGGGAATTATTCAAATCAGCTACATCACTTTTGCGTATACGTTTTTTGTCGTTTTCTGTTAATGGTAATTGCCATACAAACTCGCCCGTTTCAATAGATGCCTCTAAGAATGCATCAAAGAATGCTTTGTTATTTGTAAGAGCACCAGTTTTATCGTAACCAAGAGCTGTAATAACTCCACCTGTTAATGTAGCCAAGTCAATTAAATAATTTGCCCCTTGTTGTTTAGCATAAGCAACAGCATCCGCAAGGACTAAGCGTCCTTCTGCATCAGTATTTAAGATTTCAACTGTTTTTCCACTAAATGTTGTGATCACATCATCAGGTTTAAATGCATCACCAGAAATCATATTATCCGTTGATCCTATTACACCAATTACATTTTTGTTTGGTCGTAATTCACCAATGATACGCATTGCACCTAAAACTGCAGCTGCTCCACCCATATCACCTTTCATACCTACTAAACCAGCTTTAGATTTGATGGAATAACCTCCAGTATCAAAGGTAACTCCTTTCCCAACAAATCCTATAACATCTTCCCATTTTTCTGTAGCTTTATATTTGAGCGTAATCATACGTGGCTCTTCTTTAGAACCCTTATTGACAGCAAGAATAGCACCCATTCCAAGTTCTTCAAGCTGTGCTTTATCCAAAATTTCAACTTCAAAGCCGTATTGCTCTGCAAGTTCAACAGCATAGTCAGCTAATTTAGCAGAAGTAAGCATATTTCCAGGTTTATTGATCAATGTACGAGCTTCGTTTACTGCAGATGCATAAATTTCTCCAACTTCAAAACCTGCTACAATTTCATCGATATCCTTGTCAGTGATGAAAGATACATTTTCTAAAGCAACATCTACAGCATTGGATGTTGTTTTGTAATTTTCTACTTTATAAGAACCCATTAGAATACCTTCTGCTGCCATAATCACTGCATCAGAAGCTGGGATTTCATCTGTCTCGAAGGAATCCACCCAGATATTCATAGAGCTTACTTTCAATTTACTTAGTGCTTTCCCTACATGTCCAAATGCTTCACGTAATACTTCAGGTGTTAATGTTTTGCGATTTCCTAAACCAACGAAAATAAAACGTTTTACTTTGGTGTTTGATGTAAATACCGGAATCTTGGTAATCGCCTTTTCACTTGTTTGAATGTCACCATCTTTAATCCATTGTTCAATTGGTTGACCAAAGAATTCAACAAATTTATCCCAATTAGATATGTTGTTTTGATTTTTAGATACACCAACAATTAATACTTCTGCATCAGCAGATTCAAAACTTTTGACACTTTTATCGATAAGCATTTTTTTACCTCTTTCCCGTATTATTATTTATATTATACCAAACTAATTCGGCATTCGAAATATTTGTTATTAGAAAATTCAACAATTTCTTAAAATAGATTTGAACAGTTTCCTCTCAATCCTAATCATTATCATCTATTCTTTGAAATATAATTCGTTTTTCTCTCCAGGGTAACTCAGTTCACTAAAACTTTGCTACCTTCAAAAATGATTACAAATTATTTAAAAGATGAACCATCATTTCCTCTATGCTATATTAAATGCAAGTAACAGTTCTGATAGTAAATACAATTGCTTAATCGTTTTAAAAGTAAAAGCTGAAAGGTGCTGATATTATGGAACTTCTACACAACACCCCTTTGCTAGCTGCACTATTCGGTATTTTAATTGCACAGTTTGTGAAAATCCCAATTCATTTTATCGCTACTAAAGAAATGGATTGGGGACTCTTTACCTCAACAGGTGGTATGCCAAGCTCTCATTCAGCAGCCGTATCTGCGCTAACAACAAGCATTGGCTTTGAGTATGGACTTTCGTCTCCACTGTTTGCTATATGTGTTATTTTTTCTGTTATTGTCATGTTTGATGCAACAGGTATTCGTTACCAAGCAGGTCAGCAAGCCGTTGTGATCAATCAAATGCGTAAAGACTTTCAAACGTTTATCATAAAATCTAAGGAATCCCCTGATAAAAACCCCGTTCAAAAGATTGAAGATTTAAAAACTTTACTTGGTCATCGTCCAATCGAAGTTTTTTTTGGTTGCTTAACTGGTATACTAATTTCCATCATCATATATACAGTTTGAAACCCTATTCCCTACTCATAAGAAAAAAGCAGTGAGCCAAATAAATGCCCACTGCTTTATGTTAAAACATTTGATAACCCATTCTACGTAAAATTTTCATTACAATACCAGAAATAATCGCTCCCACTAGACCGCTAGCAAGAATAAGTATATCTGCAGGTTGCAATGAAATTAGTTTATGTCCTAAAGCTGAAAATGCTGTACCAGCTTTAAAGAAATAATCTAAGAAACTAACATCATCCACAATGAAAATTACGACGATTGGATATAGAATAGCCATAAACCAAGTTGATCGAAGTAACATATTTAATAAGAATCCAATTCCAAAGAACATAACTAAGAAAATTAGCATGGATAGGATTAATTGGATAATAGAAAATCCACCTGTCATATGTTTGAAACCTCCATATTCTCTCACATTAGTGTAACTGATTGAGACAAGGCTTTCAATGACTAGGTATGTTTTTCTATGACTTTGTCAAAAATCTGTAAATTAGAAGAATAGTTTGTAGTCAGTATATCCAAATACATTTTCTCTATCTATTCCTTCCATCGTAGCAGGTAAAGCTCTTAGTGGAAAATCTACTATCTGCATTAACATAAGTGACGTACGTTTATCATTCTTTAAAGCTTGTGGTGTCATCCAACAAGCTTCGTATAATTCATCTAATTGCACTTTAATCTGTTGCTCTTGTGTATTAGCAGTTAGATAAAACACAGCCATCGTATCACTTATATCATTATGAATAACACCTGTTCGTAATCCTACTAACCCTTGCATCGATGCCTTGATGCCCGTTTCCTCTTGTAATTCACGATGGCAGGCTTGATCGATTG
The DNA here is from genome assembly GCF_003576525.1 of Rummeliibacillus sp. POC4. Classification (GTDB taxonomy): domain Bacteria; phylum Bacillota; class Bacilli; order Bacillales_A; family Planococcaceae; genus Rummeliibacillus. The sequence continues at coordinate 1,607 of NZ_QWUA01000069.1, read as the reverse complement.
TTTCGCCTGGTTTTACAAACCCTGCTGGTAATGACCACATTCCATCTAATCCGCCATAGCGCTTCATCACAACAAGCCATTCACCATTTTCATTTTCAACTAATCCAGCTACACCAAGCCAGACTCGTGAGCGATCTTTACTGTTCATATACATCACCTCTTACCAGTTCATCCTTCAACAAAGTAAGAAAGTTAAAGAATCTACGTCAATTTTAAGGATTGACCTGCTTTCTTAACTTGCTCATTTAACCTTTCCAACGTCATCCTATCCGACGAAAATATAAACCATACAATTATTTAAAGGGATTCAATTTCCCCTTTTTTAAAACTAAACCTAAACCGCCTATTAAATATAATGCACGATTATCAATTACTTTTTTCATAATATAAGCAGTTTTACCCGTAATTTCTTTGCCAAATGCATTGCTAATTGCATCGCTACCACCTAGTGAACATACAGTTCCTTTTAAATCTGGTATAAATGGTTTTGTTTCTTTGCCTTTAACTAAAGCCACTAGATTTCTTGCGACTGTATTGGCTTGTTGCACTGCAATTTGAGCAGTTGGCGGATATGGGCGTTCTGTCTCTCTATTGACCAAAAATGCACAATCCCCAACCATAAATATGTGTTGATAACCTGGTACACTTAAATCTTCTTCAACCGCGACTCGAGCACGCCTTGAAGGTAAGTCAGATTCTTCTACAACCCTTGGTCCTCTTACGCCAGCTGCCCATACAACAGTACCCGCCTTGATGAAATCAAATTGGTTGGGGCCTTTCTTAATCTTGACTCCCTCTTTTGTCGCTTGTACAACAGGTGTACCCACTGAAAATTCAATGCCTTTATCTGTTAGTACATCTACCGCGTAATTTACAAGTGTTTCTGAAAACATTGGCAATATCGAAGGAGCTGCTTCCACACATATAATACTGACTTTTTCTCTTGGAACATCGTATTCTCTACATAATTCTGGTACTTTATTTGCTAGTTCACCTATAAATTCGATCCCGGTAAAACCGGCGCCACCAACAACAATCGTCAATAAAGCATCATCTTTTTCAAATAATTCTTGAGATGCCCATTCCGCAAATTGTGTATGAATATGATCCCGAATTTTACGAGCATCATTAACATTTGTTATACCAAAAGTATATTTGTCCAATCCATCGATTCCAAACGTTTCTCCTTCAAAGCCAAGTGCTACTACTAAATAATCATAATATAATTCACCTTGATTGGTTTGAACACTTTTATAATGGATATCAATTTTTTCTACAGTTGCTTGTTTGAATATTATTTTTTTATGTAAAACGTCTTTTATTTCATAACGTACTTGTTCCGGTTTTAAATTCCCGGCAGATGCTTCATGTAACCATGTAGTTTCATAATGATAGGAATTTTTATTGACAAGCGTAATTTCTGCATCCCTAGATCGAAGTCTTTTCTGCAAATTTATAGCCGTCATTAAACCTCCGTACCCAGCACCCAATATCAAAATTTTTGGCTTAATCACAAAAAATCAAAACCACCTTTTAATTTTTAATAGGCAGAATATATTTTAAACCTATAGTATTATGTATGTTTTTTCTCCATCGCCTATGAAATA